>NZ_LT671858.1:646233-1292466 GCF_900083515.1 Cuniculiplasma divulgatum
ATGAGGATGAACCATACAGTGGTTCTCTCCTTCTGGAACTAGGGTTTATCGATGAGTTCAGGGAATATGGACTGAAGGTAGAATCTTTCTTAAAACAGAAGGGTGTGGAATCCATAATCACTGTTGATCCACATACAACCAACACACTGAATAACCTGAAAAGGTATATTGGCTTTGATATACCATTTACTTCATACCTTAAAATCATAAGAAGTGGAAATGGAAAGGGATCATTTGTCCTCCATGACTCATGTCTTTACTCTCGTTTTCTCGATATGTATGATAGTGTAAGAGTTCTACTAAAAGATTCTGGGGTAGAACTGAAGGAAGATCCCGTTGTGACAGGAAAGGGTAGTAGTTTATGCTGTGGAGCACCAATGGGTCCCCTAAGTGATCATCTCAGCAATGAGATGGCGAAATCAAGGGCAGAAGATCTAAAGAAGATCAGTGAAAACATACTGGTGGCATGTCCACTATGTTATGCCAATCTCTCGGAGTTTGCAAATGTGAAGGATATTGCAGAGGTGATAGCATGACCTGGGAACAGACAATAGGGCCAATAGCTAGGGGAAATAATGCGGAAGTTGAAAGGGTTTTGAAGCAATATCCGTATATAGAGGAAATCACGAAGCACCTAAGGGAACAGAAATTAAAGGTTTTGGATGATCTTGACAGTTACATAAAAATGACTGTAAAAAGTGTTGAAAGTGTTCATGGACATGTTCATATGGCCAGGGACAAGGAAGAGGCCAGGAAAATCCTTGGAGAACTTACCGGGCAGAACAAAACAATTGTGTTTTCTAAGACAAATGTTGCTTATGAAATAGGCCTTAGAGAATATCTGGAGAGCTTAAAAAATGAGGTCTGGGAAACAGATCTGGGCGAATTTCTCATTCAGATATCTAAAAGCTGGCCTGCACATATAGTAGAGCCTGCAATCGGGATGACACTTCAACAGGCTTCGGAAGCAGTTAATAAGTACGATGGTACAATAAACAAAAGCTCAAGCATTGAAGAAGTCGTTGCCGGAGTGAGAAAATTCCTCATGTCAAAATATCTTAAAGCAGATATAGGGATCACGGGCGCCAATGCGGTCGCAGCAGATAGTGGTTCTGTAGTTCTGGTTGAAAATGAGGGCAATATTAGAATGGATACAGTAATGCCACAAACCCATATTGCAATAACAGGAATCGACAAAATTGTCCCAACCATGAGAGATGCCATGGATGAGGCTATCGTTCAGGCTGCATATGCAGGTATATTCCCGCCTACATACGTTAATGTTACAACAGGACCAAGTTCAACAGCAGACATTGAATCACACCGTGTTTCACCTGCCACTGGACCGAAGAATTTTCACCTGATCTTAATTGACGATGGAAGAACAGTGGCAAGTAAGGATCCCGCCCTGAAGGAAGGTTTACTGTGTATAAAGTGTGGCAGGTGTTATTTCTCATGCCCAACATATAGGGTAATGGGAACAGACTGGATTTCAAGGGTATCTCCATATAATGGACCAACCGGGGTTATGTGGAATTATATAACAAACAAGGATCCATGGCCTGCCAGTTACTGCGTTCATTCTGGTGGATGCAAAGTAGTATGCCCAATGGAGATAAATATTCCTGAGGTAATAAGAGAAATAAGATACAGGGGATCAAAAAAACTTAAGAAATGATATTCTTAACAGCAAACTTTACAACATATCTCGCAAATAGAGTAAATAATGAAGAGGAAAAAGAATGACACATTAGAATTCAATTTCATTTGAATTGATAATCATAGACATTTTTCAGTCATTTTCAATTTTTACATTTTGCCTTTGATTTGTAGTTCTCATTAATACAACAAGGGCACACGAAATAATTATATTTATAAACATGATCTAATTCTGATGAGATTTAAGAATGCTTCAATGGAAATAGTCCCCATTATCATCGTAATACTATCCTTATTTACTGGCATTCAACCCACAGCCATTAATAGCAATCATAGTATAGCAAATGTTGCGAGCAATGATTTAAATTTAAAACTAGAACCAAAAATAGATCTGGCAAATGTTACCTAAGAAAGGAATATGATAAGGGACAAAAGATTTGTAGAGATCAAGAAAATTAATGAAAAAATTGATTCATACATTAGCATAAATTTAATATATTATACATCGGAAGCTAATGCCAAATCTAACCTTGCAATAAAAGAGACGGTATATCTAGATGGATTAGCCTTTTCATCGGCATTCATCTCAAATGTGAACAATAGTCTTGAAATTTTAAACCTTAAAACAAACGTTGAATCAACATCTATAACAAACGGAATAAAGATACATACAGAAAACGTAAATCCGGGACAAATTTTGTGCTGGACAGATGAAGTAGGCGCGAATGGAGGTTTTGTTTTGTCTTTTAACAACATGAACACTCAGAGGCTGGTGGAATATATCGGTCTTCCCACTTCAGGTGGCGTTACTGCAGTTTTGACTGGTTTAGTAGATAAAGCTGCACCCACAATCGCCATTGCATTAGGTGTCACAGCAGAATCACTTGAATTAGCTTTCTCAGTGGTATTAGTAGTAATGGCAGTTACTGCCGCAATTCTCGAACTCACTAATGCTCTGGGCGGTTATCATGGAATCTATTTTGGAGTAGGATTTAGTGTGGTTAACCTCTGGTTCACAACAATCTACGTGCCTTATCCCCTCCTTAATTCCAACCCGGCTTCTGGATTCGTACCTGTATCAACACAGAGCGTTTGAGAGGGATGAACATGGGAAAGGTAAATAATTTTATTAACCATTTCATAATACATATAAACTGGAACAAGAAGAATCTTGTTATTCTTGGAGTTCTGTTTACACCACCGACTCTATACGAATTTTATAGCATTTATCAAGCTTTGGCTGGTAACACTCAATCACCTGCAGAAGTGTTAGCATTTCTGATTTGTATCTTTTTTACTTTGTACGGTCAAATTGGTGGTATAAAATTTATGGACAGACCATCACGAAAGCAGAGTGAAAGTAATAAAAGACACATCGGATGACCATGATGCGCTATACCTTGTGGCAAGAGTATTTACCTCTTTTTCTTTTCAATTATTAGATATATCCTTCTTGTTATATTCCTCAAGAACCCCTTTTGGACCAACATGCATCAAGGACACGTCATGGAAGCCAATTTATGGGGAGAAATCAGATGTTGATTGAGATGCATATTTTACTAAATTGTTACCTAGAATAAAGAAACGCATATCCTACCACATCCCGAAGTATTGGAGGCACCTGATTCATAGATTGGTAATATGTGACATTCCTTCGAGAGTTCTTTCGCAGTCGCACCTTCCACTAGAGTGAAATCGGGAGGAAAACTCCACACTTTTGACATACCAACTTTGAGTAGGTTAATTGTTAAATTTAGATTACTATTTATAGTCATGTTTCATTTATCCCTCTTATCTTTCCGTTTCGAAAGTTTAAAAGCATGCTTCATTTTTCAGCATTTCCTGAATTTGCCTGCACCACTTCACAGTTAAAAAAGGGATTTGAATTCAAACATACTAAATAATGTAGTGAAAATGAACCATTGGTTTGTATCATTTGGGTTAGGTAACCACTATCGGCATCTGAACCAAAATGTAATCTCATGATTTGTCACCAAAAGTTATAAAGTGTCATTTTGTAACGAGAATCGAACAAGTTATCTCCATCTGACTTAGGTTGGTTCTTACTAAAACAGTTCATTCTCACCCCCTTTGTGAAATTCCAATTAAGGCAGTCACGAGAAGAATACCCAAAAACTGTTTACATATGGTCTATATACGTTTGAACTTAAGTTGTTTTTCTAGCGGTCCACGGTGAGCTACATTAAGACAACTCTTATATAAAAAAGTTAATGTAAGTATCACACTTAATGAAAGCGTGATAGTGGAAAGCGAAGATCTGAAGCAGCGAATACTGGATCAAAGACATGCCAACTTCGAAGACTCTGTAACTTATAATCTAACATCTGTTTTAGATACCAGTAATATCTCTCATCTCGCTTCCGCTTTAGCCGAAGTCATATTTGATCAGGAAATCAGTAATTGGATAGCTGTCAATCAGAATAAGATAAAGTCTGTCCCAGGGCACACTGTTACTATTACGTTATCGGAACATAGTAAAAGGAAATTGAAAGTATTAAATAAAAAATTCTGGAAAAGAATTATGAAATTATTATTACATTCTGAACCAGGAATATTTTTTAGAAATACCATATCTAAGGCTATAAATCAATCGACTTTTTTGCCTGCTCCTTGGGTCAAATATAGTGTCCTAAGAATTACAGTTAAAACGTGGGCCAAAAATGAGTTAAAAAAACTTAAGGGAAATATTTTCATTCATTAATAAAAACATATTTCAATTAGGTGTTAGTACATCATTGGATGCAATACAAGAGCACAGATGCTGATATTCCAGGACTCTTCAGGGTCATACTTCCTGTAAACGATACAGAAATGGCCTATAAATTTTACTCGAAATTACTTATCATGTGAGGAAACCTGGTCTCTACTGGAGACATTACTTTCAATATGGATATACCATACCTGCCTGTTTTGATCCAAAGAGAGACGGCGATAATTTTGAGTTACCACCAAATCCGGATCATATTTACTTTTCAGTCAAGAATCTCAATGATGTCTTTAAGAGAGCACAGGAACTGGGTGCCATGTTTTCTGATGGAATCGCAAAAAGACCCTGGGGAGAAATTTCATCCTATCTAAAGGACCCCTTTGGAAATAAAATCTGTTTCGTTCAAGAGGAAACAGTATTTCGAGGAAATGATATTTAGAAAATATCACTAATAGTATATCTAACTAAAACTCATTATTAACCCACAATCTCGTGTTTTAAACATAAAAGGAAATGGGCCTGGCCGGATTCGAACCGGCGGTCTTCGCTGTGTGAGAGCGACGTCATAACCACTGGACTACAAGCCCATAAAAGGGTTAATGCTCGAATGTGTTTAAATTTTGTTAAACCATTCATAAAATTCGTTTGCTATATAACGATAACCAGAAATCAGAATATTAATAAATTGTTGCACATTATTTCACTATGAAAGACAAGTTCAATGAAATCTTTAGAAGCAAGGGGATCAATTATTTAAGTGAAGATGTACCACTATCAGAATTCCTGAAATTCTTTGACTTTCATGGTGATTATGATCTTTTGGATCTGGGTGAATATGTTTCAAGTGAACTCATAGAAATAATGGATTTTGTCGATCACCATGGGAAGCCTGAACTCATTATGTGGAATCTTGATGGAAAGAGGATAGATTATGTAAGACTATCACCTGAGCACAGAAGGGCTCTTAAAAAATTGCAGGATTTTGGAGTTGTCACAAAAAGTGTTTCTGGCAAACAGCCATGGATGTACCATTTTGTATCCGGTTATCTTATTTCTGATTCAGGAATTTTCTGCAGCTTAACACTTACCGCACAGACAGCTTATGCGTTAAAAAAATATTTTAAAGGAAAGGAGAAGTTCTCTGATAATTATCTGAATAAAAATGATCCATGGTATGGTGCAACCTTTTATAGCGAAACGCAGGGAGGCAGTGATCTTGGTGCAAATAAAACGAAGGCTATTGAAACAGAAAAAGGATGGGTTCTAAATGGATCAGATAAATATTTTGCCAGCAATGCTGGAATAGCTGATGGTGCCATAGTTACTGCGATGACAGGAGATAAAGGAATAAGATCACTGGAAACGTTCTTCGTTCCTGCAATTAGGAAGTCTGGTGATCTTAATTTTAACATAAGAAGGTTGAAAAACAAACTTGGCACAATAGCTGTACCCAGTGGAGAAGTTGAGTTCTTGGAATCAGAGGCTTACCTGATTGGAGAAAGGGGGAGGGGAATATACTACGCCATGGAGATTTTAACCATTTCAAGAGTGGACGATGCTCTGGCAGCGGTTGGAATTGCAAGAAAGTCATTTTGGGAAGCATATCTATTTACAGAAAGAAGATCATCCTTCGGAAAGAAACTTAACGAACATCCACTCATGAAGAAGGATTTGATAACGCTGGAAGCTGAACTCGAGGCCTCTCTCATTATATCGTTATATGCGGCCCATCTATTCTCAGAATCATCTCATATAACACCACCATACAATGACACTTACAATTACGCCAGGTTCATCACGCACATTGCGAAGAATATGGCAGCCTGGGCATCTGACCATATTACACAATACTCAATGGAGATCTTTGGTGGCATAGGTTTCTTTGAGGAATTTCCAATGTCAAAGTTTCACAGGGATGCGCTTGTAACTTCAATTTGGGAGGGTACAAGCAATATTCAGGCTCTGGATATGTTGGAGACAATCATGAAGAAAGGAGTTGCAACAATCTTCTTTAACGACCTGAAAACAAGGAAGGAAAAGGTAAAAGATTTAAAAATGAAAGAAAAAATCGAAGAAAGAATAAAATTTGTAGAGAATCAATTTAACAGCCTGATGAAAAGTGATTCTCTGGAGATGAATTCGAAGGACCTTTTGAAGCTCTTTGGTCAGACACTTTCCCTAACACTTCTAGCACAGGCCGGATCTGAGATCGGAAGTGAAAGGCTTTTGGGGGTCTCCAAAGTTTACGATATAATAGCCTTTGAACCTAGCATGATTCAGTATGAGGAGATATTACAAAAAATGGAACTGGTAAAGTGGATGCATAAGAACTAAATTGGTACTTCCATTTATTCAGGAACCTTGTCTCTAATAATAGAAAATTATATTGAGATCTACTAGAATCACTGTAAGCTTTGTTAAATTCAAAAAAGTGGCGCCATCCATCACGAATAGGGATTACTTTCTGGTTTTAGGCTGGAAGTTCAGTATAACACTCTATGCTTGTTACATCTTAAATATTTTAGGAAAAGAATATTAAAATTATGAAGTATTTAAAAAATGAGTTAAATGATATTAAAGTATAAAATATGGAAATAATAAATCTTACTTAATATTCATTTAAATCTTGGCCAGTGGGATGTAACTCTATATATAAGCTACGAGAATTAAAATACGGTATTTCAATCATCCACCATAAGTGTTTTTCATGCTACCAAATCTTATCAATGATCTATGGGTTTTACTTGCGAGCTTACTTGTATTCACTATGACTATTTCTGTAGGGTTTCTAGAAATTGGAGAGCTAAACCACAAACTTGACAGAAGTCTGTATAAGACTCTAATAATAACTGGATTTTCGTTATTTTTTATGGGATTGATTGGCTTTAACATTGCTTTTGCACCAACTATTGGTGGGGTAATCGGCAATCCATTTTACAGTAACATTTTCATGGGTCTATTTTCTACAAACCTCTCGGGTGGTCTATCAGGTGTCTTCTGGCTTACTGGGAGAAATTTTTTTGACACTGGGCTCTCTACAGGGACATACTTTCTTTTTGAAACGGCATTCGCATCCGTAACTCTTGCTCTGGTTGGAGTTGTAGTTCTTAGAAAAATGAAGATGTCTGCCTTCATTTTATTTTCAATTATTTATTTTATATTTATATATACTCTTCCGGCTGCATGGATTTGGAATCCCACTGGATGGTTATACTTGATGGGCGTCCGTGATTTTGCAGGTGGTCTAGTTGTTCATGGCGCTGCGGGATTTGCAGCACTGGCTATACTTGTAAGAATATGGCAGGAAGAAAAGAAAAAAGGGCTCAAGCAGTCTAAAATAGAACATGCAAGCTTAAATTCTGGATGGTTGACACTGGCAATCATTTTACTATGGGTCGGATGGTTTGGATTTAATCCTGGAAGTGAACTTGCATTTACCAGTGAGACAGTCATGGTAGTTATAACAACCTTCCTGGCAGCTGCATCCGCAATGGTATCAACCTTGGGAACAAAATTCTTAATTTCAAAACATGATCCTGGATTAATATATGGCGTAAATGGTGTTTTAATGGGCCTAATTGTCATAACTCCACTCGCAGGATATGTTAGTCCAGGGAGTGCAGTTATTCTTGGTTTAATTAGTGGGCCAATATTTGTATATGCAGAAAAATTACTTTCAAGACCAAAGTGGTATAGTGACCCAGTAGGCGTATTACCAGGACATTTGGTTGGTGGTGTTTTCGGTCTTCTTATGATTGCCTTCTTTACACAAACAGCATTTGCAACTGCGTCAGGGGCATCAAATCTCCCTAATGGAATATTATTCGGAGGAGGTATAATGGCATTACATCAGTTTGGATTTGAAGCTTTTGCAGTAGCTGTAGTAGGGATTTTCGTTTTTACAGCATCTTATCTTTCAGTATTTGCCATAAGTAAATTACTGAAAGGGATGCTTCAGGAAAATGAATATACAGATCAAATTATAAACAACACAACGAAACCATAAATATTTTTATTTTTTAAAACAAATAGCTTTAGGAGGAATCACACTAAAAAAGAAGAATCATATTTGAAGTTTGAAGGGATTGGCTTACTTACTCAATAACACGTTATAATCGCATAAATGAGTAGGACGTAGTGTTATATAATTTAGTGTTCAGTTGTAGGATGCGGCCTTATATAAGAGCAATATATTTTCACATCATATGTATAAACCTATTCTATTAGATACTAAAATTCAGTTACTTTTCATATGAAAGGAACCCACATATTTTAACGAAATACAGGCAAAAATAAATATAGATTGGTATCTTACCTGATTACCAAGCTCTGATGGTGTAGCCAGGCCAAGCATACCGGCCTTTCAAGCCGGCGACTCGGGTCCAAATCCCGGTCAGAGCATACAATCATTAGGTATAGTTTACGCCAATTAAGGTTAAAGTTGGTATATAAAGAATAATTAAATAAGGTCATTAATATATTTGTAAACGCTGATCTGTGGTTAATTTTATTTTTTTATTTAGGTTATTTTTTTACTTCTTATAGTGTTAGAGATATAAGAGATCATTTCAGACCCATGCCATTTATGACACTAGTACATGATAAAGTCAGAATATTGCCTAATATACTATAGAAAACGATAAGAAACCTTACAGAAATAATTACTTCGTATAGTATACTGATCTACCAGAATGTATGTTAGAGAATTACTTAATATAGATATAGGAAAGTCATGCAGATTTCCTTACAGACTATTACGATTATTATATAGCACTAATTTAAAAACGATTTAAGGATAGTCCTTTTTGGTCATGGTAAAATTATATCACAGACCTGTTGGAGAAGCCTTCTACCTATAGCATTGATAGGTCTATCTTTTAGGATCAGATAAAGTTAGTTTCTAATGCTGATTTGTTCGATTGCTTTCTTATAGACTTCTTTATGAACGTATTTGTAGTGTGAGATGGATTTTATTTCTTTGTTACAGATGGTACAATAGAATCCTGACCTTATATCGCCTGAGAGGACATGCAGACGCCTGTACTGGAAATTCTTTCCCATTACAGACCCCTTTCTGAAAAATCGCCCGATGGTTCTGGATGCTTGTCAGATTTTTCAATGATCTTCTTTGCATTTTTTATAGAATCGTCTTCGGATTTTTTTATTTGTTTTTCGTACCTTTCTTCTGGATCATTAAACCCAATTTTCTTTATTTTCCTGCAATAGCTTCTATGAAATGTGCCTGACCTGTCCCTGTATGATTCCACGTATTCGTAGCCCAGTGGACAGCGTCCCTGTTCATATGTTTCTGAGTATTTCTTAAAAACCAAGATTTTCACCTACCTTCAATTGTTCCAGATCAGTAGGATCTGGTTCCCTTCCCCGATCTTTTGCGTACTGAATTTCAAATCTTAATGACTTCATAACATGGTAGTTGTGTATCATTCTGTCTAGTATGATTTGATAAACTTCCCTGTCAAAGACCATGTTTGGTGGTAAGTAATAGTCTATTGCCTTTTGTGGAATATATTTCCTTGCAAATCTTATAGCATTACTATTGTATAAGTCGATGTCATTCATGCAACTTATTACTATTAATTCCTTAAAGTCCTTTTGTTCCTGACTAAGTTTCCTATCAATATTATCTATACCTATGTTCATTTTACACCCCCTTATTTTGTACCAAATTCCTTAAAGAATTTGGATTTTTACCCCTTCTATCATCGGTTCTATCTTCCGTGCTTTCTTCAGTGCTAGTATGCTTATCCTTTTTGATTAAAGTATTTTGAAGGTCATCTAACTGTCGCATGTTGTGTATCCTTCTTTTTCTTTCATAGTCTTCTATTAGAGATGGTCTTGGTAAAGGAAAGTAGACGCTTCTAATAATGGTCTTTCCCTTAGTGAATGGTATAAGTTGGATATCTTTGCCATCGTCTGTAAGGACTGGAATATATGGACTGAATTCGCCCTGTCTTTGATCTTCTGTGTGGTCGAAGATGATGTCAATCATTAACCTGATGGACTTATCTAAGAAGTTTATGTTTGGTAGTGAGAAAATACTACAGTGTTGCAAGTACCTGATGGATTGGATGACCTTACCTAATGCTTTGCTTTCTTTGGTCATGCTATCCCGATTTCCTGAGGTAATGCCTGCTTCGTCCATAATCACGGTATGTCCTGCAGGTAAGGTCTTTACTGCTTCAATAAAATCTTCGATGGAATAGACCATGCTTGCGAGGTCATAACCTGTTTGCATATCTGGAGTAAGGTAATCTGCTACAGATAAAGACCCATAGGATTTGCCCCCGCCGACTTTTCCAGAGAAGAGAATGACCAAATTTCTATTTTCCCTTAGACGCCTACGGAAGAGGTCATAAACCAATTGCCTTCCATCGTAGTCATATGTAAATGAATAAACTTCCCTTTTGATAGGTTCTGGTCTTTCGTCTGTCCTGGTCAGACCTAAATCATATGCTAAATTTTCCAATAATTCCTTACGTTGCTTTGCTTCTTCCGTGTTCATTTCCCAATGATTCAGATATGGATCACCGTAGTTAAAATTAAGATTTTTCACATTGGAATCATAGGTATTTAGAATGTCTTTGAAGCCCCTGGACTGTGCCCGTGCCATCTGTTCAAAGATAGCCATTTCAGGAAACTGACCTTTTGTAAAGCTTCCATTGATCCTTAGTTCGTATGAGAATTCTTCATTCATTTTTATGTACTGCTGGAAGATGACTGAGTTAATCGGAATACGATGCAAATCAGCTTCATTACTGGATATGTCCATATAATTACATGTAGTTTTAAATTTTAAACCTTTCGTACAATATTAACTGAGGATGTAGTAATTTACCGAATCTTTCCGAAACATTACCGAAAATATGCCGTAAAATCCCGATTCCTTCCGAAAAATATTTTAAAAAAACCCATTAAGAAATATATTGCACATACACGCGAGGATCGGATTTTTGATTTTTGATTTTTCAGATTGAGATTGTTCTTTGGCCTGGATATCAATCCGATGTATCCTTTCCGATTTAGTAGTGTTATTTTTTCCTGATTAGTTAGGTTCTTTCGATTTATCGGATATACGATCTACTTATCATGGTGTTTGGTTTATGGTATTCTTATTTTCCATTCAGACCTTTATTGTTTTGTAGTAATGCCTGATTAGTTCCCCTGCATAGTCTGTTTGTTTCTGTACCATACTAAATGGTATAACAAATACGTTTGAATCTTTCATACTATAGTAACGGTCTATTGTTTCTGATGTAACTACAGTCATACAATGGTCTGTGACTTCAGAATACTTATAATGGAAAGGAGAGACGTCTTTATTGTTTTCGTTATAAATGTTTAGATGTTTAACGTACTTTGCTGTTATAGGATCTTCTAATATATCATAGTCTTCTTTGTACCTACAAAAACTTTCTAAATTTTCCTGGACACGTTTCTGAAATTCTTCTTTCCATGCTTCTTTGTGTTCTTCCCATACCATTCTGTTCAGCAGGTTGATGTCGTCTTCAGGATCTGGAAAATCAGGATCGATTGGTGGTGGTCTGTCTTCCTGCCCTGCAAAGACCTTCACAACGTATATTCTTTCCATTGGTATTCGTGCGTTACATTTTCTGCAGTAGAATTGAGGTTTTTCCTTCTTATAATGCCATATAAAATTTTTGGAATTGCTAAGGATTCCCCAACTACGCATGACCATGCTTCTACCTTTTTTTGACATTTTCTTTAACGATTTACTATAGTCTATTTTGTCTTTTATTTCACTGATTCTAGATTTTACTTTGCGTCTGAGGATGGTAAACATTTTACCTTTTTCTGTGGTTAAAAATTTTTGATAATTCAAACTGTTGGAGAAGTTGATGATGGAGATTGGTAGAGGATCGGAGTCAAAATTACTTAATCCGTTAGACAGGATAAATGTCCCATCTTCTTCGCCATCATGCAGATCGAAGAGATGGTATTTTGAACCGTATTTTAAGTCCAGATCAATACGATCCTTATAGACCATTACGCCCACATGATCAAGGATGTATTGAATGGTCATCCTAACGTTTTTAACAGGTTCGACACGACCATTTTTATAATGAAGGTTTTTAATTATGATCCCTTCATTGATAGTTAGTTCCTTTTGTCTGTCAGCCATAATATGCCCGAATCCGACAAAATGATAGTGAGAGCCATCTATACAATCTTCTGAGTAATGTTTGTCCCCATTCCTTCGGTAAGGATGCAGATAAATATAGCCCCCGAAACAACCCACTTCCCTGAGGATATTTATAATTTTTATGTTATTGTCTTTAACGTCTTGGTCAGTGTCAAAAACCATGTTTGGAATTGAGACAACCACATGATAAATCCCAAGTGGTGTGTGTGTTTTGGTAGCATAAATTAGAGTATTAATGAGATTTTTGCGCTGAATTTTTCCCATATTTTTATCAACCAGACTGTAAAAGACATTGCTTCTTCGATGATTAGTTTGGTGTTTGCTGAAAAAGAATTTTAGAAGTTCCTTTAAATTATTACCAGATTCTAGATTTATGAGTTTTGTTGTAAAGGACTGAAATTTCAATAACTTATCCGATTGAGATTCTATAGTCTTTTTGTAGACGCCAGCAGGTTCTGGATAACCTAAGTCATTGAGGATCAGGTTACCGAGAGAGTCACGTTTATGATTGCAGAGTTCACAGAGAATCGAGTTACAATTCAATCTATTAGTTTGATGGATATGCGCAGAATGAGTTAGATCGCCATACTGATCAGTAAGATCAGGAAGGGTGGATGTATGAGCATAAAATTTGTTTTCGCCATTATTATCATGAAGAAACATGCCACAATCATTTTTTTTAGGTTCTGTAAAAGGAAGAATGAGATAGATTTTCTTTGGTTGTTTGACTTCTTTTTTCTTCCCATTTTTGTTGACTAATTCTACATTAAAGGTTTCCGTTATAACTGGATTTTCAGATGGATCAGAATGATCAGAAGGTTTATTTACTGTACTTCGATTTATCATTGTTGTTAGTTACCCTGGTCTGAGACTTGTGGTTAGGTTTCAGACTTTTATTTTTTTCTTTATCATCGTCAAACAGATAAGCGAGAATACGATTTAATTCTTTCATGAGTTCAGCGTGTTGCATTTTCTACACCGTTAACTTTCATTGGTTTTACAATGATTTTGCCATTTTCGCCGATGAATATATCGACCGCCATGGTTTCATTTATACGATGCTGTTTTACGTATTCAAACGGAAGTCGCACGTAATAAGTGCTGTTATTCCTGGTTACATGAGATTTCATGATAATATACTAATAATATCTTATTATTAAATACTATCGTATAGATCGTTCGGAGAGCCAGTAATTTACGGTAAAAAAGATAGATAGACGGTATTTAAAAATATCGGTAATTTATTTTTTGATCCTTTTCTTAACGTCTTCTAATTTCCCATTCTTTTCTAATTCTACTAGTAGAGAAGCGAGGAGATCCAACTTAGAATCGTCAGGAAGATTATTCATGGTAGTCTTAAGTTCAGGACTTAATAGATCAGATTCCTGTAAGGTTTCCATGACCTTTTCCCTTTCTTCTTCAATCTTTACAAAGTCTTCCTGCTTCATTGGTGATCCACAGTTACTACAGAAGCGTGCTGACCCTGTATTGATTACGTGACACCTTGGACATTTCCTATTAACCTTAGATAATGGTTTCTTTAATTCTTCGTCTGTTATTTCGATTCCCTGAGCCTTTAGAATTGCAGTTATCTGACCTGTTTTGTCTAAGTGAGTGTAGTTGTCAGCCATTTTATTGGAAGCCCAGCCCATTTGCTTTACAAAGACCTGTAACGGTGTTTCTACTGCTAAGCGAGTAGCACAACTATGCCGGAATAAATGCGGTGAAATTTGCTTGGTTATTCCTGCCCTGTTCACAGATTTCCTTATCAATGCCCTAAGGTCTTCATAGGTTAGTGATTCCCCTAAATTTTCCTTACCAATGCCTACAAACAGATGGTTGTTTTGGTCAAATCTATCCTTCTGGATATCCTTCAGGTATTCTATATATTGAGGAATGATTACTACGCTGTCGCCTGTAAGGACAACGCTTCTTTGCCTGTAGTTCTTTGATCCTTCAGAAATGTTTAGGACTGCGTAAAGACCGTCTGTGCTTTTACTAAAGTCCTTAATCTTTAGCTTAAGTAATTCGCTTGCCCTGATTCCTGAATCCCACAGAAGTGAGATTATGGATTTATCCCTAATATTCTTACACGCCTTTAGGATTGCCTGTAGTTCTTCATAAGAAATCATTTGGTCAGGTCTTTTGTATCTGCTTCCTATTTTTTCACTGTGTATGTCATTCCAGAATTCTGGAAAGTCTTCCCTTTCTTCCTTAGGTAATTCTGCGTTGTATTTTTTGAAGCAGAATTTAACAAATTTCTTCATAGTCTTCTTAAGATCGGAGATAGTAGCAGATGAGTAGTGAGTTCCCCTTATGGTTATTTTGTCCCTTAATTTTCCTATGACCATTAGCACGTCTTTTTCTTTAGGATTTATTCGACCCTTAGAGTCCAGGATTTTATCCCCGAAGCTTTCGCCCAGTATCAGAAGTCTTTCGTAATAGTAGTATTCCCTGTGTTGTTTTATACCTGAGCCTTCCCTAAGAGTAAGGACAAATTCAAAAATTTTATCCTTCAGTTCCTTTGGAAGTCCTGAATTTTCCAATCTTTTTTTGACGCTTTCCACATTTTTACTGACATTATATATTTCAGCCATGATAGAGAAATTACGTAGCGTAATATATACCTATCGTTTTGAATTTCGGTCAGAGCATTTTGGTAAATTTAAACCAAGTTAATTTCCTAAACGTAGTTTCTTAACTTATATCGGTATTATACAGAGGAATCCAAATATGTTGATTTTAGGAGTTTGGTATCTTCTCTTTATAACCGGATTAAATTTATTATAAATATTGGATAATATCACGGTTCGCAATCAATGCACATTCCATTATTAACATATAAGAACATCATAATTATCAGTGTGCCACTGGCAAAGATTTCCATTCCACATATTATTTAGTTAATCTCCCCATATCCGGAACCGCCAGGGGTCATTAGAATTACTTCATCATTTGGCCCGAGTTCAGTTGTAAATTTGCTTCCCATTTTCTTTTTCTTACTACCATGCTTTATAAGCACAGATGATGGTTTTCCTTTTTTTCCTCCATTAAGTGCATACGGACTGATGATGAACCTATCTGCTATGAGGGAAAAGGAACTATTTTCCAGAACTCTGAAAGATCTGATAATACCATCTCCACCATTAAATTTCCCCTTGCCTCCGCTCCCTCTTCTAAGTGTATATGAGGTATAGAACAGTGGATATTCCTTTTCGGCCACCTCCACGGGTGTATTCAGTGTGTTTGTCATATTACTGTGTACTCCTGAGTAACCTTTATGTCCTGGTCCAGCCCCGTTACCACCACCAATGGTTTCATAGTATGACCAGTACTTTCCATTTTTTCTTCTACCGCCAATCATAACATTGAACATCGTACCGGATGAGGCAGAAGGTATCCCCTCAGCACACTGACTTAGTGCATGTAGCACCAGATCGGCAATTCTCTGTGTAGTTTCAACGTTTCCACCCGAAACTGGATATGGCCTATTGGGATTAACAAGAGAACCTACAGGGGCAATTATGTTTATAATGGAATAGAAGCCTTCATTTGTTGGTATATCAATATTTAAAGCACTCCTTATGGCAAAGGAAGTAGCAGCAAAAGTCATGCCAGGTACGGCATTGAGGGGATATTCAATTTCACTTGAAGTACCGGTAAAGTCAGCTGTAATACCTCCCTTCGAAATTTTAATTGCTACCTGCAAAGGTACCTTTTCTTTACCAATTTCAAGATAATCAACTGCCGTAAAAGTTCCTTCGTTCCACTGTGACATGGCTCTTATGCTTAAAACCCTAGAATTTTCAAGGAGGTTTTCCCAAGATGCATACACTACCTCTCTACCGAATCTGCTAAACAGCTCACCAATCCTCTTTGTCCCAGTTCTATTGGCAGCAACCTGAGCATTAATGTCACCCAGTGCAGTCTCAGGATCTTTGAAATTATTCAGTATAATAGCCAGTAGTTCACCGTCTAAAGCATTATGTTTTACCAGCTTTACTGGAGGAATTATAAGACCTTCCTGGAAAAGGTTCTTAGCATTTGGATTAAGACTTCCAAAAACTGGCCCTCCAACATCCACTATATGCGCTTTGTTTACCACATATGCTACAATATTATCCTCAATATACACTGGCGCAATTAGGGTAACATCATTCATGTGTGTACCAGAAATATATGGGTCATTTGTCATTAGCATTTCTCCATCTTCAAGTATAATTTTTCTTTCCTTAAGCCAGTGCATAATATTATTTATTCCAATCCTGAATGATCCAAGATGCACTGGTATATGCTCCGCCTGAGCAACTATGACACCTTCAAAGTTAGTTATGGCGCAGCTGTGATCCATTCTCTCTCTGATATTAGGGGATATGGCAGATTTCTTAAGTGCCACCCCCATTTCCTCTGCTACAAACTGTGTTGCCTTGCTTATAAATTCCCAGTCTGCCATTTATTTCAACCTCAAATTCAGTTCTCCAAACTTTCCAACTTCAGCAGTCCACCTCTCAGGTATTAACGTTGTTGACCCTGGTTCATCCAGAAGAGCTAAACCATCTATTTTTGTACCAGATGGAAGTGCGTTTCTTGCATATACCGGTACATCAATAAATTCAGCTCCTGAATATACCTTTCTGAGTCCTGTTGAAACAGTCTCGCTCACATCTTCAACAATTTCAGGCTTATCCCTTCTTCCAATGCCAAAGGCACGAATCGTAAATATTTCCACATCTCTATCAAGAGTAAACCCATAAGCTTCTCTGTGTAATTTTACGAATTCTCTTATGATCTTTTGTCTATCAGGATCAGATACCTTTACGGTTATTTCCGAACCCTGACCCGTGTACCTGCAATCTGCATATAAAATAAATTCTTTAGTTCCGAATTTCGACTCAAGAGCTTCTTCTAGATCTTGGAAATCCTTCTGAATATTATCCGGGAAGGATTTTCTCATCTCATACTTCCAGTCTGAGTTGAGTAGTCCAAGAGCGCTAAAAACTGCTGGGTCATGCGGAATAATGACTTTCCTTATGCCAATTTCCTGAGCTATCCTAACTGCATGTTGAGGCCCAGCACCCCCAAAACCAAAAAGCGTGTATTCCGTTGGATCAATTCCTCTTTCAACTGTCACCATTCTGATGGCTCTTGCCATTTCAAGATCAACAAGTTCTAGCGCTCTTTTCGCAACTTCAAATGGTTGGCCGAGCCTGCTGAACGCTTTTATTGCTAGATCTTTTCTAAGCAAGAAATTGCTCCCTGACATCTGTTCATTGAGAATTCCAAGCACCAGATTTGCATCAGTGATAGTTGGAAGTTTCCCTCCCCTGTTATATGCCACAGGACCTGGCTCTGAGCCAGCACTCATTGGACCAATGTTCATTCCTCCGGCAGAATCAAGCCATATAACGGTACCTCCACCAGCAGAAACTTCCGCGAGGTCAACAAAAGGATATCTCACAGGGTAACCACTACCCTTTATCATTCTTCCGTAATGCGACTTACCACCAACTTCATATTCCGAAGTGATCTCAATCTGTCCATCTGTAACTGTGCCTGCTTTTGCAGTTGTACCACCCATGTCGAAACTAATTATTTTCGAAATTCCAATCTTTTCGGCTAATACACCTGACGCAACCACACCTGCTGCGGGACCAGATTCAATTATTCCAACTGGGTTATTAGAAGCTTCACTTTCATCTATCAGTCCTCCGGAATTTGACATCACACTTATTGGTGGTGACCCGAAACAAAGCAGATTACCTTTTAATTTTGATAAATAGCTTGATATTACCGGCATAAGCATACCATTAATAACAGTGGTAGATGTTCTTTCATATTCCCTGGGTTCTGGTGCAACAGAACTTGAAACAGTAACATAGCTGAATTCCTTAGACAGCTCATTTCTAACAAGCTCTTCATTCTTGCTGTTCACATAAGAGTGAAGGAAGGAAATGGCGACACTTTCTGGTTTAACTTTCCTTATCTTATCAACAAGTTCAGCAATCTCTTTCATTTCCGGTGTTTTTAAAATCTTTCCAGTAAAATCGGTTCTCTCATCGACCTCGAATCTTAGATTTCTCGGAACAATAGTTCTGGGCCTTTCAAATTCCAGATCGTAGAGGGATGGTCTATTCTGTCTTCCAATTTCTATTACATCTCTAAATCCTTTAGTTGTGATAAGCGCGGTTCTTGGTAACTTCATACCAAACTGCCCAAGTAGTGTATTTGTTGCAATCGTGGTCGCATGAACAAAATTATTTATTTGGATAACACCAGAGTCTTTTAATCCATTAACAACTCCTATTTCTGGGTTTCCAGGGGTTGTGGGGACCTTAAGCTTTTTTACAACTCTATTATTTTCCAGCACTACTATATCTGTAAAAGTGCCACCTATATCAACAGAAACCACTATCTTACCCATGAAACCACTCAAACTCCTGATCAGGTAAAGGTTATATTTTAAGGTTGATCTGCGTTCTATACTTCTTTCTTTGAAAGATGTAATATAACAATAGTTTACAAATACTATTATGGAAGTTTAAAGTGAATTTCTAATATCGTCTACAATACTTTCAGCATCCTCTATTCCTACGGATAGTCTGTATGTTCTGTCTGTAATTCCAAGAATGCTCAATTCTTCATCATTTAGTGATCTATGAGACATGGTTTTTGGATGGGCTATAATGGAATTAACGCCTCCCAGTGTATTTGCAGGTCTTACTCTCTTAAGGGATTTGAAAATATGGTACGGATCATCATAATTATGAGTTATCCTAAAAGTGAGGACGCCACCATATCCTCTGAGGTTATCTCTGGAGTATTCAAAATCTTCATGATTTTCCAAACCTGGGTAGTCCACATTTTCTATTCCCTTTATGGAGGAAAGATTTCTTGCCACACTTATTCCGTTCTTGTTTATTTCTTTCATTCTTAATTGGAGTGTCTTTATTCCTCTTATGGTCTGATATGCTGTATTTGGATCCATATTGGTACCCATTGTTCTCCTTGTGAGATCGATCTTATCCATAATTTCGGCACTTCCAGATGCACTTCCACCTATGACATCATTATGTCCAGAAATGAACTTGGAAAGGCTGTGTATGATAATATCTGCCCCATAGTCTATGGGATTAATGTTCTCAGGTGTTGCAAATGTTGAATCACAAATTAGTATGCCTCCCATGGAGTGTACTATATCTGCTATTTTTCTTAAGTCATAAACTCTTAATGAAGGATTCGACACCGTTTCAACCAGTACCACAGATTTCTCGGTTATTGATCTCAACAACGAATCTGTTCCGGGATTTGTGATTTCACTTCTGATCCCCCACGTTCCCAAAAAATCCCTGATAAATCTGGAACTCCTGGCGAAGGTGTCAAGAGTTGTTACTACTCTGTCTCCAGGTTTGAGGAGTGAAAGTAGTGTTGTGGTGATAGCTCCCATTCCAGAAGAGAAACAAACAGTTTTCTCTGTTTTTTCAAGAATACTTATCTGTCTCTCAAGCTCCTCAACAGTGGGATTCGCCTCTCTTGAATATCTATATTTCTTTCCCTCGGGGAATACATAGGAAGACGTTTGAAAAATGGGGAAGGTAATTGGGAAATTCGGAGGGATAGCATTATCATTTATCACATGATCTTCGGTTTCATTCATAGACACCACCAGAAGGATATGAATCTGCCATTATAAAGTCTAAGCCCCTGGAATGGAAGTAACTATCCAAATTCTTACTGATTTCTAACCTGTCTGTTTTTCTGTCAATGAAGCATAGCATTGCAGGGCCTGCGCCACTCAATATAAGACCAATGGCACTATGCGCTTTGCATATATTCCTCACATCTGCCAGAAAGTTGTACCGGGTTTTTCTTGCCTGTTCCACTATGTGATCATCAAGACCGTATTCTATAAGATCTCGATCCCCAGTCAATATTCCTGCAAGTAGTGAATTTGAAAAATTTATGTTTTGTACTGCATCCTTAAAAGTTACCATATCAGGTATGAGTTTCCTGTTTTCCCTCGTCTTATTCTTTGATGTAATCAGTGGAACAATTACCATAAATTCTATACCATCTGGCACATTGAACTTCCTGATTCGCAGAGGATTTACTGAAAATACTGCAGAGAAATTCCCTAGAGTGGATGCAGTTATATTATCAAGATGGGGACTTCCCGATGCATATTTTTCTCCATAGGATGCGTATTTTACTATATCATTCACAGAGAGATTCAGATTGAATAGTTCATTTATGAGTACTGAAGATGAAACTGAAGCAGCCCCACTGCTACCAAGCCCCATACCTACAGGAATATTCGAGTTCACCTGCAGCGATATCTGGGAGCTAATATCAAAATCCTCTACCATTTTCCTCACCACATATATGGCACTGTTTTCTCTTATGTCAACTTCATTCAAATTGCTCTTGAAGTCAATTTTAAATGGTCCCTGTTCATCTATGATTGATAGTTTCACATCAGAAAAGAATGCGTTATGACATATACCGAATGAATCAAATCCTGATCCCACATTTGCAGAAGAACAATAAACTCTCCTGGATACTGTTTTCACAACAAGGAAGTGATTGAAATTAATTAATTATTTAGTCATTCAAAATTACTCTAAAGAATATTTCTACTTTCTGCTCTTTATAACATCAATAAGCAGCATCTTATCGTAGTCGATCTTGAATTTTATTTTTTTTGCCTTCAGAATCTTTGCAATCTGATCTCCGATCTCATGAATATTTTCATTTGGTGATAGTCTGGCAACTATCATTTCCTTTCTGTCCATAGGAAATAACAGAGATAGATCTGTCTGATCGGAATAAAATCCCAGAGGCTTTTTATTATTGTTTATTTCCCTCATATTAAGCTCATACTTTACCTGTATTTGCTGTTCCTCTTCGGGGATCTGCTTCTTCTCACCCTTTATCACAGCAAATATCTCCGTAAACGCCTTATCCAGTGATTTCCATGAAAAATCATCATCGAAATAGAAATGTACAGACCAGTTTTTCACATAACCATATATCTTGTCTTTATAATTAATTTGTTATAAGGAGTACAGTTTTTTCAGATACCAGTCTTGATACGAATCTATTGAAAGATTTTAATATAGTTGTTAAATAGGGAGTCATAGCTCTGTGGTGTAGTGGCCAAGCATAGTGGGCTCTGGACCCGCCGACGGCAGTTCGAATCTGCCCAGAGCTACTTCAAGATGATTGGATTTTTTGCTGGCATTTAAAATATACAAAATGATCGCTGTGATCTTTCAGAAGGCAATTCAAACTTAAATGTAAATAGTTTGACTTAATATGTGGTCATGGATTCAGGTTCCGATAACAGTGAAGATGTGAATAAGAGGTTCTGTGATCTTCTTGGGGATTTTATTGATAATAACTCACCCTATTTTCAGTATGATTCCAGCATGAAACTGGCATTTTCATCCTTTGGACTTGCAATATCGACAGGAATAAGGATAGATGCAACCAGAGAACTTCTAGAAATGGCAGATAAACTCTATCAGAACATCTCTGACACTGATACAGTACTATCAGATGAGCACAGGAAGAAATTAAATCATGCCGATGATGTGTGGCTTGACATGAAGGCAAAGATGTCAGCAGGAGATATACGTGCTTCGCACCTTCTTGCAGCTCATGCACACCTATCTGATGCGCTTAGCTATCTGACAGTTATGAAGAACGATGAAAATTTCAGGGAATTTATTTCTGATTATAATATGAAATATCTATCAAAATTGAGTGTTTTTGTCTACAGGGAAGCCATAGGTCACGTTATGCTTTAGGCAGATCCCTTATATAATCTTCGAACTTTTTCTCGTCCTTAATGAACCTAATAACTGAACTAGTTTCTCTATAATAATCCGTTGTTAACCTATCATAAAGTATCTTGTCCATCTTATTTTCTTCAATTAACTTTTCCTCAAGATTTCTAGATAGAAAACCGCTTGCCTCTTTTACTTCCCCTTTACCCATCTTTCTCCCATATATATTCATGGCATCGAGAAAGGTGATCATGGAACTTGAATTCGTATATATTGCCCCAATGGTCTTATCACTTTTTTTCAGTGTTTCAGCAAGATCATCCATATGCGTTGGACAAACTCTCCCTGTTTTTGGGAATTTATCGACACCCTTTGCAAAGAGATCATCAATAATCTTTAGAAAATTGTCGCCCTCCCCTCCGAATACAAATGATAACCTCACATTAAGATGATTCTTGGCCAGTGTGGTATTGTCCTCTCCTGTTCTCCTCGTTCTGAAATATTCATTGGTTCCATAATGGACATTAGCAGACGAAAAATAAATCAATCTCTGATTCTTATCAATCCTCTTTACCTCGTTTGCTATTGTTTTTATGCCCTGAACATTTGCATTGAAAGCCTCCTTCTCATTCTGCGAATAGGAATTGGCCATGTAATATATTATGTCAAATTCCTTAACTAATGGCAGTAATTTTTCCTGGTCTCCCACATCCCCCTCCATCCAGGTAAAAGCCTCATAACCCTTTTGATCTATCTTGTGGCGTGAATAGTATGAAGTTTCCTCATGATTCATTCTCTTCATTAGATTCCTTCCTATGTAACCGCTTCCTCCCACGAATAATGCTTTCATTACACTGGTATCCAGCCAAACAAAATATATTTTGTTATTTTATTTAACCCGCATTTGTTTTCATTTATTAAAAACATGGTTGCCTGAAAACAAAAAGAGCGTTTAGGATGGATATTATGGATCTTTTTTAAGAGCAATAGGTATTTAATAATTATTCATATCCAAGAATATTTTAATAGATATGAACAATATCAGTAAATGAGTGATTATAGGGATTTTTTTGGAAAAAATGCTGAGAAATACGCAGCAAGTGAGAGTCACAGAAATGGGAAAGATCTTGAAATATTGATTAATCTGCTTGATCTAAAGGACTCTTACAGGTGCTTAGATCTGGCAGCTGGAACAGGCTTCACCTCCATTTCACTGGCTAAAAAGGTGCAAAGTGTTGTTGCATATGATGGTACAGAGCAGATGCTTGAACAGGCAAAGATATTATCCGAGCAGGAGGGTGTTCATAATATATCATTTGTACTTGGTAGGGTAGAAGATCTCCCATTTAATGAATCTGAATTTGATGTTGTCACAACTCGAAGGGCAGCTCATCACTTTCATGATAAGGATCAGTTTTTGAGGGAGGCATTCAGGGTAATGAAAAAAGGTGGTAAACTGGGAATAGCTGATCTAGTTGAACCTGAAACAGATGATCAGGGAAACTACAATAAACTGGAAATTCTAAGGGATCAATCACATGTTAGGGCAGAAAAAATTTCACAGTGGAAGATTCTCGTTAAAAAGGCAGGATTTAACAATGTAATAGCTGAGGAAATGGTAGAGCCTACACATTTCCTAAAATGGCTATATCCCGTCGATGAGAATAGTAAGTCTGGAATGGATGTAAAAAAATACATTGAAAGTTTGGGCGATGAAGATTTAAAGAAAATGGATTTTGATATTCATAATATGATTCTACAAAAGCATAGAATGGTTCTGACTGCAGAAAAGCCTTAGATATAAAAGATCAGTAACTCAAATATTCAGGTTCAACATGGTGAATAATGAGTTTAGTTAATCTGTATATTATACCACATGGAGATGAACTGATAGATCTTCCGGATAAGGAAAGCGTCACAATGAGGAATTATATAGCCGAAATAGCCGGAAACGATGACTCCGATGTAATTGTTATACTTTCTCCGCATGGAATGACCATAAAGGATCATATGGCTGTTATAAATACTGAATATTTCAGGGCAGAAACAAAACTTGTGAATAAGAAACTTGATTTTCTGTGCAGTAACGAGAGAAAACTAACTGAGGAAATAATAGAAAAGTTCCCTGAATTCTGTCTGGATGTTAGATTTTCTACCTATTCTGGTGAGCTTAGTGTATTCCCTCTGGATTTTGGTAGTTCAATACCGCTATATTTCTTCATTCAAAGAAAAATTGTGATGATAGGTCAGCCAAGGATAAATGACAGAGCAAAACTTGTAGATTTCGGAAAATCACTATTTCACATTGTAAAAAATTACCCAAAAAAGGTAAGTATCATATTGAGTGCAGATCAGGCACATACACATTCTGCAAAAGGTCCTTACGGCTATTCAGAAGATGCAGATAAATACGAGAAGATACTTGTAAACGCCATAAAGAATAATTCATTAGATCCAATATACACCATTGATCAGGAGACAGTAAACAGGGGAAAACCTGATAGTTTCTGGAATATGTTGATATTAAAGGGTATAATGGATGAATCTGGGATAAAAATCATAATAGACTACCATTATGTTGCGGTTTATTTTGGTATGTTGCTTGCGCACTCAGTCACAGAAAAATGAAAAAATAGCTATTATATTAAAATTTTTCAAATATAGTTTTTAATACGCTGAAGTGATTATTACATGAAGAAGAATGATAACATTAGCAGCAAAAGCCAAATTACCAACTTTGGCAGGATTTTTTGATATATACACATTCAATGATGGGGAACCCAATGAAAATGCAGTAATTGTAAAGGGTGATGTCACAGGAAAAGAAAATGTTCCTGTTAGAATACACAGTGAATGCCTGACAGGAGATGTTTTTGGATCAAAGAGGTGTGATTGCAGAGACCAGCTACTGAAGTCTCTTGTATATCTGGGAGAACAACCCTATGGAATGCTTATTTATCTGAGACAGGAAGGCAGAGGAATTGGACTTGTAAACAAGATAAAGGCATATAGCCTTCAGGAAGAGGGATATGATACTGTTGAGGCAAACCTTAAACTGGGACTTCCAGCAGATCAGAGAGATTACACATTTGCAGTGGATGTAATAAATTATTTCAGGATAAAAAGCGTGAAATTAATGACAAATAATCCTGAAAAAATAAAGTTTCTTGAAGAAAACGGAATAAACGTCTCCGGGAGGATATCCATAAAAAGCCAGACGACGGAGTATAACAAATTCTACCTGATGACTAAGAAGGAGAAGATGGGTCACCAGATTTGATCAGAAACTAAAAATCACTCATGGAAAAATTCTTTTTATTTTAACATAAATAAGCTGTTTTGCAACAGACTGTGAATCCTGTTAAATTCATGTACAATATATTTCTTGTTCTAATTGGGTGGCAAATGTTTTTTAAAAATAATACACTGATCATATATGACAGCCGTAAATGCTTATATAACCAATGCACCAGATGGTGGGATAAAATATGAACAAGTTGAAATCAAGGATTCTCCAGGCAACGTTTCACTAAAGCCATTAGTAACTGGAATTTGTGGAACAGACAGAGGAATTGTAAACGGGGCACTTTCCTTCGCATACAACCCGGAAGGATATAATTTCCTGGTAATCGGTCACGAATCATTATGCATGGTGACCGCTTCCAAATCTAATAAATTCAAGAAAGGAGACATTGTTGTACCCATAGTAAGAAGGCCCGGTGATTGCCCAAATTGCAGGATAGGCAGGCCAGATAACTGCTCGGATGGGAACAAGCATGAAGCTGGAATTACAGGTCTTCATGGCTTCATGAGGGACTCGTTTAACGAATTCGATTACAATTTAGTTAAGGTTAAGGATACCGATCTTGGTGAAGTTGCAGTACTCACAGAACCCACAAAAAATGCTGTTAAAGCATTCGAGGTCTTTGATAAGGTAAGAAGCAGATTTATCTATGAAAATGAGTATTCAACTTTTGAAGGAAAGAACGCACTTATAATAGGTTCAGGTAGTGAAGCTTTTATTTACTCGTTCCTCGCAAGGGACTATGGTTTCAACACATACATGGTCAACAGGCATCCAATAGACCAGATACCCACAGAGCTCTGTAACGCATTTGGAGTTAATTTCAGGGACACATCAAAAGAACCTGAATTTCCAGGAGAAATGAAGCTTGATTTTATAGTTGACACAAGCGGTGATCCTGCTACAGTGCTAAGGTTTCTAAGAAAGATGAACCATAATGGCATCCTCATACTCTTTGGAACAAATGGAAAAGCACCTCAGGCAGGATTGTCAGGGGAGGACATAGATTTCATCGTGGAGAGAAATATAACAATAGCCGGTTCAGTAGACGCCGCTGAGATCCATTACCTTAAGGCGCTGGATTATCTTTCAAAGTGGAACCGTCTTCACAGGGGAATACTAAGTAGAATGATTACTAATAAATTTGCCCCTGGTGAACAGGGGGTTTTTAGCAAAAAGCCACAGGGAGAAATCAAAAGCGTAATTAAATGGGAATAGGATATAGGTCAGGTAGTGAAAACAGAAATCTTTAGTGGGAAGGCGTTTTCGAGCAACATTGATAGGGAAACTGAAAAGCTGGTAGAGAGGTTTGTCAGCATACAGGGAAGAAAACCAAAGCTTCTCATAATAGATCCAACACAAAGTGAAGAAACAAAAGTTTATGGCAGAAGTAAAATCAGGAAGGCTGACAGACTTGGAATAGAAACTTTCCCACTTTTTCTCACTTCCCCTGATTCAAATGGAAACCCGCTTGAAATTATGGAAAACATAATTTCTGAAGTTAATCCAGATGGAATAATTGTGGAAAGACCATATCCATTCTGGCTTGATTCATTTTATATAGAACAGATAATACCAGAATATCTCGATATCGAGGGAATTTCAATAAAATCACAGGGAAAGAACATGATCGGGTACCCATATATTCTTCCAGCAACTGCTGATGCTGCAATGCGGATAATATTGAGTCTGGGAGAAGATCACAGTAAGAATGTTTGTATTATAAACAGGTCAACAATAGTGGGAAGGCCCCTAGCAATGGCTCTTCTGAATAAGGATTTTACAGTAACCATGTGTCATAGCAAAACCAGAGATCTGAAGTCAATAACACGTGCAAGTGATATAGTTGTTTCTGCCATAGGAAAACCAGGTTATATAACTGCAGATTTTATATCAGAGGGTGCTTCACTAATAGACATAGGAACAACTGAAGTGAAGGGTAACATTGTAGGTGATATAGATTATAATTCAGTATTAGGAAAGGCTGCATTTGTGACACCTGTACCAGGCGGAGTTGGGCCAGTAACAACATCAGTATTATTCAGCAATATGATGAAAGCTTCCATAGACAGAATTGAAGAAAGGCTTAATTTTTGATCTCTCTCTGTTAATAAAATAGTCTGTGGGATAGAAATTCAACGGATAATTAATTAACTGGTAAGTTAATATCTTTTTTATGGCTCTATCTGAGAAGGAAAAATTAGTTAACTTTCTAAAATCTTCATTGAAGGATAAATCCGCAATTTTAGGGGTTAGCAGTGGAATTGACAGCTCACTGGTACTCATGTTACTTACGCTTTCCATACCAAAAGAAAAAATAATACCCATATTCCTTCCAGAGTCATCAGTAAGTCAGAATGATTTAAATGATATCATTGCACTGGAAAAAGCTTCAGGCATTAAAATAAAGACAGTATACATAGAGAACATAATCAAGGCATACAGCAATTTACTGGAAATAAAGGATATGAAATCACTGGGAAATGTAAAGTCAAGAATCAGAATGACTGTTCTTTATTATTATGCTAATATCAACAGTGGAATGGTTGTGGGAACAACAAACCTGACAGAATATATAACAGGATACTTTACGAAATTCGGAGATGGAGGCTGCGATATAGAACCAATCATAGGTCTTACAAAAACAAAGGTAAGGGAACTTTCTGCAGAAGTGGGTGTTCCAGAAAGCATAATAAAGAAGCCTCCCAGTGCAGGTTTATGGAAGGATCAAACTGATGAGAAAGAGCTTGGCTTTTCCTATTCATTAATCGACGAAGAGGTAGACTATTTCATCAGAAACGGAAGTTTCGAAGAAAATCATGTGGGTAAGAGGGTTAAATCCCTTTATGAGGCAAGCATGCACAAGAGAACACTTCCAGTGGGACCGGAAAAAGATTAACAATGCTGACACTTGAAAGTAAGGATTTCATTCAGCTCAGTTTGCTTCTAGTGATCGCATCTTTCTCTATTCCTATAGCTAGGAAGGTATCACTTGTTGAAATTCCAATTCTGATATCTCTGGGATTGTTATTTGGACCAGGTCTCGGAGTAATTAATCATAGCTTTGCGGAGTACATGATTCAGGATTTTGCAGGATTTGGCGTGGGAATACTCGGACTGGTAATCATACTGTATTACGAGAGTCATAACATAAATTTTAGGGTAATAAGGAAGTTTCTTCTTAACATCATATCCCTGAATACAGTAGGTATGGTTGTTACTTCTGTAGTTGCGGGCGTATTCTTCTCACTGCTCACAGGTGCGCCATTTCTGATTGGATTCCTGTTTGGAGCAATAATATCCCCAACAGACCCTTCAACCCTAATACCGCTGTTCAGGAAGATTAAGATAAAGGATGATTACTCGGGCACACTCATAGGTGAAAGTCTTTTCAATGATCCACTGGCAATTATTCTTGTTACACTGGCTATATCATTCATTTATTCAGGATCTTCGTATTCTACACTTTTCAACAGTGTTACAGGTGCAGTGGGCATTATTGGTGGCATTCCACTTTTCCTCGTGATCCAGATAGCTGTCCCATCGGTATTTGGAGTTGCCATGGGCTTCGGAATTATATATCTCAATAAATACCTAAATTTCGAGAACCTTATTGTTGGTCTACTCCTTGGTGTGGTATTGTTTGAACTTACTGTGCTTTACGGATTAGGCATAACTCCATTCCCAGCAATCATTGCAACGGGTGCAATAGTCGGAACATTCACAGACAAGAGTATATTCTGGTCAAGGGAATCAAATTTTCAGGAAAACCTCTCTTTCCTGGCACAGGGTATAATATTCATTCTGGTGGGGAGCCTAATAACGATTGGTGACATTACAGGTTATTTGCTGCAGGGCTTTATCCTTACACTCATTGTCATTTTTGTGGTAAGACCAATGGCAGTATTTATATCATTACCACCTGGAAGATCCAAGAATAAGGGTCCGGCAAAAAGCTGGAGAACAAAAACTTTCATAGCGCTTTCAGGACCACGTGGTGTCGTTTCTGTGGTTGAAGGGGCAGTTCCCTATTCAATTGGATTACTGTCTGGTAATGCCTTACTGCTTAAATGGGGACTCGTACTTGAAATAGATGTTACTTTCATAGTATTAATATCAATCCTTTTACAGACAATATACCTCCCAATAGTAGCAGGGAGATTATTGCCCCAGGATGCAACTCAAACCTGAATTTCCTCTGTCATATCCAGAGATTGAAAAACCCTTCTCCTATCTTTATAAAACTGGTTTACCATATAATAGAAGTCCTTGTAGTTTGAAATTCCCTTTTCGATCATCTTATCCAATATCCTTGTCCTGAGGTCTATCTCTTTCTCAAGTTCATCCTCAAATTTCCCCTCCTTCTCGGCTATTTTCTTTATGGCATAACTGAAGCCGGAATAGTTCTGGGTATCTGACTGTTCATTGAGGATGAATGCATTATTGATCAGTATATCCTTAGAAATGCTGTCCTGTCCAGCTATTTCTGAAATTGTCTTTATTCTCCTTCTTGATCCACGATCATCAGTTACATTCTGCAGTATTACTGCAACATCCAGTGTCAGGAGCAGATTTCTGGGAATGTTAATGGGTTTAGACTCCATCCTGTGAATGAAAGTACTAATATCATCTGCGTGGAAAGTGCCATAAACATATCTTCCAATGGACATTGCCTGGAATAGGGTGAACGCCTCAGCACCTCTTACCTCTCCCACAATAACGTAGCTTGGTCTCTGTCTCATAGTTACGGTAAGAAGGTCAAACATATCTATCTCCCCTGCCCTCTTTCCTGTTTCAGGGTCAAGTTTTCCATATCCCGTTCTTGTTACCATTGGAACCCAGTTTTCATGAACCAGGTTTATTTCTCTCGTATCCTCTATGGAAACAATCTTCTTTTGTGCAGGAATGAATAAAAGTATGGCGTTCATTAGAGTTGTTTTACCTGTGGCAGTACCACCCACAACCATCACATTTCCGCCATATTCCGTAAGCAACCAGAAGTATGCAAAGACCCTGGTGTTACATAGAGACCTCTGTATTAGGTCAAGTGGTGTCAACGGCTCTTCCTTGAATTTCCTAATGGTAAACGATGATCCCTTATTTGTTATGTACTTCCCTATGGATGCAGATATTCTGGAACCATCTTCCAGTGTTGCATCAACAATGGGGTTTGATATGGATATATGCCTTCCCACGTCCTGAAGTATCTTCTTAACAAAGGTCTCGAGCTCTTCGACATCGTCATATATTATATTAGTTGGAATAAATCCAAAGGCCTTGTGATAAACGAATACGGGAACCCCAGGAGCATCACAGGAAATATCCTCAATATTAGCATCCCTCATGATCGGATCTATTTTTCCGAACCCCTTTATATCTCTTTCAACATAGTATGTCAGGCTATCCATTTCATCAGGTGTGAAGGAGTTAGTCATTCTAAGTGCTTTTGTGAACTGGTCGACTGCATCATCCTTTGTTAGCCCACTTATGTTATACATTTCAGGGTCTGTTATGGATGCAATGAATTCATTCCTGTACTTAGCATATAACTTCGCAACTCTTTCTTTCACCTCAGGTTCATTAACCTCGTACCTGAAAATGGTAGCTCCTCTATCAAAATATACCCTTGAGAATACAGTCCCGGGTATCAACTCCTGAAAGAACTTATCCTCATTTGTCCTCTTCACAGTCCTGACAGGTGTTATTACCTGCCTGCTGAGGAATTTCCTCTTTTTTGTCTTCTTCTTTTTTGTTTTAGAAAATAAGGCCATTTAGAGCACCCCTATTATCGCTAGAACCATTATACTTATCAAAACCAATATTCCTGACATCATGGCACCTGAAGTTAGTCTTCCGTCCCTGAAAACTCCTGATATAAGTCCACTTGCAGCACTTTGAACAATTACACCTGCAGAGAATAACTTTTCTATCAGTCCATAGGAAGAGGAAGCAAGATTCAGAACGCCTCCACCGCTCAGGCCTCCACCTGCAATCTGCGGGAAGAAAAATGTATCCAGCATAACAATAACAAATAGGAAGACTCCGAATGATGTTGCAAGGGTAGTAGAATAACTTCTCATATCGGCAAATCTACTTTCCCTCATTAGGTAGGTTTGTGTTGTGAAACTTGATACCAGGGATATAACATCAGATGTATTGCTGCCTGATTCACTTGCCTTTTTTATAATCTTGCCAACCCTTATAATGGACGGTGATTTTAGCCTCTTCCCGAAATCATTCAGGGCAGTTTCTACCGGTATTCCAAGCTTAACCATTCCAGCTAGATGTTCAATTTCAATAGACAATGGACCATATTTATTTTCCGCTGATCTCAGTATAGCTTCTGACATTGGAGTTCCAAAATTTGTATGTCCTGCAAGATCCCTAAGGAAATCAGGAAGTCTTCTTTCCGCTTCCTCTATTCTCTTAACTCTTGCAAAGTCCGCAAGACCAAATGGGAAGAACAGAATTACCATGGCAATGGAGGATAATGTCAGCGGATGAACCAGTGGGTTGAGATCGTTTATCTTGAAAAAATACCCAGTAAAGAATAAAACGAACATTGTTAGAACTGATCCTGCAAGCGCCACATATCTAAGTTCAACCCCACCAATTTCACCCTTCATACATCCACCTCTCCAATGGTACTGCTAAGGATCAGAGCAAACATAACCGCTATTATTGGGATAATAAGGAACACAATTAGATATAGCACAGTATCTGTCAGTGACCCTTCCCCTGGTATCACGGAAGTTACCGTACCTATGATTACCATTAATATTAGCGGGAACATAATTCCAACTATTATATAACTTTCAGCGAGTACTGAGAGAGACTCTGTGTTCCTTTTTATTAGCGTGCTTAGTTCGGTCTGATACTGTACCGCCTTATCCTTGAAATAGCTCTTTAGGTCGCCACCAGAAGTGAGAGTGGTTATGATTCCCTGGAAGAATTCTGAGAGTCTCTGAGACGGAGAATTCGCGGCTCCATCCTTAACAGCATTGATTATATCCTCCCCAAACAATCTTGTTGAAACTGCAATGCTTTTTGCCTCTCTCGCAAGTTCACCATATTCAGTACTGTTTGAAAGCTCATACATAATATTTTCAACTGGCATATCAGCAGAGGCCATTGTTGCGATGTAACCCATGGCCAGTGGCAGTACTGCGTCAATCTTTTTTCTTCGCGTACCAGCTATTGAATTTGGATATCCGGCCATGACAGCGAAATAAACAATGACTGCAAGGAACCAGAAGGCAAAGGAAAGATATGTGTAGGATGGAAATTTCAGTGAAAATATATTAACCGCAATAAAGCTGACGACCATGAATATGACTGCAATCATGATGCCTCTTGAATAATATTCTATAGCATCTATCGGCATTTTAGCCTTTCTCAGGCTCTCATCCATTTTTTCAGTCTGAACATATTTTTCTACCAGATGTCCAAAGACTCTGACTGCGAACACGTCAAATATGGTAGGAGCTGGAATAACTACCTTTACGGGTTTTGGATTTAATTTTTTGTTCAGATTTGAGAGGAAACCATTGCTTTTGTTTTCCTTCTTTATCTGAATATCCTGACTTTTATGCATTAAATACCACTCGCCATTTTCATTGCAGTTTCTGGATCTTTATAATATATATTGATTATCCTTGTTATATTTGTATAATCTGTGATATTATTCTTAACCAGTCCGTCCAGTAGAGACTTGCGCCTTTCAAACTCAAAGTTCATTTCCTCCTGAGTCCACTGTTTTGCATCTCTTATTTCATTCAAAATTTTGCTGAAACCTGAAAAGACCTGTTCATTTTGGTTGAAGTCGTACGAAAATACCTTATTGTACATTATCTCTCCCGAATCCTGATCAGTACCAACAATTTCGTCAATCTCCATGAGTTTTCTCATATTCCTGCTTCCCACTCTTACAAATTTATTGAATATCACAATATTAAGTGCACCGATAAGTACCCTTGGTATATTTAACGGGTTTGATTCCAGTCTGTTTACAAGGGTTTCCATGGAATCTGCGTGAATGGTTGAGTAGGCAGTATGTCCTGTTGATATAGCCTGGAAGAGAGAATATGATTCTCTCCCCCTTATTTCACCAAGAACTATGTAGGTAGGTCTTTGCCTCATAGCCATCTTTACCAGTTCAAACATACCAATTGGTGGATTTTTTGAATCACCATTAGCGGTTGAATATATACTTTCTCTGGTTGAAGTGGCTACCCAGTTCTGATGCATTATATTTATCTCCCTGGTTTCTTCAATAGAGAAAACCTTTGTATTAGATGGGATAAACATTAAAATTGCATTTATGGTACTTGTTTTCCCAACACCAGGAACACCAGCAATGATTGCGGATTTTAGATTTTCGACAGCGAACCATAAATATGTAGCGAGTTCAGAGGTTGCTGCACCATACTTTATCAACTCCACAGGCGTGAATGGAGATTCTCTAAATAGCCTGAAGGTAAAAGCAGAACCTTTGGTTGAAATTTCATTACCAAATGTTAACTGGATTCTGTGACCCTGGGGAAAAGTTCCATCAATTATAGGTTCATTCATTGAAACTTCCTTTCCACACATCTGTGCAAGCCTTACAACATATGAATCCAGATCCTTCTCATTATCAAAAACTATGTTTGTTTTAAGTGAACCGTGTATTTTGTGTTCAACATAAACTGGAATTCCAACTCCATTACAGGAAACATCCTCCACTAGCGGGTCTCTTACAACAGGTTCCAGTGGCCCATAACCTTCGTAATTCCTCTTAATGAAATACTTGATCTTATCCACTGTTCTTCTATTAAGCTTATATTTCCTACCTTTGAGATAGGAATCTATAACTTTCTCTATGGTTAATTGTGATAGATCTTCTGGAAGATTCTTTGAACTTTTAACAATTTGTTCCATATTCTTTGATATTTTTTTAAGAAGTATCTCCTCATCTGAAGATAAAACAGGTTCATTTGCAATATATATTGATTCCATGCTCGTTGGATTCCATGAAATTTCAACAGTTACAGTCTGTGGTATGATATTATATTCATCAAGAATTTCGTACTTTCCTACACTCGGAACTTCAGTTATTCGTTCTTCCCTTTTGCTTGGGACATTTTTTACAGGTTTTTTTTCCTTCTTTTTGGTAGGAGAAAATAAAGGCATTAAAACATCTAATATAACGCATTAATTAAAGATTATGGTTGTCAGAAAATATAAAAATAGAAATAACACTAAAATATTATACCAAAGAAGTATTATCGGGACTATAGGGCTGGTAGATCAGAGGTAGATCGCTTCCTTGGCATGGAAGAGGCCAGGGGTTCAATTCCCCTCCAGTCCATAGGTAATGGTTTTGGGATTGCTGCGGTTTGAACCGTTGAACAATTTTGACTTTTTGTACAAATATAAATTTTTCACGAAGCTGTATTTAATTCATAAAATTAAAGAGTTCTGTCTAATTGAATTAAAATTATGTTCAAATACCAGATCTGATACTTTTATATATTCTTAGAGAAATGCCAAGGAAAACAAGCATTACTATGAGTAATATACCAGCATAAAAGAATGTGCCTGAAGTAACAGAAGATATAAGTGAATCTCTTAGTATATTGGCAATGAAACTCAGTGGATTTGATCCTGAAAGTGTTCTCAACCATAGTGGGGTAGTGGATGTTATAGGATAAAATGCAGTGCTTGCAAAGTCAAGCATAAAGAATAGAACTATTGTGATAGTGTTATATGCCTGCATGGACTTTGACAGTCCTGATATTATGAGGAATAGAGAGGAAAATAACATTGTTCCAACAACTATTGCAAATACTGACAGCAATATGCTTTCTGGAGTAACAATCACTGTAATAGGTATAAGTAGGGAAAATCCAAGCATGATCAGGGAACCAACGAGTGCAAAAATAATGGAAACAGTTATAATTCCTAGAAGATAATCTATTCTTCTGAATGGACCAACCATTATCCTTTCAAACATACCCCATCTTCTGTCGGACCACAACATGCTTCCTCCTATATTTCCTGCAGTGAATGATTCAAGTGCTATAATTCCCGGGGCTAGAAACGTTGTATATGATACAGAACCACCCGACTGGAGTGGAACACCTGTTGTGACTATGCCCTGAAACATGAATCCCATAACAAATAGATAGAGAGTAGGCAAACCAAGCATAAAGATAAGAGTTCCAATATCAATGTTTACGATTATATTCCTGATGGTTAACCTTATAAAAGCAGGTATCTTCATTTTTCAACCACCTTCATGAACACATCATCAAGAGTTGGATTATCTATCATTATCTTGTCAGTCTTTATTCCCATCTCAGACAGATTTTGAAGTATTTTTCCAACTATAGTTTCTATCCTGTCAGATACCACCAGAATCTCATTATTTGTAATATCAACCTCTGCAATATTTCCATTCTCAACTCCAGTGGTGATATCCTCTTTCTTAACACCTTTCTCAGAGGTATATCCTATTTTCAGTGTTCTTAACGAACCATATTTTGTCTTCAGATCTGATGATGTACCCTCTGCTACTTTTTTACCATTATTCACTATGCCAATCCTGTCACATATATAATCTGCCTCTTCGAGATTTTGTGTGGTAAACAGTACGGTCATTCCCTTCTTTGCCTGTGATTTTACATAATCGAGTATGGTCCTCCTCATTATTGGGTCAAGTCCTACCGTTGGCTCGTCAAGAAAGAATACGTCCATATTATGCATGAATTCCCTTGCTACCTGCACTCTTTTTTTCTGACCACCACTCAGGTCATACATTCTTTTTTTCCTTAGTTCATCAAGATCAAAAAGTTCTATAAGCATCTCCTTCCTTGATTTTGTCTCCTCTCTTGGCAATTCCCACATCATACCATACAGTTTGAAGTTATTTTCAACTGTGGTAAAATCAAAAGCTTCCTCCTGTTGTACCACACCTATCCTTCTTCTAATTTCAGTACCGTTCCTTGAAACATCGAGACCCAGAACCTCCGCTACACCAGAATCATATCCAATAAGAGTTGTAAGAACTTTTATTGTTGTACTCTTTCCAGCGCCATTTCTTCCAAGCAGACCGTAAACTTCCCCTTTCTTTACATTGAATGAAAGATGATCAACTGCTAGTTTCTTTCCATCGTATGATTTCACAAGTTCATCCACAATTATAGCGTCTTGCACGTGACCATGATGCTATAAAAGATAAAAAGAAATTGTATACACTTAAATGGCAAAAACATTTTCGAGAAAAAACTTAGAAATGTTCTTTCAGTTTAAGGAAATACACTCATATACAATTAAGTAAAGCTTAGGTGGTTAAAATGATTGAGGAGGATTACAGATACATCAGTTGCGGTGGTGATCCACTAACTTATCTGAAGAGTGCATTTAAAGCCATGAAAATCGAACTTGAACCAGGACAGGAGGGAAGAATGCTTCTCACGAAGGAGAAATTTCCCTATGAAAGGAACATATTCTCATCACTGGCGACTCAAAATGCAATGGACATCACAAAATTTGAGGAGAAGGATGGAGAATTAACCATAGAAATGGTTAGGAACCAGCAGAATTAAAATAAAAAAAGTCTATTTTACTTTTAGGAATTATCATTGTATAAGTAAGTTTTGGGAAACAGTTTTATTAAATCCCGCGTTCAAAATACATGAATGAAAATTATCCAAAGTTGGCCTATAGATTTCAACTTAACAACAATTTCACATTTTATGATGTTATCAGTACTATCCCATATCTGGCAAATTTAGGAGTGACACATATATATGTTTCTCCCATCCTCAAGGCTAGATCAGGAAGTTCTCACTGTTATGATATTGTTGATTTTAGATACGTAAACGAGGAACTTGGAGGGGAAGAGGGATTGAGAGAGATGGTTGATAGGGCAAGGGAGAACAATATGAAAATTTTAATTGACATAGTACCAAATCACATGGCTTACTCCCTTGAAAACACCTATATTCTTGACTTCATCAAAACTGGAAACCCTGATATACTGAGGTTATTCGACATTAAGCAGTCTCCATTGGTTATGGATGGAAAACTCATTTTTCCATTTCTTTCCTCTCCTTTGAATGATCTAATAAATATGGGAAAGGTGGCTATAACACTGGAGGGTGATATTTACTTAGATTTTGATGGAAATAAAATTCCCTGCTCTGACAGATCTAAGGAGTGGATAATTAGAAGATCAGGAGAGGAATTCCTGAGTGTGAATGCAATATTTGATAATAATGATGATTTCACGAAGAAGCGTATCGAAGAAATAATTCACGATGTAAATGGAAACAGAGATTTACTTAACAGTTTCATTGATTTGCAGAACATTATACCAGAATGGTGGCAGAGTAGCGGGAAAATCTTGAATTACAGACGTTTTTTCGCTGTAAACGATATGATTGCACTGCGTTCGGAAGATGCAACGGTAATAGAATCGAGACACAGTACAATAAGGAGACTAATAGAAGATTATGGTATTTCTGGACTTAGAATTGATCATCTTGACGGAATACATGATCCAGAATCATATCTTCACTTCGTACAAAGCGAGCTCCATCCTGAATTCATAATAGTAGAAAAAATCTTATCAGAAAACGAGTGTCTAAGTAATAAGCTGAAGACTGACGGCACAACAGGATACGATTTTCTCTGGAAAGTGATATCGCTTTTTACGGATTACGAGGGTTTAGACGAGATCAAAATAAACTACAATAATGATCAGGGGAAATATGAGCAGACAAAGGCAGATGAAGAACATTTAGTTTATAATCTTAAGGATCTATTTATGAACGAAGAATTTGCTGGGGATATACTCAATCTATCGTGGAACATATATGAAAATCTGGTTTTAAGGGATCACTATGAATTCTCAATAAAACAAATTGAAAACGCAATAAAAATTTATTTCAAGAATTTGAAAAAATACAGAAGTTATTCAAATCTTAATTCAATTGGGGAGCTTTCAGAAGATTTCACTAGAATAGGGCTAAAAACCAATGATCCAGTACTCGTCACGGCCGGTGAATATCTCAATCACAAACATAAAATGGGTGCTGATGCGTTCCTTCAACTTCAGGAATATTCTGGCGCAGTAATGGCAAAATCAGTGGAAGATAGGGCATTCTTTGCCTACAACCCATTTGTTTTTCTGAACGAGGTGGGAGGTAGCGTGTGGAATAGTGCCGTATCTAATAAAAACTTTATAAAGTTCCTGAATGAAAGAAAAAAATTTACACATTCAATGAATGAAACTTCAACTCACGATACAAAATATGGGGAGGATCTTCGTGCTTCAGGCATAGTGATTTCAGAATTCCCGGATCTTTTTAGAAAGGCAATAGAAGAGGCCAGGAACTCATATATAACTGAGGGATTGGCAGGGAGATTGCGCAACGAACATTTATATTATATAGTTCAAATGGTGGTTGCATCTGTGAAGTCAAGAGGATTATACAAAAGTTATAAAGATTCACTAAATTCACACATCATAAAAGCAGTGAGAGAATCAGGATTAAAAACAGGATGGAAAAACATTAATGTGGAATATGAGAAAAGCTGCATAGAATTAACGGAGAAAGTTGTTGAATTTGCAGAATTAAAACCCTCCTCAAACATAGGCAGATTATCTCAAATGTGTAAAGAGTATGGGCAGTTGAATTCCATATCCATGCTTGTTTTAAAGTTCATGCTTCCAGGATTCACATCAAACTATCAGGGTTCAGAAAACCACAACTATCACTTTACAGATCCAGACAACAGGATTCCAGTGGACTATAGTTTACTGAAGGATCAATCAGATCTTGACCTTAAAAAAGATTACCTCTCCATAGACAGTTTATACGAAAATGGATTCAAACTTTCTCTCTTCAGGAGACTTAGTCAGATCAGAGAAGAGAATCTATCTCTTATAAATGAAGGTGACCTCAGTCTTCTAGAAACTCAGGGAGAAGGGAGTTCAAGCGTAATCATAATAGGAATTAGAAAGAAAAATAGGCGGCTCATAATTTTCACTGGTAGATACTTTTCAAAAATAAAGGAAGGAAGTGCTCTCAATTATAGTAATACATTTTTAAGTCTTAATAAGGAATGGCAGGGGAAGTACACTGATCTGTTAAGCAACTCCTCGTTAGAAATAAGAGAAAAAGTGAATATAAGCGATCTAATGAAGCACAATTCATTTTTGATTATAAAGGCTGATGACTAAATTGAAACCAGACACTCTATCGTACCGGAAACTCAGTTATGAGGATATAGGACTGTGGAAGAATGGCAGCGAACTACTTGCAACAGTATGGGCACCTTTTGCAAAAAAAGTTGAGATCAAAATAGATGATCAGAAACTTATGGAATTGAGGAGAAATGACTATGGTATATGGGAAGGTTCTTCAAGCTTCAGGGAAGAATATAAGGAATACAGCGTAATACTCAATGGAAGAGAAAGATTACCAGATCCTGCTTCAAAGTATCTAGTGAATGGAGTTTATGGTTATAGCACCATAGTCGATTTAGACTTCAAAAATAATCTGGACACTGGCATTAATATAGATCTCAAGAACGCGGTTATCTATGAATTACATACAGGTACTTTCAGCGAAAAAGGTAATTTTGCAGGGATCAAGGAAAAACTAGACTATCTTGAAAAACTTGGAATTAATGTAATAGAATTAATGCCAATAGCGCAGTTTGAGGGAAGAAGAAACTGGGGCTACGACGGTGTGTTCCCTTACGCTGTCCAGAATTCCTATGGCAGTATATCAGAACTGATCAAATTAGTAAAGGATGTCCATTCAAGGGGCATTTCCATAATTCTTGACGTTGTCTATAATCATGCTGGACCAAGAGGAAACGTATTAAATAGTTTTGGACCATATTTTTCGGATAAATATAAAAGTCTATGGGGAAATGCCACGAACTTTGATGGCCAATGGTCAGATTACGTGAGAAATTTCTACATTCAAAACGCAGTATACTGGATTGACTTTTTTGGATTTGATGGACTCAGGCTCGATGCAATTCATGGTATTTATGATAATTCCCCAGTACATTTTCTTAAGGAACTCAGGGCAGATGTTAACAAATATTTTGAGAATAGTAATAAGAAACCAATATTGATCGCAGAAAGTGATGCAAACAATCCACTCACCATATCTAGCATCGACCAGTGTGGCTTTGGAATGGACGCTCAATGGTGTGACGATTTTCATCACTCTATCCATTCATATCTGACAGGAGAAGGCCAGGGATATTATTCTGACTATGGGCATTCATGGCAAATACTGAAGGCCATGGAAAGTGGTTTTGTTTATCGCGGGGAATATTCCATGTTTTTGAAAAGAACAAGGGGTGTGAGAGGTAAACAGATAAGCCCTAGCAAATTAATAGTATTCTCTCAAAACCATGATCAGGTAGGAAACCGTAAGAATTCAGATCGTAATGGCAGCTACTACGGAAAAGAAAAATCATTGCTATTTGGGGCAATATGTCTCTTGTCACCTTATGTTCCTATGATATTCATGGGAGAAGAGTTCTTCTCGAAAGATCATTTCTGGTTCTTCATTGATACAGATGATGCTACCTTTGCAGACATTGTTAGAAAGGGAAGAAATGAAGAATTCTCATATTTCACAGGCAATGTAGATATACCAGCACCTAACTCATATGAGGCATTTCACGAATCGCAATTAAGCTGGGGAGTTTTGAATAATAATGAGAATCTGGAATATTTGAGAGTTTATCAACAGTTGATAGCCATAAGAAAGAAATATAAACTCGGATATGGAGTTAGATTTGAGACAACATTGATTGGAGAAATTTTAAATATAAACTATTTCATTGATAAAAATAGTAAATTGTTATGCTTTTTCAATCTTTCAGGCAAATCAGTAAATATTAATCACATAAAGGGTGATGTAATTGTGAGCAGTACGGATAATACCTTGTCAAATTCCAAAATTGAGGCATATGGATTCAGGGTTGTATTTTGTTGTAATTAACTCGAGACAGCGAAATCCATTAAGTTTTATCTATCATTTCTTCATAAAATTACGCATTCTCTTGACATTGAGTTGAACGCAACACATTTGCTTCCATTAAAGTAATTTGTATCTTCAATTCTGACACCTCCCAGATTCTCAATGTACACTCCAGGTTCTATTGTAAAAACAGAATTTTTCAGAACTCTGTAATTATTTTTTGGAATTAAGTATGGCTCCTCATGTACTTCCAGTCCTAGCCCATGACCCAGTCTATGTATAAAGTATTTCCCGTAACCCTTACTTTCAATTATGTTTCTTGCGTTGCTATCCATTGCAGCATATGTTGTATCCTCTCCTATCATATTTCTCGTATCTTCATTAGCCTGCTTAACAGTTTCATATACGTCAAGCATCTTTTCACCAGGATCACCAAGGAAGAAAGTTCTGGTGCTGTCAGAAGCATAACCTTCATATTTCCCACCATAATCTATAACCACTGAGTCTCCCAGTTTTGCTTTTGTATTATCCGGAGAATGATGAGGCATTGCAGCATTTTTTCCAAAAGATACAATTGTAGAAAAGGCAACTCTAGACAGTCCTTGATTGAAAAATTCATTTTCGAGTATCCTTGAGAACTGGATTTCCGTTATTCCAGGAATAAGTTTTTCCAGGGATGCTTCAAGAGATTTTTCAGACCGTTTGACTGCCTCTCCTATAGCCATCAATTCATGCTCATCCTTCCTGATCCTCAGCTCTGTAAGTATATCATCCTTTAATTGTAACTCTTTCTTTAGAACCCTGTTCATCTCGTATAAATGAAAGAACTGGAGTCCTCCTTCAACTGCAATATTCTTAAATCTGCTTAACAGCTCACCGGTCATATTATAGGGATTATCATCATCGTTCCATGATAATATATTTCTTATAGGGGTTTCTTCAATTATCTGTTCCTTCATTAAAGAAGGACAGACGACTGTAAAATTGTCAGCATCTACAATCAGGAGAGTCAGTCTCTCCATTGATTCAGCTTCCATTCCCGTGAAGTAGGTGAAATTTGCACCCGGAGGAATTAGAAAAGCCTCAACTGAAGCCTCATCCATTTTCCTTCTTAGCTTTTCAATTCTGTTCTTAAAAGTAAAATTATCCAGTTTCATAATGTGATATAATTAACCAGATATTAGCAATTATGTAATATAAGAAGTGGCATCAGAGTCAAAATTATTTACAATCTTCATTTTACTTCCGTCTCCACTGGGTAAGAGAAGAAGGCTGGGATAAAGGTGCCACAGGTCAGAGGCTCCAATTCTAGCTGCAATATGATCCTCTCCAAAGGTCATCTTTGTTACAAAAGCTGTCATTCTCCTTGCTTCCATCTCATCAACATATCCAACAGAGTGAATGTATTCATGTGCTAGAACCGTGAAGAGGAATGAATTAAATTCTTTTGTTGTGTGAGTGGCTGAACGCATATACCCAACTATAGTTTCATTGAGAACTATATAATTTCCTCCAAGTTGCCAGTAGGCACCTATGGTGTTTGGGAGGTTTGATAGGGCTAACCCCAAACCAGTTCGTTCCTTCCCTAGAATATTCTTTACGCTTTTCTTAACAAGTTTGAATATCCTGTTATAATCGGTTCTTTCAGATTCAAGTATTTGGTCACCGAAAGTGCTTATATGTGGAAACTTATCTTCATTGAATGAGAAACTAAAGTCTGAGTGGTTACGTTCTCCAATATTGGTTACTTCATCAGATAAAAATAACATTTTAGATCACAGCAGTTCCATATTTATTGAATATTTATTGATTACGATTATTTTGTAAAGATTAAATCTATCTTATTCTTAATTTAATTAATGTTTATATCAAAATCAATGTAATATATAAAGACGGTACTTGGATAATTTTTTTATTAATAAGATGTGTATTGAAAATTATAGAAAATGATACGGGGTAACTTTATTGATGGTTACGAAACAACAGAAAATGTATTAAAAACTAATAACAACTTGTCGCATCACACTTTTACACTTATGCGGGTGCCGGGATTTGAACCCGAGGCACGAGCTTGGCAAGCTCGCGTGTTACCAGGCTACACCACACCCGCTTCGAACCCTTATAGTTAGAATAGTAATAAATTTTAGGTTTAATGATCTATCTGATTCCCTCCAATGTTTCCATACTGGAAAGTATTTCCCAGCCTACTGTCCATATGGTCAGTTCATCGTCAAATATGGAAATTGGGTTCAATTTCTTGTATACCGGACTTACAAAATCACCCTCAGAGAAACCTCCTATAAATACGCTGAAATCGGTTTTCCTAGTGAATAGATTGCTTGGTTTTATTTTTGCACCCTTCGGAGAAAGTAATATGCTGTCGTAACTATCATGGATAATAGAATCCCATTTTCCCTTTTCAACGTTCATTAGGATTTTTCCATCTGGTGACTCTACTTTTCCATTCCTCAATAATTTCTCCATCAAACCAATGAATCTATTATAAGACTTAGGAATTCTGGTTTCCCTATTTATTCTGATGATCTCATCATTTTTAGTATGAATTATAGTTTCCAGATAGCCCAATCTGTTTAGAATGGAATCCTGAGTCACGTTCAACAGGTGATAAAATATGTCTGGCCTTCCCACTCTATTAGATTTTCCCGGAAAAGCTCTATCTATTGCACCATGCATATAATTGGAATCAAGAATCATATCTTCTGGTCTTTTGTTTCTAGTATTAGCAATCTTTCTGATCTGATAATCGTCACACATCTCCTCAGGTACGAGTTCCAGTTCTGAGTCAATAATGTTAAGTTGAAGCATAAGTACCCATATGATTACATTTTAAATATGTCTTTTCTGCATTTTAGATGGAATCGCTGGGAATGATTAAAATATCTTAAAGAATTACAGTGTCACATGGCCGGGTTGGGGTAGGGGATATCCTTGGGGACTGTGGATCCCCGGACCCGGGTTCAATTCCCGGACCCGGCCCTTTCTTAGTAGTCTGGTGTGTTTCCGGGATTTATAAAAGTAAATTAAGACATGCTATTATAAAGAGAAAGATGTGAGCATTCACAGGGATAATAAGATTAAAAAGAGAGAGGTTTTGATTGCAATAAAAGGTTGCCTCATCGAATCATATTGAATAATTTATGTTATTTCGTCATTTCCTTCCTCATGGATTAAAGGAGACTTTTCCTACGTCACACTTTCAGACAATAGCTGACGCGTAATCTCAATAAATTTTGATCAAATAAAAGCATTGATAAATAATCGCATAGGTTCTATAATGGAATTAAGATTCCTATTCCTCGAATGCTTTTCACTATCCTCTGTCCATGACATTATAATGATGGAGTGAAGATATTTTAGTTTCTTCTAGTACAAGCATAAACGCATTTTCGAGAACCAGGGTAAAATGCCCAGATCATGGATCAAAGATTGCAAATGTCCTCTGAGAAAAGCGGAATCCAGTTTACACAGATGGATCTAAATTCTGGCATATTAGTTAGAGACAACGAATGCTGGATTAATTCAGTTTAACTCTTCGGAGTTGATATATTCCATTCATTAGAAGAGAATAAGACATTTTATAGATGAAAATGTGACACAGATATTCAATGCGTATTGAGGTACCTTTTAATCGTTTTTTGGTGAGATCAGGAAATGAATAATTTAAACTATATATTTGAAACTATCTTGATGGTTTCCAGAAGTGCAACAATTATGAAAACTGTCCCGAGGAAATAATAAATAGTCTTGTCTTTCATTCCAAGAGCTCTTTTGGCAAAATAAAGTCCAGAAACCAGTGATACCAGACCTATAATTATCCCTCCAATTAGATCAATATCATTGATTATGAAATAAACGGCAGTTCCACTTAATGCCGAGACAAACATGGACAGTGTAGCGGTCCCCACCATGGTTTTCGCATCCAGTGAATAAAGGAGCATCATAACAGCGATAAACATTATGCCACCACTTGTTCCGAGTGTGCCAGTCATAATCCCTATTGGTAAACTGATTAGAAACCCGAGGTAGTTCGGATGGGAAATATCACGATGTCTGATCTTTAACCCCTTTTTTGCCCGTTGGAATGACTGCTCCGCCATTATCAATGCAACTACAGTAAAGATTATCTCAAGTGGTGTGTCACTTATGAAAAGAGCAACATGCGCACCAATTTGTGCACCTATTAATGCTCCCCCTCCGAGAATTAGTCCTATGCGCCACTCAATCTTTTTTCCCTTTGTATAAATATACACTACCGAGGCAGTTGTGATTACATCAATAAACAGACTCGTACCTACTGCAATATGAAAGGAATATCCGAGGAATGTCATGCTAGGAACAACAATTATAACCCCACTTGCACCAGTTATTCCAGTGAGTATACCTGTTATTATCCCTATAAGGGCAAAAACCCCAATGCTTTCTATCATCTTATTCACCTTTTTCCTGAAGCCATAATGATTGAATCTGGGCTTTTCCTCAACTTCAACATGCTTATTATTCCTATAAGCGGTCCAAGACTCAACAATGAAAATGCATATCTCCACCCAACAATAGGGATTATATAACCAATAAGGTTAATTGACCCAACAGTCAGGAGAAATCCGACAGCCATCTGGAAGGTAAGTGCACTACCAACATATTCACTGGGGGCAAGCTCTGTTACGGCAGTTGAAAACTGTGCTGAATCTGATATTACAGTTATCCCCCAAATAAATGCAACCGCAAAGGTAATGATCGGAATATCACCAAATGTAATTCCAATTATCACTGCACACAATCCGCTTATGAGCATTGAGCCTGCTGTCTCAGCAGTTCTTCCAATTTTATCTGCAATATGCCCCCCAATGACAGCACCTATTATTCCAGCAACTCCTATAGATACGAAGGAGGCAATCGTGGAATATTCTAATAGGGATTGACCAGTGAAATAATCATTCCAACTGAGATACAAAAAGGTCGGTAACCATGTCCACATGGCATAAAGTTCCCACATATGACCAAAATATCCGACATTATCATACATCAATGACCTGTTTTTTATAATTTTTGAAACACTACTCAATTTAAACTTTTGTGTTCTGATACTTATTGGCGCATCATGAAATGTTATGATTGAAATTATTGCCGCGATAAATGCTAAACCCGAGCTTATCATAATCAGTGTGTTCCATGTTCCTGCAAAAGCTAGGCCTACGACAAATTCTGGAAGCGCCGATCCGAGTGTCAGTCCACCTATTAAAATGCCTATGGCCAATCCTCTTCTCTTCGGGAACCATAAGGATATAAACTGTACTGCAACCGGATATATTCCCGCGAGGAACATGCCCGTGAGGAATCGAAGTATAAATCCAAGTATAACTATGTGCACTTCGAATACAAAGAGCAAATTAAAAACCGATGCCAGAACCGCAGATGCTGGAAATAAAAAACGAGGATTTACTCTGTCCTGTATTCCGAATATTGCGCTTAACATTGCCCCAACAACGAATCCTATCTGAACAGATGCTGTAATCCAGGGCACCTGAAAAGGAGAAAGTTTCATAACGGTAGCAAGAGTACTCGACACTGCCGAGGCGCTAAACCATAGACTCATTGCAAGAACTTCCGCGATAGTTACCCAGATCAGTATTCCTCCATGTTTGGTTATGTGTTTTTTCATTTTATCCAATCTTGACATTTTGTTAAATGTCGGTAAAAGGGATTAGTAGAAAATATTCTTAGCGGCCTTCTTTTGCTAAACTTCAAACGAGTTATTAGTGGTTCGGATTGAAGAATTTGTCTATTTTTTCTTAAATTAGTCATATACGTCTAAATGTGAATTATTAAAGGACTAATAAATGGGATAGAACGAAATTCTGAACCTAGTTTAACAAATTAAATTAGCACAGGTAAATAATTCCTCATAATAGATTTAACCTATCGTTATAAGTTTGCGTAACAATTGTACTCAATCCATTTAAACAACGGAATGAGATTTTCTCTAAGTTCATTCCCGCTACTTGTTAGTGAATATTTAACAGAAACGGGACGTGAATTCATGACCTTTCTCTTAATAATGCCCGTATATTCCATTTCCTTGAGTCTCATTGAAAGAAGATTTGATCGGGGACAGCCTACTGACTTCTTTATGTCATTAAAACTCATCTCAGTATTATTTCCAAGAATCCCAATAATCAACAATGTATATTTCTTACCAAGAATCTTGAGTACTTCCTCAGACTTTGTTATACAGATTGTTTCACCATTATGCATTATGATGACATTGTTATGGTTCGACATTTGAATTTCTCCCACATGCCATCATGATAGTATACTTCATAAGGTTTGAGAATTCTGAACAATGCCGAAAAATTCTCGAACATAACAATAATACCATAAAAATTGATTAAGCGTGAAGAGTTGGAAAGTACCAGAGCATATCTTCTTCACGCCATGAAGTTCTCAGTGAAAAAAACAGCACAATAAATGAATCAGTTTCTTTAATAATGGAATATAGAAATTAGAAAGCTCCAATTTTAAATTACTTACTTGGCAATATCTCCTTGAAAAGTTTATTCATACTAGAGAATTTGTTAAATCATGTGGCCTATAGCATAATATTTATAATTTTTTAACCTCAATTAACATCTTTATCGTATAAGTTCTTGATTCAGGAGATTAAGTTGTATTACGGTCAACACCAATGTAAGTTTCAGATTTTATTATAGTATTCTCTGGAACATTCATGGGAATTTATGTAAAATCCCTGTCAAACTCGATCTGGTGTAAATTCTCAATATCATTCCGAACTGATAATTTATGGCAAAGTAAGAGATGGTACAGTTATTATCATGTCTTCACGATTGAGCTTGATCCCCTGTGCCGATATGATCGGCTTTACGCTTTTAACTTTCCTAACATTTTCGCTTCTTAAGCATTTCCTTAAAATTTAGTTGGATATCACTTAACTCAAATCAAATTGTTTGACATCTCTTGATTAGAAGGGTCCTGTGATTTATGATAAACTGTACTATCTGTGTTTCCTTGCTAAGCTCAAAGGCCAATCCTTTCCATGACGGGCATTATATACCAATATGGTACATTACTCTGGTCCTCTATAGATTTCCTGACAATTTCAAGCGGCAAGGCCATAACAGTTGATATAAACTTGGAATGTGTCCGCAGTGCTGGAAGTTTTCTCTTCAAAGGAAGAAATTTGTTCATAGGTCGAAAGAGATATATCCATTTGTCCTGCTAATCATATGAAATATACCTATCTTCGGATTAACATCAAATAGAAGATTCACATGATCTCAGACGACCTCCATTTCAGGTATTTTATATCTGTAATCATCTTGTTTTTCAAGAATAAGCCGCTTCAGCTTTTCATTAACTGGCGTATTTAAAGCACTTCGTCTGTAGATAGGCAGAATAACACACAATATTGGCAACTGTATGATGTGTGCAGGTCATCTATTATGCATTAGAAAAATAACAAACCATATAACATATTAAAACACTTAAAAGAAAACTAGAACATTTGGCCTATAATAAATAGATAAACTCCTAGTTTAATAATATAAAGCATCTATGACGGTATATTAACCGTAGTTGTGTTAAACAAAATAAGCGTTGGAGAGTGAAATTTAGGAACCAACTCCAACCTCCAAATTATGATAAATGCATTACATTCCAATTTCATTTGATAGATATTAATTTTATTATAACTATTTCTAAAACTGATGTTTGGATTATTAAGGAAACAGAAATCAGACGATATTGTAAAATATTATTTTACAATATACCAAAATTGGAAAAAATAGATTTTGAAAATGTGGTTCTATCTAAGAGGATTTGGGTCATAACAATCCTCTCTTCAATGGGTGTCTTTATGGATGGATATGCGCTTTCTATATTCTCCAGTGCATATATTTATCTTAAATACAGTTTCTTAAGTGTTTCTATAATTACATCCATAGCAGCATCTTCCATCTATATAGGAATGTTTGTTGGAAGTATAGTATTAGGAAGATTATCAGACCTGCTAGGTAGAAAGAGAATTTATGTGTATGATTTACTCATCACAGCGATTTTTCTCATACTTACGGGTATTTCTCACAATTTCATAGAATTTGTGGCGTTCCAAATTCTGGCAGGATTGGGGATAGGTGCAGACTATCCTATTAGCTCATCTATTCAAGCCGAATTTTCACCAAAGAAAACTAGGGGGAAACTGTTAGTTTTCAACATATTCTCATGGACATTTGGTTCTATTGCATTCTATTTAATTTCAATACCCATCGTTATGTTTTTTGGAGATGTTTCATGGAGAATTATGTACATTACCGGTGCCGTAATTCCATTAATTGTAATCATCTCCAGAAGAAATATACCAGAAAGTCCCTACTGGTTAATGCTGAACAGGTCTGAAGAAGAGGCAGAGACTGTAGTTAATGAAGTTAAGTCAGTGAACACTAAGGAGATAGTTTCACCTCCATCTGTACAAAGGGGGGAGCCAGAAATGAGGGGGAAGAATGGTGTATACCGGCTGATCCTTTTCACATCCGTAGCGTGGTTCTGCTATGACGTGGCAAGTTATGGTGTCTGGAATTATACACCTTCCCTTTTTATTCAGGAAGGTTCGTCTTACGTAGCAACAATTCTCTCAACACTGCTTGAAGAGATTCCAGTTTTCGCTGGTACAATTGTGTGTCTTCTAGCAATTGATAAGGTAGGAAGAAAAAAACTGGAATCTGCGGGATTTCTTCTCGCCGGAATTTCACTTATTGTCTTTGGCGTCATATCATTCCACTCAGTGCTTCCATTCTTTATGATATTCTCAGCATTTGCTTTAATGCATTTCTTCCACAACACAGGGCCAACAAATATAACCTATCTATATCCAGCAGAAATATTTCCAACTAGGATCAGAGGAACAGCCATGGGAGTTTCAACTGCTGCTTCACGATTGGGAGCCATACTTGGAGTGTTTGCCTTTCCAATCCTTATAAGTGGATTGAACATAACCTATGGTCTTCTTTTCTTTGCTATCTTCGAGATAATTGGCTTTGGTTTTACAGTGGTTCTGGCTCCAGAAACCAGAGGTAAATCGCTATCCTGAGCCAATACTACTTGAATCATATCTCGTTTAACAAACACTTTCTAGTAATTTGGCTCTTGAAGCCCGTTTATACCAAATTTAAATAGAAAAACTTTAAAACCTTTTAGCTATGTGGAAAAAAAGGTGAAACATTGGGTCGATTTCAGGGTAGATCATCTAAAAAATTTACAGGTGGAAGATACAAACAATACAGAGCAAAGAGAAGATCGGAGATAGGTAGGGAACCTACATTTACGAGAGTGAATCCAACTCAGAGGAAAGTTCTCAGGATAAGAGGAGGCAATCTTAAGGCAGCTTTGTTGAATGATAATTTTGCAAACGTGTATGATTCAAAACAGAAGAAAACAACAAAATCACAAATCAAAACTGTTAAAGCGAATCCAGCAAACCCACACTATGTACAGAGAAACCTAATGAACAAAGGAACTATTATAGTAACAGAATTAGGCGAAGCAAGGATTACTTCAAGACCAGGACAGGACGGAGTTATTAACGCTGTTCTTCTATGAAAGTAACTTTATATTCCCAATATTTTAACCCAAAAAATAGTAGAAGGCTGGGTAGGAAGATACCCTTAGAAGCAGCCAAGAAGTTCTCTGATCAAAAATTGCAGGATATCCTTAAAACACTTCGTATAGATTATGAAATAAAGGAGGGCTATTATCCAAGGGTACCCTATGAAAAATGCAATATATACAATATTGAGAGTAACCTCAAGAAAGGAACCGTTATAAAGATGATAGAAAGAAAGCTATAATCTATTTTTTTGCCTTTTTCTTCATTTTGTAGTAGGTTAGTGGATGAGTCATAAATTCTTTATGACATAGTTCGTCATTATCCCAGTAGCACAGGTGATTTGACCTAAGTGTAACACATTTTGGTGGGGAATACTTTGTTCCGGATATCTCTCCAATTATGTGTCTAACCTGATATTCAGTAACTTTCTTGCTGAAATCAGGAACTGTTCCAAATGATTCTATTATTCCCTGTTCATTCATTCCTATATTGTTCAGAAATGAAACAACAGTGAACCTTGCAAGATGTGGCAGGTTAACACCCCCTTTGATATCATTTAGAAAATGTATAATGCATGGTGGGAAGCAAGATGAATCAACACCTCCAAGATCAGTGGATTTACTTTGTTCCTTGAGAATGGACCTTATTTCTTCTATTCTATCACTAAATGGTAGAAATAACTCTCTTGCCCTATCTGGGTCTATAGCTGAGGTTTCTTCTCTAAGCTGAACGGCAAAATACTCTCTCAGCATCTTTATAACTGCATTTTTCCCTATTATTACGTCGCCTCCATAGAAGGACTGAAAGGTTAGCCTGTACTCAAATCCTGAGATCCTCGAACAGTATTTCGTGAACTCAAATATTGGTACCTTAAATTGATTGATCTCTCTATCGTATGTAATAGATATACCAAATTCAGCTGATTTTAACTCTATCTCACTATTTTCCATTGAATCTAGATAATGCTCATATGATTCCCTGCATGAATTTATGAACCTGTTGGAAAATACTGGATAATTAATGGACTTCATTACGAACGGCAGAAGTAATTTCCATTCATTGTACTTATTCCATTCCAGTCCTCTGATCTTAAAATTCTTCGATTTTAACTGTTCATCAATGTTATCTAAAATCCTGAATACTATGTCAACATACTCTTCATTCCGGTCGTTAAACTCATTGATCATCCCATTTACTTCGTTATATGGAATGTTTTCAGGGTCTAACATAAATACACTTAAGTTAAAAATGGAATTTAATCTTATTGAAAAAGGAATATCATATCTGGTAATGAAAGCTTATATTTTATTTTGATTTTTTTGAATAAATCTAGTTTCCGGTAAATATGATCAATGTTAAGATGGTCTTTTTCATTTAAAATAATGGGGAAAGTGCAAAACCGTCGCCTCTAGGATCTGCGCCGCCAAACAAAACACCGTTTTCTCCCCGCTTTATTATCTGACAATGTCCATGTGAACTATCAAGAAAACTGGTTTGTCTTATCCTCTTGAAATATTTTGACAGATCATAATTGAACGATGCACCTTCTTCAAATATTAGCAGATCTGGGTCTTCATATATATTTGCAGGTATATTTATTCTGGGAAGGTCAATTGCCTCCTGAGGTGTCATCCCTAAGTCTATCAATTCATGGATCTTGTTTACGTGAACCTGGGGCTGGATATCTCCACCCATAGTGCCAATAGAATATTCAAATTCGCCATTTCTTTCGACCATACCAGCACAGAGTGTGTGAAAAGTTCTCTTTTCAGGTTCAAGGTAATTATGGTGTGCAGGATCAAGTGAAAAATAGGACCCTCTATTCTGCAAGGAAAATCCTGTACCCTCAGGAACAACAGTAGATCCAAATCCAGTGTAATTACTTTGTATAATTGATATTGCATCTCCATCTGTGTTTGCTATGGTGAAGTAGGTAGTATCTCCATCCTTACCCGATGCAGATTTTCCACTCTCTGAACTATCAACCACTTTCCAGTAAAATGCTTCATCAAGATAATTGGAAGGAAGTGGCATTCTATCCGGGTCTCCAATGAATGTTCTCCTGAATTTATTTGCAATGAGGTGGCTTTTCATTATTTTTTCTTCATACGAAAGATCATCATCTTTCATGAATCTTAGAGAATTAAGGTTAAAATTTACCGTAGCTCCCTGACTGTTTGGAGGTAATTCGTAAATAATCCTATCTTCATAGAACGATTTGAGTGGATCCTGAACCTTAGGTTTATGTTTGGAAAGATCGGTTTCATCTATTACAACCTCACTTTTCTGAAACGCCTTTGAAAGCTTATCCGCAAAATTTCCTTTGTAAAAAGAATCCAGCCCATCATTGGATAGCGATTCAATAGTTGAGGCAAGATCTTCCTGAAAGAATACATCACCTTGCAGTGGGGGAAGTCCATTGCTGGAAAAGGTATCCCTGAAATTCCTATCTCTGGTTCTCCTGAGGGTCAATTCAATTGATCTTGCATAATTATGTGTTACAGGAAATCCTTCTCTGGCTATCTTAATGGCATATTTGAGTAAATCCTTTGTATCCATTGAAGAATGCCTTTCAAGTTCTTGCCATAGACCCACCAGTCCTGGTACAGTAATTGCTGCCAAAGGACCCATATATGGTATGGATTTCATGCCCTTTTTTCCATACATCTCAGCATTAATATTTCTAGATGATTTTCCGCTGCTGTTAATTGAAACGATTTTTCCATTCATTCTCAGCAATGCAAATCCATCCCCTCCAAGGCCACAAAGGTTATTCTGTGTCACTGCAAGAACAGCACTGGTTGCTATGGCAGCATCAGCAATATTACCCCCGTCTTCAAGGACTTTAACACCTGTCCTTGAGGCATAAATACTTGACGTGGAAACCATTGCATTAAGAGACATTACATCTGGTCTAGTTCTCATAACTCCTTCAGTTCCTTTGTTGCTCCGTGTGAGATTACCTCACAACCATCTTTCTTCACTATTACATCATCTTCTATTCTTACACCCAGTTTTCCCGGAAGATAAATGCCAGGTTCGTTGGTTATGGCCATATTCTCCTTTAGCGGGAAGTCAAGATTATACGAAAGTGCGCTATGATCATGGACATCTAGACCTATTCCATGACCAAGGGAATGTATGAAGCGTCCTTTGTATTTTGTAGAATCAATGACATTTCTTGCCTTTATATCCACATCCTTACCGTTGGCACCCTCTCTAATTAGTTTCATGGATTCAGATTGAGCTCTATAAACAATGTCATAAACCTCTTTCAGTTCTTCTGAGGCTCTCCCAAAACATACTGTTCTGGTCACATCAGAGCAATAGTCATTGTATAGTGCTCCATAATCTATCAGCACTCCATCGCCTTTTTTCAATTTCCTCAACCCAGGCGAATAATGGGGTTGCGATGCATTTTCTCCAAAGGCTACAATTGTGGAAAAAGAAGGCCCATCTGCACCATTTTTCATCATTTCATACACAACCTTTGAGGCTACTTCCTTTTCTGTCATCCCTTCTTTTAGGGAGAGATGGACCGCCTCTATTGAATCGCTGGCTATCTTTGCAGCCTCTTTCAGGAATTCAATTTCTTCTTTATCCTTTATTATTCTGGCTTCCTTAATTGAAACTGACACATCTACAAAATCCTTATCTGGAATGATCCTGAGCAGATTCTTATAATTTTCAAGCGATAAGGATGCATAGTTTAGTCCAACTGTGTTGTATTTCTTGAGACTATCTCTCATCATGGTTTCATATTCCTGACGGGATTTAAAAATCTTTACCTCAAGCCCCGTTCTTTTCGCTGTTTCTTCTTCAAGAATGGAAGTATAAATTGTTGAACCATCAGGTCTTGCAACTATGAAAGATCCCTCAAAAACTCCTCCAGGTGCCCTCGTTATATACTGGAATGTCTTATCGAGTGAATTTTCTCCACCATTTATAATCAAAATGGCTTCGCTTTCTCTGGCAAAATTAAAAATATCCTTTACAGCCATAATCTAACATTCCTCACTAATATTTATAATGTTCTCAGAGGTCGTGAATGGCTTTGTCAGTCATTATCTGCTTAACTCTACTCAATTTACTTAACTAAGAAAAATATAGTTCTCTGAGTAAATGGTAACCAGGAATAAAATCACACTCTTTCAGCCAGCCTGCAAGCGTGCACAGTTATTTTTGTATAGATGTCATGAAAAAAGTTCTTTTTGCCACCTTGTCATGTGATGTTAGGGGAGAGTCGGAGAGGCAGTATAAAAATAACTTGACCCATGAAGTCGCAACTTAGATTTGCTCCCCTTCGCCTCCTCATATTACAATGAAACAAAGGTGAATAGAAGACTGTCGAGTTATCTCCCTTCTTAAACAGTCACCAATCACGGAAATGATCAGAATACTGATAGGAATGGATGTACATGAATGTAACATATACATAACTGAAATGGAACATAATGCAAATGTGAATGAACAGTATGAAATTAGAAATGATGAATCTTCATGGGGTGATTTCAGGGAAATATATCTGTCAAAGTATCCTGAAATATCACTTGAAGTATCCACATCTGGAAAATATGTTGCAGGAAAAGTGAGAGATATGGGGTTTTCAATTCATCTTGCATATCCTTAAAAGATATTACTCATATTCAATACAGGAAAAAACAACCACATAATAAATCATTGAATGAATTTTCATAACAAATCCATATTCAAGGAAATCAAAAAAAGATACCCGTCTTTAGTATATTGACCCCCTGGGTTCTCACCCCTGCTAAGTCTAACTAAAACATGAAGAATGGAGAAATGTGGAGCATGTACAGAATTCAGGAGTAAGATTTGCTTTAATCAGTGACCACCCAGTAATATTGCAAAGAGCATTGTTTTTAAAAACAATGCGATTCATCATATTCGGAGTCACAAAAGAGCAATGCATATCTTATGTGACTGCCGGATCTGCAGAAATGCTCGGATCTGATAATCTTGGAACCATAGAGTGATGAAAGTGCGCATCTATGATATTCTGGAACAGGGACTCATTCCAGTATGACTCCTGTGAAAAAATGATAATGGGAGAGGAAAAAACTCTGGTTAACGAATGTTATTAAGCAATGAGTGTAAAAATATAAATTTACAAACCTTAATTTTTTCCTTATTGAACTAGTTCTAGGAATGTCCTTCTTTATAAGTATTTCTATACCGACTGGAACTATACTTTTTGAAGATGACAAATTTAATATATTCCCTACTACATGTAATTTTATATGAATAAAATAAGTAAGGGAGATTTAAAAGCGTTTTGGAGAAAATGCTTTATTTTCAGAGAGAGAGTCGAACAAAATTGTCATTTTGCTTTCCATTTTTGCATGTCTACTCATGACAGTCCCTATGACCACGTCATCCAGTTCTTGGAATAGTCAGAGTGTGGATGTTGGAGATTTTAGTGCTTCTCCATTTGTTATAGGGAGTGGCAGCAGTTCTTCCGTTTTTGGACTTCATGGTCCTATATCATGCGCATGTACAGGAGGAGGTGGAGGATCTGGAGGGGGTGGTAGTGGAAGTTCAGGACAACCACCCTCTTTATCCTCATATATGGATTGCTATAGTTCATATTTTATCCATGGAGGAACCATAAGCATTCAGGTGTCCATTAGCTCCATGGGTTCAACATCCTGCGACAGAGTATATTTGTGTTTTTCAGCATGTCGTAGTTCACTGGGTTCTACCAGTTCAGATTATTACTTTTATAAAAGTTCGCCAATCTGTGTATATTCCACGGGATCTTATAAAATGACCTTTACACCAGAAACCGGAAATTATAAAAATGTGTTATTCAACACTGAAGTGGCAAACAGCTATGGATCATCAGAATATGCCCCTAGCATAACCTATCAACATGATTTCACAGTGTTTCCTAAGGTGTCTAATCCTTCCATTGGATACGATGGGAATAATGTGATTTATCTTGCAAGTATTAATGACTCTTGTTCTGAACATGAATTTAACGCTATTAATCAGAGCAAAACCTCAGATACTGTGAAATACAGTGGTACATTGTATAACGAGGAAATATGCAACATATTAGGGCAGGGGTTTAAAATGGAAGAAGATGGACCTTATTCAAATGGAAAACAACTTCTTCACATTTGCATCTGGGATTCTATGATAGGCCTTGGTGAGATAGAACACCAACGACTTGCAAAATGTGGAAGGTTAACGTGTGAGCCGTCATCAATAACCACAAGGGTTAGCACGGTTAATGCAGAAAGTAACATGAGTAAAACAATTTGTGACTTTCCCGCTGCAAATTGCCCTAATGGGTTGGCAATTAACGTTAGCAACGCTCATATTCTATCTGAGTCCAGGGAATTGGCAGAAGCTTCCGTTGAATTCGGTGCCATGTCTTTGGCTGCCCTAGCTATTCCTGTAGCAGGCGACGCAATTTCCCCAATTCTTGGAGCTACATCCTTAGCTCTAGGCATTGGCTCACTCTTGGAATCCTTTACTTCATCTACCATTACGAATGGTAAAGGCAATTCGCCCATAGAGTTGACCCACTGTATAGATGGGGGGAACGGTAGAACAAATCTGTTTGGTTCAACCGATTACATTTCTTTGTTAGTCCCATTGTCCTCAACAACTCCTACATTCCAAGTGTTTATGAATACATCAGACAAATACAGCTTAAATTACCCTTGCGCCTCTGGCCTTGGTACCCATAGTGAAGCATCTGTAAATCTCTCCGTAAGTTCAGTCCATGCAAATTATATAACATGCGAAAGTTTCAAACTGTGTTCAGGCAATGAGAAATATATCTACATTTGTAATCCCAGCAACGGAGTTGTGTATATGGAACCATTGAAAATGGAAGGTACTTATGGTGGTTTTGGATTCTTTGCTGACCCTGGAAATCCTTATAACATATTTGCCGAAGTAGGTAACAGGCTTATCCCCATAGGAAATGTAGGATCAGGAATACTTGCCCAGAATGGTGATGATATTCTGCACCTAAAATAGAAAATAATGAGGAGGGATCTTTAGATGAATAAAGAAAAATTAAAAGGAAAAATGTGGAAAATACTGTCCATCTTTGTCGCTTTGCTCCTATTATCTTCTGTATTAATCTATTTGGATTTAGAAAGAAATAAGCCTTCATACAAGGAATATGGATCAAGTGTTATTTTGAAAGACCCGGAAGAACATCGTAGTTTGAACGGTGTTAATTCCGTATACAGGGGAGTTAACAGCTCCTCTCAGTGCTCGATCCATGGGCAAACATATTACCTAAACAGTTCTCTTTCAGACCAGTACAGCTTTTTTGGTCGGCAAGACGGAGTAACTGGTCTTTATTTTCAAGGTACTTATGATAAACCAATTCAGTTAATCGAGGTTTGCGTCTACAATAATTCTAGTATTCATAATACAATATATAGCCTATCGAGGTCTTTTTACGTTTATAAGGGAGTAAAATGTTCTTGGTTTTCCAGTACAGAAAACCGCAGGGGAATTAATAGTTGTGATCGTGCAAACATGCAAACTATAAATAACAAAACATTTTGCTTGTCCATATATCTTTATTGTTTGGAACGTTATGATATTATAATAAAAATTGAATCAACTCCTAACCTGTACAATACATACCACATTCAAGAAATACGTGAGTATGATGTTCTATTTTTTAAGGCTAATCTCGTTTGTAATAATCATAATCTTAGTAGAGAAGACTATTTGAACGAAAGTGCTAATGTAAAGAGAACAAGTCTTGAGGACTTAACAACGCATAGGTTTGTTAATATCTGTCCCATTACTCCACAGGTATCCATTCATTGCTTTAGACTTATTTCTTATTTGAACCCTGAGAATAATTATGAACTGTATTTTCAGAATGGAATTAACTTGACTCCGGTGTATTACTTTTCTTCTGCTACCCTGGAGAACTCGCTTATTAAAGGTATTACTATATTTCCCTACCTAACATATACTTTAAATGGAACAAAAACGGAATTAACTGTATCAAACTGTATCAGTTAGAGGTTATTTATGTGAATGTTATTGAACCTCTAAATCAAAATTTTAGAAAGTGATTTTACAAAGAAAATTTAGCATTAAGCGGTTCTTAATGATCCTTGTAATTTTTAATGCTCATGCTAACTATTATTCTATAGTGACCACCAGTACTTAGAATTTCTACCTCCTATATCATTTCATTGATTTTATCCCTGACTATTTTGAATTCAGACTAGGTGATTACACCCCTTGATCCGATCAAAATAAATGAGCATATCTATGGATAAACTGAATAAGTGTTATAGAGTAAAATAAACATAAAGGATCAAACCCAGACCATACGGGAAATGTTAAAACGATGTATGAGAAAACGGTAACACCATTTGGGAATTCAGGTAAGGTTGATGTTGTCAAGAAGTATATTGGAAAGAGAGTCTACTTTATAGTGCTAAAGGAATAAGAACTTCTGTTACAGAGCCATCCTATAGACGGGATATATATTTAAGTTATACATATAACTACAATATGGAAAAGAAGACAACATTTGGACCCCAGGGACAGGTAATCATTCCAAAAGATATCAGAGATAAGATCGGCATAAAGGAATATTCTGAAGTTATTGTTGATGTATTGGATGACTCAGTTATAATAAAGAAGATCAAACATGAATCAGTATAGTAAGTTGACTATTATTGTACAACTTATTCAAAAAAGCTCACCAAGAAAATAGATATCAAAAAAATTATAGAGGAACAATATGAAAGGGACATTTTACATTGATTCCAATGTTTTCCTGTACTCTGTTCTCTACAATGATCTCATAGAGTCTGAAAAAGCAAGAGAAATTTTATCACAAATAGAAGGGAAAAATATCCAAGCATATACTTCAACCTTAACTTGAGACGAGGTCTCATATGTCGTTGAAAGAACACTAGGAAAAACAGATGCTATTGAGGTGGGCAAGAAGTTTATTAATTTCCCATTCTTAAGATTCATACCAGTGGACGAAGAGATAATCCGGAGAAGCCGAGTTATCCGAGAAAAATATAATCTGAAACCACGGGATTCGATACACCTGTCTTGTGCAATCGAACGAAATATTTCTGATATTATCTCTGATGACGCAGATTTTGAAGGTATAAAAGAGATCAATAGATTGCCTATCAATGGATTGGTTTGACCTTAACACCATAGCACCAAGCTAGTGACAAGACCTTTTAATTATCTTGTATTCTATTTCGAAAGTTTCTTATCTTACCTTTCCCTGTAAAATTTACACTCTATCCCATTCTTGTCCCGATGTAGTTTTTTAATCCAGGTCCTCAAATCTTGTTTAGGGTTATTGTAACTTTTGAATCTTCTGTCTGTAAATTCCATGTCCATAGCATTGATCTCTATCTCTGCAATGCTCATCCACCTTGCATTCCTGAATGTATAATGGAATTCAACCCTCGAAAGCAGTGTATCGCTTTTTTACTTTCCAATTTCTTCTTCAAAAGAGCTCCTGAAATAGGTGTTAAGATTGTCCATTACAATGTGAATCTTCTTTCCATCTTTGTACATATTCAGAACGTCCACCAGCTTCCCAAATCTTTTAACCAATCTCATCTTTGAACACGAAAAAAGGATCAAAAAGATCAATCATGAACAATTTATGAGTAAAATTAAAGTTGTTTTTTTTTGTTTGAAAGTAATTTGCAAAGAATTATGGCAATTCTTTTTTAAACGCAAGTCATCACCTGCAGTGATAAAATCTCAGTCATTTTTTGCATATTCAAGATGCGGTTATTTAAATATAAATGGGCAGGAGATAGAATTTCCATTGGTACTGGACAGTGATAGTATACAAATAAAGGAGGATCAAATTTCACTCATGGGAGAAAGTGCAACAAAAAGAGACGTAAGTATAGGAAAAAGAACCATAACCATCGCTGAAACAGAGAATTTCATAGTTCCTATAATCAATCCACATTTTCTCAAAAGAAGCAGGCAGACAGTTAATTTCATCATGGATTTAAAGAAAATCATAGGTTATGACAAGCTCCTCTACATTCCAGGGATCTCGGATCCTTATTTGTTACCACAACTGTTCATGCTTGGAGTTGACATATTTGATGACATTAATGCAGATATGGAAGGCTCCCATGGGACACTATATACTATGATGGGCAGAATCCATAATGGGGAAGAAAATAGTAGAGAAAACGGAAAATTCCTTCAAGATCTGGTGTCCTTATTAAAAAAAGGTGTCGAATCGATGACTCTGATGGAAATGGTTGAAAGATGGAATATAAGTTCAAAGGCAAGGGAGATAATCAGGATGCTGATGGATGAAAAATCAGAAGAATTTGAAAAGGTTTATCCACGAACCACAGGATCGGTTATAGCTGGTGGCTTAGAATCACTTGAGAGGCCAGATATAGTGAGGTTTAACAGATATGTGCTGGAAGATTATAAAAAACCAAACAATCTTGAAACAATTCTTTTCTTGCCTTGCTCTGCGAGAAAGCCCTATTCTACGTCTAAATCACATCGTGAAATATTTGAGGCACTGGGTTCTCTTAGAAGGTACATTAACGAAGTGATCGTTACTTCTCCCATAACTCTCGTTCCAAGAGAGCTAGAAGAAACATATCCTGCTGGATTCTATGATATTCCTGTAACTGGTAACTGGTTCCTGGAAGAAAAGGAGAATATAATAAGATCAATTAGATCGTTCATATCAAAAAATCAGTATAAGAATACGATTTTCTTCCTTCCGGAAGATATGTTATTTGTTAAGGAAAGACTGAATCTTGGTGAAGATTTTATTCTATGGAAAAAGGGAACTGATAACCAGTTTGACGAATTAAAGGCGAGAATATCTCAAATTAGATCAGAAGAAGATGTAAGGGGGAGAAGAGATTTCATGAAGGAGAAACTTCTTTCCATAGCAAGATATCAGTTCGGCGAATGGATTATACCACACATTGAAGGTCTGAGGATAAACCGTATGTTCAATCAGTTCATGCTGGTTGATGGAAATAAGCCATTTTTTGTGTTCAATGAAAGATTGGGTAAGCTCACAATACATAAGAATGCAGCAGAGTTATTCGTAAAAACTCGTAAATTCTTAGTTGAAATTGATGACTTCAAGCCAACAGCCAGTATTTATGCAATGGGGGTGAAGGACTGCACAGAGGATGTGAGACAGGAGGACGAGGTTGTTATACATCATAGTGGATCAGTGAGAGGAACCGGAATTGCAAAAATGAGCAAGGAGGTCATGATGAATACACATAAGGGAGTTGCAGTAAAGGTGAGGAATTAAAATTTAATATTTAGTGGTCGAATAAAATTGAGGTCATCAATCAACCTTTGAAAGTAAAGATTTAATTTTATTAATATAATACTACCGGAAGGTGGTTCGATCGATTTTTCTAAAAAAGAGAAGGGGCTTTCCGAAATAGTTCTGTCAACTGTTATCTGGGGTTCTATACCTGTAATGGCAGTGTGGTCATATCTACCCTCCCCAATTTTTGTATTTTTCAGGGTTATTATTTCAACCGCAGTTCTCTATACAATCTTAAGAAAGAAACTTAGTTTGAGTTATAGATATTTCTCTAATCCATTTGTTATTATATCAGGACTGCTGCTTGCTGCCAATTGGGTTTTCCTGTTTTATGCTGTGAGCCTAATTCCAATATCAGAGGCTATAATATTCTACTACTTTGGGCCTGTTATTGCTATTTTACTTTCACCACTGGTAAAGGAAAGAATAAACAGTTTCAATCTGATAAATGTGATCCTATCATTCGCAGGAATATTGATAATGTCAGCTGGTACAATTTATTTAAATCCACTGGGTTTAATTTCAGCAATACTTTCAGGAATAACATATGGGTTGCTGTCAATAACAAGTAAACATTCTTCAAAATATTTAAGCCCCATCAATCTTGTGTTCTTTCAGGTTTTAATTTCATCCATAGTTCTATTTCCTTTCGTTCTCTTTATAAAATATTCATTTAGCGTTAATGATGTATTTATAGCCATATTTTCATCTGTTGTTCAGACAGTACTTGCCTTATTCCTTTGGTACGATTCCATGAAAAATCTCAATGTTCAGATAGTATCCATCATAAGCTATCTCGATCCTGTATTTGCAATCATATTTGCTCTGGCATTCCTGAGGCAAATACCAACAATCTATACTCTTATAGGAGGTACATTGCTTATAGGAAGTGGTCTGCTAACCACTATTATAGCACTGAAGGACAAAGATCGTGAACCAGATATCAATATAGAATGAATTAACTGAAAAATGCTGTATAGACATTCCAAGTTCAATTGAAGTCGTAGTGAACAATTTGTTAGATTTCTATCAGATATTACAAGTCAAACCAGAGAATAAAATTTTGGAGTATTATCTTGCAGAACTTAATGCCTAGACGACAATGCAAAGCTAAACAAAACAATAAAAACTAAGTCATTAGATAATGGAAGAAAGTTGAAATTAAAGGCTCAGATTTTTATTTAAAAATAAGTGTCTTTCCTTGTTCCAAAAACTTAATTAAGATAGGGACTTTATGCATATTAATGCCTGAAATAAACGCCAAATTCATCGCTGTTATAATAGTGGCAGCTATAATACTTGGTACAGGCCTTTCCCTATTCCACGAAACATATAACGCAAAGCCCTACGAAAAGATCAAGATTCCTCAGATATTTGAGAACGAGCAAAAGATGCTGGCCTTTAGCACAAAAGGTTCGAGCATGAGCCCTGTACAAAACGGGACAATACAACTGCATGGGTATATAAAAAACAAATCTGGAAACCCGGTTACAGGAAGAATATCAATTTATGATTTTCCATGGGTAGTTTACACGGATCTTAATAGTCAGGGATATTACAATGTAACATTGCTACAGTATGGTTCATTTACCATAGGCTACAAGGTAAGCGGATATAATACTGGCTTTAGTAAATTTACCATACTCTCAGGTAATTCAAAATGGGAAAATTTAACATTGCAAAAGGCGACCTTTTATAATGTATCAGGAAAAACATTTAACCTTACGGGAGCAAATGTTCCAAATGTAAATCTTTCATTTATTTCATTTTTTGGTTTTTATAACAGTAGCTCCAATTCAAACGCTGTTTACCATACTGTTCTACAGAACGGTACTTACGCAGCCCTAACAATTAAAAGGAATTACAATGAAACTCCAAAACCTCTTTTCTTCAACGTCACCGGAAAAGAAATAACAAATCTGAATTTTAAAATGAGGAATTTGAAAAACGAAACCTATCTAATTTCAGGTTATGTACGGAATAAATTAAACCTGCCGGTTCCCCTGATTAAAGTTAGCTCAGTATCACTAAGTCGTAATTCAACAGTGCGAAGCCTCAGTACTCCATCATTTTTTGCAAGTACACTCACAAATAAATCAGGGTACTATCAGGTGAGTGCACCCGTGGGTATAGACTATATTTATGTGAGTGCAAATTATGAATATCTTCATAACTTTTCTTCCCTATTCTTCGTAAATAGAAGTGTAAGTCATATAAATATTTCAGTCGAGGCCAGGGACCCGTTTGTATCTCCCACGGTAGTAAATAAAATTAATTCCTCGGGAATAAAACCTATCCCGTCTTTCATGGAGTCAAATGTTTCTAGTTACCTTAAAAGCAAACTCTCCGATGTATCATACAATCTTGCATTTTCAGATTTCAACAAGGGCTTTATCAAAAATAGGAATATTACTATTCAGCTAAATAACATATTCTACCCGAACTCGCCACAAAACAGAACGCTCCTCCATTCGCTGAATGTTTTGATAATGGGTAACTTTGAAGGGACCATATACTATACACAGACTAATATAAGCACAAGTGGCGTTGCAACTTTTCCAGCATACTATTTTGGATCATACAGTCTTGTAGTTTATGCACCCGGCTTCCTTTACTCCACAGTCTCCATATCCATAAAAAACCAAAGTGGTCAAACTGTTGTTCCATATATCTCGCTGAAACCACTCCCAGGACAATTTTTTGAGGTAAGTGGATTTACCTTCAACCTTATAAATCAACAAAGATTACTGTTTCCAGATATTACTTTGAATGAAAATGGTCTTCTGGTAAATAGCAGTATAGAGCAATCTTCAGGAGGTTCCTTTAAATTTTATTATTTCATAGATACTCACCAAAATTATGAAATAAATCTAACAATAAATGTGTTCCAGGCCGGATTCTATAATAGCAGCAAGTCTTTCGTAATTAAGTCTATATCCGGCCAGAAAAATTTTACATCTATTCAGATAGGTTCAAGACCACTCAACTCCATTGGAAGTGGTTTCACTCAGTCATTACTGAGAGTTCCTGGCTATAACAAGACCCACCTGGAGAATATATTAAAAGGGTCTGTTTCCTCTAACATTTATAACAAGGGTCCCCAAAAGATCAGTGTAAGAGTGAGCAATTTTTCCAAAAACAAGGGGAATGAATTCGTTGTCTATTCTAATATAAACGGACTAATATATTCGAAGAAAGTGTTTATAAACAGTACAGTAAATCCAACATTCAACATAAGCACCACATTTTCACTATTTATGAATATTTCATTATTTGGTCAGTATTATAAAACTATAAATAATCCAGTCTCAGATGGAATTAGCCAAACTGTAAGCACACACTTTGCTGGCAGGCAAACCAGTGTTGTGAATATAAGTCTGGTCAACATGTTAAATTTCACAGTCAATAAGGACTTTGGACTGGAATATGGGAGAGAATTCAATGAACAGCTACCTGTTTCGGATCTTTCCTTAAATATTTCTTCCTCATCCATACCAATCATTACAAATAGTGTAAATGAAAAATTCAATGGAACGTTCATAACATACAAGCTTCCACAGGGTTCATATAATTTCACCTACAGAGGGCAGGATTACGTGTCTGCTAATCTCAAATTTAATCATAATAACAAAACGGGACAGTTTAAAAAACTTAATGTTTCTTCCTACGGACTGGTTATACCAATTGAAAGTAAGGTTAAGGTCTCATTCTTTCTTACAGAAATAACATTTCAAAATAATTCATTGCTTCAATATACCGTACCTCCTGGGAACAACGGTAAAATGTTAATTCTCAATCAAATAAACAACCTGACTGGAGTTAAAATGGATTACCACATCAATGTGGAGGGAAGCAACTTCACGAGTAAAAGTTTCTCCCTTAATTTCAAGACACCATACAATGTGCAGTATATAAACGTAACAAATACAAGAGAAAGGGCAATATTCAACGAAACTGGTAGCAGGTTTGCAAACAAAACCTATCTATGGAATAATTCAGTAAACCTTGGAAGCATATCGGGAATTATAAAGAATGTAACTGTTGAGTTAAATAATCAGGAAGCCTATTACATGCAGAAGTATTCTAGACTGGAAATAGATGGAAAAAATATAAGCATTCTATCTATTGGAGGCTCTGAGTTCAATAATCTTAGTTATTCTTACATTGGAGGTCAAAAACTTGGAATTGATATTTACCTCGGAGGTTCAATATACTCTATATATGCATATTTCTATGTATACTTTGGAATATTGAATGTTAATTATGCGAACATGAATGGAGTGGAGTAATTTATGGAAAAAGAAAGTAGTGATCAGGAAGCAATAAAGCAAATACAGAATATACTGAACGGTGAAAAAGGAGAGGGAAAGAAACGGGGATTCTTTAACAGGAAAAAGAAAGTTGTTAGAGAAGAAACACAGATCAGGGTAAAAACCATACTTGATATTCCACCACTTGTCAATGCAAGAAGAAATGTTGGAAATAAAGAAATCCTAAAGGCAGCCATGGAGGGAAAGAGAGACGTACAGAAGGATATTGAAAGGTACTTTAATATAAACTTAGGAGGCAATCTTCCAAACATGGAGAGGATTTATAAGATTCTAAAAGAGTCTAACAAGGATCTTTCTGAAGAAATAACAGTAGATCCTGTATCACTTGCTCTGGGTACATCATTGATAGGAACAAAGACCACTGGAGATACTCAGATGAAGGAAATGGCATTAAAGAAATACGCCTCGTTCCTGATGGAAATATATTTTCCAGCTGTCTATTCACAGGATAATGAAATAGACGGTGAAAGAATCGTATCACAGTTAACAGACATTTACAACTACATGGATATAAAAAGACTCTATTTTGTGGATGAGTAAGTAAATGTCAGTAAGTGCTTTACCTTTTTCCTCATTATCTATTTCGGTCCCACCTTTTTCATTCACAGAAGTTCTTTACGAGCTGAGTACAGATCCGCTATTATTTCTCGTGTTTCTTATACCGGTCCTGATGGTTGTTATCTATTTCATCATTCTAAAGATAAATGCGCTGAGAAGGAAGGTAGATTCAGAACCGACCCTAATTCAGGAAAAGGAAACTTTTAAATTACCGGAAGATTACATAAATGAGGAGATGTTGTACGTGCAGAACAGGGATTATGATCATTTTGAGTTGAATCTTGAAGAAAGTTCCAGAAAGATCAAGGCATTATCGAAATATCTTACTAGGAAGGCCAGAAAATACAGGAGAATGAAATACCGCATAACATACACTGCAAGCGAGAGAATGAAGAAAAAACTTGCGGAAAAAATGCAGAAGGAATTCAAGGAGATTATGAGTGTGTATGCTACTATCCAGAAGGTAACCATAGATCTGGATCTTAGCAGAATAAAGGAGGAATAAATATATGGCTGAATTAACACAAACAGACCTTAACAAGGTCAGGAACTCAATAGAATTGATAGGTAATGAGATAGACTCCAGGGTGGTAGGTTCTAAGGAAATAGTGAAATTCATGTTTATTTCACTGATAAGTAACAATCATATACTGATGGAGGGTGTACCCGGTCTTGCAAAGACAATGCTGGCAAGTGAATTCTCATCTCACCTTAAGGCACAGTTTAAGAGGATACAATTCACTCCAGATATGCTACCCTCAGACATTACCGGAAATATAATATTCAATCTTGAATCGAGAAAACTAGAATTCAGGGAAGGGCCAGCTTTCACCAACGTATTACTTGCGGATGAGATAAACAGGACCCCTGCAAAGGTACAATCTGCACTTCTTGAAGCAATGGAAGAAAAACAGGTGTCTGTGGGTGGAGTCACTCACAAACTACCAGTTCCCTTCATTGTCATTGCGACACAGAACCCCATTGAACAAGAAGGAACATTTCCAATAGCAGAAGCGCTAATGGACAGATTCCTTTTCAGATTAATTCTTACCTATCCATCAAGGGAGGCAGAAGTGCAGATACTTAACAGATCATTGAGAGGTGCCAGCACTCAAACATATATGGACGTTGATACTATTTTGAAGCTGAGAGATGAAGTTTATGATGTATTTGTTTCCCAGAGTATTAAGGAATACATGGTAGACATCATGAGGAAGACAAGAGAAAGCAAGAAGGTTTATGTGGGTGCAAGTCCACGTACCACCGCTAAACTTCTAATGGCCTCAAAAGCATGCGCACTGGTTCATGGTAGGAACTACGTGGTTCCAGAGGATGTGTATTACATAAGTAAGTATCTGTTGAACCATAGGTTGATACTGAGACCAGAAGCCATGCTGGATGAATCTGATGTAGGGACTGAAGTTGCTTTTAGAGTCATAGAAGAAATACTTTCTGAGGTGCCTTCTCCTTAATGATAAAGAAAAGGGCTTACAGCATCCTGGCCATACTTACAATAGGTCTTCTAGAATCATACATCTATAATTTATATGGTTACCAGATGCTAACCTTTTTTTTCCTAAGTGGGATTTTCATTGTAAGTGCTGATCTGTGGGCACTAAACCATGGAACTTTTAAGGCGATGAACCAGCTAGAGGTAAGGAGGATACTGGAAAGAGAAGAAATGAAGAAGGGGGACATGGTAAGGGCAGAACTTACCATAAGAAATCCTTCAAAACGCAATCTACATTTCCAATATTTTGACACACTGGCTGATGTATTTGACCTGAAGGGCGATTACACAGACAGCGTATATCTTAAGAAGGGAGAAACGGTGAAAAAAACCTATTATCTGAGCCCTGAAGCAATAGGTAAATATTCCATTGGTCCTTTGAAAGTTATATGTTCTGATGCTCTCGGATTGGGTTTTATAGAGTATGTAGCAGATCTGATCAGTACTGCAAGGATAGGGCCATCATCCAAAGATACCTTTATGCAAAGAAGCGAGAGATTGAGCAATGTAATATTCACCAATGGACTGCATATTTCAAGAAAAGCTGGTCAGGGCTATAACTTCTTTGGCATCAGGTCATATAATGATTCAGACGATATGAGGCACGTTGCATGGAACAGATATAATCTTACAGGAAATGATGAACTGTTTGTAAAGGAGTGGGAGGAAGAAAGGCAGATAGATGCCATTATACTAATTGATTACAGCATTGGGTCAAATCTGGGGTATGGAAAGCTAAGAATGTTTGATTTTATGGTTACAAGCGCAATAAATGCCTCATATACGATGCTGAAGAATCAGGACAGGGTTGGCTATATAATATTCTCATCTGACCATCAAATATACATAAAACCATCTTCCAGGAGCGAATCAATTGAAAATCTCCAGAAGAAGGTTGCTGAGATCAGACCTTCAGGTACCTTCAATATAGGTGCTGCTAACAGGTATATTAGAAAAACGGTAAAGAAAAACGCAATGATCTTTATGATTATTTCACCCTACTCCGGTAAAAATACAGAAGAAGTTCTACCTCAGGACCTCAGGATGGAAAAGCAAGAATATATGTACATAATCAACCCAAGAGGCTTTTATGAAACACATGATACAGAAATTATAGGTGTTTTTGGAAACGCTCTCATAATTAATGAAAATAAGATCCTTGATACCAATGTTAAATTTTATAGAAAATTTGGCATTGTTGCAAGAAATGTAATAAAGGAGAGAATACTGGTATCACTCATTTCGGATTATATTAACGGAAGGGAGAGTAACAGAGGTGCGTGATGAGGAAAAATGATATATCTATATACATATCTAACGTGCTTATACTTACACCAGCCATAGCATCTTTCATCTACATATTCCCGGTTGAGAGAATTTACTGGGAAGCGTGGGTCATCCTGCTTTTTGTAATACCATTTGTGAAGTATTTCTCACCCAAGGATTACAGATCAAAGGTATATCCACTTACCATGATTGTTATACTTGTATACATCCTCGTATCTGATCTCGTTTTACTAACACATGATTCATTTATTGGTTCAGGTCTTTTCAAATATCCAATTACTAGGGGAAACTTTACACCCTTTATGTTCACCCTTTCCACTGGTATAGTGTTTCCATTACTTTTTGAAGGGGTATTATCCAAAAAAACCTCAAAAACAGTTTCATACATGGTCGTTTCCACAACTTCCACCATATATATGCTCGCAACACTCACATTTGCATTGAATGTTTTCAAAGGATACAATTTTTATGACGTATATGAACTAACAGGAATTCTAATTTATCTAAATGTGTACCTGCTTATATATAAGGGATATGAATTCATAACCCTTCTATTACAGCCAAATCCATTTGTAATTGATCTATTAACAACAACCTTTATTGTTTCCATAGTGGGTTTCATCTTGAACCTTTATTTTTCCGAGGAAAACAGGGTAAAAAAATCACTTGAATATCTTGGTTACCCAATATTAACGGGGTCAATAGCCTCATTTATTCTGACATTTCTACTAATTTATTTGCCATATAGTATTTATTCTATATTTGTTACAACTTTAATTGCCATAATGGTTATGTTTTCCGTAAAACACTCTGATAGAAAAGGAAATTACCATCTAAAGATTATGGAAGATGATGGAAACAAGCAAAACAATTGAAGACGTTTATTATTACGACACTTCCCTGAACAGATTCATCCATGGATCGGTAAAAATTCAAAATGGAATAATTGCAGGAGTTGAAGAAACTCAAAATTCGGGTGATTGTAGCAGGTTCCTGATACCGGGCTTTATAAATACTCATTCTCATATTGCAATGAGCAGATTCAGGGGAAGATTGGATGATGTAAATCTTGAAAAGTTTCTGGAAAAGACGTTCAAGCTTGACAGTGAAAGAACTAAAGATGATATATTCCATTCCACTATTTGTGGAATTTATGAGTTACTTTCTAATGGTATAACTTCTTTCTTTGATCTTTACTACGATGAGGATATTATATGGGACGCATGCAACAAGATGGATATAAGATCTTTTTTATCATGGAATACGCTGGACAGAGAAATAACAACACAAAAGGGAGACCCTGTTGATAATGCAGAGAGCTTCATTAGGGAATATAATGGGAAAAGCAGTATTATATACCCTTCCATCGGAATTCAGGGAGTATACGTTGCATCTCTCGATACAATGAGGGCTGCAAACAATGTTTCTAAGAAATTTGATACAGTTCTTCACATGCATTTATCAGAAACAAGGAAGGAGGTTTATGAATTCTTGGACAAAACAGGGAAGCGTCCTGTGGAATTTCTTTCGGATAACGATCTTTTAAGTAAAAGACTTAATGCTGCCCACTGCGTATGGCTGAACGACCACGAGATCAAGGCACTGGGAAAGAACGAAGTCAATGTTTCATGGAATTCCGAAAGCAATCTTAAACTTGGCACTGGAGGATTTCCACCAGTACCAGAATTAATGAATAATGGGGTTAATATTACCATAGGAACAGACAGCAATGGTAGTAACAATTCCCTGAATATTCTTGAAACTGCAAAAACGGGAACTATTTCAATAAAGAATGGCAGATGGGATGCCGGAATACTAAACGCAACGGATGTTTTCAGGATGCTTACAGTCAATGGAGGGAGGGCATCTCACATCCCATATCTGGGCGAAATTAAGATTGGAGCTCCTGCCGATTTTAACATAATTGATGGCAACCACTTTTCATTGCAGTCATCTGATCCAGATGTCATGATTAACCAGATAGTTTACAGCATGAATCCTGCTGCAATAACAGATACTGTGATCAATGGAAAATATATAAAGAAAGATGGAAAAATGAATCTAGATATTGAGAATAATTACAGGGAATCTTTAAGATTCCTGAAAGCAGCATTCAAAGTTTGAGTCTATATTTCTGCAACCATCCAAGATCGCTCTCATAGAGCTTTCTTAAATCGTTGAGTCCATAATAAAGAAGTGCCAGACGTTCAAGACCTAGACCCCACGCTATGACATTATATTTAAGACCCAGTGCCTTCGTCACCTCTGGTCGTATTAATCCAGAACCACCCATTTCAAGTTCTTTTCCATCTATCTGTACTACCACATCAAGGCTTGGTTCTGTGTATGGATAATAGGAAGGGATCAACTCTATATGATCAAAACCCAGGGCAGAATAGAACTTTCTTAAATACCATTTTAGCGTTCCCAGGTTTGCATTTCTGGCATGTATCGCCCCTTCAACCTGATGAAATTCTGCAAGATGTTTCCAATCGACGCTTTCGTGCCTGAATACTTTATCAACAGAGAATACAGCTTTCTCCATTTTTGGAGTTCTGTGAAGTGATCTCATTGTACTGGCAGTCGTATGAGTCCTTAGCATAAGTTTCTCAGCTTCTTCAGGCTTCCACTTATATCCCCAGCCAGAATATCCTCTTATACCATTTTCATGGATTTTGCCAGCTCTCTTGAATAGAAGTCTGTCATCCTCATCAGGTTCTACTTTTTTCGTGGTTGATAGGAAGAAAGTATCCTGCATATCCCTGGCAGGGTGATCCTGTGGAATGAAAAGAGCATCCATGTTCCATCCTGTAAATTCAACATAGGGATCTTTTAATTCCTCAAATCCCATAGATAAAAAGATTTCTCTCACGTCGTTGATAAGAACAGTTAATGGGTGAAGTCCATGTCTCGGTGTAACTTTCCCTGGCATGTTCAAGTCATAGGTTCTGAACCTTCTATTCTTCCATGTTCCATCCCTGATCATCTCAGCTGTAAGCTCCCCAATAGAATCTTCAGCATCTCGAATTGTTGATAATATTTCCTTACCTTCTTCGCTGATCTTTACTATTCGTGTGCTTCTAGTTCTTCTCTCAACGATACCACTCCGTTTTAAAATTGCATCCTTCTCCTCAGGATATTTCTCTAAAATTTCTTTATTGCCGGAATCTATTGATTTAAGTACCTCCATTCTTTTCAATAATTTATCTTCTATCTCTTTAAAATTGTTTATCTCAATCTCTCCCTTATTGGGTTTTATTCCAAATTTTGCAAGCTGAGCAATTGCAATTTTAGATTCTTCCGGGCCAAGTATTGTCCTAACATCAGATAAACTTATTCTTTTCTTTGATTTAAGAACGGACAGTATTCTATACTCAGGAAACCCTTCCTCTAAGTATTTTCTTCCCTCGCGCGTAAGCTCCAATTCCTCACTATTTACTACCCTAGCGGAGACTAACCCTTTTTTTTCCAGCCATGAAATGGCTCCCCTTATATTTTCATTTGATAGTTTATCTATTACAATATCCTTCTCATTTATCTCTTTAATATCTTTTAGGTAAAGAAGAACAGCTGATTCCTGAGGACTGAGTTCCACAACCCAAAATGTAAATAAGCGTTAATAATTTTGCTACTATCATGAGATCCTTTACTATGAACAATTCATGGCAAAATTATGTAATCAAGGAATGCATTTAGTTAACATTGAAAGACCTGGAAATAAGGGAGAATGTTTATATCTCAGACCTTTTCTGCATTTATTTATCTGATATATCCGCCGCAGTTATATCGGATCTTCATCTCGGGTTTGAAGAAGAAATGAATCTCAATGGCCTGTTCCTCCCAAAATTACAGAGAAATCATGTTGAGGACAAAGTCTCTCAGATAATTGAAAGATATAACCCTGAAAAGTTGATAATCAATGGGGATTTCAAACAGGAATTCAGGAGGAATCTGCCACAGGAATGGGATGATGTCATTCACTTCATAGATCGTTTTACTGCAAAGACAGAGCTTATATTTGTCAGGGGAAATCATGATAACTATCTTCAATCTATTCTGAGTAAGAGGGGTATTCTGGAAGTAGATACATACGAGACGGAAAATTACTACATCTATCATGGTGATAAGGATCTATCCTATAGAAAATTCACCATACTGGGGCACGAACACCCATCAATAGTTTTAAGAGACAAAATAGGAGGTGTATATAAGATACCTGCCTTTGTGTACGATGATAAAAATCAGATAGCAATCACGCCAGCAATGAGTTTCTTTTCATCAGGAACTGATGTCACTCAATCACTCTTGAGTGACGAGCATTTCACTCCTGTTCTAAAGAATATAAAAGATAAAAACTTCAGGGTTTTTGGTATAACTGATGATTTTGGACTTGTTGACTTTGGTTTTCTTTATGATCTTCAGACGAAGAATAGAGTTCCCTATCGGTAAACTTCATGGCCGAATCCAGAAACTCCCTTACGCTTTCAGTTTTTCCTTCTCTAACCATCTTTTTGAGGGTGAGTGTTTCAGGAGCAAGAACCTTATTCACTATGGAATTTCCCAGTAGTTCAAGTGCCTCTCTTTCTTCTGTGCCGTTTTCGATAGCCCTGCTGAATTTTTCAATTTCATCACTCAGTATATCCTTCGATCTACTGTAAATGCTGGCAATATAGCCTTCAATTTCACCTTCTGCAAGCTTAGAGTAGATCTTTCTCAGTTCCCTATCAATAATGGTCTCGGCAACCTCTATATCCTTTTCTTTTCTTTTTCTGTTCTCCTGAAGAATCTGATTTGCCATCTCTAAATTGATCAGTTCAACATTTGGATTACTGTAACTTTCCTCAATATTTTTTGGGTTTGAAATATCTATAAACAGTAATTTTCTTGGAATTTTTTCAATGAGTTCCCTCGTGATCAATGGGGTCTTGGAGCTTGTGGCTGTCACAATTACGTGACACTCTTCAACTATATTTCCTATATCCAGAGTTTTCTTGAAATTTACCTTGAAAAGATGTGATAGCTCCGAACCTGCTTCCTCATTCCTTCCATATATTGTGATCTTGACTGAAGGTTTCTTCTTTAAATATTTTACAACTGTGGCAGCCATTTTTCCAGTCCCAATTACACCGATAGTGCTACTATTCAGAAGACCTTTCTTTTCGATTTGCTCTATCATGATCGAAGGAATCGATACTTTTCCATGTGATATTTCTGTAGTCTCCCTTACTTCCTTACCTACCTTCAACGCTTTTTGAAAAATCATGGAAAGGAATTTATCGGTTCTACCCTGTTTGTGGGCCAGGTCAAATGCCTCCTTTATTTGTCTTAATATTTCCTGCTCTCCTATGGACATGGACTCCAGTCCAGAAGAAACCCGCAGAAGATGTCTTATTGCATGTTCATCTTTCAATAATTCTGCATTTTCCAATTCATTCTCTGAAAATTTTGCATCATCATGAAAATAGATTTCCAGCCTATTACAGGTCCTGAGAATCACTCTCTTCTCAATGCCCTTAGAAGACAGCATTTTCTGAAGTTTGTCATCGTCTTCCTGTAACTTTATTTCTAATATATTATCTGCCATTCTGTAGTCCCATCTTATAACTTTGAGTTCAGAATTCAAAAGCATCACTCCCGGAGTTATTCATCGATATCCGTAAGTGATTTCTAACACGCAATTAAGTTTTATTTTATAATGGAACTACCATATTATATATACGGTCTCCGCTTATCAAAAAAAGTATGTTGTCATTAAATGAATGAAATATATTCATCAATTAGAATCTCAATAGCTTAAAAAAAGTGGAACATCATGAATTTGGATAAATCATGGTTTATCTATAAGAGTTCAATTAGAGTGAATGAGTGATAAAGGACCTTCCTTTAGAACATTTACCAATCGCAGGGAACTACTGGAGAATATCCTGAAGGATGATGAGATGGAAAAGGTAATTAATAAGAAAATTAATGATATCTCCAGCCTCCTGGCGCGTGGTTATCAGCTAAGAACAATATCTAAGAAACTGGGATTGGGGAAGAATGAACTGGGCATTCTTTATGACTTTGCAAAGACAAGGAATAGCATAAGGCATAAGTATTCAAAATATGACCAGGTATATATGGATACATATTCAGCTTCCTATTCTACACCAGAGAATGTTGCAATGTACAGGGCTGAGAGATTGAAAGATAAAAGCATACTGGATATTGGTTGCGGTGCCGGTATGGCTTCAATTTTTTTATCAATGTATTCTACAGTTAAGGGATTTGATACGAATGAAGAAAGGGTTCTAATGGCAAGGATAAACAACAAAAAATATGCTGGCAGGGCAATTTTTGAGAATGGTGATGGAACAAAACTGCAGCTAATGGAAAAAGAGTATGATACAATCTACTCAGACCCACTGAGGTCATCCAGTTCCAGGGAAAGGTCTTTGGAGGAATTGCAGCCAAATCCTGATCATATCATGGATATTTACAGGGAAAAGGTGAGAGAATTTGTATTCGATCTACCCCCTTTTCTTCATCCAGAAAGGATTAAAAATATTCCTGGTACACTGGAGTACCTATCTGTGGATGGAGATATATCAAGGTTAACTCTTTACAGTAATAATGATAATAGAAGAATTTTTCAAGCCACTAGTCTGACACGTAACTTTTCATACATGTCCGACCAGAGGATGAAACCACAACTTGGAGACAGAGTAATGAACTATCTTTTTGTCCCAGACGCTTCACTTTTTTACTCAGGACTCCATGGAAACTACTGCAATGAGCTAGATCTTAAAATCATAAGTGAAGAGAAGAGAAAGGCATTATACACTGGAGATGAGTTAATCCAAAATTTTACCGGTGATATATATGAGGTGATTTCTGTCGTAGATCCAGATACGCTGGTAGAAACGCTGAAAACAAAGAATATTGGAAGGGTAATTCTCCGTTATGACTCACCAGATTATTATGAGGAGCAGAGTAAAATACAGAGTAACTTAAATGGTGATGATATATCATATATCTTCTCATTTAAGGAAAGAAGAATAGTATGCAGAAAAATCAATTGAATAGCTAGATAATAATTCTTAATAAGAGTGGAATTAATCTGGAACAAATGAATGGAAAGCGCTTGATCTCATCTCTTATCCTCATATTGCTCATATCATCTCTATCTATGGTAGGTGCTTCCGAGGAGCATAATGTAACTGCAACAGACAGACCCACGACAGCAATACACAATTATGTTGTTTTTCAATCTTGCTGTCTTCCTTCGAACATTAATTTTACTGTTCAGATCAATAATAAATCCTATGAGTCATCAAATTATTACCTGAATATATCATTACCCGATGGAACTTATCATTATACCATATCTCTTCCCTATGACTACACTTCAAATATCACCACAGGTAATATAATTCTAAAGCAATCAAATGTATATGTTCATTTCAAGGTCAGTTACAGATCCTACGATCTCGGCGAGATTGTATTAGTGAGTATTGTACTTAGCCTTGTTTCAATTCTGGTTTTCATAGTTTATTACATAAGGGTAACAAGGAAGTGATAAAGCTAGATATTGCCAAAAAATAAATAGAGTTTAGAGATTACCATCAAGATTGGGATGAAAACATATTTAAACGTAACATTTTCCAGCGAAGGAGCGAAACCATCTGAGATAATAAACAGACTGAGATCGCTGGGATTTAAACCGGTAATGGGGGACCATGATATGGTCTATGAATGGGCAAACAGTGCAACAGAAGAAGATTCTCTATGGTTCGCTGATAAAATACAGGCAACTCTGGAAGGATTTAAGGTACTGTTCCATATTGAAACACTCAGTGACTGATGTCAAATCTCCTAATATTGTTGCAATTCAAACAGGTTACGAGAACCTTACCTTTCTTTATTCTTAGCCTATAGTTGTGCTCATAAGGATATTTACAGTTTTTGCAATAGCTTCTTTTAATATTCTTTGATAATGTTATATCAAATCTGACCGAAAGTTTCTCTATCTGTTTCACTATTTCTGATTTAGGAACAACTGATTCACTATTCATCAGGTTATACAGGTAATCTATTCTTTTCAGGGCAACATTTCTAGTCTCATTTTTATTGGGTTTCAATAAATACGTATAAATTGTAAGTTTATATTATTAATGCAAATGATCAAACTTTTGATTCTTGACATCGATGGAACCATTACACAGAAGGATCAGAGCATATTACCGGAAACTCTAGTTGCACTCAGGAAGGTTGTTTTCTCAAATCCAGAAATGCACATATGTCTTGCAAGTGGAAACGTGCTTCCAGTAATGTTCGGAGTTAGAACTATTCTTGGGGTAGGGGAATCACTGGCAGGAGAAAATGGAGGGATTTTACTTTATAAACAGAGGATAACCTCATACTTTCAAAAGCAAAAAACAGTAGATGCTTATAAAGAAATTGAGAAAGACTTGGGTGCAGTTGAATTCATCACCAATCGATGGAGAGAGACTTCCATAAGTTTCATACTCGATGGGAGTTATGATTTTACAAAATATGAGAAGAAATATGATGTTGTGATTCAGGACAGTGGATTTGCAAAGCATATTCTGAACAAAGGTCAAAATAAGGGATTTATAGCAAGGGAGTTAATGAAGATTTACGCTGTTTCAAAAGATGAAACACTTGCCTGTGGTGATGGTGATAACGATGCCGATCTATTCGAAGTTGTCGGAATGAGCGGAACAATATCAAACGGAAGTAGGTCTGTTAAGGAAAGGGCTGAATACGTTTCAGAAAAAGCCTATGGAGACGGATTGATAGACATAATGAAACACTTCAGGCTACTTGAGGAGTGATCATATTGCCAAGACAATCCTCAATTATTTCCCTGTTTGATATGACTTTTTCTCCTCTAACGAAAACATTTCTTGGAAATACAACATCAAACCCATTAAACGGTGAGATTGTCAGTTTAGAATGAAGCCTATTCTCATTCAATTTCTCCATATCTGAAAAGTTAACGGACACAAAATCAGCTGAATACCCTTTCTCTATTTTCCCTTTTTTTATACCAAATAATTCTGCAGGCCTAGATGCACCTGTTTTTAAAAGAGTATCTAAAGATAGAATTTTCTTATGAACAAGGGCGAGCATGAGAGGTACCCTCGTCTCAACCCCTATGATCCCTGATTTTCCAAATTGTATACTTTCTTTATCCTTCTCAAGGTGGGGTGCATGATCAGATGATAGCAAATCAAATTTACCATCAAGATACGCCTCTCTAGTTTTTTCCATTACAGCCTTTTCTCTTAAAGGTGGATTTACCTTCCCGTAGGCTCCAAGCTGCATTTCCTCATTAAGAAGAATATGGTGTGGTGTAACCTCCATGAAAAACTTTTCTGGAAAACTTTGGGCATTCCCATAATCACTTATATGGGCTGCAATTTTGACACTGGTTTTTAGTTTTGATATGGTTCTAAGTGCCTCCATTTCGCATGAACTTGGCCTTGATAAATCGTGATCTATGAGAGTTTTAACCTCCCTTGCACTATTCTTTCTCAGGCATTCAGCGGATTCTCCATGGAAAACAACTGGTCTGCTATATTTTTCTAAAAATTGATCATGTTCATAATCTCCAGTGAATGCGGTACTGTTTGTGCTTTCACCCATAAAAATTTTTAAACCAATGCTCTCCTTTGAAATCACGTCTCCATTGGTTCCATCATACAGTGAAAACAATCCATAGTCGGTGAAGGATCTGCCCTTCACAACAGCTTTCTTTCTGTCGAATTGATTGTAATCTCTTATGGGTATTATGTTATTTGGCATATCCAGTACGGTCGTTGTACCTCCAAAAACGGAGGACATACTACCGGTATAAAAGTCCTCTTTATCAGTTTCCCCTGGATCCCTGAAGTGTACGTGGGCATCAAAGAAACCTGGAAGAATTGCTCCTTCAATTCTTTCAGTTTTTACAGATTTCTCAAATTTCCTCACATCTGTAATTACTCCGTTCTTAACATATACAAAAAGGTCCTGGAAAGTTCCGAAATAATAAAATTTTCCACTAAAAATCTTATCCTCCATCATACACCTCTTTTTTCACCATATATTATTTTATGCATCTGAAGCATAACTCTCACGTTTAACCTATTCTCTATGACTCTGTTAACAAGCCAGTCTGGTGGAGTTCCCCATGCAGGTTGAAGAATAACTTCACATTTCACAAGGTTGTTTTTTAGAAATTCCAGAGCAAATGAAAAATCAATTTCATTCTGTATTACCATTTTTATATAATCAAATTCCCTCAGCTTTTCAAGGTTTTCCTTTTTAAGGCTCCTTTCCTCACCAGATGAAGGTGTCTTCACATCCATATCAATTACAGTGCCATCATACTTGGTGAAAGGCTCAATATCTAGCGATCCACCAGTTTCAATGAGTATCTTCTTTCCCATTCCTGTAAGAGAAGAAACAAATTCTTTCGCATCTCTTTGAAGCAGTGGTTCTCCGCCAGTAAGGCATATCCAGTCTTCCCATACTTTGGAACATTCCTCAATAAGTGATCTAACTGGTTCTTCAGTCCCACCAGTAAAAGAATAAGTTGTGTCACACCATTTACACCTTAGATTACAAAGATTTGTCCTTACGAAATACATTGGCACTCCCGTTAGGGTCCCTTCTCCCTGAATACTGTGAAATTTCTCTGTGATTAACATTTTTTCCTCAAATTTTTACTCTCTTCCCAGATGAAAGCAATCTGGTTGTCCCAAACTCAGTCATACCATTCAATTGCTTCATATTAAAAACAGGACCATCCACACAAACCTGAAAACCATCTACTGAGCAGGAGTCACATAATCCAATTCCACATTTCATACTTCTTTCCATTGAGAATTCTGCGTTGACATTCAATTTTTTAATTTTATCATATACTGCCTTCAGCATTTTTTCAGGTCCACACACATAGATCATGGAAAAATCTTCTGGATTCACGACTTCAATTCCATCAGTGACTATTCCTTTTATTCCCTTTTTTCCATCCTCTGTTACTTCAATCCTGTGATCCTCATCAAATTCATCAGAAAACAGAAGTTCATCGAATGTTCTAGAGGCAATGATTCCAGTTGCATTTCTATCGATAAGTGGTTTTAGCGAGGCCATACCTGAACCTCCTCCGATCAGCAACTTGTTTCCAGATGTACTGGAGAATGGTTTTCCGTAGGGTCCACGGAGAAATACCCACTCTCCTGCTTCAGTTTCTATTAATTTCTTGGTGCTATCCCCATATGCTTTTACCGTTATACATTTCTCATCTTCAGTTTGGGACAAGGACATAGGCACTTCTCCATAACCCGGAACCCAGACCATAACAAACTGACCGGGAAGAACCTTGACATTCCACTTAAAGTAAAGTGAAACGACTGTTGGTGTATTTTTCACCCTTTTTGTTATACGAATATGTTCCATCATCTCACAGCCACCCCAACAAGCTCCTCCAGGTTATTAATTCCATTGGATATCATATATTTCTCCAGATCCCCCGTAATTCTCATGAATATACTTCTACCGTACTTCATAAGAGCAGTTCCTATCTGGAACACAGATGCCCCGGCCATTATGTATTCAAGTGCATCAATGTAACTGGATATCCCACCAACGCCTATTATGTCAATCTCTGTTTCTTTCCTTACTTCGTAAACACATCTTAGTCCTACAGGTTTAATTGCTGTGCCGGACATTCCCCCATAACTGTTTGTGAGAACAGGTCTTCTTGCTTCAATATCAATGGCCATAGCCCTGACTGTATTAATCAAGACAAGGGCATCCGAGTCAGAAGCGGCTCTTGAAATCTCTGATATGGAGGTAACATTTGGACTGAGTTTGCTCCAGACCGGTATTTTAATGGTACCCTTCAGGGTTTTTACAATTTCCTTGACCAGAACCGGATCACTTCCAACTTCAGATCCGAACCCCTGAACGTGCGGGCAGGAAAGATTAAGTTCTACAGCACTAACTCCAAAGTCCTGCATTTTTAGGGCCAATTTAAGGAAATCATCTGTATTTGAAGCAAAAATACTACCGATCACAGGTTTTTTTGCCGTAAGGGCAATCTTAATCTCCTCCTCAAACGAATCAATTCCTGGGTTAGGGAGACCCATTGCATTAATCAGATAGGTATCTTCAGGAACCACTACTGGTGAAAAATAGCCGTTTCTTTCTTCAGTACCTATGGATTTGGTAACTACTGCCCCGGCTCCATCCTCCAGAACTCTTTTCATTGTATATCCATTCTCATCAAGAATTCCAGATGCAAGTATGGCAGGTGATTCAAAACTAACTCCTCCTGTTTTAACGGCTAAGGAAACCATCTATCTCAGGACTTCATCATATTAGATTATTTTATTGTTTCATAAATTCTACGGAAAATATGTGTCATCACCTTATTTCAACGCTTAACCGAGAACTCTCGTTTTCTAAGAATAAATATTGAGTAATCTACCCGCGATTTTTCAGCAGTCTATTCTTAATTCTTCTGGAAAATTTTCAAGGGGAATAATATTTGGTCCCCTATTGAGAAATGGGCCATAATAGAAAAAGACTCCTGGAACATTGAATATTTTACATGATAGATACATATTTCCAGTCAGGCTATGAAACATGTGAGCCTTTTCACTATCTGAACATCGCATTACAAGTTCGTCTGTAACATCAAGGAATTTTTTTATAGTGTCTATTTCCAGAGTATCGTTTATAACCACTCTCGACGCGCCTGACACTATTATATCCATTAAATCATTTTCTTTATACGGATATGCCATCAAAGTAAATTCAATATATTTGGAAAGTTCATTATACATTTTGAAGTTAAAACGGTAATGTGTTATTGCATCAAGATCAACAACAAAAGCTTCGTCGTAAGGGACCTTTGCCAGTTCTTCCATGTCTTCCATGCCTTCGATTTTACCTCTGTTTATGATCAAACAATGCATGTTAAGTGTAATTTTCTCCATAAGAAAATGTTTTCTATAAATTTTGAATGCCATCATCTCAGGAAACAGTTGTATTCACTTTTAAAGTGTGGAGATATTCCTGTCAAAGGAGATGATCTCTCAACCCTTACTTTACTCATACTCCTGTCAGTAAAGATGGCTGAAAGTTAAAATAATATGCATAATCTTTTCTAACAATAATGCTTCACATTTTTATTTTTTCCAAAACAATTGTAAAAATAGTAGTACTGTTATCACTTATCATGATACTGTTTAACAGTAATAAATCTAAAATTTTTTCTGCCATATCCTTTATTCATCGTTTTAATTCAGATATTATAAATATTTCCTATTTAAATACAAAACAAAACTATTTATTATGCTAATGTAATACATTATCAATGATGGATTTAGTTTCCTCCTATTATGCAAAGGCTGATAGAATTCTTGTGCCAATGGCAAAAGGGGAAAGTTCTAGAAGAGCTTTTGAGTTTGCCAGCGACTTTGCAAAGGTCTTTGGTTCAGAAATAACAGCACTTACAATAAAGGACGAATCCAAGGAAGTTACATGGAGTGACAAGGTTGCTGTAGTTATGCAGGCATACAAGGAATCAAGTCAAAAAGGACTAAAGGTTATTCCAAAGATCCAGAGCGCAAGAAATGTTAGGGAAGGTATAATTAGAGAAGCAAATTCGAAGAATTATGATCTTGTTCTGTTCAGTTCCAGATCAAGATCGGGGGTCTCAACTTCTCTATTTGGAGGTATAGGAGATTATCTAATCAAGCATTCAAAGAACACAACAGCATCTCTTTCTATTAAAAGGAGTACATATCCATACAGGAAAATTCTGGTACCAATGAGCGAGAGACTCAATACACGTAAATCAGTATACCTTGCTGCTATCATGGCAAAGGTTCTAAACGCTAAATTTTACCTCTGTGATATGAGATCGTTCGATAAAAAGAAAATTCATGGTTTTAAAACGCTGATGAACGCGGAGGTATGGAAGGAGCTTAAACTTGATTACGAAATTTCTGACATATACGGAAGCGATCTGAGAGATTCAGTTCTTCAAAGGATTTACTCCACATCTTCAGATTTTGTGGTACTTGGCGTAAGACCTGATAGTTATTCAAATGTAAGAATAAATTCAGATATTAAAAAAATAATAAAGGATGCACCAATAGATTCAGTTTTAATTAAGAGATGAGCTTTGTAAGACATTATTATTCATAAGGAATATTATGATCTGTACATCAATGTACATTATGTTAACATAATATGAACCAAATATTGGGAAATTCTGCCTTTCAGTTGAATTGATTGTGTTGTTTAAGAAACTGCTCACGGGTTTTAATTTCAGGGTTACATTTACTGAACTTGCAAACGATACAATTGAATTTGCAACCCTCGGCTCTTCCAGTAATGCAGCTGATAGTGGGATATTAGGATCTAACCCAGAATCAGAATCCATTATTACTTCTCCTGGGATTTTAGAAACTGAAACGTTCTTGTTCATCTGCTCAAATTCCTGTAAATTTTTCTCCAACTGCAGTAGAGATGCATTTGTATTTGGTGAGCAGCAGAGAGCACCTGAGGATGATTGGTTAAAGTCTATGGCAGAAGGCCTGGGCTGGAAAAAGTATGATCTGTTAAAAGCCTGAGCAAGATAATAACTGCCGAAAACCTTTCCATTAATCTTTATTTGATTACCATTCCCGGTTCCTGGATCAACCTTTTCAGTTATTAGTGCAGTGGCTGTTGGGATCACCAGTCCGAGAAGTACAAATATGATCACTGCAATTACAAGAGACCCTCTAAATATCCTCAATATTTCTTTCCAGTTTACCATAAAATACCCACCCCCAGAAGCAAATGATAGATCAGGCCGATGGCTATAAACGGCAGGACAACTCCCCCGAAACCGTAAATTGTGATATTTCTTTTTAAAAGCTCATCTACAGTTGAGGGCTTAAATCTTACCCCTCTTATGGCCAGTGGAATTAAAAGTGGAATTATTATTGTATTGAAAATTAAAGCAGAGGTTATGGCAAGCAGAGGATCAGTAAATCCAAGTATGTTTATGAATGAAAGTACCGGAAAAGCATAAAAAATTGCTGGTATTATTACAAAATATTTTGATATATCATTTGCAATACTAAATGTTGTTAGTGAACCTCTCGTTATGAGAATCTGCTTTCCTAAGAATATTACATCCATCAATTTCGTTGGATCATTATCAAGATCTATCATGTTTGCAGCGTCCTTTGCGGCCTGTGTTCCATTATTCATAGCAAGTCCCACATCTGCCAGAGCAAGTGCCGGAGCATCATTTGTGCCATCTCCAACCATGGCCACCATTCTCTGCTGATTTTTTTCCGCTTCAACCTTCATGTATTTATCCTGAGGCTTACTATTTGCAACAAATTCATCGAGTCCCGCCTCTCTTGATATGTACTCTGCAGTAAGTTCGTTATCCCCAGTACACATAACGGTTTTGATATTCATCGTTTTCATGGTTTTAATTCTCTCATTTATCCATGGCTTTATGATATCATTGAATTCTATTGCTCCAATTACCTGGCTGTCCAGTACAAGTACCATTGCTGTCCCCCCTCTACTTGAAATTTCGGCACATATGGCATCTATGAAATTGTCCTTTTGTCCCAGTATATCCCATATAGCATGGGGCGAACCTTTGTACAGCTTATGTCCCTCATAACTTATTCCACTGAACTTCGTTTCTGATGAGAAGGGAACGAATTCAGCATTATTTATCCTGTACTTTTCAAGTTCTCCATAACGTTCTGACACATATTTTACAAGGGAAATTCCCTCTCTCGTTTCATCTAAATATGAGCTCTGATAGCAGATCTTTGCCATTTCTTCTTCTGATATTCCTTTATTCGGATATATCTTGGAGGCGTCACGTTCGCCCATTGTAATAGTACCGGTTTTATCGAGAATTATTGTATCAATATCACCAGCATTTTCTACTGCTCTTCCACTTTTGGCTATGATATTGAACTGAGAGACCTTATTAATGGCTGCCACACCCAAAGCAGGGAGTAGTGCACCAATAGTTGTTGGAATCAGTGTGATCAGAAGTACTACGAGAATGATCAGATTTACATGATCTGATAGAAAATCCCCAAGGGGAAATATTGATGATGTAACAACGATGAATACCAGGGTTAGTCCAGCCAGTAATATTGAAAGTGCTATTTCGTTTGGAGTCTTCTTTCTAACAGATCCTTCGACCATTTCAATCATCTTGTCCAGAAATGTTTCTCCCGGGTCTGCCGTAATTCTTATCTTAATACTGTCATCAAGAAAGGTTGTTGAACCGGTTACACTGTCGCCATTTACCTTGAATACGGCCTTCGATTCACCTGTAATTGCGGATTCATTGAAATATCCTCTGCCTTCGGCTATCTCACCATCAGTTGGTACCATTTCATTCTTCCTGACCTCTACAATCATGCCTTTCCTCAGTTCAGAAGAATCCACAATTTTCTCCGTTGTGCCATCTATTATTCTTCCGGTGGTTTCTTTCTTCATTTTTTTAAGTGTTGCCGTTATATTTCTGCTCTTTCCCTCTGCAAGTGCTTCCCCAAGAGTTGAAAAGAATATGGTAAGAAATAAGAGTACAACGACTGAAATATAGAAAGGTACATACAGCCCACTCATCTCGAGGTGATATGCCTGATGGAAGACAATGAGATATAATGAAAAAAGGAGGGCTATTTCTGTTATGAACATCACAGGATTCTTATATAGCTTCCGGGGATCAAATTCCTTAAGAGCATTTATAACTGCTTCAGCGTAACTGTTCATAAAACACCTCTAATAATAAGGGAAAACGTTCTTCCCCAGCTCAATAGTGGTCCAACTGCAAGAATTGGGAAGAAAGAAAGTAATCCTAAAAGCAACATGGTGAAAAACAGCATCATACCAAACCAGAATGACCCAATATCAAACGTCCTCCCATACAGCACTTTCGGTTTTTTAGATGCAAAGGATTGAGCTATTACAAGCTGAAAAGCCATAATTGGGAATCTCCCCATCAGCATAATTATACCATCTATTATGTTAAAAAATGCAGTATTGGTAGCAAATCCACCTACCTCGGATCCATTATTTGAAGCAGCTGAGGCAAATTCATAAAGAAGCTGCGTTATTTGATCCGGTCTTGTGTTTACAAAGGAACTCATCAATATGGGTGACAAAAGCAGTACTATCCCCAATGGTACAATAATAATTAATGGATGGGTGATAAGACTGTAAGTTGAATACTTCATTTCCTTCGCACTAACTTTGAGACTCATAATTTCTGGAAGTTTTCCTACCATTAGGGAAACTATGAACACTGTAAAAATAACGTACGAAAAAATATTCAAGATGCCCGTCCCAACTCCTCCAAGGGGATCGTTGAGGAGAAGAGGAAACAATATACCCAGAATACCAGCAGGTGTATAATCAATAAGAGCAGAATTAGCAGCACCCGTAGATGTAAGCGTAGCTCCTGTCGAAAATATGGAACTCTGGGAAATTCCAATGGCAGTTTCCTTTCCTATGAAGTTGCCTCCATAGTTAAATCCGAGATTGGCCATTGCTGGAATTCCTGATATTTCTCCAAAGAAAGTCAGTAAGGCACTGAATATGAACAATGCAACTATAACTCCATATATTACTCTTCCAAATTTTCTATTATTAAGTGCCTGACCCAGAGCAAATATTGAGCCAATTGGGATGATCGTAAATGAGACAACTTCAATTAGGTTGGAGATCCAATCTGGATTTTCAAATGGATACCCTGCATTGGCCCCGTAAAAACCTCCTCCGTTTGTTCCAATGTTTTTAACACCTTCTAAAGAGGCTACAGGTCCAATCGGTATATTCACCGTCATCTTTCCGAAAAATGGGTGGATTATGATGCTTGAATAGGTGGTGTCTGGAACTCCAACTATTATTAGTAATACGGTGGCAAGGAGTGAGAGTGGTAGGATTAAATCAAATATGGCGACTAAAAAGTCATGAAAGAAATTTCCAAGTTTTTTATCGTCATTCATGATTCCCCTAACGAAGGCCATTGAAGCTGCAAATCCTGTACCTGCAGAAAGAAACATCAGGCCAATTATAACCACAGTTAAATCCAAATATGTGAGTGTGGTTGGTGATGAGTAATGCTGCAGATTTGTATTCGTAAGAAAGCTTATAATCGTATTAAAGGTAAGACTTGGGGACATGACATCCTGACCAGGGGCTTTAAAAAAGTACCCCTGAAAAATTAAAAAAAGAAATGAAATAGTTCCTGCAACAAAATTAAAAATTATAAGTGATATAAAGTAACCCTTAAAGGAATATGTCTTGTTTCTATCTACACCTGCTACCTTTTCAATGAAACCTATAATCGGATCAGTATACTTCCGCAGTTTTGTATTTTCTCCTGTATAGAGTTTCTTGATATATGGTGCAATCATATAACCAAAGAAGCTTATGATTATGAGGTAGAGGGCAATAATTATAACACCCGAAACTATTCTATTATTAACAAAAAATGCCGACCAGAAATTTCCAGTCGCTGTAATGCCAGTACTCATATTTTCTCAGCTCGAATTATACTATAGAGCAAATATGCACAGCTAATCGCAACGACCAAAATAGGCACAATCAACCACTCTGTCTCTATGTACATTTCTATCTTCAATTAACGGGCTTATAATAAGTTTTTCAGAAAAACTTATGTAGTTAAATTGTAAAAACTGCAACTTAAAATTTGGGAATATTAACTATGGGCTTCAATATATATTATAAAGGTTTTACATTTTATAATCAACATTGTTTATTGTTGAGATAAAAATCAAAACCATCTTTTAAACCCCTGTTTAGGTCAAATCAAATCGTTGGTGCATATGGAAAAAGGAAAAATGTTCAATGGTAATATTTTAAAAATAAGGAATAGGGCCTTCAAGGATTCACTTTATAAACTGACCTCTAACCTACCTATTACAGAAAAAGAAAATACAATAATGGTTGACAAAAATTCTAAAAGTCATAGCTTCAGTTAAGGAAGTTACTCCTTTAGAGCAAATCTAAATTATCCCAGGACTCTACACCAAACAGTTTTTTAAATTCAAATATTTTAATTGCATCTTTAAATTTTAATTTGTTCAGGCTATCTTTTTTCCCATATAATAGGAATCTCTTTCATAACCAAGTTTCCTGAAGTATTCTCTTACACCAACTCCACTTATGACAAGAATCTTTGATTCATTAAACTCTTCCCTTGTTATTCTTTCGGCTTCCTGAACCAGAGACTTCCCTAAACCTTTGTGCTGATAGTTGGAATTCTCGTGAGTGCCAATGGGAACAATGTTTCCCACTACCCTAAGTTCACGTATCATACCTGTATTTTTGGTCTCATCAAGAAATGAGTCGTCCTTAATATGTCTCAGTCTGAGATACCCTGCAATGTCTTGCTTGCTATCCTCAATAGAAAGGAATATTTCTTTGGAATTACCGGCATCGTAATCTACCCTTTTCATTGAAAGTTCAAGACCTTTTTCAGAAATGAATCCCACTTCTCTGCCCCTAATCTCCATGCTTTTTACATTATTCTCTTTCAACTTCCTATCTACTATATTTCTCAGGTCGCTCCTCATAACTCCTGCATCAATGAATTTTACCGGTATATCTCTTTGCATTCTTTGAACTCTTATCCATGGTGGCATTTCCTTCATAAAATTAAAAATGAGTTCTGCAGCCTCTTCTGTTTCCATTGGTTTATATTCTCCATTTTTCCACATGTTGTAAAGTTTTGTTCCCTTAACAACCAGCGTTGGATATATTTTGAACATATCTGGTTTGAAATCACCTTCACCAATTATCTTTCTGAAGCTATTCAAATCATCTTCATAACTTGAACCATACATGCCAGGCATAAGATGATATACTATCTTTAGGCCAGCATCCCGTGAGAGTTTTGTTGATTGAATTATCTCACTGACTCCGTGTCCTCTATGATTAACCTTCAGCACTTCCTCATTTATTATCTGGACACCCAATTCTACCTTTGTTGTCCCATATGAAAGGGCCAATCTTATATCCTTTTCAAGAAACCAATCTGGTTTAGTCTCCACAGTTAAACCAATGCATCTCCTTTTGGCTTTTTCATTGAATTTAATACTTTCTTCAAGGGTTTGTGACTGGAATCCGTTCATTCCATCAAAGCATCCCTTTACGAAATACTCCTGGTATTCCTTTGATCTTGCTGTGAAAGTTCCACCCATTACAATAAGATCAACCTTGCTGGTATCATGCCCTATGGTTTCAAGTTGCTTCAATCTGCCAAACGTGATGCTGAAAGGATCATAATTGTTCATTCTGCCTCTTAGTGCCGATGGTTCATAACCTGTATACGCCTGTGGAGAATTATTTTCCATTCCACCCGGGCAGAAGATGCATCTTCCATGAGGGCAGATCTCTGGAGAAGTCATTGCTGCTACAACTGCCACCCCTGAAATGGTTCTGGTTGGTTTCAGTCGCAAGAGATTTAAGTAATCTCCTTTCGCATAGCCTGAATTTAGAATTTCTGAATTAGATGGAACATGGTCTAGACCATATTTTTTAGAAAGCTTAACCTTCTGGTGTTGCAGGTCATCTCTGGTTTTTATTTCACCACTATCTATCTTCCCCAGAATGTCTTCGTAAATATTCATGTCTTAAAGAGATATAACAGAAAGGGATTTAAATTATTTTTTTTAAAAATTGACTAAAATGATTCTATTTTTAATCCCTTATCTCCTTCTCAGCAAGATAGGCTGTTAGAAGCAATAGTCCAAGTGCAAGAATCGCCAGAGCACCAAGCCACTGTCCAACCTGTATCCACTGGGACCCTGTTAAATTACCATTTATAATAACCATTCTCATCGCCTCGGCAGACCATGAGACAGGGTTATAAGCAGCTACGCTTGAGAGCCATGAAGCCATCATCGATGAAGAGAACATTGCATAGCTAACGAACAGAAGTGGTAAGTTTACAAGATTTACTATTCCAAATATTGAATTCATGTTGGTCATTCTGATAGCAATAACACTGAATATGGATGAGAAGATGAATGATACAAGGATTATGGCTGCAATAATAACGAGGGCGTCGAGAACTGTGAATCCATGCACAAATTTCAAGCCATTTGGTATTACGAGAGCTGCTAAAATTAAGATCAGTGCCTGAGGCATTACCCTTATTGTCGATGACAGAATCTTAGAGAAAACGATGGAACTTCTTCTTATTGGTGAAGAGAGAAATCTGCCCATCGGTCCTAATCTTCGGTCAAATATGATATTTGTTCCTGCGAACATAGCGGTAAAAAGTGAAGAAATTGTCAGTACACCTCCAACTATATATGTGATATAATTTGGGGCCCCATCAAGAATAAGTTCGCTTGCACCCGGGAAGAATTTAGTTATATCAAACGCACTGCCGAAAAGTGCAATCCAGAAGAATGGCTGTAATAGACCTGTAATAAAGAAGACTGGATTTCTGTACCACTTCTTCAATTCCCTAACTGTTAATGGTCCAAGCCCACTCATCTTCTCAGCCTCCTCATATTCATCATCATCTTTCGTGCATCTTCAGGATCTTCCTTTCTTATGTCTTTTCCGGTATATTCCAGGAAAACCTCATCAAGCGTCGGCTTTTGAACCGTTAGTTTCATTGTAGACAACTTGTTGGAAGATATGAAATTTATTATATCTGGAAGTGAATCATCTGAATTTGCTACTTTAATTCTTACCGTATTTATCCCAGAATCTGATGTATCAATAACACCGGGTATTGTTTTCATCTTCTCAGCCTCTTCTTTTTCCTTGAAAGTTATAGTTACAATATCTCCATTGAGCGAAGACTTGAGTTCTGCTGGAGATCCCGTGACGAGAACCTTACCGTGATCGATTATAGAAACTCTGTCAGCAAGAGCATCAATTTCCTCCAGATAGTGAGATGTAAGAATTATGGTTACGTCCATTTCTTTCTGAATTTGCCTTACATAATCCCACATCTGTGTCCTTGTCTGGATATCAAGACCCAGTGTTGGTTCGTCGAGAAACAGTATCTTTGGGTTATGAACAAGCCCTACTATGAGTTCCAGCCTCTTCCTCATTCCTCCGGAGTAGGTTCTAACATACCTATTTGCGGCTTCTGTCATATCAACAAGTTCAAGTAGTTTTGGAATTCGTTCTTCATATTCTTCTTTGGGTACATCATAAAACTGAGAAACCATCACTAAATTTTCTCTTCCTGTTAGGTCTTCATCTGCAGTAAGGTCCTGTGGAACGACACCAATAGTCTTTCTTACCATAAGGGAGTCTTTCCTTATATTATACCCTGCCACTATGGCAGTTCCTTTTGTGCAGGAAATCCTCGTTGTAAGCATATTGATTGTCGTTGTTTTTCCTGCTCCATTTGGTCCTAGAAGACCATATATTTCCCCATCTCCAATCTCAATGTTCAAGTCATCAACAGCCTTGATTTTCCCATTATATATCTTGCTCAGGTTATGAGTTTCAATTATGGATTTCATTCATTTTTCACTCTCCTTTATTTTTTCAAGAACAGCCATTAACTTAGTTTTCATATCATTAATTTTTGAAGGATCAAAATGGGAATAATCAAAAGTTTCAATAATATATGTTAAGTTTGCAGTTGTCTCTTCCAGAATATCATTTACATTTTCTGTGCCTATGAGATTTTTTACCATGTCATCGTACTTCTTCATCTCATTCCTTCCTTCTTCGGTAATGCTGTATCTTCCATCATTGTCCCTTTTCACGAAGCCTTTTTCTTCCATATGTGATAGGGCGGGATATACGCTACCAGGACTTGGTCGCCATCTTCCATTTGATTTTCTGGACATTTCTTTAATAATATCAGCACCCTTCAAAGGGCCCTCCGAAATATTCCTCATTATCCAGTAATTTAACATTCCACCTTTCATGTCTTTATCAGTATCGATTTACGATATATAAAACATTTTGAAAGTTTTAAGCTTATTATAATATTTAAAAAATAAATTGAAAAAACCTTCCACACTATTAGAATTTCTATGCATAAACATTCTTTTAGAGAAATTTCCCTATAGGAGTTACTTTTTAGTATGAGTCAGATTCACCTTTTAAGTAGGTTTACATTTCGTGGAAGAGTAAAAACAATAAGATTTATCTAGTTACAATCATATTACCAACCAAATAAATGAAACTAACTAAGCTGATATTCATCGCTGCCTTTTCGATCATATGTGTTTTTCTTATTGTTTCAGCGTCTAGCATATATGTATCTGCTGAAAATGATTTGAAAGACATAGAACTTTCATTTGTCAAACTTGAGATGACAAACGGAAAATTGACAGCAAGCATGGACGTTTCAGCCAGGAACACAAATGCTCTTCCCTCAACAGTTTCAATATTCAACAACAATCTCACAATAAACCCCTATAGCAGTTCAAATTCATTTTTCAACGTTCCCATAAACATTACCTCCCTTACCGCTAAAGGATGGCCAACAGATTCTATTATCTATTATGCCAACGCAGTTATATCAGAGTTTCTAAATGGCGTAGGAGTTGCAACCCTTTCCAGGAATATCAGCACTCAGTTACCGTTCCTTTTCACAAACGTTTCCCTCGTTAAGAGTTCAAATAATAACACCTATACTTTATTCATCAACGATATGATTCCAATTGGGTTATCAGTTATCAAAGTAGGAATGTATATGGGAGAAAATTTTCTCGGCAATCTTTCCTTCGCCAATCAATCAGGCAACGTAAGTGGCAATCTTTCTCTTTCAGGGGTTCTAGATAACTCAAACTTACTGGGAAATCTAAGTTCTGTATTCTTTGATTTTCTTGGTGTAAAATTAAATTTAGCGCAATTCATGGGTAAAAATTGAACATCAGAATATCTGCCTGCCAAGAAATTTAGTATCATTCAATTTATCAAAGATTAACTCTGAGCAAACTCTGCATTCTTTCACTTTGTTTACCTTTATTTTTTGCAATTCCATCAGTGTGGCAGAATAGAAATAGAAGTTTTCATCCTTAATACGATCCTGAAAATATCGTAACAGTAAAGAGGTTCCCATAACTGATACTGTACTTGGAACTGGAGGAGAAATCTGGTCCGCATGGCAGTTTAGAGGAATCATTCTCTTTCCACCTGTAAGGCAATTAAGGCAGGCAGTCTCATCCGGCACAATGAGCATGAATTCGCCAAAATATCCATAACTATTGGTCATTATCCATGGAATTTTCTTCATCACGGCATATTCATTTATCAATTCTCTGGTCAGAAATGAGTCGGTAGCTTCAAAGATCAGGTCACTATTTCCAAGTATGGCATTAATATTTGATGAATCTACATATTCTCTAACAAAGCTTAACTTCTTATTGATTGAACGATTTTTGATTTTATTGTATACGGTTTCTGCTTTATTCATACCTAAATCATCCTCATCAAAGAGGGGCTGTCGTTGCAGGTTTGATTGTTCAACAGTGTCACCATCAATCAGTCTTATCTGTGCACCTAAAGATGATAACAGCGTAGATGCAAGCTGTCCATTACCCCCAAGCCCTATTATAGAAATATTGACACCATTTAAGATTTCTTTCACTTAAAGAACATAGAAAAGTAATAAATATAGATTATTTCTAATGCAACAATGAAAGTAGCAGTAGTCAATAAGGTAGGCCAAAATTTGGATATCGAGGAAAGGGGTACGCCAGAGCCTGGTGCAAATGAAGTAGTTCTGAGACAGGATCTGACTGGTATTTGCTACAGGGATATTCTAACCCGGGATGGGTTCTTTCCCAGGCTTCACACTCCTATAGTTCCAGGTCATGAAGTTTCAGGAATAATCGAGAAAGTTGGTTCAGGTGTGGAATATTTTCAGGTTGGTGACAGGGTCACAAGTCTGATTTATGTTCCCTGTGGTCACTGTTATAACTGTGTTTCTGGAAACGAGAATCTGTGCACAAATAAGAAGACACTTGGAGAGAACATAGATGGTGCATACTCAAAATATGTTAGGTTAAATCAGAGAAGTCTAGTAAAGGTTCCCAAAGAGGTAACTTCAGAACTGGCAGCAATTTCAGCTTGCGTAACAGGAATGCTTGTAAATGCCCTGAAGAGGGTTGGTGGAATAACAGAAGGGAGCAGAGTCGTAATAACTGGAGCAGGAGGTGGAGTGGGGACACACGCCATCCAGATAGCAAAGGCATTTGGAGCAGAAGTTACTGCGGTTACAAGTTCGCAATGGAAAGTTGACTCTCTTTACAAGCTAGGTGCAGATCACGTCATATCTTCAGAGGGGGAGTTCAATAAGAAAGTAAAGGAAATATGGGCCGATGGGGCCAATATATCCCTGGAGAACACTGGAGATGCAACATTCAACGAAGCATTCAGATCACTTGGATTTGGAGGTAAAATGGTCGTTGTCGGCAATCTGAAACCATCCTCACCACCGCTACAGCTTGGAGTGCTTATACTGAAAGGAAACACAATTTCCGGTAATATATCGTCAACAAGAAAGGATATAATGGATGCACTTGAAATGTCGGCTAAGAAAAAGATCAAAGCTGTGGTTTCAGAAGAGATTTCAATAGACCAGATCAATGAAGCATATGAAAGGATAAAAGAGAAGAAAAATGTTGGCAGGGTATTTATAAAGTTCTAAATCAGTCAAAAATTAAGGGGAAACTATCAGGCAGGTGAGTTTATTTATACTCAACTGTTTTCCATTTCCATCTTTAGCATCTTCTGAAATTCAATGAAAACATTAGATTCGGTGTTCCTTACACTAAGGATGTCTCGAATCATTGAATCGACCGACAATTTATAATTAACAAATTTTTCAACGGTCTTCTTTACATCTTCTAATGCTCTCATCTCAATGGTTGGATCGATTCTATCCCATCTTTTTTCTATCCTGTTTATATTCACCTTGGTATCTCTCAGACTCAAATATGCAATTTCTGACTCTATCTGTTCCATATCTATTTTATTTTCAAGAGAAAATAGCTTTGCGTAAAGTGATAGCTGGTTCACATAGTCCCTGTTAACTTTTTTGGAAGTTTTAAAGTCCACAATAACTGTTTTCTCTGTATTTCCTTCAATGTACTTATACAATCCATCGATCCTGCCCTCAACAGTAATATTTGTCATAATATCCGGGAAAACGTTACTAACCTTTTGCTTGAATTTCATTTCAGATCCTAACCATTTACCCTTCTGTATTTCCCTTACGTATTTATCATAGGAAATGAAATTGCTCCACGTTCTGGTAAGCTTTTCGTCATTCATAATTGGTGGTGTCTCATGACTTTTTATATAATTTTCTATGTAGCTGTGAATATCACTTCCAAAGGTTAAGGCTGAAGATTTAGTCTGTATTCCTAGCACATATGACTCAACAAATTTATCCAGTTCCTTGACCCTCTCGAGCATGGTAAAACTCAGGTTATTCAATTTTTCCATTTTCTTTTTCAAATAATCCCTTATCCATGGTTTGAAATTAAGCTTCAATTTTTCTCTATCGGAAATATCCTTCATACTTACAAATTCATTATTTACTATCTTAGTTGTAAAGTCAATTTTTTTGCATGGTTCTAAATCATATCTCGTTGAAGATTTTTTCTCAGTTATAATATCAAGAGAATTCTTTGTTCTAGTAAGTGCAACAAAATCTATCCTGTTTTCCTCCTTTATTCTTTCATCCCTACTGTAACTCAGATTATTGCTTTTCAGTATGGAATCTACGATAAGATCAATGGCACTTGTATTCTTCTTCTCTGTGTATTTTGGAATGTATATAACGTGATCAAATTCAAGCCCCTTTGCCTTATGTACGGTAATTATACAGACCTTCTCTGAGATCTCATCAACACTATCCCTTGAATTCTCCTGAAGTATATACTTCTGGAGACTGGCGAGGGAGTATTCTTCTCCTGTTCCGAATCTATCAAGGAACATGGGAAGAGAGTCAAATACATCCTTGGCAGCCTCAAAGGCTGATTCGCCCAGAGCAATAGAATTTGGAATTATATAATCATTGAATAGCTGAAGAAGTTGATTCTTATGATTTCCATATTTTTCCCTTATATCTATCAACTCTCTGGGAAGAACCTTCTTCAGATCGTTTTCAAATCTCATTCTCTCTGCTATCTGAATACCATCGTATAATGGTATCCTGGAGTAAATTGAATAGATCATTCCAATTATGCTGTCAGAGGTTCCGTAAATCCCACCGATGAATTTTGAAATTTCCTCTCTCCACAGCTTCTCACCTTTCGTACCAGAAATCTTTTGATGTGAAATATTCTTTAATGTGAGAGAATCTGAAAGATCATTTGCCTGTTCATTAGTTCTAACAATAATACCTACGGATTCATCATTATTCTGCTTATTCAGAATTTCTGTTACTGCATCTATCAATTCACCCTTATCTTTCAGCCTGATAAGTGTAACCACCCCATCCTTTTCATTCATGCTCCTGAAATGGTCCAGCTCAGGTGACAGTTCTTCTGGTTCGTGAGTTCTGTAGAAGTTAATGCAATATTCAACAACATTTTTTGGCAATCTTCTGGTTCCATCTATGACCCTTTTTTCAAAATCTTTCCCGGACATCATATCTCTTAAAGCACGAATGTTACCACCCTGGAAACCGAAAATTGCCTGTTTCATGTCTCCAACAGCATACACATTCTCCCCAACCTGCTTTACCAGTTCATATTCTATTTCACTCATATCCTGAACTTCGTCAACAAAAACATACTGATATTTATTGAAGTGGGCCTTGGAATAATTTACAGCTCTTAAGAGAATATCGTTATAATCCATCTGAGATAAATTCTTTGAAGATTCGTAGTCACGGAATATATCTAGAAATCCCTCACATAAGATTTCCATTTCTTCCAGAGTGTAACCATTCACTCCATTACCATTGTTATACTCCATCCTTACATTTTTCTTAAGTTCCTCTATATGGACTTTATCTGGTAAAATAGCAAAACTTTTGAGGAACTTTATCGCATTCACAATTTGACCTACGTTTACTATTGCCGGATAATCTTTCGATAAAACTTCTCCATCATAATTCATTATCTGTCTTGTTTCAAGAGATTTTAATATCTGATATCTGAGGAATCTTTCAGGTATCAAGTCCCCACCTTCCATTCTATGATTTATTATACTTTGAGATAGGCTATGGAATGTATGAATGTCCGGCACCTTATACTTTGTATCCTTCATCTTAAGTATAATCCTTCTTTCCATCTCATCTCTTGCCTTATTTGTGAACGTGAGGCATAAAATATTATCTGAATCTACTCCTTCTTGAAGAAGTTTTGAAACCTGATTTGAAAGGTCTTCAGTCTTACCAGACCCAGGATTTGCAGAAACAAGTATCCGTGATTTGCTCATCATATTTCATGATAGTAAGAATAACATTAAGGTTTTTGCCTGTAATATCCCTTCATTATCCACTATAATTTCTGATTTAGAAACAAGTACAGAGCTTAATTAATCAGATACTTTAACACGTTCAATTACGCATCATGAGTTGATTCAAAAGTTATAAATTAAACCTTTTATGATATTCATTTTCGCATTTTACATCTAATTCGTTGTAAAGATTAATTAAGATCGAGAATATAAGAATTTAATGAAGTTAGAATTCTCTAAATTTTTGAGTGGAAAAAATAAGGAGAAATTAGTCAAAAGGCCATATTCGATCTGTATGTTTTACCAAACAAATCATTCGGTTAACCAGAGATTTTCCAGTAATAGTTTTATCTATTAATTGGTGGAACAATGGTCGAATCGAGGAAAGGAATTAGAGAAAGGATTCACAACATAAGGATCAAGAAATATGAATCCTATGAACCATCAATAGAAATTCGTGAAGTGGAATATAACAAGGATGACGGTACCCTTAATGTCTTTGTAACTCCGAAGCATAGAAAATATATTAAGAGCATGGAGGTCACAATAAGGGATTATAAACTTCGGGATAGAGTAGTAAAACTCAAAAAAATTAGAGACGAATTCAGATTATCATACAGACTGGACAATGAGAAAAAGTATAGTTTCTCCTTTTATTCGATTGCCAAAGATGGTAAATTCACTCGAATGGACATTGATATGGAAAAACTAAAAGAAAATATGAGAATAATAGGTATAGAAGAAAGTCATGCTCCTGAAGAAAATCAATCCATAAATAATGTAGTTAAGGAAAAGACCCTATCGTCTATGTCTACGGGATCTATATTCACACCTGTGAAAAGATCCTGGCCAACCTCATCACAGTATGCTCAGTCTTTGCAGAACCCAAACTTTTCTTTATCTAAAAATTATGATGAACTTAAAGGAATAACATTTGAGAAAAACCAGAATGTGAAGTATTCAAGTATTATTCAGGGAGCAGGTAATTTTGGTGTGGTCTTCAAATACAGGAGTAATGCTGGAGACTTTGCACTGAAATGCTTCACAAGAGGAAGTCCAAATATTCAACTCAGATATTATGAAGTTTCCAAAAAAATAAATGATTCACAAATTTCATTCCTTCTTGATTTTAAGTTCTACCAGGATGCATTAAGGGTGACACAACGACCGAAGGAGTATTTTCCAGCGGTGACTATGAAGTGGATCGAAGGAAAAACTCTTCATACTTTTATAAAAGAGAATTTAGCGAACCATGAAACATTTAAGGCAATCGGAAACAATCTCGTAAACTGTATCACGGAAATGCAGAACAATTTCATAGCACACGGTGACCTCTCGTGTGATAATATATTGATAGATACAGGTAATAATGTAAAACTTATTGACTATGACGGAATGTTTGTTCCAGCCCTTAAAAAACTTGGTTCAGAAGAGCTTGGACATGAATCATTCCAGCATCCAAGGAGGGGCAAATACTACGGAGAAAGACTTGATAATTTCTCTATACTCATAATATATACCTCATTGATCGCACTTTCAAAAAATCCGAAGTTATGGAAATATAATGGGGACGACCCCGATAAGCTTCTTTTTGATATTACTGATTTCGAATCTCCAGATCGCTCAAAAGCGTTAAGGGACGTTCAATCTGAAAGTCCAAAATTAAAGAAGCTGGTAAAACTAATAAATGAATACCTGGGGCAGCCTCCAGACTGGTCAGGTTTTGATCCTTCAACTCTTCTCAGAATGAGATAAGTATGGCTGAAAGGTCATCATTTTTTATGGTATTTTCGTTTCTCATATCATCAAAAAAAGTTCTGTCATTATAATGATCCCATAATAGTCCGAAACTATCTTCGCCTGCCTCCATTATAAATTTTGACATGGCATCAGTCGCGAGTATTATCTCATTGCCTTTAACAATCTTAAATTTCTCCTGCTTAATATTTAATTTCTGTTCAAAGGGTTTATTGTTTAGGGGGAAACCATATCCAGACCAGACGAGACTTGGATGAATACCAAATTGATCTGGGGAATTAAGTGGAAAACTTTTCATCTTGCCCTCGTCAAAGATGAAAATACATGAATCTCCTATAGCATGAACAATTAAGCTTTCCATAGAACCAAATTCTGTACTAATACCCAAAAAAGTTGAATAGGCTCCTCGAACAGCCTTGTTTTTAACATTCCATTTGAGTCCTTTCCAGTTTATGCTCTCATACCACATCTTTCTGGAATCTCGAATAAATTGCCTTATATCGTTTTTTATTTTCTCATCCCCATTGTTATTAACGAACTCGTTTGTCAGGGCAAAAGCCCACTGTCCTGAAAATATAGAATCACTTGCACCATCAGCTATGGCGAACTTTAGTTTTTCAAGATTTATACTCAGGGAATCCTCTGTCTCCTCAGGATTGTTTCCAGATTTAGAAAAATTAAAGGAGTGAACCTCCATCATTCTACCTTGTTATATACCACTCTTGTTCCAATGTCCAGAAGCTTTATCAATTCTTCAAGATTTGCGTTAAAAACATATGCTTTGGAACCACTTTCAACGTTTGAGAATTCCTCCCTTGCTATAGCAACCATTGGCTCTGGAACAACGCTTGTCATTGAAAACATTGTTCTTGCGTTCTTATCCTCAGGTATTTCTGTTTCATCCTTTGGAAAACTTATTGGTTTTTCATCCTTTTCGGAGAGATGGCAGTTCCACAATAGAACCTTCCCATCAGAAGTTTCCATGTTCATTATCTCTTCAGCAATGTCAGATGGATTCCCATCCGTTGCCCCACCATCACTAATATTTATGATAACCGGGGGAAAAGAATTCCCATGCTCTCCAATCCACTTCTCTGTCCATTCCTTAGCAATCGTTAGAGCTTTTACCATGGGAGTATCGTATGATGCGACAGGTTCAAACCAAACTGGAAACTCCGTTTCAATTGTTTCACCATCTATTTCCTCAGAATGTTTCTCCATTTTCAAAATATGACTCTCAAGTTCTGAAATTGATACAGGACTATCTCCAATCAAGCCCCGTGCATCTCCACTCTTGAATCCGTAACCAATTACTCCAACATCAAAATAAGGTCTTATTCCATCTGACTTTGTACATCTACTTATAACCTCATTCAACTGCCTGTTAATTGCATCTGAGGCCTCTTGGGCTTTTGATCTCTGTCCTCCTGCAATCTTTCTACTCATAGATCTTGACTGATCTAGGAGAAAAATGAAGAGCCCAGGATTTCTTCTGCTTATTTCTGCGTCATATGCCATTTACATTCATCCCTTCATTAAATATAAAATTTATCAATGCTTCTTTTCAAATAATCCAAGAAACACTGCTACTAGAATTACTATATAACCTATAATGAAAATTCCGGGATATGCTATTATTCCTGCAACGGAAATTACAGCCATAGTTGTTAGACCAATTTCTTTCTTTCTTCTGCTAAGTTCGACGCCTATTATTCCAATAACACTGAAGAGTAAGTTATCAACTACAGCAGCCCCTGCACTCACCTTTCCAAAGAATGAAATATAGCTTGTAATGTCATGCAGCACAAACAGAATCAATGCTAGAACTATGTTTATGAGAGCTCCTATTATCCCTATTTTATAATAAAGCTTAAATGATGCCATGGTAGATTGATAATTTTAAGCTATTAAAATATATCATTTTTTTAATTCATACTTCTTTCCTCTCCATTCAATATGGGTTGATCTAACTCCAGTAATCATATTGATGAAATAGATAAATGGTAACACTATTGACGCTATTGTAACCATCATTATGTTCTGCTTCTCTCTAGAAACGTTAATGGCAATTGCCATTCCCCATGGAATGTATCCGAGAAGGAATAAGTTCCAGACAAAAATGGATAGTGGGATTAAGGCAATTACATATAATATTACTATACCATAAATCCCAATTCCTGCATAGAATGCGTTCTTACTGTGAGATATGCTTATGGCAATTTGCCTATTGGACCATTCCATGAAGGTTTTTCTATCCTCTCTAGTGTATACAACTGGTCTAGTATTATGAGCATAAGCAATCTTGAGATTTCTTTCCTTGCAAATGGATGTAATTGTGGAATCATCTGAAATGGAATTAGCAAACTTTTCAAAATTATCTGGAAAAATTAAATCATTCCTGAAGGCGACCGATCCTCCCCAAACAAATCTTGTCAATCTGAACTCCATCATGTTTATTCCAAGGTATCCCCATGTTTTTTTAATATAGTCCCATATATTTCCTCTGTCAGCAGGATCATAATAGGGATAAGTTGTGCTTGCACCTATATTTTTGTCCGCAAGAGGACCTAAAAGACTTTGCAGCCAGTTGGGTTTAACAAGTGTATCTGAATCCAAAATAGCAAAGTAATCACTTTCCTGATATTTTTTGAGTGCAGTTGCTATAGCACCAACTTTTCCACTCCCGCTGTGACCGCCATCTGAAACTAGAATTTCCATGTTATGTTTTTTCAGTATCTGAACCGCAGGATCATCTAAATGATCAACAACAGCAACAATATTATACTGTTCGACTGTTTGATGTTTTATTGCATCTAAATTTTTTTCAAAATTAAGATCGACGCCCTTGCACGGAAATATAACGGTAACCTTTTTTAAAGCTATATTCTTCTGACTGGAACTTTGTCTTTTCCACCACACAACAAGATATATCCTTAGGGATAGAAATACTATAAGTACCAATATGATGAATGCCCAGAGTATTTTTATAATTTCAATGTCTTGAATCATCTATCTCACTAATGGGAACAGTTCTGCTTCCTCTAGTCCCTCTCATAGGTTCAGATTCCTTCCCGATCCTTTTTCCCCTCAATATATTAAATATATCAGAAAGAGAGAGAACAGAAAAGATTATTCCCGTGATCAGGGAAATGAAAAGAAAAATCTCTAGGAATATAATATAATAAGAGGTATGATAGACAACAACTGAGCTGGCAAAATTCATCAACATCGAGATAAGACCTATCATTATGGTAAAAACAAATAATCTGTTGATCTGACCAAATATTGGTTGCTTAAGGCTTTCTGGATGAAAGATCGGGATCATTGAGATCATCACAGTGTAAGCAGCCATCATAAGACCCATAATTGTCCCATAAAAAGTTAGGATCGACGAACTGGAATAGAAAGAAGCAATCTTCGAGGTTAAAAGAGTATCTGTTGGAATATATATCTTTCCTATATTGGTTGTCAGAAAAAAAGTAATAATAAATGACAGAATCACTACATTTCTCAACTTATAAAAGGAATCCAATCTACCCTTAAGCCTGACCTGAGCCATGGAATATTATAGTTATCCGGTATAAAATTTTTTATTAGAATATGGCTAAAAATTATGAAATTTTCAGAAAAATCTGAAAGTTGATTGATCTATAAGCTCTGTAAAACTTTCTAAATCTATCTCCCCATCTTTAAAATTTGCAACTAGTTCTGTCCATCTCACTTCAAAATCAAACGAAAGTTTCTCGCCTTTTACCGTAAAGAGTAAACGGGTAACTCGGTCTACATTCTCCTTGTCAGGGAAATCAACACTTTCGATCTCTTCGTTATTATCCGCATTTTTAACATATGTGTGGGAAATGTATTCAAAGGAAAAGTTATGAAGGGGAAAATTTCTTCGTTTCTGTATTGCAAGCATCCTCACAAAATATTCAATGATATTTCCAAAATCACCTTCTATCTTAGTCGGCTCTTGCATATATTTAAATCCCTATATGGTTTTTAAATTTTTTTAATTTTTCATATTAGATATACATTTCTTAAGAAAGAGCAATGCGTAAAAACTTTTTTTCCAAAATTTATTATGTTGTGATTGAATAAAAGAAATATGACGGATGATATTCCAGAGGTTAGAACAAAGCACCCTTACTTAATGTATGAAATGCTCAAGGAGACTCCAAAAGCTCTAAAAACTACTATAAAAAATGTGATTGATGAAGAAATTGATTTCAGACGCGGTTCTGTAACTGTAACAGGAAACGGAACATCATATCATGCAGGAGTTCTTGGGTTTCAGTCTATTTCTGATGAAAATAAACCATGGAATCATATACAGTCATATGAACTTGAAAATTACAAAACGCCTGGAAATAATATTGTTGCATTCTCACATACCGGTAAAACGTATTCAACTGTCCAGTCAATAAGAAAATATCCAGAAAAATTCAGTGTTGGTGTGACTCATGATCAAAATTCTTCACTGGCGCAAATATCCAGCAAGAGTATAGTTATTCAGGAAAAGGATAAATCTCTATGTAACACAAAGGCATTTTTTGATAACTCTTTAGCGTCTCTTATAATCGCCAATAAGTATGAAAAATCAAAGTATGACTATGAAGGGTTTATTTCCATGATAGATAAGAATCTTATGAGGGCAGATATTGAGATGAACTCGATTGTTAAGGAAATCGGAAAGGTCAAAAATATTTTTGTGCTAGGGGCGGGGAACAATTTTATAGCCGCACGGGAAACTGCTCAAAAACTAAAGGAGGCAACACACATACATAGTGAAGGCATAGAACTGGAAGAATATAACCACGGTTGCACATCTGTTACAAATAAAGATACTCTGCTTATTAACATATGCAACCGCGAAGATACATCAAGGGTAGAACAAATAAACAGAGGAATAAAATATGTTGGAGCGAAATCTATAGGCATTGGTGGCCCAGGAGACTTTGAAATAGAACTTGATGTCAGAAATAGCTTTGAATTACCTATACAGGCAATAACTTATACCTATTTCCTTGCCTACCATCTTGCAGTTAAACTTGGAATCAATCCAGATATACTTAGATTCGACGAAAAAGACTATTATGATTTTGATATGGAAATATTTCCAGCCGGCCAGCACTAAGAGATTTTCTTATTGGCCTTTTCTATCTTATTCTCAATTTTCTTAAGTTGGAATGGGTCAGTAGGTTGCTTACTCTTAAGCATTTTATTTCTCAATTTTTCCCTCAGTTTATCATCCTTGCATAAATTCAGAACACTAATTTCGAATTTCTCAAGCTCTCTCATTTTTATCATGCCTCATATGGATAAGCTGAATTTATTTTTAACTCTCTGACTGAATTCTTTATATGTAGAATTTATTCTATTTTCAATATCGTCCTGACTATCTCCATATCCGTAGAATTCAATTATTAGAACTGGATTATTAAATTCAAAGGATTCTGGATGGGATTTAATATTTATTCCATTGTTCATAACGTCAAATACTTCTTTTATCAGTGGAGCAATGGCACTTTCCATTATCCCATTTACCCTTATTTCTTTGCTCATGTAAGCTTTTTTAGACACGCCCATATTTAGAAGGATTTGTGGTAACATAGATCTCATCTCCCTCGGCACGCCTGGAACAGAAAATATTATTTTTCCATCATATTTGAGAAACATGCCAGGTGCGGTACCGCCTTTATTTTCTATTATTTCTGCACCCAGTGGCATTTTCGCCATTTTTAATCTCTCTTCTGTCAATTCTAGTTTTAGAGATAGATATTTTGTCTTTAAAATATCCACTGCATGAGGATTCATTTCTAATGGTAATCTGAGGCATTTACTGATAGATTCAATAGAAATATCATCCATAGTTGGCCCAAGTCCGCCAGTTGTTATAATAACATCAACTTCATCTAATAAAAACTTCAATGATTTGCATATTTCATCTGTTTCATCCTTACACGCAATGTGATAAGCTACATTGAACCCGTTTGATGTTAGAAATGAGGATATTTCTGCTGAATTAGAATCAACAGTTCTTCCCTTAACAACTTCATTTCCAATGGAAATAACAGCTATATTCATACTCTCACTTCTAAATATTATTCAGATAGGAAACGTAGAACATGAGTGCGGACATCCCAACAAGCACCATCATGAATATGAGCATTTGTCTCTTTCTGTTTTCCAAGTTTATCTTTTAATGATTACTATTAATCTATTTAACTTTTACAAATTGAACGATTTAATTATAAATGGATAGGGACATATTTATTTTGTTAAGTTCATTACCTCTTGATCTTAATAGGTGTAGTAAAAGATGAACATAAGGAGATTAATTCTCGATGTTGGCAAGGGGATAAACAGGCCAACATTAATGGAACTTTCAGAGATAATTAGTTCGGTGAAGGGTGTAGAAGGAGTAAATATTATCGTTACTGATATGGACATAGAGACCATGGGTGTTAATATTACCATAGAAGGGAATAATATAAATTATGAACAGGTTCTAAAGGGTATTGAAGAAGTTGGAGCTGTAGTTCATTCAATAGATGAAATAGCAGTAGGCAGTAAACTAATTGAAAATATAAGGCGTGATGAGTGAACGAAGATGACTCTTTTGCTCTAAGCATAGGAGCAATAGACGGACTAATCACATCGCTGATGATAACAAGTAATGCAATAATAAGCAAATCTAACATCATGCTAGAGGCAGCCCTAAGGATCAGTTTAGGGTCAGCGGTTGTCGGAGCGGCAAGCTTCTTCGTTGCAGAATATGGAAGACTCAGGCAGGGAGAATACAGGATAGCTCATTTACTGAAACCATCATCAAATCCAGGTCAGAGCAAAACATCTGTAATGAGAAGAAATCTAAGTGATGCATTCAAGGGTGGTTCATTATCGTTTATCATGGGGTTTGTTGGAGCGGCAATTCCAATAGTAAGTTATTCATTACTGCATAGAGAAGGGATTTATTCTTTAACTTTCTCATATCTGGCATTAGGTATAATGGGGATATTTCTAGGGAAAAGTTCTGGAGGAAAAGCATCAAACTGGTTTATTTCTCTGGTTATACTGGGAGTTATAATGACCGTGGCTGGATATTACTTAAGAATAGTATCATAAAATAACAAATTGATGAAAAAGATAAACTAATCGAAGTAATACAGTGCAGGTGCATCGACTAGTATATCTTTTGTTACTGAGCGTCATTTATTTTCTCTCAATTATAATAGAGATAATTGAAGGCATATTCATTTTCTCCGGACAGATATATTACTTATTCTATTCAATCATAGGATTGATAGTATTAATGCCACTATTGGAATATATTTCATATAGAAAAATAAGCATTTTAAAGTTTTATCCTATAAGTATTTTCATTCTATCCACATTTTTAACCATTTTAATGGATTTCAACTATTTTCCTGCCCTTGCTCTTCAAATAATCGCACTCATATTTTCCATAAGGTACATTATGGATAATGACAGAATGAAGAAATATCATTTAGTTTACATAATTTATGGTTTTCTAATGCTTCTTCTTTCATCCCTTCTCAGGGTGATTTCATTTGAGAGATTATCTCAGGTTTTGATTTTTAACATAGGTGATGATATTAATGTTAAAGGGGTCCCATTTTTCTTCAGCAATGGGGTTGTGATAGCTGGAATGAGGTATTTCGTGTTTTCCTTCAGTTTTCAGTATATGATCATAATACTAATTTTGGGGTTCCTGCTTCTTGAAAATGCAAGAAAAATAATTCAAATATCAAAAGTCAAAAATCAGGGGAAAAGCAACTTACTCAATTTAACATCCATGAGCTTCTCTGTATTTTCGTGCCAATGTGAAACCGTCACATCCATAATCCCAGCCATTGGTGCTGAAATTCTCGGCATAATATCACTGCCCATAATAACAGAAAGTCTCATTCTTTCAATAGGAACATTCCTGTATCTTCATTTTGTCCAAAGGGAAAGATATGGAATATTTGGCAAACTTTGGAATTCAAAGAAAAAGAGAAAAGGCTTATTATTCATAGCCCTCCTGATAATGATTCTAAGTCCAATACTGATAACCTTTGGTGTATATTTTGGGTTGCAAAGAAACCTCCTTTTCTATTTTGGAACTAATCTCGGTCTATTTGCGGTTTCATCCTTAATATTCACCCGTCTATTTAGTGAAATCAGGATTAGTATTGGTATATCAAAAGTGTTGTATGTTGTTTTGGCTCTTCTCACAATCTTCTTCATGGTTGTATGGTATGTTCCAGCAGTTCTTGATGTTGCAGTGAAGAACGGGTTAATCTTTTCAATCATGGGCCTGTTTTCAGTGCTTTCCGGTATTCTATTATCATTAATGCTAACACCAATTAATAAAATAGGGAGATCCATAATATATGAATACATAACTGGGATGTTTCCAGTAGTTTTTGTAATAGTACTTTATTATACTGTTATTACTTCAAGCCAGATTTGGCCAGCTTTCAGCATAACGAGTCAACTAATATTTGGTCTTGTGCTATTGGGAATAAGCCTTCCAATTATGTGGTTTTCCACTAATTATTCAATATATGGAAATTATATAGCGAACAAAGACACACACAGATAATGTACATAGTCTGTTTAAAACGAATTAAGCATTTATCATATGATGTTACAATTAGAAATGCGTAAATATTAAGTTCAAATCAAAGCCTATGCAAATTGAAATAGTTTCTGAAAATGGTAATCTTTTTCCAATTGCTTACGAAAATGGCTCTGTTAAGAAGGGAAGAAAGATTTCAAATCTAAATAAATTCTACATGGAATTAAGTGAAAATATAAATTCTGCAGAATTTGTGCAGGGTGATACAAAAAGTTATACGAGTGTCATTCCAGTTAATCCTGGCAAAATTCTTTGTCCTGCTTTGAATTTCAAAAATCATTCCGCTGAAACTGTACAGAAAAGCCCTGAATTTCCATATTTTTTTCCAAAATTCTCCAATTCATTAATACCATTTAATGGAAAAATATTAAAACATGAAGGTATAAAACAGCTGGATTATGAGGGAGAAATAGCAGCAATAGTAGGAAAAAAGACGTCAAAAGCTTCAAGGAGTGAGGCTCAGAATTCCATAGTTGGTTTTGCGGTAGTGAACGACGTAAGTGCAAGAGATTATCAAAATCAATTTTCACCCAATTTAGGAAAGAACTGGATAATGGGAAAAGCCGCAGACACTTTTCTTCCTGTAAGCAAAACTGTGTTTATAGGAAAAGAAGAAGAATTTTCAATTAAGACTTTTGTGAATGGTGAAATTCGTCAGGATGGTAACACAAAAGACATGATATTCTCATTTGCAGATATGGTATCTTATATAAGCAAAAATATAACACTGGAACCTGGAGACATGATTCTCAGCGGTACACCAGCTGGTGTTGCAGCATCAGGTAAATACCCATATCTTGGGAAAGGAGATATGATAAGGATAGAATCAGAAAAAATTGGCAAACTTGAAAATGTTGTTGGATAAGATTTTTGTATATTTATCATTTAAATGATATTCGAGGAAAGCAAGGAAGAGCTGTTTCAGGCTAAAATTCCATTCCCCATATTCATTCCTGAAAATGAAGAAATTAAATCATCTATCAGATTTTCATATAATGAACCTATTTCAGTCAGGATTGAAGTTGGATCAGACAGAGAAAGAATCTCAATCAAGGAATCATTCATGGACTGGTTCTATTATGGGTTTCCAAAAAACCATATGAAGAGTTCTGTTGAATATTATGGAAAGGAGACAGTACAAATAATGGACATAAACGGTGAAAAAAGTGTAATTTTTTCCGGACGAGATTATTTAGGCCGATCATCATCAACTGCTTTCTTTAATGGAACTATGCTTGAATTCAGGTACGAAGAAGGAATGGAAGATGCAGCTCTGAATATGATTAGAGATATAAGGACCCATTCAGTCGGAGCAATAAACTTTATAGACAGTTCATTCCTTTGTAATTATCATTCAAATTTTCAGTGGTTTGAAAACGAGAGAATCGGAAGGCTATCCTGGAAAAAAATATGGGGAGAGGGACTATGGAATTACTTTCCTGATTCCACTGGAGAATTCCAGCACCTTCATAAAATCACAATCTTTAAAAATAGATTGAACGAATTTATGTGGGTTGATGTTTCCAGGAAGAATAGTGGCATTAAAAATTTAAGGTACAGATTTTCAAGAGGTGGAAATATTTTTAAACTAATGAAAACCAAGGATAATTCTTTCTATGGGGCTATTTCTGACATAGGACCTTATCTTTTTCAGAACGAAGATGAGAAATTCGTTTATACAGTTACAGTTCCCAGAATGAAAGAATTTGAAAAGAACTGTCAGAATTTTTTTTCACATATGGAAAATTTAAATTTCAGCCCATTTTTACCGTGATCAATGCCTTTCAGATATGATATTGGTATCTCCTCTGGAAAGAGAATTCAGGGAGAAGGTATAGAGATTGGGAATGGAGCTTCAGGTTATCCATATTTAATTAATGCCCGATCTCTGATGTTCCACACACTAATCACGGGTAGAACCGGAACTGGAAAATCCAATCTTCTATTAAATCTTTGCAAGAATATTCTTAAAGTAGAGAGTTCAAATATGATCGTAATAGACTTTCACGGTTCACTTTCAGACCATATTATTACAATGATAGATAACAAGAAACTGATCTATCTTGGGAGTTCACCAGATGGTAAAAGTGTTGTGAAAATGAATATATTAAAAGGTGCCTCCCAATCTTCTGTATCATTCTACCTTATACAGGAAATATTCTCCAGGGAATCTTCACTCTCAGGAGGAACATGGGGACCGAGATTACAAACCATATTCACTTCAGTACTGAGGGAAATATTACTAAGAGAGCCAGAAGCAACTTTAAGTGACTTCATGGACACACTTCTTTCAAAGGAGATGATGAAATCGCTTTCTGCCAGTTGCACCAAGGAAAGCAGAAAAGTGATAGAAAATCTTATATCAAAATGGCAGTCATGGATAGAATATAGCTCCAGTTCAATAAATAAGTTATATCCAATTTTAAGTGATCCTAAGATAAAATCACTGGTTTCGTCAAGAAATGAAAGCGTAGATATTATAAAGGAACTGACTGAAGGTGATAAAGTAGTTGTAATAGACGTGTCAAAGACAAGATTTTCTACAACTCAAGGCAAAATAATTTCTTCACTAATACTAAACAGAATCTGGACAGAAATCCTTAAAGAAGGAATAACTCCACAAACAATGATTGTAGCAGACGAGGCGCAGAATCTGAATTCTAGCGTGCTGTCTGAGATTCTAAGTGAGGGAAGAAAATTTAAAACCTACCTTACCGTAGCTTCTCAGTATCTGGATCAGTACGATCGATATACAAAGGGGTCTCTCCTTTCAAACTGTGGTTCGATTTACTCATTCAATGTATCTGAAAGGGACGCTATGGAAATCACTAACGTTATTACAAACAGAAAGAAGAAGACTGAAGCTTTAAAATCTATACTGCTCGGAACACCACATAATGTAACACACTTTAATTTCCTTTCGAAAAGTGGAATAGAAGTGGATAGTTTTATCCCTTACTTAATTGATACAAAGGTAAACAAAATTGAAGTCGAATCTAGAGTAGGGGAAAGTTTAGATCTGTATGGTAACGATACAGATGAGGAGCCAATGTCAGAGATTTTAACTCTGCCTGATCATACTTATTTATCAACATTTATGCTGCGGTTCCTTGAAAGTAGAGATATATTTCCAGAAAGAGAAAGAAAACTTAACAGTCTAAGACCAGATATTTTATTCTATTACAACAACCGGCCTGTTGTTGTCGAAATTGAAGTTTCAGATGTGGGGAAGTTTTCAAGGGTAGTTGAAAAAGCCGTAAATTACAGTTCTTTAAAATTGATTTTTCTATGTGGGAGAAATATGGGCAGAATACTATATGAAAAATTTTGCAACAGAGACTCCATGCGAAATAGTCTTGAAAATCTGAAAATGAAAGGGTCCGGATCATATTATGATTACAGGAACATTCTAATATGTGAGGAAAGAAATGGTATTCTGTACTTAGTTGTAGGTGGGAAACTGGTAAGATTTTCAATAGATAAACTTGAAAATTACAGGACCTTCGTGGAACAGTCTGTCATGGGGTCATCTTTTATCGAGATCTGCATGAATGAAATGAGGAGAAAATCGGATTACTTTCTTTGTATTGAGGAAATAAACAAATTATGGGATAAAGCACATTATGCTGAATCCTTTAATTTTAGGAATGAAAGCATTACAATATTTGATTTATATAAATAATTTAGTATAATTAATAGATAATTGACCTTATTAAGGTCAGAAATATATTTATAAGGCATTTGACATGTAAAATTATGATATCTGAAGAGGTAAATGAAAATAACTTCTATAAGAAGACATATGAGTTTGTAAAAAAGCATAGCGCCATAGACAATGAGTTCATAAACAGATTTGCAAAAGGTGATATTAGTGTAGAAGAATTTAAACGTTTTTCTGTGGAATTCTTCCACTTTACCAGGGAGTGGCCAGCAATTCTCTCAACCTTGCTGGTTAACACTCCAGATGAGTCAGATGCTGCTAACCTTACAACTATTCTCGTTTCAGAACTCGGTGATATGGATCCAACCAAGAGACATGAACTTTTATACAGAAAGTACCTTAGAAGTCTCAATATGGAACCCACATCCCTTGTTAAGGCTAAGCAACTACCAACAACAAAGGCTTGGCTAGACGGTATGAGAAACTATTTTTCATCAGATTACTATGAAGCACTTGGAGCGGAATTTGGTCTTGAAAATATGGCTATTCCAATGTGGGACAAAATACTTTCAGGTTTCAAAATCTTCACGCAGAAACATCCTGAATTCAAGGGTGTTGACATAGAGTACTTCACATTTCACAGAGAACTTGAAGAACACCACGAAGAGGCAATGGAAGATGTTCTTGGAACTCACAAGAGTGATCCAGATGCAAGGGAGAAATTTTTCAAGGGAGCAAAAGGAATACTTGATCTGGAAAAGAATTTCTGGCTAGGACTTTCGGATAAACACTGAAATAAAGATAATCTGGGAAATCTCAACCTTTATTTTTTTAAGAATCTTTTGTCCATAACTGAGGTTTTGTAATTTATGTTCTTTTACAAAAGGCGAAAAACATTAAATTATATTGAGGTCTTTTCCAGTGTAGAAGATGAAAGTCTATTTTGTAAGACACGGTGAAACAGAGTGGAACCGGGAGGGAAGATGGCAGGGGAGTTTTGACATTGGTCTGTCGGAAGAAGGTAAAAAACAAGCTTTAGATGCTTCATCGCAGTTTGAAAATAAGCCCGTAGATGCCATATATTCAAGTGATCTCAAAAGGGCATATGAAACCGCACAATTCATTAGTGCTAGGACAGGATTAAAGAATATAATACGAGATCCAAGACTACGTGAAAGAAGACTGGGGGAGATAGAAGGTAAAACATCGTTGGAGGTATCACAGTTATTATCGATGAACATTAATCTTCTAGATATAATAGGCAAAGATCTACCTGTAGATGGAATGGAACCACTCAAGAGTCAGTTTGATAGAGCCAGCCAATTTATAAACGATCTTAGAAAAAGTGATTATAAAAATACGGTTGTGGTCTCACACGGGGTGACCATAGGAATAATGATCGAAATCATTACCGGAGAAGATTTTAGAAAGAGAAAGATTGGAAATTGCGAAATTATTGAGGTAGTAGTTTAACATTACTTTAATAAATGGCACCAAGTGCCATGAATATAAGTGTTAAAACTGCAAAAGTAAGTTCCAGAGTCACGTATTTCTTAAGATCCTTTCCCTTTTCTGGATTAATATGCTTCGCAAGTCTCATCGCAAATCCCTCACCGAATATCACATATGATACGATGGCAAAAAGGATGCCAATGGAAAGCAGTATACCACCTGTAGAATTAAAGCTAAAAGAAGCATGCAAATATCCAGTCAGGGCAGCCACTATAATACCTAATAATATGGCAAGACCACCCATCATTCTTGAAACATTACCGGAAACCATCAATCTACCAGCCCTTTCTTCAGAGGGAGAAGATAAATATGCTGAAACTGCCGTATAAAACCAGAATATCATAATTATCCACAGGACTCCAATAACTCCGTGTACTTCAGCGAGTGCCCTGAACGTTGTATCCATTTTAAATCAGATCTAAATCATGTCTAGCCTATTATAATTTTTTAATCTAAATATTTAGAATTTATTTCTTAAGCAAAGATAAAAAAATCATTTTATTTTTTCAAACCAACAACAAGATGAGATACTAGATTAAACTAAATCTTAAATTAATCAACAAATACTGTCACACTCAAATTCAGTCTAAGTCGCAAAAATGATATAGAGAGTTTTGACCTAAAAATACAAATTTCTGAAAGTAACGCTGGACTCTGTTAAGTTTTGAGATTTACAAAAATGCGTTGGAATAAATTATGAGGTGGAATTCATTTTGCATTATGGCTTTCTATTTCTGGAATAATTTGGGGAAAAATTGTCTAAATTTCCACAATAGATTTAATATTTGTAAAACATACTACAATATGCAACACAGAAAAGACGGAAACTTCGTTATAGTGAAGCTAGATGAAGGGGAGGATATAATAAAATCACTGGAAAAGGTTCTGGTTGAAGAAAATATAAAGAACGGTTTTATAGTTTCAGGAATAGGAGCTGGAGTTGAGCTTGAGATTGGTTATCTGAGAGGAAAAACCTATGAGAGAGAAATATTCAGTCCGCCAATGGAAATCACATCATTTTCCGGAAGCATAACTGAGGGAGACCCAAAGATGCACATCCATATCAACGCAGCAGGACCTGATCATGTTACTTACGGGGGGCATCTTTTCAGTGGGAAAACAAAACCTCTAATGGAAATATTATTATTTTCCACAGAGTCAATAAAAATGACCAGGGAGTTAAAGGAAAGCAGTGGTATGAGAGAACTCAAGTTTCTCTGATCAGTTCCCTGATCAGTTCAAGATGCCAGGGTTCCCTATTCTTCAATTTAGAGTATATTTCATCTGCATCCTTTTCTTCAACACCATATTTGGAAAGACTTTCACTAAATCCAAGGGATGCTATAAATTCTTTTACCAGGAAATAAGCATTTTCAGGATCCTCATCACTGACATTTTTTCCAGAAATTGTTGCTGCAATCTCTCTCATCGCCTCTGGAAACAGTGTGGAATAATGTTTCATAACAGCCGGGAGTGTTATGCAGGATGTAATTCCATGAGGAATCTCAAATCTTGATCCAACAACTTTGCCTATGTTATGGCTTATTCCCATAGGAGAGTCATAGACCTGCCAGTAGGAGTACCAGGATGCTATCTGACACTTTAATCTGGACTCCAGATCGTCCGATTCAAGATTATCAAATAGCAGTCGTATACCCTTTAATGCAGCGGTTCTAGAAATTTCCAGAAGATTTGGATGGATAATACTTTCAACGCAGTGATCCAAAGATCTTATGCCTGTAGATCTCCAGAGTCTTTCAGGGGTTTCAACCGTTATTTCTGGATCAAGTATTACTTCCTGAGGAGTGATCTTCTTATCTCTGATCCCATCCTTTTCTCCTCCTATGGTATATCCTGCGATGTGTGAAAATTCAGATGCAGATAATGTTGTTGGAACTGCAATATGCAGTGTTTCAATATCATAATAGTACTTTACCACCTTTGCAGCGTCAGTAACGCTTCCACCGCCAATCGAAAGTATTGAATCACAGTGATTGTTTCTGTAAACTTCCACAGCATGTTCTATTTCCTCCATTGGAGAATGCTGTGTTATCTGGTTCATGATGAAATAGTCTGTTCCAAGAATATTTAGGATTTTATTGAAACTTTTTGTTTTTGAAACTGAGTTACCAGTTATTATTAACAGTCTCTTCTTCCTTGTCTGGGTTAGAATAGAATTTATATTTGAAACAGAGCCCTTTCCATATGTTACCCTGTTGATTGGAACATAATTAAATTCTTCTTTCACTGAAACCACGATTTTGAATAGTCTGGATCTTCAATTTCTTTTCCCTTCTTTGTAAGGAATAGGTGATCATAAGTTTCAATCATTACTGCAACCTCATCAGTTCCCTCCTTGCCAATGGCATTCTCCACTGCTCCTGGTTGTGGACCGTGAATTATTCCTCTTACATGAAGGGTAACAGAACCGGGCTCTATTCCTTTCCTGCTCATGAAGTTTCCTGAAGAATAGAAAAGGAATTCGTCCACATCTATATTATTGTGGTAATATGAAATAGGTATGCTTTTTGAATTGAAGTCAAATTTTCTGGGTAGAAATGTGCCTACCATCATTGACCTAGAAGAAAATGTTTCATGAACAGGTGGGGGCATATGGATCTTGCCAACTATGGGTGCCATTATATCTGTATTTATAGCATATGGGTAGAGATAGCCATCCCAGCCTTCCACATCAAGAGGATTATAATCCCTCTCTTCAATAACCATGTTGTTATCAAGTTCAACAAAAACCTGATAATTTCCAGTTTCGTCCTTTGGTTTCTGAAGTATTGGTACCCTTATGTTTCTTGTATAGTATGGCGATCCCTCTTTTATCTGACCATAAAGGTTTAGATATCTCCTGGGAAGTGTTATATCATCCTTAGACTGGAATAAGAGAAAATAGGATTCTTTTGAACATTCTATTCTGAATGTAAGCCCCTTAGGTATGTATATATAATCTCTCGGTCCAAATTCAATATCTCCCAGTACCGATATTAATTTTCCCTTTCCATTATGCACAAACAGAAGCATATCATATATTCCATTCCTGTAAAAGTCCATGGTATTCTTTTCAGGTTTTAATATCTGAACCTTGATCCGGTCATTCATTAGAATGGTTACTTTTCCATCTATAATCGTACCATTTCTTGGAATATCAGATGTTTTTAGATGTCTGTGTGAATACGGGGAATCATCAAGTGTCTCTTTCTGAATTTCCTTGCTAATGAATTTCTTCACTCTAGTAGGCTCGTTTATGTGGTAAAGGAGGCTATACGGCCCATCGAAACTCTCCTCACCAAACAACTCTTCTCTTCTCAATTTATTCCTATCTTCATATGTGTGCCTGCTTTCAGGCATAACTCCCTGTTTTACATAAAACACCATTTCAACTCACCTCATTTTTTAAAATTCCTAAAGTTTCTGATCTTATTTCCACCATATCACCTGCCTGCAACCATCTTGTTTCAGGTTCATTCTTCTCAAAAAGGCACCCACCAGCCATAGTACCAGTCATTAAAATATCACCTTTTTTCAGGCAGCTATCCATCGAGCAGTACTCAATCATTTGACCTATACTGAAGTACATGTCCTTCATATTAGATCTCGAAAACGGTACACCATTTACGCTGGAATCCACATCTATATCGAATGTTTTTCCATTCCATTTTTTTGCTAGCTCATCTGTTGTGGTTATGTATGGACCTATGCTTGTTGCAAAATCCTTGGATTTAGAAGGCCCAAGATTAAGAGCAGCCTCTTTCCTCCATAGGTCTCTTGCACTCCAATCATTCATTAGCGTCAATCCATAGATATATTCCAGAGCCCTATTCTTTTCTATATTCCTCCCCTCCTTTCCAATTATTATTCCAATTTCAATTTCTAGATCCAGTTCACTGGTAAAAGAGGGCTTCGCTATTTTTTCACCACTAGGTCTCAAAGCATCCTTGTTAGTATAATAATATATAGGAATCTGGTACCACAAAGGATTCATTTCCAAACCTCTATTTTTTCTGGAATTTCTTACATGTTCTTCAAACGTATAGAAATCTCTTACCTGATTAACATCTTTCAATGGAATCAGCAAATTGTAACTTTCATTTACTAATTGAAATTCTGAAATATTGTCCAGCAAGGTCTTGTTGTTTAAATCAAATATGGACAGGTTATTCTTATAAAGATAATCAGACATTAAATAAGTGTCATTTCCCATAAAAACAGCATACGAATCTGTTCCATGGTAAGAGATTCTACCTATCTTCATACTTATCTAATTAAAGATTTCCCCTTCTGGCCTGATCCTTTTCTATGGACTCAAAAAGTGCCTTGAAATTACCCTTTCCAAAAGACGTCGCACCTTTTCTCTGGATAATCTCATAGAAGAATGTGGGCCTATCACCGGTGGGTTTTGTGAAAATCTGAAGAAGATAACCATCATCATCCCGATCAACCAGAATATTGAGAGACTTCAGCGTGGCTATATCTTCATCTATTTTGCCAACTCTCTGAGCCAACTCATCATAATAAGAATCCGGGGCCGATTGGAACTGTATTCCCTCATTCTTCATTTTGGATACGGTTCCAATAATATCATCGGTATGAAGAGCTATATGCTGTACACCTGGCATATGATAATAGTCAAGATATTCCTGTATCTGTGATTTCTTCTTTCCTGGGGCAGGTTCATTTATCGGAAAAACTATCTTCCTGTTGTTATACTGAACAACTTTTGATCTGAGGGCGGTAAACTCTGTACTTATATCCTTATCATCAAAACTTATAAGTGGTTCGAATCCCATTCCATCAACGTAGTAATCTACCCAGCTATCCATTTTCTTATCCTCTACATTTCCAACTATGTGATCAAATCTCGTAATTCCACTTCCCTTTGTTTCAATCATTTCCACAGGTTCAAAATTTGGCGGTAACTTTGATTCAAATTCACCATAATCTATAAGGGAGTGAACAGTTTCTCCGTAGGTAAATGCCCTGGCCTTATGAACAGTACCGTTTTCTGTTTTAATATCCTCCGCTTTCTCATATTTTACAACTTTTCTTTCTCGTAAGTCATTAAGGGCATCATCGAGGCTGTTTACTCTGATGGCTATATCTTTCACACCGTCACCATGTAATTTAACGTGGTTTGATATAACAGAATCAGGATGAAGTGAATTTGTGACCATGACTTTCACCTTTCCCTGCTCCATAAGGTAAGATACTTTATCCCTCACCCCTGTCTCTGGTCCACTATAACCTATGATGTTAAAACCCAGTCCAAACTTGTGATAATACGCCCATTGTTTTGCAGATCCCACATAAAATTCAACATAGTCAACCCTATCCAGAGCCTTTTGTGTCATATCAGATAATAACAAGGAGAGTATATGAATATTTTCATAGCATATATTCTCTGAATACGCCTGTTACTCATTCTCACACAACTCGAAGTTTTTATATAAATTTTAATTAAGGTAATATAATTTAAATTGTAACTCATTACATTTGTCAGGTGACGTAACTCCAAAAAAAAGATAAAGTAGCATGAAACACTTCCAATAATCAAAACATTTTAATACAGATAAAATTTAAGTGTAACAAATGAAGGAAGTTATAACTGAAGATAGGGCAGTTTCTCCAATTATTGCTACAATATTGCTTATAGCCATAACTGTCGTTTTAGCAGCGACCCTGATCTCAATACTTTCAACATTTACAAATTCCTCACACATAGAGGATATAGATTCTTCACTGAGTCTTAGCGGTGTAATAAACAATACAAAAACGAATTCTTATTATCTTAATATCTCGTCTACAAGTACTTCCCCATCACTATCGAAAATATTTGTAGAGATATTTGACGGTTCCAGGGTAATATATGATGGTTCACTTGCGCCTGGCACCCACGGTAATATAACTATATATACAACTACATCAACATTTTCTCCGCTTAATAATATTGAACTCACACTCAAGGGCAAATATAGTACAATTACAGAGGTAGAACTGATATACGCGAGTTCTGTATTTGCAACTGTAACTCCGGTGTAAAGATCATTTTTTCTGTGACTTCAAATAGTTCAGTATACTCTCGAAGTTAACACCATTAAGAACACAGGCTGCTGAGTTGCATAATGAGTATGTGTTTGATTTCAAAGAATCATCACGTTCAAAGTAAACACTGGAGTAGCCTTTTTCGAAAAGGTTTTCACGGATTTTAATCAAATCATCTATTTCATTGTAATTTCCCTTAAGGAGAATAGAATTCTTTCTTTCCATTTCGGTTTCCATTCTGAATGTGAAATATGATGGGTATTTTGTTATATTCTCCACAGTTTCAGATGTAGATAAATTTATCAATTCATTGTACTGGCCTGCCATATTTGCATAGAGCTGTGTTCTCTCATAAACAGCAAACTGGGATGGAATGGAAGAGTCTTCCTGAGAATTCAGGGTACCAATGAACGCACTTCTGTTTTCATTCATTATGGTATCCCGCTCAGCATTTAGTTTAAGGTATAACTGGTCAGCGATCTCTTTTGCATTATCAATTGCCTGATTGTTTGCAGTAGAAAATCCGAATTTAAAGAAGCCCATTGAAAGGAATGCGTAATCTGATAGATAACCAGAAATAGTTTTCCCGCTTGGATAAATCAAATGAACACATCTACCATTCTTGACATATTTATTTGAGAGAAAATTGTATAGGTCCTCTGCGTATTTTAAAAATCGTTTATCGTTGGTTGAAGAAAATGCTTCGCTTAGGGAATATAGAAGGAATCCATTAATGTCTCCACAAATCTTTGTATCCGTTTGAGGTGGAACCCGTCTCTCCCTTGCATTCTTCAGTTTGCCAAGACTCTGTTTTATCACTTCATCCAGCCAGAAGAATCCATTTTTATTGAATCTTTCAGTATAATTCTTTTCATTCTCAACGTACAGAATATTTTTTCCATTGGACATTCCCTTCGGCTCTTCAATGTAGTTACCATCTTCACGTACATTGAAGGTTGATGCAAATTTAGTGTAGTCTTCTCCCAGCAATCTCATTAATTCTCCGGAGGTCCAGAGGTAGTATTTCCCCTCTACCCCTTCACTATCAGCATCTATGGCACTATAATAGCCACCCTCTGGAGATAACATTTTGTCCCTGAGGAACTCCATCTCTTCATTTATTATATCTATATATTGCTTCTTTGACGTTGCGGTGTATAGTTTAGATAATGCCATTATAAAATTTGCCTGATCATAGAGCATCTTTTCAAAGTGTGGGATCTTCCATCCAAAATCAGTGGCATACCTATGGATACCATTTCCCACATGGTCATAGATTCCACCCATTCTTATGGCTGCTGCAGTTGTTTCTGCCATTTCAAGGGCTTCATTTGCTTTGTATATATTGTAATAGTTAGAGAGGAAAGACATTATATGTGATGATGGAAATTTCATGTTTCTACCAAATCCACCATAACTCCTGTCAAATGAGCTTTTAAGCTGATTGTAAGCTAAAGTTTCCAGATTTTCATTTTTATAATTAGTGGCCTTTGGAATTTTGTTTACTGTTAATTTTTCATTCTCCTCTACCTTTCTAAATATTTCCTCAGGGCTATTAGTCCATAATTCATGAATACTGTTCAGAAGTTCTATTATTCCTATGGACCCATACCTTGACTCTCTTGGAATATATGTGAATGGAAAGACCGGCTTCAGGTCTGGAGTAAGAATTATATTCAGTGGCCATCCAGCATTACCCGCGACTCTGTTTGCAAAATCTATGAAATAAGCATCAACATCTGGCATCTCCTCCCGATCAACTTTGATACTTACATATTTTTCATTCATTACCTTTGCGACATCATCTCTGCTGAAGCTTTCTTTTTCCATCACATGACACCAGTGACAGGTGGAGTAGCCTATGCTTAGGAAGATGAGTTTATTATCTTTTTTGGCCTTTTCGAAAGCTTTCTTAGACCAAGGGTACCAGTCAACTGGGTTTGATGCATGTTGAATAAGATAAGGGCTTTCTTCATTTTTCAGATGATTCATGGTACTACTACTCATGTTAACCACATCAATCAAAGATTATTATTATTAATGTATTTTTACAGATTAAAAACATGATTTTTTCATGCAAAGCCTGTTATGATTCTTTCTAGAATTCTATAATTATTTTCCTCTGGTTTTGAATCTTTCCTCAATTAGAGGTAACGGACTTTGATGTTATAACTAAGTTTTTCCAGATCGAGCATATTTAATGCCAGGTTAGAATTATGAACAGTATGTAATATGGAGGAATAAATTGCATGATTAAAAATAGAAAAAACATCGCCATACTGGTCAGGCATGGAGAGAGCCTGGCAAATGTTAGAAAAATTGTATCGGAGGATATAGATGGATTCCCCCTTACCGAATTGGGGGTTAAACAGGCAGTAAAAACTGGAAAATTGCTTGAGTCAATCTCCAGTAGTGTTAATTTATTTATATCAAGCCCAATCATTAGAGCAGTTCAAACTGGTCTTAACGTAATGAAGAGTATGGGTCTGGAAATGGATGTAATAAGGGATGATCTTCTTACAGAAACAAGATTTGGGAAATACAACAATATTAGCTTTAGCGAATTTCCTAAGTTTCATAAGAGGGAGTTCGGAATTGAAGCTTTTGAAGATAATGGTAAGAGAATGATGGAAGCCATAAAGAAATATCCCGGGATCAACATCTATTTCTCTCATGCATTGCCAATCAAGGCATTGATATGTAATATTATGGGGCTGGAGGAAGAAGATTCTGGCGGAATCCAGATAGAGAATTCATCAATTTCAGTAATAGACGTGGTGGAAAATAAGATTCTGTCAATAGGTTCTCATCATATTTCAGAGAGCCTTATCAATTTTATAAACTCCTGAACTGGCAATGACAAAAAACAATCCAGCAACAGTTCCTATTATAATTACAGTAGTAAACGATACCGGGAGCAAATAATTTCCTCTAAGAAATAGCAGGAGGGCACCCTCAAGAATTGCTCCAATTCCATTTCCAGAATACTGAAATGCATAAAATATCCCAAAGGATAGATTTCTTTCTCTATTGCTCAGGACCCCTGCCAGGAGAGGAATTATAACAATTTCATATATGGAAAAACCCGTGAAAAATGGTATTAAGGCTATCATATAAAGTATATAATTCAGGTGAAAAATGAGTCCTAAATAGACTGTGGTTATTCCAACAAAAATAAGAACTGAGGATAGGCCAATTACATTGAATTTTCTAATTCTATAAACACCCTCCGAAATTGTTACTGCTATTATGCCTGAAATAAGAACGCTAAGAAATAGAATGAGTCCATACTGAAATAAACCAAAATAGGGAACAGCATAAATTTGAACTGATAAAAATATCATGAAGCTAGCCGAAGAAAGCAGAAATGCACCAGTATATATGAGATAATCTTTGTGTTTAAGTATAGTTTCATTCATATGCTTTTGATTTACTGTGTGTTTTGTCTCTTTGATTCTGGTTATAATAAAAATTGCCCCTATCCCTAAAATTGCCGAGATCAGGAAGAAATTTCTTACCCCTATAAATGTGGCAATTAGTGGTGAAAAACCAATTCCTCCCATGAAAGCAAATCCTATTCCTATTCCTGTTATGGCCATTGCAGTATTCCTTCTGTCTTCAGGAACAGAGTCAATGGCCATAGATGTAATTGGGGTACTTATTGCCCCAAGCCCTGCGATAAATCTACCAGTTATAAGAAGCCATATATTATTTCCAGCATAACTCAATATGTTCCCGAGAATAAACAGAGATAATCCTAAATATATGTAATTCTTCCGTCCTATAATTCTTGATAAGTATCCACTTGGAATTTGCATCACTGCCATGGATATTTCATAAGATGCAAGAGCAAGTCCTATAAGTATACCATTTTGTGTAAATTTTGATGCATATACCCCAATTAATGGAATAACGAAGAAGATCCCTGTCAATCTTAAAAACTGCACCAGAGATAGTTCCGACAATGTTCTGTATTGGTCTTTATTTAACCTGGAAACCATTTTAATCTGAAAGAATCTTTACCTGATTTGATATTAACTCTGAAAGTTGCGAAACAAATTTCTCATCTTCCTTAGTGAATGCTCTGGGACTATCTGAATCAATATCAATTTCCCCAACTGGTGAGCCATTGGCTCTCACTGGAACAACAAGCTCAGATTTAGTTTCAACCGAACAGGCAAGGTATTTAGAATTTGAAGTTACGTCAGGCTCGTTTACAATGTTATTCTGAACAATGGCCTGACTGCAAAGCCCTTCTCCTATGGATATTTCTTCGTGAATTGTTGGTTTTCCAACATAACTTTCTAGTATCAGCTTATTTTTTCTCAGCACATACACTCCAACCCAGTTGTATTTAGGATTATTTTCAGAAATATATTTGCAAAACTGATTAAGCATATCTCTAGCAGTCTTTATTCTTAAAGAATCTACATCTTCTATCTGCTTTTCAAAGCTTATAACCATGCCACTGTAATACCGATCGAATTATTAAATTTCATTTCTTCAGTATGGGTTTTATTTTCATTTAGCAACCCAGAATTTTATGGTAACTTAATATTCATGCATCTTCTATCTTACACAGGATTATGGTGATATTATCCCTACCGCCATTGTTAAAAGCTGCTTCTTTAAGGTCAGAAATAAGCTGATCAGTTGTCTTTTGCCTATTGCTTAAGATACTTGATATGAGCTCATCCGATACCATATCTGTCAGCCCATCTGAACTGAGAAGTAATATATCATTTTTATGAAGTTTAATTGAATCTGCATGTATTACAGGGATGTTGTCAACACCTATACAGGATGTTAAATAACCAGTAAAAGGTTCCCGATGCACCTCACTGAGTATCCTTAGTTTTTCATCAAAAAGCATTATCTCACTATCTCCGGAATTTGCAAAGGTAATATTTTGTTCATCGAGAACGAAAGTGGAAAGAGTGCTGGCCATATATTCAGAACTTTTCTTCTTTTTGTTTCTTGATAGCACATAATCATTTGCTTCCAGCATGCACTTTTCGATTGAAGAAATAGATTTTGAGCTAAATGTCTCCGAATTTATTTCAATCAGCACTGTCTCCATAAAAATATTAACAGAGTCCCTGCTTGCAATTTCTCCATCAGACATGCCACCAACGCCATCAGCCAGGGCGGCTATCAAAAATTCTTTTTTATTGTGCCCAGTAAAAGATTCAATTCTTGCACTGTCTTCATTATTATTTCTTATGAGTCCTGTGTCAGTATCTATTGAATATTGAACCGTAAAAAAGTTGTTTTTGAATATCACTTTGAAATAATACTGATATAAATAATAAATCTTTATTGTTTTTCTCCATTCCTGTGAAAGATTGAAAGCATAGATGGGAAGTAGAATGTTCTAATGACAAATGTATCTATAACAAGTGATATTACAAAGGCAAGACCCAATTCTTCCAGGAATGCAACCGGAATAAATGCCAGTGATCCAAGCGAGATTGCAAGAATTAACCCAAGGGATGTAACTGTTTTTGCACTTCCAACCATTCCCTTTCTCAAACCCTCCTCGAAGTTTTCTTTTTTAACCTCTTCTATAATCCTTGAACTAATGAATACTGTGTAGTCATTTCCAAGACTAAAGAGAATTATGAAGAGAATTATTGGGATTAGATATATTAGCTGTATATGCAGTAAATAGTTTGATATGAGGTATAGAATAAACGTGCTCCAGGATATACTGAAGAATGTTCCTGTTATTGAAATGATTGGGTATCTCAACTTCCTGAAGGATGCAAGTAATATCAGGAAAATAGCAACCACTATAAATATCTCAAGTTCACAATAAGTTTTAACATTGGTTGATTGCTGATCAATTACAGAGGAAGTGATGCCCCCTACAATAAAAGAGTCGTTGGCTCTCATAGAACTCACTGTTGATATCGATTGACTTGAATAAGGAGAATTACTTAGGGAGACTATAAAAAGATAATATTTACCATTGTCAATTGCAAATGAACTTGATATGGAATTATTTGTAATTTTCATTCCACTGACATAAGGGCCCTCCACGGAACTAACACCTTTGTATGATAAAATTTTTTTGGCTGTTTTCTCAAGTGTATTGATCTGCACATGAGTAAGATTCTCACTATTAAAATTGCTCTTGTATATAATGTATGTTGGGAATATCACTCCATCTCCAAAATTATCTTCAATTTCATTTAGGCCATGAACAGAACTCAAAGATTGAGGGAGACCTGTATTAAAGTTGTACGTTGTTGGTGCAGTAAAGAAGAAATAACCACCGGCAGCACCAAGAATTATAATTACTGCAGCCACTGCAAACTTCTTACTTGAAGAAAATGAGGTTGTCTTATAAAATACAGATCTTCTGTGATGATTTTCCTCCAGTGGTTTTGAACCCAACTTCATTATAAGTCTCTTTGACAGAAGTTTCATTGCAACTGGAAGCAATGTAGTCTGAAGTATTACTGTATATATTATTGCCTGAAACAGAACGACTCCCCAGTCAAAGAAAGATGGAACAAGTGAGAAAGTCAACAGGGTTACTGCTACTGTTATACCGCTAATAATTACAGCTTTTCCAGCCCTGTTTATGGCTATATCTAGGGCTTCCTCATACTCCCTCCCTTCCCTTAACTCCTGCCTGTATCTTGCTATAAGGAATACGAGATAATCTGTTGAAACTCCAAGAATTACTGCTGTCAGTGTGTAATTTACAATAAAACTAACACTTCCTATCAGAAATCCTGTTATGTAAACTGAAACATAACCTAGCAAAAGTGAAATACCTACAAATATAAGTCCAAGAATAGAAGCCCAGTATGAAACAAGGGTTATGAAAATTGCAATTAGCAGAAATATGAAAATGAGACCGAAGGCAAATCCAGACTTGGCAGTAACCTGAGCTGTTTGATAGGCAATTGCTCCATTTCCTGTTACTATGGCATCTTTCCCAAACAAACTGGCAGAATATTTGCTCAGGGTTGGATAGAATTCCTGTGCGGGAGAGGAGCCATTTTTGAATTCGTATCCCGAAGGAGTATTGAATTCGACTGATACAATGAATATTTTATGGTTTGGACTAACTGTCTGGTTAACTAGAAACCCTGGAGCATCCAGCAATGCAAAATTTGTTACATAACCATTTCCTGGATTACTAAAATTTATAACAGAATATACTAGATTCCACGTAATATGAAAACCCGTTAAATTGCTAATGTAGTATGCCGTAGCCTCACTCAGTGAAGTCGAATTACCGTAGGCATAGAAGTTTACATTCTTTAATATATAGGATGTTTCCGGCAATAGGTTAAAAGATGAGTTCTTAGCATCACAGATTATGGAATTCGCCACAATTTCCTCTCCATTTCCAGAATATTTATTAAAGGAAGATTTAACATTTGAAATGAAAGTTTTTTCATAGTTTGAACCATTGTATCCACTGGAATTTGCAGCTTGCTGAATGCTATTTTCATTATAACCTGATATTTTCCAATTAATATAGAAATTATAGGAAAACTTGTAAATCATAGAACTGTTGGATCTGACACTCAAATAAGTTTGCATTATTTCACTACCAAAGGTCTTTACTGTAGTATTGTCTATATAATTTGAATAATCAGTATAAGGGTCGGTTGTTTGATACACATTATTATCCGAATTTCTTATCATTCTTTCTAATTGAAACGTACTTCTGGAAAGTGTAGAATTGTAAATTGGATTTCCATTTATAACAATGGTTAATGACTGATGTGTTGTCTCTATTTGTGAGACTAGCTTTTGCGCCTGAGCAGATTCTGAACTGCTATTTGTTGATGTGGAGTTAGCATAGTTGAGGTATGAACTATAGTGAAGGACTGCAGGTATTGCAAGTAGAAGAACAACTATCCATACTATGATCACAACATTTTTTTTCGATAGCAAACTTTTTGCATTAATCACAGCAATTCATTATGTATGGGTAATTTAAAATTGGTTAAAATTTTTTTAACTTTTGATAAATTAATATTGGTAAGCTAACAAAAATATTGTTTATTTTCACAAAAAAATTAATTAACGTCAATTTTTAATAATAGTTAGAATTACTTGAATAATCATGGATACAGTTGATAAAAAAATTCTTTTCAGTCTCTTGAAAGATGGCAGGACGCCACAAAGGCAGATAGCGAAGGAGATAGGTATCTCAGCGCAAACTCTGAATTACAGAATGACAAAGATGATTGAGGATGGAATAATTGTTGGATTTATAGTCCATATAAATTCTAAAATACTTGGAAAAGTGGAGGCATTTGCTGCGTATGTATCAGATAAGGAAATTGACACCGGCTACTTTACAAGATTAAAATGTCTTGAAAAAATAACACTCTATGGTTTTGACGGAGATACAGTTGATGAGGTAGAAAAGAAAATAGAAGATGCATCATTAAAGTTAGGACAGCCAGTAATGAAATACAGACCAGAAATTAATTCATATTCTGGAAACTCAAAAAATATAGATTTTCAAATTATTGATCAGCTTAAGAAGACACCACGCGCAAAAATATCAGAGATTGCCAAAGCTCTAGATATGCCGGTAATAAGAATAAAGAGAAGATACAATTTCCTCAGAAAAAGCCATCTTGTTGCAGTAATGGCAAAGATCGATCTTTCAAAGACAGATGTTGTCATTTTCAGTATCTTCACAACAGATCAGGAAAAGATTGAACACATTCTGGAAGATGTGACAATTTTTAAGATAACGGATAACAACACGGGGGTTTTCATATGCTTTGCAGAAAATATGGTTAGCGCGAGGGCCCTGATAAACAGTTCAAGGGAAGCTGAGAAAAAAAGTGAAGTGATGGTTATATATGACTATGAGTTCATTCACTAAATAATATCTAAGATCACAACTTCAACCAGTCATAAAAGTAGTTTTTATCAAAACATTCCCGTGTAACAGAATGAGTTTGGAAAATCAATAAAAGTTAATTATGGAATTGCGATTAAACTTTGTGTTATCAAAGAGAGTAATTAATGTCTCTGAATCTGCCACTGTATCCACTTCTGCAAAGGCGGCCCAGATGACTGCTGAAGGAAGAAAAATTATAAACTTTGGGGTAGGAGAACCGGATTTTACGACGCCTGCTGGAGAGATAAACTATGCATTTGAAAAGGCAAAGGAGGGATTCACTCATTACACTCCGTCAAAGGGATATGTGGAATTGAGAACTAAGATATCTAAGAAGATCAATAATAATATTCACAGCCTGAATGCAGATAATATAATTGTAACTCCAACAAAATTTGCTATTAATCTAGCAGTAATGGCCATCGCAGATGAGGGAGATGAAATCATCATACCGGAGCCATATTTTCTTTCCTATCCTGAAATATGCAGGATTTACGGTGTAAAACCAGTGGAAGTTCCAACCAATGATGATTTTTCACTTAACCTTGAACGCATTGAAAATTCAATAACACCCAGAACGAGGGGCATAATCATATCAAATCCTGCAAATCCAACGGGAAAAGTTTTTTCGACCGACGAAATCAAGGCACTACAAAAGCTGTGCATAGATGAAGAAATCTACTTTATTCAGGATCAGATTTATGAAGAACTTGTGTTTGATGGAAAAATTCAGGATATAGTAGAAATGGATCCAGAAATGAACCATACCATACTAATCAGTGGTTTCTCTAAAAGTTATGCAATGACAGGATGGCGGATAGGATATCTCGCTTCATCCAGAGAATTTATTGGTGCTGTAGATAAGTTGCAGCAGCAGACCATAACTTGCGCACCCTCTATCTCCCAAATGGCCGCCATATATGCGTTGGATGATGATGAGAGCCCTAAAGCCATGAAGGAGGTTTTCAGAAAGAGAAGAGAACTGGTTTACAATATGATTAGGGACATTAAAGGTCTGAATCTCATAAAACCAGAGGGAGCTTTTTACGTATTTCCATCATATGACTTAAATATATCATCTGTCGAATTCTGTAAGAAGATCCTTGATTCTAAGGGTCTACTACTCACACCGGGGTCGGCATTTGGAAAACAAGGAGAGGGTCATTTCAGAATTTCCTACGCGTTATCCGAAGATAAACTGAAGGAAGGAATCGCATTGCTGGCGAGCTTTATGGACGAGCAGAGTAAGATTTAAATGGGTTTGAGTTTCTTAATTGTTCCACTACTTATCACTGTTCTTGTTATTTTGGGAATCAGTTTATTTTTAACGTTTTTCAATTTTAGAGCAATTAGGCTATTTAGCCAAAAATATGAGGAAGATATTGAAAACTATAAGACAACTGTCAATGACTTCGAAGAAGATTTTACCATATCTCCTGATGATGAGATAGAAGAGGATGATGAAATAGAGAAAGAACACACCAGAGAAGAAGTAAAGCTAGAAATAGATAAGGATATGGAGAGACTCACAAACGAAATCAGAAAGAATGAGTTACTAATGGAAAAAATGGAAAAACACTATTCAACTCTGAGAAAAGTTTCTAAGGACATGATGGAAAGCATTATTCCCCCAACAAAATTTCAATCTTTTTCAGATACCTATGCACCAATACCACTGATCGATGAAAAACCACTATGGAATGATCTTGTTAGAAATCATATTCCGCCGGATCAGGGAAATCTTTACGAAATGTGGGGTAAATATGTTGAACTCACTGCGAAATATTCTCATCAGAAGGTCGAGTCCATAAAAGGTATACTGGATAAAATTTTTGGCAGGACAGAGTATCGGCGATTAGATCAACCTGATATCAACAATAGTGGAGAAACATACTACGCAGCGAAACCAGTGCTTCATATCCTGAATAATCTTTTCTTTAATGAACCAGAGATTCAATTTCTTCTAGAGGATGGAAAAAAGGAGAAAAAACTTGGGAGATCATCAACACTTCTGGTAAACAACGAAGAATTTATACATGGAAAAACGTCTGAAGTAATGGCATTTCAGTCAATGTTCAGGGAAATTCTTGATACGAAGAATTACTCCATATGCAAGGAGACTCAAAGACAGAAAGAGTTAAAAAGTGAAATAGACGACATTATTAAAAATATAAAGAAATTATTAAACTGGTTCATATTTGAGGAAGATAACATGATACAGTGTAAAATGCTGGAGTGAAAGAAATGTCAAGAGCATTCATTGTTGGAAGGTTTCAGCCATTTCATCTCGGTCATCTGGAAGTAATACAGGAGATTCTGAAAGATCATGAATCTGTGATTATTGGAATAGGAAGTGCACAGTATTCACACACCCTTCAAAACCCGTTCACAGCAGGAGAAAGGCATCTGATGATCTCAAACACTCTGGAAAGCAGGAAGATCTTTAACTTCTATATAATCCCAATAGAGGATGTAAATTCTAACCCGCTCTGGGTCGCACATGTAGAATCACTAACCCCACATTTCTCAAGTGTATATACAAATAATCCTCTGGTAAAAAGACTGTTCTACGAGAAAAAATACAATGTAAAATCAATGGAACTCATAAACAGGGTGGAATGGTCAGGTACCAGGATAAGAGATAGAATGATAAGGGGAGAGAACTGGGAAAGGGATGTTCCTGAAACGGTTTCGGAAATAATCAGGGAAATTGATGGTGTTGAAAGGCTAAGAGCACTTTCAGAGTCAGATGATCTCTAGGGTGAAAAAAAGAAATTATTCAGAATAAACCAATTTCTCAATTGTTTCCCTATCCTGTAATATCTGATCAATTATAACATATTCATCAACCTGATGAGCAACATCAGGGACGGTCGTGCTCCACACAACTGCATCATAACCAAGTCTTCTGAAGAAAGCTGCGCATGTGCCTCCCCCAATACCAACAACCTTTGGCTCTCCGCCTCTGCTTGATAACGCCTTCACCAATCTTGTAACGACTTCCGAATCCCTGGAAGTGGGTACAGGTGCCTGTTCTCTCTGTACAAACTCCATCTTAATCTTTGACTTATGTGTTCTTTCGAATTCAGAAATCTCTCTTGAAATATCATCCACTACACTATCCACATCATAGTTAGGTAGTATCCTGCAATCCATGTAAAATACTTCTTTTCCCGGAATCGTGTTTATATTGTCCACATTCTTTTCGTGCTTGGTCGGTTCAAACGTTGAATAGGGAAAGTTAAAAGTATCATCCTTATCGGTATATTTTGAATGGAGCATCTTATCTACTGATAGCATGAATTCCATTCCATCTCTTGCAGCGCTTATGGCGTTGCTTGGCATACTTGCATGGTACTGCCTACCATTAACTGTGAATTTTATCCAAACAATGCTTTTTTCGGCAATCTCCAGTTCCATTCCGTCCATTGAACCCGCGTCTGGGACTATTATCAGGTCATCCTTCTTGAAAATATTCTTATCAAGTAGGTACTGTATCCCGTACACACTCCCAACCTCTTCGTCTGCAACAAACGCAAGGCCTAAATTCATTTTAAGTTTGGATTTATCAAGCTTCTTAAGAAGTAGAAGAGAAAGGAAAACTGCCTGTCCATCATCAGACGTACCGCGACCATATATTCTGTTGCCTTCAACTGTTGCCTGAAATGGTGGTCTTGTCCATAGATTTGGGTCACCATCCGGTACAGTATCTATATGGGAGACAAGCCAGAGAGTACGATCAAAATTTCCAACTTTCTCTATTACACTGGATCTTTTAAATCCCATCTTATCTTCAACATCATATCGTACTGAATCTTCATACCCAAGCTCCTTCAATATACTAACTAGAAGATCTGCCCTCTGCGATTCTCCCTGTCCACCAGAGGCCGGACTTATAGATTTTACTGGTATAATTCTCTTTGCAAGTTCAATTATAAACTCTTTTTCATCAGTTATATCTTTTAAGTTCATTATCACTAATTGTTGTTCTGTTAATAAACAATTACTCCTTTTAACTTATCATTATGTGTTTTTATTAGCAACACCTAGTATCATTAATGAATTAGTGCTGTTAATTATAGTGTAGTCTGTTGAGTATTGTATTAAAGATATCAGATCTAAGATCTATACAAAACTCAGAGTAATAGTCTTCAAGCAAAATAACCAACTCTATCTTAGCGACTTGCAATAGTTAAATAATGACGAATTTATTTACAAGGGAATGGAGCATAAAAAGGAAGATTTCAGTGAATGGTACAATGAAATAATAGACATTTCCCAGCTCACCGATAAGAGATACCCTGTTAAGGGAATGAATGTTTGGATGCCTTATGGATATAGCCTCATGAAAAACACTGATGAAATGATCAGGACTAAGTTCTATGAAGATGAGTATGAGGAAGTGATGTTTCCTTCATTAATCTCAAGACCAATGTTTGAAATTGAATTCGAACACATAAAGGGCTTTGAAAAAGAACTATTCTGGATCACAAGGGGCGGAAGGGAATCTCTGGAAGAAGATCTGGCCATGAGACCCACAAGTGAGGCTGCAATTTATCCGATGCTAAAACTGTGGATACGGGATCATGCTGATCTACCAAAGAGAATCTTCCAGATTGTTCAGGTATATCGTTATGAAACAAAACATACCAGGCCGTTTATAAGATCAAGGGATATTCACTTCATAGAATGCCATACTGCCCATGATTCATACAAAGATGCAGAGGAACAGATGAACCTTTACAGGAGAGAGTGGGACTATTTCACAAAGAAACTCTGCCTTCCTTATATGGAGGTAAAGAGACCTGAGTGGGATAAGTTTCCAGGTGCTGTTTACACCATTGCATTTGATACGCTTATGCCTTCAGGCAGAACGCTTCAGATTGGAACAATTCATGAATACGGTAGTAATTTCTCAAAGAATTATGATGTGAAATTTGCAAAGGAGGATGGAACCAGTGAATATGTAAATCAGACAACATTCGGTATGAGTGAAAGATTGATAGCTGCGTTAATAGGGATTCATGGTGATGATAAGGGACTAATTCTTCCACCATTCGTGGCTCCTACGCAGGTAGTGATTGTTCCAATCACCTCTGCAGATTCAAATTTTGAATCTTTTGTAAGTGAAATTGAAAACTTAGTTAGGAATAGTGGATTTAGGGTATTAGTAGATAAAAACGACAACTATACTCCCGGTTATAAATTCAACCAGTGGGAAATGAAAGGTGTCCCTTTAAGAATAGAAATAGGTAAAAGAGAGGCAGAATCTAATTCAATTACCATATCCTTAAGAACAAGAAAAGGGAGAATAAAGCTGAATAAAGATGATATATCGCAGATAAAAAATTTGCTGGATGAGGTAGAAAGTGATCTTCTTAACAAAGCCCGGAAGATCCTCTCAGATGGAATAGAAGGGATTAAAACTAGCGGACAGGAATCAAGCATTAAGACTTTTATTCTATGTGATAATGAAAAATGTGCCAGGTCCATAGAGGCAAAAACCGAGCTAGATATGATGGGACATATACTGAATTATGGGTCAAAAGGTAAATGTGAGGTTTGTGGAAATGAAGGGAGAACTGCCCTCTTCTCTAGGCCATACTGAGCATACTCCAATTGTTTTTTTTGACATGGATGGGGTTCTCACAGTAGAGAAAAGTAGCTGGAACTATGTCCATTCAAAATTTGGGGTTGATAATGATTTTAACTATTCTCTTTTCAGGACCGGAAAGATAGATTACCACGAATTTATGAGACGGGATATTAATCTGTGGATACAGGAAATGGGTGAAGTAAAGGTCAACCAAATAAGGGAAATCCTTGATGAAATAGAATTGTTTCCAGGAGCCGTTGAGGCAACTCAAACACTCAGCGCTGAGGGGTTTCACCTGGTAATAGTATCAGGTGGATTAATGTGGCTTGCAGAAAGGGTTGGAAAACTTACAGGAATAAGTGATATTTATGCAAATGTGATTTTATCGCTGGGTGGAATGGTTCTTCCCGATGGGAGAGCCCTGGTTGACCCGAAGAGGAAGGATATAGTTGTGAATAACGTGATAAATACTTATAAACCAGATTACTCAATTTCAGTAGGAGACTCTCCAGATGATGAAAAGATGTTTATGGTTACTGACTATTCCATAAGCATGAATAATGAGCCTGGTTTTATTAACGCAAGGGGTTTTGATCTGAAAACAGATAATCTTCAATCATGTGCTGATCTCATTCTAGGGATCAGGGATCAGAGAAATGAAATCACCTGAAATAAGAAGGGAAGAGAAACTTCCCTTTGGGATTGGGTGCATTGATCAGTTTCTTGAGGGAGGCATTGATCCTGGCGTAATCACACAGATATATGGTGAGGGCGGTTCCGGTAAGACAAACATGGCACTTCAGCTCACAGTTTCTGCTCTGTCCAGAGGTGAAAGGGTCATATATGTTGATACAGAGGGATTTTCAAGCAACAGGTTTCTGCAAATATGCGGGGGAAATCAGGAATATTCTAACAATCTTATTCTGTTTACACCCGAGAACATAGGGGAGCAGGAGGTCTGTCTCATAAAGGCCGAGAGAATGATGCAGAATTCAAAAGACGTAAAACTTCTTGTGATTGATTCAATGACTGCCCTGCTTAGAATCGAAAGAGATGAAAATCTTAAAAATCAGGGCCTATCAAGAGATATATCAATCATAAACACCATATGTAATAAGTATAAAATTCCAGTATTCATAACAAATCAGATATATTTTGATGTTGAGGAAAACCAGATAACTCCCTATGGTGGTTATTTACTGAACCATTTCTCAAAAACCATACTGTCAATTAAACGAACAAGGGGAACCGGGAGAGAGTTGAAAATAGTAAAACATAGATCCATTCAGGATGGTAAATCTGTTGAAATATTTGTCAACAGCACAGGTCTTTCATGCACAGAAGGATAAATTTAGTCTGGATGGTTTCAAAAAGATTTACATACTGGCACACATATGGAAGTATATGGGAGTTAATCTTGAGCCCATTCTGATAAAGCACAAAACTCACATTAAGGATTTCTCAAACAATACTGTTTCAGTGGATGCCTATAACCAAATTTACCAGTTTTTGAGTGCCATAAGGCAACCTGACGGAACACCGCTTATGGATTCATCTGGAAGAGTTACCTCTCATTTAAGTGGTCTTTTCTACAGGACAATTTCCCTTATGGAAGAGGGGCTGAAGCCTGTATATGTTTTTGATGGCAAACCTTCTCCAATGAAACTCAGGACTCTTGAGGAAAGAAAGGCAATAAAGGAAAATTCAGAAAGAGAACTGGAAAAGGCAATAATGACTTCAGATAGGGAAAAAATTGCAAGAATGAAGAGAAGGATAAATCATATTACAAAGGACATGATAGATGAAAGTAAGCAGCTTCTTACCTATATGGGATTGCCATATGTACAGGCTCCTTCTGAGGGTGAATGCCAGGCTTCTTACATGAGTTCCACAGGAAAAGTTAATGCAGTTATCTCACAGGATTATGACTGTCTACTATTTGGTGCAAGAGAAGTTCTAAGAAATTTCACCATATATGGTAAGAGAAGAGTTTCAAGCAGAAACATTTACGTAACAGTAGATCCTGAATACATCGATCTAAAGGAAAACCTATCAAATATGAATATTACAAGAAGTCAGCTTGTGGATATTGCCATAATGGTTGGAACAGATTTCAACAGTGGAGTTGAAAGGGTTGGATCAAAGACAGCACTGAACCTGATCCAGAAATACGGGAATCTAGAAGAAGTAATAAGGGAGAAGGGATACAGGATACCCCAGTACGAAGATGTAAGAAAGCTATTTCTTGAGCCTGAAGTTACAGACGATTTTAACTTAACCTTTGGTAAACCTGAGGAGGAAAAGATATATTCATTCCTTTGCGATCTTCACAACTTCGGAGAAAACAGGGTAAGGCCATTTATAGATAAGCTGAAAATAAGTCTCCAGAAGAGCAATCAATCCAGTCTTGATTCATTTTTCTAAATAATCTCTCAACACTGCAAAGGGCTTCATCATTTTAGACAGGTTATCTGTCACGGATTCTTTAAGGTCCATTGGGTGTATCGCTCCCGATTTATATGTGGATTCAAGCGAAATGAAATCTGTAAATGTTATATCTCCCCCTTTTTTCTCAGGTCTATGTATTGTTACCTCTTTCATTGAAGGAAATATGATTATCTTCATGATATCCATTACCGGGTTTCCTTCAGCTATTCCCATGGGGCAAAATGAATTTTTTATTTTTCTTTTAACGTCTTCTTCTGAATCAGTCATGAGGATGGCACTGTCAGGATCACTTTTCGACATCTTCTTGAAATTATCCATTCTTCCAGTTCCCTTCAGGCTTCCCAGAAGTGGAGAGTGCATTGAAACAACCTTCTTTCTGTTCATTTTTTCTGCAATGTCCCTGGCCAGCATATGGGCGTGCCTTTGATCCATGCCTCCCAAAGCAACATCGAGATCTAATTCAAAAATATCATTTACCTGCATTACAGGATATAGATATTTGCTGAAATCTGATTCAGCGTCAGATTCATCCCTTCCCATTATTGGAAGAGCTCGTTTCAGTCTTGAGAGAGTTGTTTGCTTAGCAGTGCGAATTATACCCTCCATGTAGCTGCTCTTATCTATCAGATCCGATGCCCATACAAATTCTGGTTTCAAATCTCCTAGTTCAATTTCGTATGCTTTTTTAAGAATCTCTCCACTCTGCCTTATACGTTCCAGATCGCCACCCAGCTTATCATTTACCATGGCATGCCAGTCTGCCAGTAATATCTGCATCCTGATACCGGCTCTCATCATTGCCTTGATTCTGGTACCAATAACCAGAATATGTCCTATATGGGGTATTCCTGAAGGTTCCACACCATGGTATCCTTTACAGTTTTTCTCGAGGCTTTCAAACTCACTCTCGGTTACTATTTCTTCAAAAAGGGATTTGTCAAGATTTAACAATATAAGGGCATTAAATTATCTATCTTAATCTTTCTCTACATATACTCCTGTACTTGCAATTAAGGCATCTTCCAGGATTATCGTGGTTTCTGTTTGGAACGCCTCTCATTCTCCTTATAAGCTGAGCTCTCGCCAGTACCCTATCCTTCAATTCACTACTATTATTTACATAGAATGACCTATTTCTGTATTTTATAACACCGTACTGGATCATATGTTCGGGATAGAGTTCCTGGAGTATTATGAAATAAACTCCCATCTGAATTATATGTGGTTCCCATGGCTGACCCCCTATATTGCTGCTCTTATACTCGTATGGAATTATCTGTCCACCGTTTTCTATTACTCTGTCCGGTTTACCTGACAGACCATACCTTTTAGAAACTAGAATTTGTCCTTCAGATTTCATGTCTCCGTAAACAAATCTTCCCTTTGGCATTTCATAATAGTCCATTCTCCTTTTTGCCCTGACAAAATAAAAAACAAGTATTATCAGAAGGCCAATAAATGGGATAATAAAATAGACAGGAAGCAACATTTCAGATGAACACTATAAACATGAACACAATAACAAGCAATATGGCAACTATAAGTGTTACACTAAGTTTTGAATTCCTCTCACGATCAGTTTCTGCTTCCTCGTGCGCTATTGTACCTCTATTCATTCTTTCAACCCTGTCAGCAGGAACTCTATACCCTTCACGGGTGTAATACCAGGAAAGGGCGCAGTAATCAAACTCAGCAAGCTCTGATGCGCTGATGATCCTTTCTCCATTATCAGGGTTGTTTCTCGATCCAGATTCTGTCATATGAGCACTCCTGTTTCAGTGTGATAAACCCATTCTTCCTGATAAACATGCTGTATATAAAGAACTTTACTCTATCTTCCTTTGTTTCACCCCATACCTCTTCCATAAAGAAGGAGTTTTCTTTCGTTCTCATAATCTTCTGCATGATTGATTCAAGATCTCTCTCAGGTTCTCCTGAATTCAGTACCTCGTATATCTCTTCAACCTCTGCATTCTGCTCCATATGAGGCATTCTGACAATTTTCTCCCTGCTCCGTTCAGTCTTCCTCATAACCTCAATAAGTTCCACAAGCATGACCTTTCTAGTCTCATGATGCTTAACGGGCATATGCAGGCTTATAAACTCCCTATCTTCTATTTCTGAGTCATTATATACTTCCTGTGAAATCTCATTAAATTCGTCTTCAGTTTCCTCGGTTTCCTTCCTAATGAAGTTTTCTATCAGGTCGTTAGCCTGTACATACACTATCCCCCATGATCTGAATATTATATACCCTGCCTCTGCTATGGACATCAGTCCAGCATTAGTTAATTCCCTCACTATTAGGGCAAAATTAACAACATCAACTCTCCAGGGGTCTATCTCTCTGGCTATGCATCTTTCCATTATCTCTATTATATTCTTAGTCTCCGCCTTTGTATCCTTAAAGTCCAGTTCTTCATAGAACCTCGTATCTATACCAATGGTTGTTGCCTGAACTATTATAGTTCTTTTAAGATCCATAAGCTGTGTGTCTTCCATCTATTCACCTCCAAAGCTTTTCGAAAAAATTTCCGTACAGCCCGCTGCTTTGTTCATGGTTACTCCAAACAGAGAGTTCGCAAACTTACTCATGGCATTTTTCAACGATATCATAATGATCTGTGAAGTATTTGAATTTTCCCTTAACAACTCACCCATTGCCTCAGCGTTTGTTCCATCAAGGAACATGTCAATTTCATCCAGAAAATAAATTGGTGAGGGTTTAATTCTCTGAACCGCTACGATAAAGGAGAGTGCAACAAGACTCTTCTCTCCACCGCTGAGAGATTGCAGCTTTGTGTACGTAGTTCCTTTGGGTTTTGCCTTGATCAATAACTCGGATTCCAGTGGATTAGATTCATCTGAAAGATACATATCCACGTCACCACCTCTTGTCAACCTTTTGAAGATTTCCCTCATCTCAATCTTTACCTTTCCATAGAGGTCTAAAAGTACTCTTGTCTTCACTTCTTCAAGTTCGGCCATTAATTTGATAAGGGAATCAACCTCTCTTTTTAGAATATCTATTTTTTCAACAAGGTTTTCTTTTCTTTGCATATCCCTTTTGAGATCTTCCTCAGCTAGCTGATTGACTGCACCTATTTCCTGCAATTTTGCCATTCTTATGGCAATTTCACTATTTGCTTTCTGCGCACTTGAATAATCAATAATTACATTGCCCCCATTTTGCCTGAGTTCTTCTTTAAGGGCTGACAACTTCTCATTGAAATTCTGTATCTTTATCTTTGAGGTAAGCACAGCATTTTCATTGTTCTTCATGTCCGATTCCAATCCTGCACTCTTCTGGCTGATATCTGATAGCTGCCGCTCAATTTCCTTCAATCCCTGAATAATTTTTCTGTTATTTTCATTGAGCTTTTCCTCTTCCTCTTCAAGTCTTCCTATTTCATTTCCGAATTTCGCGATTTCTTCTTCAATTCTATCCTTTTCTGTGGTTTCTGCATTTATATTTTTTATAAGATTATCGTTTTCCATCATCAATTCCGACTTTCGTTCTGAAATTTTCTTCATTGTCGTCTGATTGCTAGATTTAATTGACATTGTTGAGGTCTGTTCGTTACTGATTTTTTCAAGTTCTTTTTGCAACTCGGATAGATCATTTCCTTCCTCCTTATTGTCTCCTATGATCATATACAGTTCATTCTTTCTCTTCTCAAGAGAGGCTTTTTTCTCCTCCTCTTTTGTTATGAGTTCCTGAAGTTTTTCCAGTGAAGCAGAACTATTTTTCAGTTCTATTTTAAGGGTCTGAATTTCAAGTTCAAGTGATTCTCTGATCTTCTGGCTTTCTTTCAACTGGGCTTCAAGCGAATCAGACTTCCCTTTTCCCTCACCACCGCTCTTTGATATGTCCATCAATTGTTTCGAAATGTCGTCATATTCCTGTCTTAAATTTCTAATGTCATGATCAAGACTGTTAAATCTTTCTCTAAGATCTTCAAGTAGTTTTTCCTTGCTATCAAGTTCAGAAAAGTTAAAAGTTGTTCTGCTACGATTCATGAAACCGCCAGATATGGCACCACTAGCTTCAAATATGTCACCATCAAGAGTAACAATTCTGACCCCTGTCATATATTTCTTTGCAATTTCTGCACTATCCACAAGAACAGTGTCCTGAAAGGTATACCAGATTGCATTTGCATAAACATCCTGACACTTGACCTGCTGGCTCAATAGAGAGGTCGTTCGATCCTGTTGAATAATAGTGAGTGCTTTCCCTCTTGGCCTCCCCGGTAAGATCTTATTTAGTGGAATGAAGGTTACTCGCCCCAGTTTCTTTTCTCTTAATAATTCTATGCAATCCTGTGCAACATCCTCATTATCAACTACTATAGAGTTCAGTCTTCCTCCAGCTGCTGCCTCTACAGCCAGTGCATACTTTTCGTCATAACTTATAAGTTCTCCTATGGATCGGTGAATTCCTGAAATAGCTCCTCTTGCCTTCGCTTCCATAATTGCGGAAATGGACTTATTGGCAAAACCCCTTGATCCCATTTCGGATCTCATTCTTTCAACTTCCTTCCCAAGGTTATCCATTTTAGACCTTGTTTCTGTTCTTTCTCTCTCCAATTCTTTGATCTGGGACTGAAGTTCATAATATTTTTTGCTTAGGGATTCGTTTTTAGATCTGTTTCCACCTTCATCCTTTTTGATCTGGTTTAACTGCCACTGAGTTTCCGATAACCTGTATTTTTCATTGGTAAGATTCTCTTCCTTAATACCCAGTTTTGTCTCAAGCCCTTTGAATTTTTTTGACTCCTCAGACTCCTCTCTTCTTATTTTTTCCGTAATAGTGGAATTCTCTTTAAGTTGTTTTTCTATAACTGTTAACTCATCGGTTGCCTTCCTGTATTCTTCAGTTTTATTTCTTTGAAGCTCTATCTTTTGATTTATCTGGGCTCTGAGAGAAGTTTCCCTATACTTTAATTCTTCTTCTCTCTTCATCAGTTCATTAAATCCTTTTGCAAGATTGTCTATTTCCTCATCTATTTCCTCAATCTTACCTGTATTCGTTTCGATCAGAGCCCGTTCTTTGTCTATGCTGATGTTAATGTTTGAAGCACTTATTTCCGATCTTGCTCTTTCTAATTTTTTGGATTCTATTCCCTTTCTAATACTTTCAAGCTCTTTCTGAATCTTTTCTCCGATTCCTTTCTCAATCTCCATCCTCTTTTGTGCAAGAACTTCACGTTCTTTATCCAGATCATCCAGTATAGCTTTTATATCAGCAATTTTCTTTTCACTCTCTTCCATGGATTGCTGATGACCGCTGAGATCTATCTCTATTCCACGAATCTGTATAGATAAGGCAGTAGCTCTTAAATCCACAATATCGCTGTTTAGTTTCTTATATTCTCTCAGTTTTTCGGCTTCCTTTTCTATGACTGCAATGTTTTCTTCAATCTCTGTTCGCAGTGTTTCAGAGGCAAGTATTGTTTTATCGATCTCATCGATCTTTTCTTTTGCAGAATTTATCCTCATATTATATGCGTCTATTCCTGCTATGGACTCAAGCAACTTTCTTCTTTCATTTCCACTTACGTAAATAAATTTATTTATGTCACCCTGGAGAACAAAACTATAGGAATCCAGCTGAATTCCGATATTCTCCAAAAATCTGTCAACTTCACTGTGTTTTGATCTCTTACCATTTATAAAATATGTACTGTTTATTTCACTACCATTCTCTTCAATAGTTCTAGATATTTCCACTGTTTCAAAAGATTCATCATCCCTATCTTCCACGAATACTGCTTTGACCTCTGCTCTGGACACTTTTTTATCCCCATTGGCCGGGTTATGTATTAAATCATCTAGTTTATCAGCCCTCACGGTTTTAGATGATCTTGTACCTAGTACGAACAGGAGTGAATCACCTATATTGCTCTTCCCACTGCCGTTAGGACCTGCTATCATGCTTAATCCTGGCCTAAAATCTATCTTCATTCCCTTATGGCAGAAAGATTTAAAGTTTTTAATTTCTAAACTGTATAGTCTCAAAGTGCACCCCGTCAGACAACTGTATGATATTATTAGACAAATATAAATATTTATGCATTGTTAATCCCCTCATTTCTGGTTTGATTTAGAAGGAGTTCTCTGGCAGATGTCTTAAGGTGCAGGAATTCACCTATGAGGATTCCCAGTGATAAAGCCAAACTTGCGTTGACTGCAGTCAGGAGATAAATATTTGTTGTATTAACAACAAACTCAAGAACAATTCTTATAAAATACAGCATTAAAGTTAGGAATAGCACCATTGTTGATCTTTTGTACATTAATACTTTTCCCTCCCAGTATACCGTTGATAATGATCCTATCCTATCACCAACTATAAATCCAGGAATGATTAAAATTAGCGCTATGAAATCATAAATAATAAATGAATACAGGACTGCCAAAAAATATACCAGTAAAAGTGAGTAAATTATAGGTGTAGTTATGATTCTACGGAATGAATACGGTCTACCATTAATTCCTCTTTTGATTCTTCTGTAAATAATTAGTCCGAAAATAGCGATCAATAGTATATAACTATAAACATCACTACCTGAGTTTGAGTTCTGAGTTGTAAATGCTGATACAAACACAAAATATAATGTATATACAATATATAAATTCATCATTTTAAAAAGGGTTCAAAAAATTGATTATACTGTTTTAGAATGAGAGAAAATTACCAGACTTCAGGATCCTGTATAGAAGAAAAGCGTAAAAACAAGATTTTAGTTTGTTTACTGAAACACCTGTGCTCACTTTAAGAAAGTAATAGTTGTATGCAATGCAAAAAGGAACAAACTTTGAAAGTTATTTGTAATTAACACTGAAAACATAATAACAAAGAATGAATTTTCCCTTCATGGTATCATCTTTCAAGGTTACATTTCTCGGGAGTGGGGGTTCCTGGCCCTTTCCCGGAAGATCATTACCTGCAGTTGTAGTTCAGTTAGATGATTTTGTATGCATGTTTGACTGTGGTGAGGGAACCCAAAAACAGATAATGAAAAGCGGAATTTCTTTCATGAAAATAGATAGCATATTCATATCTCATTTTCACGGAGATCATTTTCTTGGTATACTCGGTCTTATTCAGAGTATGTCATTTAACGGTAGGGAAAAGCCGTTAAAGGTTTATGGTCCACCGGGGGCAATTTCAGTTCTCACAAGGGCATTCAATGTTGGTTATTACTCTCTTGGATTTGAAATTCTCATTAATGAGATACCTTTTGGGGGAAAGCTTCAGACTGAATTTTTCACCATTGAAACAATCAAAGCAGATCACCCGGTTCCTGCAATATCATATAAACTTACTGAAACTGATCTTATTAAAATAGACCCTGAAAAGGTTAAAAAACTGGGAATTGAATCAAATAAAATAGAAAAACTACGGGACCTCGGGGAATTAAACATTAATGGAAGGATTGTTAAGTTAGAAGAGGTTTCAGCAGGGATAAGGAGAGGCAGGGTTCTGGTATATTCTGGAGATACAAGACCAAACAAAGAAATGATAAACTTTGCAAGAGGAGCTGATGTATTAATACACGAGACAACAACAGATTCTTCTCTGGAACCTAAGGTGAATGAATTCGGACATTCGTCCTCAAGACAGGCTGCAGAAATAGCAAAAGAAGCAGAAGTAAAGAGTTTTTATCTTTATCATTACAGCCCACGGATTGATGATCCAGAGGTTTTGTTGAGGGAGGCAAGGGGAATATTTCAGAATTCGTTTCTTTCAAAGGAACTTTTATCTTTTGATGTGGCAAAGGGCGAGACTATTTACCAGAATCTCTGACTGTTCTGATTTGAGTCATGCGCTGTCTCACCTTACCAGAAATTTTAGTTTCAAAGACATAGGTTAGAATGATTGAGATAAAGAACGAAATTACATAGCTGAAGTCAACACCTGAGGTAGCGGAATAAAATGGTATGTGTATGCCAAAATAATACTGTATAGTATCCATGAATGGAATAGATATGATTATTGAAAGCAGGTAGGCAATGATGGGATTCCAGTTTATGTTTGAGTTGAAGCTTTCCTTTCTCCTAACAAGGAAGAATTCAGCTATCATTACCCCAATCCAGGGTGTTATCCAATAATCAAGAACGTACAGGAATCCTTCAAAATATGAGGAGAATGTATTGTAAAAGATAAAACCCATAGAAACAGTAAGCACTCCTATAGCAAGAATGATATAATTTCTCCCATTTTTAAAGCCAAGTGACCTGATCGACATAAGGTTGGAATATAAATTCAGTGAATTTGCTGCAAGACCACCAAGAAATAGGGTAAGCGATCCAAGTATCCAGAATCCACCAAGAAGTGGTACGAACAGATGGTTCGAAAAGATACCACTTAAGCCAAGGTCAACGCCCACGTAAAAACCTATAAGTTCTACCAGAAATGATGCTAATGCTGTACCTGCAAATGTATATATGAAAGCCTTTAGTGATGAATATTGACTCTTTTGAATATATCTTGAATAATCCGCTGCATAGGGCCCCCAGGACATTATGTATGAGAAAGATAGCATGATTATAGAAGCGAATGATATTAAGGAAAAAGTTCCCGTATAAGCAGAGATGTACCTTGATGGACTCACAATGATTGAGTATGTTAAAATTACAAATAAAACTCCAAGAATCACTGACATTAACTTCTCGAATGTTTTTATGGACTTATGACCAAATATTATTGTCACAACTATTAAGATCATTACAATAATCAAAGATATAACTTCTAGAAGATTTATACCAAGGAAGCTTGGGCTATAAGAGTCCTGTGAACTGAGAATAAACTGAAGTGCTCTTGATGATATAATAAGATTTACGGACAACCAACCAATTGTATTCATAAACTGAAGCAGAGAAAATATTTTTCCACCCCCCTTTCCAAAAGATTTTTTTGATATTTCCATCTGCCCCATTCCACTTGTTGGACCGAGATGACTCATAAACGCAACCAGTAAGCCTCCAAAAATATTTGCTATTAATAGTGCCAGAATTGTATAGTAAACAGTAAGTCCGTAAGATTCTACAAGCACTCCAAGTGCAAAATCAGCCACAGTAAGATTTGAGCCGAACCATAGGTAAAAGAGGGCATTCGGCTTCATGGTTCTCTGCCCAGTTTCAAGCGTTCCGAGAAGTGTTTCATCTCTTAACTCTGTCATTGTTATCCCCTATGGATTAATTAAATTAAATTTATGCAAAGTTGAAATACACTTAATCTTTAAAATATGCAAATAAAATAAAATATATATTAAGAGTCTATAGGGAAATGTGGATATTCAAAGAAAGATAGAGGCTATCCTATTCGCGACAGAAGAGCCTGTGGGTATAATGGAGATATCATCCATCCTTCTAGAAGATCAGAACATTATAAGGAAAGAACTTAGAAGATTGATGAAGGATTACAGTGCGAGAGAAACCTGCATAACCATAAGTAATGTAGGAAAAAAATATAGAATGGTACTTAAAAATGAATATTCAGATCTGGTAAAAGGAGTAGCAAAACCAGAGTTGTCCCCTGAGCAGATCAGGTTGTTAACCCTAATACTAAACAATGACAGGACAATGAAAGGGGAAGTGAAGGAGAAGTTCAAAATGCAAAGTGACTTCTTAATACACTCGCTGAAAAGAACAGGATTTATTAAGTCAATTAAATACCGAAATACAGAAATCTACGAATTAACTAATAAATTCTATAAATATTTTAACATGGAAAAAAATAAGATCCAGAAGAAAGGGAATGATGATGGAAGTGAAATGAAGGATGAGTGAAAGAATTGCAATTGTAGGTGGTGGTGGAAGGGAGGATGCACTCGCTCGAAGGTTGTTTCAGGATGGAGCTGAACCCATATCCATAATGCCAAACGATAATCCGTCCATAAGGTCAATAAGCAGCGAGTCCCTGGTAACGAAATCCTTGGACACTGATATGATAACAAGATATATAATAGATAAGAAACCAGATCTCGTATATGTGAGTCCAGATGGGTATCTCGAAACAAATCTTGTTGATAAGCTTGAATATAACAAAATTAAGGTCGCAAGTCCAACCTCAGCATCATTCCAGATTGAAAGTTCAAAAATCTTCATGAGACAGCTGATGAAGAGGTATGGGATTCCTGGAAACCTGAAGTATGAGGTTTTAGATAATGAATACGATATTCAGAAATTGCTATCTAACACAAGTCTCGAATTTGCTATCAAGCCCTCTGGATTAACGGGAGGAAAAGGAGTAAAGATAACTGATCAGCATTTCAACAGCAGAGCAGAGGCAATAGGATATGCTCAGGAAGTTTTTCGCAGGGACAAGAAGGTACTTATTGAAGAGGCTGTATACGGTGAAGAATTCTCAATGCAACTGTTTACGGATGGTGTAAATTCCATATTTGCTCCAGTAGCACAGGACTACAAGAGGTTATATGAGAATGATCTGGGACCTAATACAGGAGGAATGGGTTCAATAACGGATATAGAACTTAAGCTTCCTTTCATGAGGCCTGGAATTTATGAAAGGGCAAAAGATATTTCCAGAAGATTTGTAGAAGCACTTTTTCAGGATGGATTGCTTTTCCGGGGCGTTCTATATGTTCAATTTATGCAGACAAAGGACGATCTAAAGGTGATAGAAGTCAATGGTAGGCTTGCTGACCCAGAGGGAATGAACATAGTCACACTTATGGAGGGTGATTCAGTTGATTTATTGTTTAAGATAGCTGATGCTGATCTAAAGAACTCAAAGATTACATTCCGGAGGAAGGCCTCTGCACTAAAATATCTTGTTCCAAAGGGCTACGGTATTAACCCACAACCAGGCATTTTGAGCGTAAATACCAGTGATCTTCCGGATCATGTTCATATATTCTATTCATCGGTTGAAGGGGAACTCGATGAGGTTAAGATGTCAAATTCTCGTGCTATAGCCATAATGACAGAAGCCGATTCAATACCCGAAGCCTCAAGCATGGTGGAGCTAAACCTGTGGAGGATAAAAGGAGATTATTACATGAGGCATGATATAGGTACTCTGGAATCAATTAATAAAAAGATAGAAACCGCAAAAACCGGAAATTACAAATTCATTCATTGAATCTATCTATCCTTCCAATGACCCTCGGTTTTGCATTGGGCTTAATCAGGATATAATCTCCCCATGGAAGTACTGGCTTATCCATTGTAATTTTTCCATTTTCCATAATACCACGGGAGTAGATAAAATGACCCGAAACAAATACTTCCCCATCCTTCCTGACTTCATCTGGTACTGCCCTGTGGAACTGTATTTTTCCAGTTATTTCCTTCAGTGGAATTTCCTTTTCCACAGTAAGCGTTGCTCCCCTGTCTATGGATTCAATATCTGCATTTTTCAATGCTATCCCAACTCTTGATCCCGCTGGAGCCTCATCAAAATCAACGTCATTCATCTGAATTGATCTCACCTGAACCTGGACTCCAGCAGGGTTTAGATAAAGTGTTTGATGCTTTTTTAAGGTTCCATTTAGTACAAATCCTAAAATCACTGTTCCTACACTTTTGACTTTAAAGAAGTGATCTATTATAACCTTCACATCACCTTCTTTATTCAGATTCAAAGCATTTCTATCAAGGGTTTCTAGCATATCCATGGCATTCCCATCATACATTCTGTAATTTTTGAGATTTGAGCCCTTTATGATGTTATTCAGTTTTTCAGTATCAGTGAAAGAATCAATCACGAATAATCCATTTTTTTTATTCATAAGATCAGCACATATTATATTTTCACCGAGAAATCCATCAAATTTCCTGCCATTTATGAGGCAGTAATCTGAAAGTGTCATACTATCCGTAAGGGAAGAAATTTTATCTGGGTATCTTAAAGGGGAAAACAGTGTTATATTTCCTTTCTCGTCCTTTCTTCCATAAATTGTTATATCACTTTCAGTGTGCTTTTTCACTATACTCTTAATAAAATCTTCAAGATCATATGCAAAAAGTTTCAAATCACTCATCTTTCATCATCTCCACGCACTCTTTTATAGTTTCGATCATCAGCATTGAGTTATTAGGGAGTTCGGCCCTCTTATATCCCATTCCCTTTTCTAGGACTTTATTTCCAAACAGAAAATCAAGATCGTATAATACTTCAAGATGATCATAAATGAATCCTATGGGTACAGTTACAACATTATTATACATACCATTCTCAATATTTTCAAGCACCTTATATACGCTTGGTTCCAGCCAGGTGTCACCGTAAGAACCCCTGCTTTGAAATGCAAATTCAAACTCCTTAATGCCCAACTTCCGTGCTATTTGATTGGACCAGGTTTTGAATATATTGTAATATTCACTTTCCTGATCTATTGAATGAGGTAAACTATGAGCACTGAAAATTAGAAAATCTCCCGGGTTATATACTCTTTTCACAGAATCAACCCAGAATTTAGTAAGACTTGGTGCATCTGTCATACCGCTTATGGATTGCACCTCTGGGTCATAGTCCAGTTTTTTTAGAACCCTGTTAAAAGGATCTATATAGCTACCCTGAATACTTGTGTTTTTGATAGGGAATAGTGGAAGTAGTTCAATTCTCTCATAACCAGTTTCTCTAAGTTTAATGACCAGCTCCTCGATGGATGGTTTCCAGTGCTTGAAAGCCATATAAACATCCAAATCTTCTATTGAATCTTTAACCTGATTCGTAAGTTTTCTTAAAATCTCACTGGAAGGAGATTTAAATCCAAATCTCGAGTATTTGTTTTCTGTCTCTTCTATGGCAAATTTTGGTGGCTCTCTGCCCCCATATACATCCCTTAGGTAATCCATTATGTCTTCTTTTCTTTCAGGGCTTCCATAAGCCATCATAAGTAAGGCGTTTTTCATTGTATCACTTCATGTATTTTCTTAACCAGTATTCTAACATTCTCAGGATTTGTTTCAGGTAATATACCATGACCCAGGTTAAATATAAACTTCTTATGATCTCTCATTTCACTGATAATTTTAATACTTCTTTCTATTGATCTGTCCAGAGATAATGATAGTATTGTTGGGTCAAGATTCCCCTGTAATCCTATGTTTCCATAATTTTCAGAAATTTCCTTTAGGGAACATTTCCAGTCAAGACTGAGAAAGTCTGCATTAGCCATTTTAACCGACTCAAGCATTCCTGACGTTCCTGTAGAAAAGTATATGGATTTGGCACCCTTATTCCTGATTTCCTCTGTTATCTTACTAACTGTATTTTTAATAATCATGTCTACATAATCACTATCGAGAAAACCGAGCCAGCTATCAAATATCTGTATAACTTCAGCTCCCGCTTCTATTTGAGATAGAGCATCCCTGATAACAATTTCTGTTATTTCATTAAGTAATTCTAAGAGTTCATTCTCTCTCTTTATTAGTTCAGTCTTCGTGTGCTTAAGTTCTCTGTCAGGACCTTTGGATACTATATAGGAAGCAAGAGTCAAAGGACCACCAATAAATCCGATTACAGGCGTCGAACTGTAATTATTAACAAAATGTCTTATGGCATTTGCAGAATTTGAAATAAAGGTGTCCGTTTTACCATTATATTTTTCTGGAACTGGACCAACATTTTCTATATATCTTATTTTATAACCCAAGTTTTCCAGTGGAGTCATTATGTCGGAAAATATTATAGCTGCATCAGTTTCCAAATAGGAAGCTGCCTCATAGGCAATTTTAGAGGATATGTCGGGAAGGTGACAGATTTGTTCCATCGTATATATTTTTCTTAACTGGCGATAGGATTCCATATATCTGCCGGCCTGCCTCATAAACCATACCGGAGTATGATCATGTTCTTTTCCCTCAAGGGCTAATTTAAAAGGATTAACCATTTATGGTCTCAGTCTTCTTATTGTTCTGGGATAGGCGATAGCACCAGTAATCTTGTCCAGATGCATTATCCACATTGCTAATCTATCCATTCCTAATCCAAAGCCCGAGTGAGGAACGCTGCCATATTTTCTGAGGTCAAGATACCAGTAGTAATCCTCCTCTTTCAGCCCATTATCGTTTATCCTTTTTTTAAGTAAATCATAATCCCATATTCTTTCTCCACCACCAAGAATCTCACCGTATCCCTCAGGTGCAAGAAGATCATGACATAAGATTTCATCAGGTTTTGCAGGATTTGGCTGATGATAAAATGTCTTTAATGACGCAGGAAAATCAGTGACAAATATAGGAGTCTTGAAGTTTGACATTATCTGTCTTTCCTCATCTGCCCCCAGATCATCTCCATATTTCAAGGGCATACCAAGCGATTCAGACATTTCTATTAATTCTCTGTATGGAATCCTTCTGAAGGGTTTCATACTTTCCTTAAGTGTCTCTATATCCCTTCCAAGTATTTTCAACTCTTCGCTGTTTTCCTCTATTGTCTTCTTTACAATAAAATGAAGCATCTTTTCCTCTATGTCCATCATCTGTTGATTGTTTATCCAGGCAACTTCGCCCTCTGCATGCCAGTATTCAGTTAAATGTCTCCATGTCCTGCTCTTTTCGGCCCTGAAACTGGGAGTTATTGTATACACTTTTTCCAATGAAAAAATGAATGTTTCAAGATAAAATTGAGAACTCTGGGTCAGATATGCCTTCTCCCCAAAGAATGGTACACTGAAAAGGGTAGAACCACCTTCAGTTGCTGTAGATACCATAATGGGCGGCTGAACTTCATAATATCCATCATTATCATAGAATTCTCTGAATGCCTTAAAAATAGTGGATCTGATCTTCAGGATCGCATTAAATTCCCTGCTTCTGATCCAAAGATGCCTGTTATCCAGTTCAAATTCTTCTGAGATATCCTTCGAAACTGGAAAACTGTCATTTCTCTGATAAATGGTGAACGATTTTATGTTCATTTCATATCCAGTAACCGCTCTCTCATCCTTCTTTAATTCTCCACTGAAACTTACACTGCTTTCTATGGTAAGTGAGGAAATAATCTTGAAGTCAGTTTCGTTGAAATTGTCTGATTTGGCTACGCATTGAATAATACTTGAAGCGTCTCTCAGGATAACAAAAACCAATTTACCTGATGTTCTAATTCTATAGACCCATCCCCTTATGTTGAATTCTTTACCTGTGGATGAATCGTTCAGAATGGAGGATATCTGTTCCATGAAACCAGATTAATTCAGGCAATATATATTTGTTCGAAATAGTCAAGCAATTTAGGGTTAAATAAAATAGGATAAGAAACACCGAGAATAATCTCATCTCTTACCATTTCTGTGTTCTTCTCGAGTAATCTTACATTTCTGTTTAAAACACTTTCCGAAACTTTAAACTGACCCATTTGCCATTTAACCTGAGATACCAGTATACCTATTATTTCCTGAAGAATCATCTTATCCATTCCTGTAGATTTCTTCCAGTAGTGTTCCATTATTTCATGTAATTCCCAAAAGCGTTCGTCCCTGTTCATTAATATAAATTTCTCAACTGAAAAATTGCTGTAAAAATTTTCATGATCATAAATTTCTGCATTAAATCTGAATTTCTCATTATATAAAGTAGGGATATTTTCGTCAGGATTCATGTCATAGAAGTCAAGCTCCACACCATAAGTGGTTTTCCTGGTTATATGTTTTAATTTCAGGTTTTCTGGAGAACTTCCATAATATCCTATTATAATTCTCATTTCAAAGAGAGTTTCCTAGATTTCTGGACCTATATCTTTCAACAAGCTTCTCTGGTATTCCTTTTACCACAAGCGAATTCCAGTCATCAATTACATCTCTTTCAATTGCCAAGGAAATTAACGAATCGGTGGGAATATAATATGTGTGTGGTGCATAGGAAGTTCCAAGTAGCCATGGCGGGTAATTGAAATATCCTCTGAATTTTCCCGGGATAACGGGTAGTAAAACATCTGAAAGAATGGAAGCTACCTTTTCGTTATAGTACCAGTAATTAATCTGCGTTTCTCTGAACTTTATGCTTGGGACATACATTTTCCACTTTAGCCCATAAATGAAAATCTCTCCTTTATAGATAGATGATCCTCCAAATTCATCATAGACTGTCTGGGGCGGTTCTTCCTCAACTCCAGATTCAATATTTACAATTCTTACAGGTGTCCCCTTGAACATGCTGAGCCTTCTGTGGATAGAATTCTCTATCCATTCCCGTTCATCCTCTGTTATCGTATTATCATTCCCTACCTGATCAAGTAGATCTATTAAATCCTCAACCGTCCCATTTAGGACAAGTTTTTGATAATACTCAGATTTTACTGCCATTTTGATGCCTTCCACCTATCAAGATAATCTAAATATATAACACTTATGGGACAATCAGGAACATAATAATTCTGCAGAATTCTGGATTATTATATTTGAATTGATTTAACATTTCGATATTATGACTTTGACTTTTGTTATCAAGAAATTGGAAAACTTTTATAATATTACATCTATGGGATGATATGGAATCCAGGGAGCTGATTTCAAAGTATATCCAGGATCTAAAAGAAATAGGCGATAAAATTTTCATTGTAAATTCTTCTTACTATAAATCTGGTAATTTTGAAGACAAGGAGATTTTTAAATTCACGCCTTTTGATCTCAATCAAATGGAATTAAATATTCCTCTATCGCCACATGAAAACATGAAGGAACTTCTATCAGATATGGGGCATGATTTCCTTATTTCCGAGGGAGTCGAATTCATGAAATTAAAGGATGATGAGGATGATGAACAAAATGACAAAAAAAGAACTAATATTCCCACGGTTGACATAAACAGTTTAGGAACAATCGAAGCAATAGATCTTGCTTACAATCTTAAACTAAAGGAGAGAACAGCGGAAGAAAAAGAGCCTATAGATGTTATTGATCTTTCCTATGAAATCAAGAATGAACTGAGGTTCCCGGATGAATTTTTTAACGATTTTCCCTCAAAACTAATGGAATCGCCCTATCTTAATACGATTAAGAACTGCACAAAATATGGTTTTATTCAGGGATTTAGAGTGTATTATAATTTTTATCAAATTTCAGGTAATTCCATAGTTCCAATTTCCTCTTATCCAGCGGTAATAGCAATGAGCCAGAATATTAATATTGAGGGACTTATGATGTCACTTCAAAGTAAGTTTAAAAGTTTTTCAGAAACTGAAGAATTTCAGGTTTATAACACCTATAGAATGGTTAGGAATATTAAGAATAAATATCTTATGAGAAAGGGAAAACCCTCTTCCGTCTCAATATTCACCAAACCGGAACTTGAATGGGCAGAAAGTTCAGGTCTGTTCGAGATAATAGAAGATAAATTACAGCTCAAAGAGGGTGTGGTACCAGCAGATCTTTCAGATTTGATCAACGAATATGCTATTGGAGCAGAGAGAATTGTTCAAAAGTGGAAAAGTATGAAATTATTTTAAAACTATTCTTTCTTATTTATATTTTCATCGATTGTCTTGCCAAACACCTTGCCTACTTCCCTGTATCCTATCTTTTGATAGAAGTTCAGTGCAATAAGGTTCAGCGCCGGAAATTCTGCCGTAACAACTCCTATATTTCTTTTCCTCATCTCTGCATACAGGTGATCAAGTAATAAATTTCCAACATTCTTCCTCCTCATTTCTGGCATAATATAAAGATCTATTATCCTTACTTCATAGTTAGGTACATACGAAACTCTCTCCCTGACCTCTGCCTTAATGAGACCGTAAATTTTTTTATTTGATACTGCTACAAGGGTGATATTTTTCTTCTTATCCTTTATGCATTCAAGGTAGTAGTTTTTTATTCCACCATGATTCTCTTCATTTGCAGTGAACAGGGAATCAAACTCGCCATTCAGTCTCTTCATTCTCAGAATGAGCTCAACAAACTGTTCTATATCACTCTCTTCTGCATTCCGCACTTCAATCTTCATTTCTTTCATTCATTCACCTCAGGTAATTTTTCTACTATATTCAATTTCATCATTTTTTCAAAATTCTCTCTGTTTAGGGTAATAATCTCACTTGCCGTCTTATAGAATCCTTCCTTGCTATTTACCTTTCGCGCAAGTTTTTCCTCAACTGTCGCTCTGGCAACAGAAGAAGCTACTCTTGGATAAAGTTCCCAGTCTCCCATTGTTGGTACAATATGATCAGGATCTGGATTCTTCACATAATCTGCAATCTCGTAGGCAGCCTTAACCATTATTCTGAAATTTACTCCTCGAGAGCGAGCATCTAGAACTCCTCTAAATATTCCAGGAAATACAAGGCTGTTATTTATCTGGTTTGGAAAATCGCTTCGACCGGTAGCAACTACTTTTGCACCAGCCGATTTTGCATCGTCTGGCCATATCTCAGGTAACGGATTTGCCAAAGCAAATATTGCAGGATCCCTGTTCATTTTCCTAACCCACTCTGGTTTGATAAGACCGGGTTGAGATTTTGCAGCTGAAACTACTATATCTACTCCCTCCATGGACTCTTCTATATCTCCTTTCCTCCTTTCCTCATTGGTTTTCAATGCCAGCTCGTATTTCCATGGATTTGATATCATTATCTTATCAAGATCAGTTCTCTCAGGTTCTAAAATACCCTTCGAATCAACCATTATAATATTTCCCGGTTTAAATCCAGCCTCTATCATAAGATGTGCAGCAGCAATATTTGCTGCACCTGATCCTATAAGAGATACTGTTGTATCCGGTATTTTCTTACCTGCAATTCTCAGAGAATTAATGAGACCAGCCAGAATTATGCAGGCTGTCCCAAGCTGGTCATCGTGCCATGCAGGAATGCTTAACTTTTCCTGTAATTCTCTAAGAACAAAGAAACATTTTGGGCTTTCAATATCCTCTAGATTATACCCACCAAAAGACGGTTCCAATGCCATTGCCACCTTTATAAATTCTTCTCCTGACGAGACTCTCATAGGTAGAGGCACGGCATTAACTCCCCCGAACAAATTAAAAATCATGGCCTTGCCTTCCATAACAGGCATAGCTGCTTCCGGTCCCACATTCCCAAGACCAAGCACTCTTGTACCATCAGTAATTATTCCAATGGAGTTCCATCTGCCTGTTAGCTCAAATGATTCGTCCGGGCTCTTGTTAATTACCCTTGATACCTCAGCAACCCCAGGCGTGTACCAGTATGAAAAATCGTTTACAGAAGAAATAGGAACATTAGGGTAATTTCTTATTTTTCCCTTATAATATCTCGAGTATTCCACAGCGAGTTTGTTAAATTGCTGTGTTCTCTCTTCATTATTCATTCTTTAGCATCGTAAAATTGTTTAAATAGGCTTCGAAATTATAGGATTATGGAGAAAGTAAACAATGTCAAACTTGATTGGAATTTAATTCTTTCATCGCAGAAAAAAGTATTTCGGGATAAATTTAGGGATTTGAACGCAGATGAAGTTTATGCACCGGTTATAGACATGTTGAATAAAAACAGGATACCTTCCAGAGTTATACTGTCAAATGGGAGAATATGTGCATATGGATATATAATGCCACCTCAGGGAATAGACGATAGATTGATCTGCTCAATGGGATTTGTAAATAAGGATGAGTCATACATTAAAAAAGGAATTGATATCGTAAATTGGTTTTTAGAAATGGCATCAAAAGAATCAAGACTTTTGATTATAGATGGTATTTTTAACGGTGAAGAATTTTTCACGAAAATTGAAGAATTGGAATTTACAAGGGCTTACAGGATAAAATTAATCGGAAATCTGGACACAATCCTGGAAAGAATAAAAAAGGTATACGAATCAATAAAAACTGGAGAAAATAATTTTATAGAACTTCAAAATGATGAAATTTCCATGGATGAAGTGGCAATAGCTCAGACTGACGCCTATGGAGGCACTCCAGATGAATTCTTGCTGATTCAAAAAAATCATAATAATATCACCCCGAAAATTATAAATTCAGGGTATTATGGAAAAATTTTGTTTACGCCATCCAAAACACTTCATAACGGAGAGATAGTTGGTTCTGTTCAGGTTAGTGATGGTTCATTTGAATTTTTTAGAATTAATACTCCATTACTGGTTGATCTCTTCATATCTAAAAAGTATCAGGGAAGGGGTTACGGTAGTTATTTACTATATCAGTCATGTAAAAGACTGAAAACTCTGGGATATAAAGATATTCAGCTTTGGGTAAATGTGGATTCACCGTCATTCAAATTCTATAAAGACTCTGGGTTTGAAGAAGAGGGTGAAGACGATCTGATGTATTACAGGGATTTTCGTTAGGTTATAAAAGTAGAAACTTCTTTAATTAATTTTTAATCTTTGATAATAGAAATAGTAAGTTCATTCAAAGCAGTGAAATGAGCAAATTAACTGCTATAACACTTAAAGGAATGGAAATATTGTCATCCACAGGATATCTTGATATAGATTCAGCAAAGGTAGCAACCACTGCTAGAAGAACATAAAGCGGCCCCAGTATGGCGAAAGCAAAGATGGCTGTTGGAATTAACATGAATAAAAAACCTCCTATGCTTTTTTTGTGGTTGTAAAAAAGTTTTTTTGTTCTCAGGTTTACACCTCCTATAGTAGCCAGTGAATCTCCTATAGCCATTGCAAAAACTCCTATTTCAACAACCCTCCATCTTAATGACAGCGCAATGAGGATCATCAGTCCGGCGATGAACCACAGACTGCCGACCCCAGGTTGAACATTATTTCTTTCAAAATGAAGGATCGCCTTAGAAATTCTGGATTCTCTTTCCACTGCAGCAACATTAACAAGAACTATACTGATAAGGATTGCAAGCAGGAGACCACCCTCCAGCAGTACTTTTGGTATTAAAATTATGGCAAAAAGAATAATTATCCCTGAGAAGATCTGAACAACATCTCTTTCAACCTCCGTTCTTTTCTTCTTTCCCCTTTCATTCTCATTGTCCAGATTCATAAGTCTAACACTGTTGGAGAGAAGCAGTGAAATCGAAATACCCACTCCAAGTGAAAGTGTTTCATGAAGAAGGGGAGAAATACTGAAGTTCAGCGCTCCATCCAGTACGGTTAAAAATATAAGAATGGCTATGAAAACGTAAGAGTTTCTTGAGTAAAGGGTATTTATAGAGAGAGTACCAAGAACAACAATTGCAAAATCTATAGTATCCGGGAAGAAGAGATAGAACAGTAATCCAATGAGAAGGGAAACTATTAGGGAATAATCTGCCAACTTGTATCGAAAAATTCGAAATAGTGTGATACTTCCAGCAATTATCACGACATTAAAAAGGAGAAAATCGAAAAATATCACGGGATATAATTAATTACTAATATAAAAAAATTGGTTAAAGTGGAAAGTCCATACTACCAAAAGCTTTTTTCCAGTCATCCAGGAACCTTGTAAGGCCTTCAGTTGTTTTTGGGTGGCTTGGAAGTTTAGATAACACGTCAAATGGAAGTGTTATCACATCTGCTCCCATTATCATTGACCTCAAAACGTGCAATGGACTCCTGATAGATGCTACAAGGATATTTGTCTTCATATCATAATTAGTATAGATAGTTTTAATCTGTTCTATAAGTGACATCCCATCTTCCGCTATATCATCGAGCCTACCAACAAATGGGGATACATATGTTGCTCCTGCTTTTGCTGCAAACAATGCCTGTATACCACTGAAAATAAGGGTCGAATTAACATGCACTCCCTTATCAGAAAGAGCCTTGGTTACTTTAAGACCAACAGTAGTAAATGGAACCTTAACAACAGCATTTTTTCCCAGTTCGCTTATTTTGAATGCCTGCTTCAGCATGTTATCGTAATCTTCTGCAATTACCTCAATGCTTACTGGTCCAGGGGTTTCTTTAAGTATCTTGGTGACAATATCTTTGAAACTTCCACCGTTTTTCATTTCCCTTGCTATTAATGACGGGTTTGTTGTAACTCCATCAAGTAGCCCCCACTCATTTGCCTGCTTTATCTCGGTTAAATTTGCCGTATCAAGAAATAGTTTCATATTTTTTTTCCTCCCTGAATGATTTTACACCAGCTGAAACGATATCATTTACACCCATATGAAAATAATCAAACAACTCCCATGATTTACCAGATTTTCCAAAGGAATCCTTCATCCCAACTCTTACTACAGGAACAGGGTATTCCTCAGAGGTAACTTCGCAGACTCTACTTCCTAAGCCATTGTAAATTGAATGTTCTTCGGCAGTAACTATATGCCCTGTTTTCTTGGCATATTCTATTATATTTGATCTGTCAATGGGTTTGATAGAAGAGACATTTATAACTGCGGTATCTATTGCAAGTTCCTTTAGCTTTTCTGCAGCCTGAAGTGCAAATGAAAGCATAGATCCATTTGCAAAAATTGTTAGATCATTCCCATCTCTCATCACAGTATTCTTTCCCTCCCTGAATTGATATCCCTCTTCATTAAGGACTGGAAATTTTTCCCTGGTGAGTCTTACGTAATAAGGAGTTTTGGTCTTTTCAACCAAGTAATCTATTACAGACTCTGTTTCAACCGAATCTGATGGAACAATAACCTTCATGTTGGGAAGTCCGCTCATTAATCCTACATCTTCAACCATCTGATGTGTTGCCCCATCTTCACCCACCGTTATACCCGCGTGAGTAACAACGAATTTGACGTTTATATTATTGTAACAGACTGACTGCCTTATCTGTTCATATGTCCTTGTCAAAAAAATTGCGAATGTTGAAACAAATGGCTTCAAATCACTGAGAGCCATCCCTGCAGCTGTTGTAACCATAGACTGTTCTGAAATTCCCATATTAAAGAATCTATCAGGAAACTCTTTTCCGAATGCCTGAGTCTTTGTTGAACTTGACAGATCTGCATCAAGAACAACAAGATCCTTTTGAACCCTGCCAAGTTCAACCAGTTTCTTTCCATATGCTTCTCTTAAACTTTCACTTTTCATAAATTCTAGCACCTATTTCACTCAAAGCTTGTTCATACTCTTCATTTGACGCAGGGGGAGATCCGTGGTATTTTGGATTATTCTCCATATAACTTACACCCTTACCCTTTACAGTATTGGCTATCAAAAATACTGGCTTATCTGTACTCTTTCTTGCAAAGTCAAAAGCCGCATGTATTTCATTAAAGTTGTGTCCATTAAATTCCATAACATTCCAGCCAAAAGATTTGACCTTTTCGTAAACATTTCCCATAGGCATTATATCCTTGGTGAAGCCATCTAGCTGAACTCCATTCTTGTCAAGTATGGCAACCAGATTATTCAGCCTATACTTACTGCCTGCCATGAGTGATTCCCAAATGCTTCCCTCCTCTATTTCTCCATCCCCAAGAACGGCAAAAACTCTGTAATTTTCCTTTTTGAGTTTTGAAGCAATGGCCATTCCCACTGCCACACCTAATCCCTGTCCAAGGGACCCTGTGGATGATTCAACACCAGGGACTCCTCGATGAACATGACCTTCAAGTTTTGAGTTTAGCTGTCTAAAATCCATTAAAAGTTCCTGAGGAAAATAACCCCTTAATGCAAGAATACTGTACAGTGCTGGAGATGCATGTCCCTTGCTCATTACCAGGCGGTCCCTATTTGGCATCTCCGGATCTTTAGGATCTATAACCATCTCTTTGAAATAAAGGTCTGTAAGAATATCTATTATACTGAGAGAACCACCTGGATGTCCGCTCTTAGCGCTGTATACCATTTTTATTATTAGGGATCTAGCTGACTGTGCGATATTAAAAAGTGTCTTATTATCCAGTTTTTTATCCTGGATTTCCATATCACTAGGAAATTCCATTTTTCACATTGCCCCGAATTACTTTATAGAAAATGAAATTAAAACTTTTCCTATTTTTACAAACTAAAAAATTATGAAATTTCATGTTTGTCTTTTCTTATATGAAACTCCTCTCCTTCAGGTATAATTCCGGTCGCAAAGAATATGATCTTTACCTTTCCTTTAAATGTATTATCGGTTTCCTGTCTGACAATAATGTTTGCACCCGGTGATACTTTGTCCTTCATGAATTTCATTGCTTTTTCCCTTTCTTCCACGGTTAAGGTATCATCTCCGGAAATGCTTAGAAGGAGACCCCTCGCCTGGGAAATCTCTGAAGAGTTAAATGGAGAATTTAATGCAGATTCGCAGGCTTCCATTACCCTCTGCTCAGGTGACGAATCAGAAATCCCCACTCCAAATATACCAAGCCCACCAAGTTCAAGAATTTTTTCAAGATCTGAAAGCTCTGTATTCACAGTTGCACTCTTTGAAACGCTTTCAATCAATCCTTCAATTGCATTCATCATGATGGAATCAGCAAATTCAAGGGCAACGTTGAACAGCTCCCTTGGTGCATATTTTCTTATCCGGTCATTCTCGAAGAGGATAAGGGAATCGCAGAATTGAATCAGTTCTGATTCTCCTTTTCTGGCATTCTCCATACGTTTTTTCCCCTCGCTTGCCATTGGGAGGGAAGCTATACCTATAACTATGGAATTTCTTTCCTTTGCCTTCATCGCAAGAAAGGGTGAGGAACCCGTTCCAGTCCCGCCACCAAGTCCAGTTACAATGATCGCGATTTTAACCCTGTCCAGGCTTTTTTCAATCTCTGTTTGAGACTCTCTGGCTGCAGCATTACCAACCTGAGGGTCGGCTCCAGCCCCTCTTCCCTTTGTGAGTTGTTTTCCAAGCACAATCTTCTCTTTCACTCCAATCTTACTGAGATGTGATGCATCTGTATTTGCTGCCGCAAATGAGATTTCGCAATATGGTGAGTTAAAACTTCTATTTACCATTCTCTTGATAGTGTTAGAGCCTGCCCCGCCCATTCCAAAGATCTTTATCCTTAATTTATTCTCCTCAACAAGTTCTGTGAGTTTTTCCTTTGAAGTACCGTAATTCTCCTCTTCTTCATCAATGCTGGGATTCCCAGAAATCATAATGAATAATAGTATAGGAATATATAAGTTATCTTTTTTGTTTCCTGTATAAATTATAAGTTATCAAAATTAAAACTCAGAAATCTTCTAAAACATTAAGTATAAAATAACAAAAATGAAAGAATTGTGGCTAAGCAGATCAAATTAAGATAAAATTAGTATTAAAACTAACTGTAATACTTCTCTCTCAATTTCTTTTTATCGACTTTCCCTGTGGAAGTCATATCGAAGGAATCAACTTTCACATATTCGTCTGGCATCCAGAATTTTTCAATTCTCCTTTCTTCTACAAACCTTTTCAGGAATTCATCCACTTCCTCTTTTTTAATTGTATTATTTGAAGTGTAGAAAGCAACAGGTCTTTCCCCCCACTTCTCATCTTTCTTACCGATGATAGCTACTCTGTCAATGCCATCATACAAACTCACTACATCTTCTAGTATCAAAGTCGGAATGAATTCACCACCTGATTTAACAGCATCTTTTTCCCTATCCACTATACAAAGGTATCCTTTTTCATCGATATAACCAAGATCACCTGTATGAAGCCACCCTTCAGCCCATAACTTTTTTGTAGCCTCGGCATCTTTATAATATTCTTTTGCAACATATGGAGACCTTACGAGGATTTCGCCAAATTTCTTCTTTACTTCAGTACCTACATCTGATTTTGACTGTAATATTTTAATTTCGACAAAGGGGGCTGGAATTCCTGCCTTAATCTCATACTTTTCTCTTTCTTCATCATCAAGATCCCAGGTCTCACTATTGAGCGTGGAGAACGAAACGAGAGGTGCTGTTTCAGATAGACCATAAGCTCCAATGCTCGTAACATTAAACGATTTGGCTCTGTTTTTCAGTTCCATGGTTAAAGCCCCACCTCCAATTATACATCTCAGGTTAAGTGATGGCAGTATATTACTGGAATTTTTCGCAGCCAACAACATATATAGTATGGATGGAACCATTGCAGTTGTACTGACCTTTTCACTCTTCATAAGTTCAAGTATCTTTTCTGGATTATATCTACCAGGAAGTACATATTTAAGACCTTTAAGAAGGAAAAGTTGAGGAAGACCCCATGCGTGAACGTGAAACATTGGAACAAGAGGCATTAAAGTATCACCTGACCCAAGGGATATAGGGTAATCAGACACAGTATTAGCAATCGAAAATGCATGAAGCACAATATCCCTATGGGTAAAAGAAACACCTTTCGGCATTCCAGTAGTTCCAGATGTATAGAAAAGTGTTGCAGTGTCGTCTTCTGATATATAAGGGAGAGGTGTATTTTCATCTGAATTTAAAAGGTCTTCGAAATTTATCACGTTATTAAATGGTAAGTTAATTTCTTCCTTAGAAGTCCTATAAATGATCCATCCTTTAACAAAACCAAAGAGTTCTTTGTATTCAACAAACATCTTGGCTATCTCATCTCTCAGTATCAAGTACGAGTCTTCAGCATGCTGAATGGTGTAATATATAAGCTCTGTTGGGTATCTTATATTAACTGTGTGCAATATGGCACCAGTCATTGGAACAGCATAAAAAGACTTCAAGAAATTAATCGTATCCCAGTCAAGAATTCCTATTTTGTCCCCAGGTTCAACTCCAATTTTAACCAATCCCTTTGCCAGAGAAGTTACATCGGTGCCAAATTTACTGAATGTTGTCCTTCCAAATTCTGAATCTACTATTTCTTGACCTGGATTTCTAACTGTACTACTTTTTAATAAATTTCCAAGTGTTAGTTCATATTTTACGTAAGCCATTGGGAAATAAATATTACCAATCTAATTTAAACTTCCCAAATTTTCATTTCACTTATATAGGAAATTATTCTTTTTCCGTAGACTTTCCTAACCTAAGTCTTATTTAGGTGAATAAATATTATTATACATTGCTTAAAATTTATATATAATTAATTTAATTTTAAAGTAGAATTATAACATCATCTTCCTTTTATATCGTAATTTTCTGCTTCACCATTCTATCATATTTAAAAAGTAACGATTTTTACAGGCTCCTCATGCAGTTTATTCTTATTATTTAAAAACGTTTTGGAGTAAGACTTTTATGTTATAGTGCTGATATTCCATTGATGGATTCTTCAGAAAAAGTAACAAAAAAAATAGCTAGAAAACCTCGATTAAAGAAAGAGCTAGGGTTCTATGAACTTTTGGTTATCGGAATAGCTGGATCTCTTGGAAATGGTGCTCTTTTTGGAACAATTGATATGGTTGCTGGAGCAGGGCCAAGTGCGATTTTGGCATTTGTATTCGGAGCTTTTATTTACTTAATGGTCGCGTTTACATACGTGGAGCTTAGCAAGGTCTACCCAGAAGCTGGTGGTCCAACGAGGTACAGTATCTATACCCATGGAAGATGGACTAATTTAATAAATTCAATGGCAGATATACTCTGGTATTTATTTATTCCGCCAATAGAAGTAGTTGCGATAATTATAGGTTCTGGGTTTTTTCTGCCCGGAGTTTTTGTGACAAATCTTGGATACCCAACAATTGATGGAGGACTTCTAGGTGTAGCCCTTCTTCTTACTTTTATTCCAATCAACTACTTTGGAATTAAGCAGTTTGGAAAAACAAGTAACTGGATCGGTTTGGTAAAACTGGTATTTTACTTAGCCATGGTGATAGGCCTAATTGGATTCGTTTTTGATGCTAAGAATTTATTTAAATATGGATTTTTCACCACACACACTCCTATCATTTCATTTCTATCGATCATGCCACTGGCTATGTATGACTTTGGTGCAACCAGGGTTATACCAGATCTTGCAGAGGAAACGAAGCATAAGAGTGATGTAACAAAGGCTATGATTTTTACAGTTGTTATAGAATCTCTTATCTATATTGGGGTGGCCTTTGCTATAATACTTGGATTCCACTGGAGTTCATTTGGTATTAAGCCTGGAGATTTTGGTGCATTGACCAGTGCGCATGCTCTCGTTGGGTTAAATCCATTCTTTGTGTTTACAAAAAGGTCCGGATTTTACTGGATTTTCATAGCTGCTTTAGTTACAGGATTCATGGCTCCATATGTAACAGGATACATTTACGCAGGAAGTGGCGCAAGGGTAATGATGGCTATTGGGAGATCTGGATTTATTAATAAGAAATTAAAGTCTATAAATTTAAAACATTCTATACCTCTAGTAGCACTTATCACATTCACAATGATAGGAGCTATTATTGTTTTCCTATCTGCTCCTGTCCCATCTATATACAGTTTTATAGACGACGCATCAGCTGCTGGATACCTAGGACTAGCGGTTACTCCAATAGCATTAATGGTATCAAGAAGACAGGGAGTAACTAAAGAAGAAGATAAATTTAAAGGAATGTGGTTAATTGCACCACTTTCAGTCGGTTTAAGTTCTTTGATTCCCTTTTGGGCAGGATGGCCTTCTGAGCCTTATGCAGTTTTCTTGATGTTTATAGGTTGTGCACTAATAGGAATTATTTCTAAGGTCAAGATTGGGGCAAAAAACGCCATATGGTATGTAGTTTATATTCTATTCCTTACTATTATGACACTAATAGGTAGTGATGGCTTTACTGGTACAATCACTTCACTGAACTTCTCCTCCATCGGAATCCATTACACTTTCTCTCTTACTCTTCCATCATCATGGGGAACATTAATTCCATTTGATTATGCAACTCTGATTATATTCATTGTAGCAATGGCAGTCTTTTACCCATGGGGAGTGCTTTCAGGGTTTAAGAAACAGTTCGATCATCCTGAGTTTACAAGACCTGTTCTTGATGATCTACGAATAGGGAATGTTGAAATGGTAAAGAATTCAGAGACAGTAGAAGAGTAATCAATTATAATTTCTAAATTTTCATTTAAATTACCACTATTACCACTGTATCATTTATAAATGGAGTTTAAACGAATAATTAAACTATTTAAAAGAGTAAAAAAACTAAATATTATTTTCAAGCTATGGTATTAATTTAACATTAAATTTAAAGAAGTTTAACTTCAGTACTGAGTAGTAAGTAATCTGGATAGATATTAAAAAAGCAGAAAGGGTGAATAAATCTTGATAAACGAAAAGCCCTCATAGAATAAGATAAATCAAAAAACTCGTAATTAAGCGTGATCCAAAATGGAAAATGAAAATCGTATGGATAAGAACAAATCTAAAGGCAGTAACGTAACTAAAGAAGACTTTCTTTCGAGACGAAATGTTTTCAAGAGGTCAGCAAAAAGGAATATATTCTATCTTATTTTTGCCATCCCCGCATTAGCTTATGTAATAGGTTTGGCAATAATTCCAGCCATAACTGTGGTCTACGATAGTTTTATAGGAAAGCACGGTTTTACCATAGCAAATTATTTAGCCTTGCCCAGTTATGGACTATATGGTGCTATAATTAATACTTTGCTTGTTAGCGTAGGGGCTCTTATGATTCAGCTTTTTATAGCGCTGGCAATTGCAATGGTACTGATAAAGCCATTCAAAGGTAAGAAAGCGTTTTCTACACTAGTTATTATTCCACTAGGTATATCCACTGTAGTCAGTGCCTTTGTGTTTTCTATAATATTTCAGGCTGTTGGGGGATATGCAAACTCGGCTCTTGTTTCAATCGGATTAAAACCTGTGGACTGGTTTAATACAAACAGTTCTTCACTTGGTGTTGTAATGTTTTCTGATTTCTGGAAGAATACACCTCTGGTTGCATTAATTCTTTACGGAGGTTTGTCCTCTTTACCTCCTACATTATATGAGGCAGCATCAGTGGATGGGGCTGGTGCAGTTAGTCGATTTATACACATTACCCTCCCAAACATTGCACCAATAATGTCAATTGCACTTCTCGTTAGGGGTGTAAGTGAATTTAATATTTTCGCATTGCCGCTGGTAATTATAGGGTATCATCCACTTATAATGAATACCCTAATCTTCGAAAATTACTCTTCGCTTCAGACAAGGAATATTTCTTACGCGGCAGCAACGATTCTACTTGCTATCATAATGGTGTATTCTGTCATAGTGGTAAGACTTGGAGGTGCAAAAGATCATGTCAGATGAGAAGGGAAAATGGACAACGTATATTGCAGTAATTATCCTTGCAATAGTTTTCATATATCCACTATGGATACTAATAATTTATGCCTTCCAACCAGCTTATTTAACCTTTGAAAAGATATACCCTGGGCAGATCCCACTTGCTTTCACACTGGGTAATCTTTTTGAGTCATTCAAGGAAGTTGATTTAATAGGTCCATTAACAAGAAGTCTGGAAGTAGCATTCATGGTTGGTCTTATTGCAATTGGTCTTGGAATACCAGCAGGTTATGGTCTTTCTAAGCTTACATCAAGTCTTTCAAACAAGCTAATTGTCTTCCTGTTCATAATCAATATGATGCCAGGGCTGGTCATCGCTATACCAATATCAGTTTATTTTCTTAATGCGAATCTTGACAACACGGTGTTTGGCGTTGCATTTGCACAGGAACTGGTCGTATTGCCACTTTCAGTTTTTATCATGTTGAGCGGATTTAGAAGTTTACCACATGATCTGGAATATCAGGCAAGGGTGGACGGGGCTTCTTTTTCTTCCACATTTTTCAGACTTTTAATGCCAATGATAAGAGTACCAATTATGGTTGCATTTTTACTCGCATGGATGACATCATGGGATGAATTCACTTATGCTGTGATCATTGCCCCAATAGTGCCAACAGATTCTACATTCCCTGTAACATTGTATAATTATGTGTCAAGGAACCTTCCACTGGAATCTGCAACATTTGCATTGGTAGCAACTATACCAGTCATAATATTAGCAGCTGTGCTTCAAAAGTACCTAAAAGGACAATATTTATCAGGAGGTTTAGTCGGATGAACGTAAAAATGAGTTATGAAAATATTTATAAATTATATGGAAAGAAAAGGGTATTAAATAAGCTAAATCTAGAAATATATGACGGTGAGTTCTTAGTCGTACTCGGGCCATCAGGAATGGGGAAAAGTACTTTATTAAGAACAACAGTAGGAATTGAAGAGTTGACTGCTGGAAAAATAATCCTTGATGGAAAGGACATAAGTAAATTACCTCCTAATAAGAGAAATATAGCAATGGTGTTTCAGAACTATGCTCTCTATCCTAACATGACAGTTTATCAAAACATTCAGTTTCCATTGAAAATGGCAAAATATGAAAAGAGTAAAATAAAAGGTAAAATAGAATCAATTGCAGAAACTCTGAAGATTGGAGATGTCCTAGAAAGAAACATTAACCAGCTAAGTGGAGGACAAAAGCAGAGGGTTGCTCTGGCCAGGGCACTTGTAAGGGACCCAAAAATTTTTCTTCTTGATGAACCTCTAAGCAATCTTGATGCAAGAGTGAGATATACTGCGAGAGCCGAACTAAAGAAGATTCAAAAGGAACTTGGTCACACCTTTGTTTATGTTACACATGATCAAACTGAGGCTTCTACACTTTCTGACAGGGTCGCCGTGTTGAGAGATGGGAAGATTGAGCAAATAGGCGTTTATGACGAGATCCTAAATGAACCAAAAAGTAAATGGCTTGGGGACTTTGTCGGAGAATATCCAATGAACTTCATAAGTGGAGATAGTATAAACAATTCAGGTAAAATAATTGGATTCAGAGATCACTGGATAAGTGAGGGGGATGATCTAACTGGTACCGTAGAATGGTGCAATCAGGAGGAAGATAGTTTTCACGTAAGCTGCAGGCTTGATAATAAAAATCTGGAAACTGATTCAGATGAAGAAGGTGGGCACCCAGTAATATTAAAAACCAACAAAAGGTATGAGTTGGGAGCAAAGATAGGTTTCAGTCTCAAGAGATATAATATATACAATGAAGACGGATCACTGCTTCAAATAGTTAAGTAAATACAAATTAAATCTTCGTTCCATTCTAAAGTTACATATTTTCATTTGAGAAACTGTACTTTGATTGATTTTAGATTTACCTCAGTCTTACGTGTGATGATAATACACAATGGTTTCTATTAAAACTATTATTAAACACCACCACGTGAAAATAGCGCTTTATGCGCACTATCACATAATTGATTGAACAAGATAAAGGAAAAATAAGATCAGCAACCTTCCCGATGAATGTCCCCATACTTTGTTTCATTTTAAACCTTTAAAATTTAATGTTTTACTCCAAATCCTGTCTTCAGGTTTAAGATACTTATTTAATAGAAACAAAGACCAGAGAACAGTTATCGCAAAAACCTAATAGAGTTTGAGATAATATAATTTCAATTTTCTTTATACTTGCAAAAGTTTGATTGTTTTATCATTTAAAAAAATAAATATTTGGTAGTTTAAAAACTTACTGCCCCTCTATTGGCGCGTATGTACCATTTTCATACTGATCTGCAACGTTTTGATTGTAATTAGTCGCCAGGAAGCTTTTTAAAGCGCTGTTTTGACTAGCAAGTATTGATGGTATACTAGAGTATGATGAGTGGTCGACTACAATACTTGTCCATGCTTTGTCCATTAAAGTTTGCCATTCTCCAATCCATGAAACTGGTGATCTAAGGAACACCCCACCGTTAATTGCTGCTAGCGATTCATTGGTTACAGTGTCTGTTGAGTTATAGGATTTCATTCCAAGTTTTGTAAGGTTGACAGAACCTGGCCACTGATAGTACATTATTGAGTAAGTGTTAGATGCAAGTCCGGTATAGGTTGCCCAGTATGATGTTTTGTAATCCGGTGAAAAGTATGCACTCAGGTTATATATGTATTCCATAGCATGTATATCCCCAGTATCATTGAACATCATTGGGTTTCCACCGAATTGGACCATCCACTGATAAAGTTCTGTGGGTGTGCTTGCTCCTCCATGTCCCTGCATGTTAATTTCTCCAACACCATACTTCTTATCGAGGATCTTTGCGTCATTATAGAGTTGTGTATATGTTGTAGGAACCTTAGTTATTCCTGCACCCTGAAGTGCTGTATAATCAACCCATACAAGAGGTATATTGACAAGCTGTGTCAGGAAGTATACTCCTCCGAACTCTGATACTTCGTAGTTGTTAAGATTTGAAATTGAACTTATAACTCCTTCTCCGGCAGTAATCTTTGCGGCATTGATTGATGCTAGATAGCCATCATAAAAGAGAACTCCAACATCAAGATTATCAATAGTCATAACAACATTTGCGTGAGAATTTCCAGTTACAAGTGATGAAATCTCCTCAACCATGGATGCAGCGGTTATGAAACTAACACTCACTTGGATGTTTGGGTATGCCTTCTCAAAATTGTTTATAACCCCAGTAACATAGGACTCATCCGCTGTGCTTATACTCGTGTAATATGTAACAGTCGCTGTCGCATTGCTTGAAGCGTATATTGATGGTACTGTTGTACTTGGTGAAGACGTATATGCTCCCTGATCAACAGGTATAAATCCAGTATGGGCTTCACAGGCCTTCTGGATCGCAGGGTTCATCAGATAAGCCATTAACTGCGCTGACGCAGCTGGAGTCGATCCTCCCTTCATTTCAGCTATTACACAACCTCCAAGCAGATGCTCAGAATTGACCGGGCCACTCACACCAGTATAGACATATAACACATTGTTAGACGTGGTTGGAGTGGGCGTTGTTGTTTTCACTAGATTTTTGTAATCTAGTCCAACAAACGACCCTACAACAACTATCACCACAACAATTGCTATTATGGCTATCAGTTTATTTCCTTTTTTTTCTTTTGGTTCTATAGGATTATCCATTTTTAATCTTTACTCCATCTAAATCATTTTATTTAAATTTAAAAAATGCTTAAATACTACAATTAGGAGAAAAAAATATATGTATTAATCTATAAATATTATTTAATATAAAGTGAACTTTAACTCATGTTCGATTTTCCCGTAATTTTTGGAAACTCTATTCAATCTTACTGCCGCTCTGACCATGCCAAGGTGACTCAACGCCTGTGGAAAATTGCCAAGCAATTCGCCTGTTTTTAAATCAATTTCTTCTGACATTAGACCAAGATGATTGGAATGTGAGACAATTTTGCCCAGGACTTCCCTCGCTTTTTTAACTTTTCCAGTTACTATAAGGTCTTCTACATACCAGTAGGATAAAAGAACAAACGCGTTATCATCTGAAACAAAATTGTCCTTGTCATTATACCTTTTGAAAAGGTACCCGTCCACCATTAGATCGGTCTCAATCTTCTTTATCGTTCCAAGAATATATGGATGATCAGGTGGTAAGAATCCTAGAAGGGGCATTCTTAAAAGAGATGCATCAGTACTTTCAGAGCCATAGAACTGCATAAAGGAGTTATGCTTTTCACTATATGCGTTTTCCATTACATCCTTTTTTATTAGATCGGCCTGAAGTTTCCAGTCAGAAATTGGTGCTGAAAGCTCCAATTTTTTGGACATTTCAATACCTCTTTGAAACGCTGACCATGCAATAACTTTTGAATAAGTATAATTTAATGGTTCTGATCTGAATTCCCAGATGCTGGAATCTCCATATTTCCATATCTCGGTTAACTTTGAAAGTATATTCCTCACAAAATCCCATAAGTATGTATTAATAGTTCCTTCATTCTTAGAGACATGGTATATGGCATTTATGAGGCTACCATATTCGTCAATTTGTAACTGGCTCGCAGCCAGATTTCCTACCCTTACAGGAGATGATTTCCTATAACCTTCATAGTTGATAAGTTTCTCTTCAAGATTCTGGTATTCGTTTATTGTGTATATTGTCTTGAGGTGACCCTCCATTTTTACCCTTTCCATTACATCATAAAGAAACTTTACCGATTCATTTTTATAACCAAGCATTGAAAGTGATTCTATAACATATGCCACATCTCTAACCCAGCAGAATCTGTAATCATAATTTCTGTCTCCGCCGATAGCCTCGGGTAAGCTTGTTGTAGGGGCAGCGACCATCAATCCAGTCGGTTCATATATCAAACCTTTTAGAACCAGAGCAGATCTCACTACTTCATGATTGTATATAAGTGGAAAATTTCCTTCAGATACCCACTCCTTCTGAAATTTTGCGGTTTGCTCCATTAGATCAAATGACTTAAAATCGCTTGTTTTTTGTACATGCTGCATACCATAAAAAACAATGATCCATCCACTCCCATTCTTATTCGTTTTAAAATTTGCAGCAATCTTGTTACCATATACCTTGAAGTTAAAATCTGAAGATACCCCAACATATTCATCCTTGTATTTGAATATATATCCGTTTTTGTGTTTAACCACGTCTTCAGGTAAATTACCGAAGTGGAACGAGAGTTTTATCTCAGAACGAATTTCCACACCTTCAACAGGGGTTTCGACATATCTATGAATCTCCGGGAAATTAATCGTACTGTATTTTGAGGTTGGAATGAAATCTGTAACTCTAAGTATTACCTGATTTTTTTTCTTAAATTCTGTTACAAGTATGTTTGTATTATCAATGTAATACTGGCTGGATTCAACATTCTGAAAATCAACAGGCTGAATTGAAAAACTGCCTCCTTTTTTACTGTCAAGGATCGAATCAAATATAGGGTCGGAGTTAAAATTCGGAAGACATGCCCAGTCAATTGTTCCATTCATTCCTACCAGGGCAGAAGTTCTGTTGCTTGCAATTATTCCGTGGTGTGAAATTTTGAGATATTCCTCAGCATTTAGTTCAGAAAGTAAGATGGATCTGCGTGATGGCATTAATGCCCAATACAATAAAATATAAATTTTTTGTTTTAATGTTCTCTATTTTTGAAAATATATAATAGAATGCCGAAAGGGTTGGGTAGCAATAAATAAACTTCTGTTAATGGTAGAACTTATCAATGTTTAAGGAGTTAAATCACAACGCAGATATTAACTCCAATAAAAAACAGTTATTAATGGAAAAAGTCAACTATTTACGAATTAATTAGTCTATTGGCTTTTTTTCTCCAATTCCACTAATTTTTCTTCTTCAACCAGATTTACGGACTTACCGGCACGGGCTGCAACTTCCGGCTTTAATTTTACTGTTCTGATTGCATAAAAGATGGCAAATACAAGATAGGCAGAAGCTCCTATTACAGCCTCAGTAATTGGAAATACAGGGGGTATTATAGATTCATACAATACCCATAGAAATATTACAGTTGCAATTATGGGTAAGACATAGTGCTCTGTGATATGTACTACTATGTAAATTCCATGGTGCTTTTCCTTCAGTCTGATGAATAAGGTCATTACGCTTGTATTTAGCAGAATGTGAGTTATGATGAGCCCAAATAGGGCAAGAGTTGTAAGAAAGTCAAAACTATTCCCTAGAGAAGAGGATACTACTAAACTTGATGACATATTTGTTAATAAGGAAACAAATGTATGCCCCATCAACCCATTAATTAACATAGTTCCACCAATTGCAAGAATGGATGCCATCGTACCAATAAACAATAATGCTTTGTGAGGTGTAACGTATTTTTCGTGTAATTCTGCAAAGTAATGTGGGAGCACTCCATCCCGTCCCATTGCAAAATAAACCCTGCCTGCATTGGATTGCATTGCGACAGAATCCGAAAAAGCTGAGTTGAAAGCCACAAGGGAAAGCATGACTCCACCTGCTACACCTGTATAAGCTGTTGCAACTATTATACCAGGGATGTTAGCCTGAGCAAATGATGACATAAGAGAAACGCCCCATCCAACAGTTAAAGCATAAGCAACCTCGGTTAAAACAACTCCAACTATTATAAGACCAAAGACTAAACTTTTAGTTATCGCTCTACTGTTCACTGCCTCTTCTCCAAGTGGTGCAGAACCTCCGTAGCCAATAAAACTCGTCAAACCAAATATCATTCCAAGTCCAAGACCACTTAGCGGCCCCCCTACCTTATTAAAAATTTGGGATTTTGTAAAAGGGTCAAAAACTGCAAGCGTATTGTCCTTTGCCTCAATTATTATAATTGCTGATAGTACTCCCAGAAATATAACTTCAAAAAAGGCAGCTATCCTTACATATTTCATCTGTGGCCTTATTCCAAAAATGGATAAAGCTATAGGAGCCAGGATAAATAGGAGAATGAATGGAATCCATATCCAACCAGGTAGTGACATTCCAAGGAAATAGGATAGAACTCCTGGGAGTACAACGCCCCCAACATATACCGGTATAGCCGCTGTACTTGCTATCTGATACATAACATATAGCAATCCGCTCGTTATGGCTGGTGTTGGACCAAATGCTGTTCCTATATATCCATAATATCCACCAGCGCTTGCATGTCTTGTCGACAAGTGATAGAGAGTATTAACTTCGAGAAACATGGTTAGGGTTGCAATGAGGAAGGCAAGTGGAGTTAAAAAAAATGCAAAAGCTGCAGCAGATGTAATGAACGCAACTGTATCACATGCTGGCGCCATAGCTGCAATTTCCTCAGCAATAGCACCCCAGACACCTACCTGATTTTTCATCAATCTATTTGGGTTTTTTCCAGAATCCATATTCAATCAACTTAGTATTAGGTTAATGCAATTAGTATTATACTAATGTATTTAAAAATTACTATACGAGTCACATTTCTAATCGTGTATCTGTTCTATGGTTCTTCCATGTGGACATTTTCCGGGTTTTCCGAGCTTTAGAAACATTGTGTCAATCGAATCATGGTCCACCAGATAATCTATTTGTTCTGAAATTAAGCACGCACGATCGATATCCATACCATAAGTAACCATAAGCGTCTCGATTATTCTGTGGTTTTCCTCTATTTCGTGATAAAAAGATTTTCCCTTATTAGTTAAATGAATCATTCCTTTTACATGGAGTACAAGTTTTTTCCCCTCGAGTCTCTTAATAAGATTTAATGTTGTTGGTGGTCTAACGTTTAACATATCTGACAAATCTATAAGTCTCAGTGGGAATTCATCTACTTCATGATCCCCGATTGTAATCAGGCAGTCCCGTTCTTTCTTTGTTAGAAGTTTAAGGTTATTCATTTAGTAGATACCTAATTAAATTCGCATTATAATAGTTTTTCTTTGAAGGCCAACAAAGGTTTTATTAAAACTTACGATTAATGGTTATGGAATCTAAAGTACTAATTTCTGTAAAAGAGCTGAAACAAATTCTTAATAAAGTTACACTTCTAGATTGCAGATACAGACTTACAGAACCAGATTATGGATTTAATGAATTTGTTAAGTCTCACATTCCAGGAGCATTTTTTATGGATCTTAATAGTCATCTCGCATCTGAAGTTAAATTAACTGGAGGTAGACATCCACTTCCGGACATTGATATTTTAAAAACAAGACTGGAGGAGGTAGGTATTACAAACGATACCAGTATTGTATGTTATGATGATAATTTATCTGGAGCTGGCAGATGCTGGTTTTTATTAAAATATATGGGTATTTTAAACGTAAGGGTTCTTAACGGAGGCTTTGATGAATGGAATAAATTTGGATTAGTTGTCGAGTCTGGTCCAGAACGAAAAGTTCCACCGGGCCATATTGATGTAAAATTAAATTCAGATTTGATTGCAACACATGAAGACATATTGAACCAATCAAATAAACATAAAATAATCGATGCACGTGAAACATACAGATATGAAGGAAGAAAAGAACCAATTGATAAAATCGCTGGCAGGATTCCTGGTGCTATTAATATACCATACACAGAACTGATGAATGGCACTGTTATGAAGAGAAAAGATGAACTAAAAAAACTATTGAACGGTTTACAGGATGGAGACATTTTATACTGTGGCTCTGGAGTCACATCATGTGTAAATTTTCTGGCAATGGAATATATAGGTATAAGACCAAAGCTATACGTTGGAAGTTACAGTGACTGGATAAGCAGGGATCTTGATGTAGAAAGAGACCAAGATTAAGTTATTAAAGCATGTTCCATAATTTGTATTATTAAGTATTGCAAAGCATATTAACAAAATTGCAATATTGACATTAGATAACGATGAAAAACATTTATATTATTTCTGCAAAGAGAACGCCTCACGGAAAATTTGGAAAATCTCTTTCAGGCATTAGTGCAACCAAACTTGGTGGGATAGCAATAAGAGGAGCACTGGAATCATCTCAAATAGATCAGGAATTGGTAGATGAGGTGATATTTGGAAATGTAATTCAGGCAGGAAATGGACAAAACCCAGCCGGTCAATGTAGTACACATGGTGGCATAAGATCGGAAGTTACGAAAAATACTGTTAATGTTGTATGTGCATCAGGGATGCTGGCAATGGAAAATGCATACAGGGAGATAGCTTTAGGAGAAAGAGATGTGGTTGTTGCAGGAGGTACAGAAAGTATGAGCAGAGGACCATACCTGCTATCGAGTAATTTCAGGTACGGTGTAAAAAACATGTTTTCTACACGGGAAACCCTCACAGATTCCATGTACAATGACGGTTTAATGGACGCATTTTACCAGAATTCAATGGGGTTTTACGCTGATAAAACTTCAAATAAATTTAATCAGACCAGGGATATGGTTGATGACTATGCATTTCAGAGTTATACGAGAGCCATGAAAGCCACAAGAATGGGTTATTTCAAAGATGAAATTATCCCAATGGATGTATTAAATTTTGATGAGGGAATTAGGGAAACAAGCATAGAAACTCTTTCAAGGCTTAAGCCTTCCTTTAGCGACAATGGAATTCACACCGCGGGAAATTCATCGCAAATTTCTGATGGAGCATCGGCGCTGGTTTTAGCTTCAGAAAAAGCCGTAGACCAGTACGACCTCAAGCCCATTGGAAAGATAAATGGATTCTGGTCATCAAGTATGGACCCTAGGGATTATATTGAAGCACCCATAAAATCAACCAGGGAAATGCTTCAGAAATACAACTGGAATATAAACGAATTCGACCTTGTTGAGCACAATGAGGCATTTTCAGGAGGATGTATTCTTTTAAGGGATCAGCTGGGTATTGATAATGACAGATTCAATGTGAATGGAGGGGCTATCGCTTTTGGTCATCCTCTGGGGAGCAGTGGTTCCAGAATAGTGGTAACATTACTTCATGCCTTGCGACAGAGAAAAATGAATAAAGGTATTGCTACCTTATGTCATGGGGGAGGAGGAGGTCATTCTATGGCAATAGAGGTGGTTAATTGAAGTTTTCTGTTGTTGGTTCGGGAACCATGGGTCGTGGAATAGGACAAATTTTTGCACAAAGTGGCTACAATGTTGTTCAGGTAGATGTAAGCAAACAGGCTCTTGACAATGCAAGGGTTGCAATTATTGATTCACTGAATAAGCTTGAAAGGAAAGGATCACTTAAAGATACACCCGATCGGATAATTTCAAGAATGGAATTCACGGATAATATGGATTCCATTAGTGAAAGTGACATGGTTATAGAAGCGGTGTTTGAGAGATTAGATATTAAGACTGAAACACTGAAAAGAATTGGAGCAACAGTTGGCAAAAATACAATTATAGGGTCAAACACCTCATCCATATCTATAAATTTACTATCGGCATATGTTGATAATCCTGAAAGATTCATGGGGATTCATTTTTTTAATCCAGTACCTGTTATGAAGTTAGTGGAACTTGTATCCGGTGAAAAAACTTCATCAGATTTGATGAAGAAAGTGTATGAATTACTTGTAACAATTGGCAAGGATCCAGTAACGGTGAGAGATTTTCCAGGGTTTGTTTCAAACAGGGTACTGATGCCATTAATAAGAGAAGCAATACTTGCTTTTGAAGAATCTGTTGCAAGTGCTTCGGATATAGATAAAACATTTAGACTTGGTATGAATCATCCAATGGGCCCACTGGAACTGGCAGATTTCATAGGTCTGGATGTATGCCAGGATATCATGGAAGTATTATATACCAACTACGGAGACCCAAGATTCAAACCACCCATCACCCTTAGAAATCTGGTGAATTCAAAAAAGCTTGGCCGGAAGACTGGTGAGGGTTTTTATAAATATGAGGTAAAAAAATGAAAAATATAATGGTTGAAAAGGAAGGAAGATTGCTGAAAATATTCATAAATAGAGAAAAGAAATTAAATCCACTTGATATTGAAACAATAGAAGAGATTGGAGAAGCCCTCAAAGATGAAAAATATATAGGAATTATATCAGGGATGAATAAAGCTTTCAGCGCCGGTGCAGATATTAATGTTTTTTTGAACCTTGATCCTGTTACAGCTTTCGATTTTTCAAAACGTGGTCACCAGGTCATGGATTTCATAGAAGAAAGGCAAATGCCAGTTATAGCAGCAATACATGGGTTTGCTCTGGGAGGGGGATTTGAACTTGCGCTTGCATGCGATATAAGAATTGCTCATCCAGACACCTATTTCGGATTACCAGAAGTTACCCTGGGAATTATACCGGGATTTGGAGGAACTCAAAGACTCAGGAATCTTGTGGGCGATAAGATGGCATTCCAGCTTGCTTCGCTTGGAACAAAAGTTGATTCAAACAGGGCACTCAATCTTGGAATTATTAGTGAAATAAACGAGAAATACATGGAAAAAGCCATTGAAATAGGCAAGCAGTATGAAGCGCTGCCATATGAGTCACTTGCATACATAAAGGAGCTTACAAGAGGTAAGAATAGAGATTTATTTGACAGGGAAAAAGAATATTTCGGAAATATGTTCAAAACAGAAAATCAAAGAGAAGGTGCCAGGGCATTTATTGAAAAAAGGAAGGCAAATTTCAACACAAAAATAAATAATAGCCTATTTGAATGAAATAAATCCATCTCTCATTTCTCTAACAGTTGTACTTAGATCCTCAATTTCCATCCCTGTCAATATGCCACTATTGTGGTAGAATTCACTGTATTTTACGCCACTGTCAGGAAAAACAGTATATACATTTATATTCTCTCTAGATTCTGCAATCTTCAGCGCGCCCATAAAATTTGCACCAGAAGAAAATCCAACAAAAATTCCAAGTTCTCTGGCCAGTTTTTGAACACCATCACTGGCATCTCGCTCATTAACATTTATCATTTTATCTACCAGAGATATGTTCTTTTCTATGATTGTCTTATCTTTTGCCTTTAGAAAATTCCTTATTCCCTGAATATACGATGTTTGATCTGACTGAAGCATATAAACTGTTATGGTTGGGCTTCTTCCCTTAAAATATTTAGCGTTCCCAATTATTGATCCTCCTGTTCCCATTGCAATAGCAACGGCATCTGGCAATTTGCCCATCTGCTTTTCAGATTCAGGGGCAGTAGTATAAACATGAGATAGATAATTGAACTCGTTTCCATGCTGATGGAGGCAAACATAAGTCTCTGGTTGTTTCATCGCAATATCAATTGCAGAATTTATAGCAGTCTCAGTGCTGGTAGTATCTTTTGGTTCATTTGTTTCGATGACAGTTGCTCCAGATTTAATTAATTCTTTCTTTGTCTCTTCAGAAGTCCCTGGAGGAATAAAAAGCATGGACTTAATCCCAAGTTTCCTGCAGATATTCCCTATGGCGATTCCTGTATTGCCGGACGTCCCTTCTACAATGATCTTGTTTTTAATAGAGTCATCTGTATGAATCAGATGGTCGATCATGAAAAAAGCTCCCCTATCCTTAATAGAGCCAAATGGATTGAAATACTCAAGTTTAGAATAAACTGCGGAACCATTAGGCGTTTCATACTTTAGCATAGGAGTATTACCAAAACCCTGACTGTAAAAGTCATTTGTGATTGTTCTGCACAGTTTTTCCTTATCTTCGCTCATAATTCCCCATGTAATTTTTCGATATTATTGTTTCCTGAATTTATCAGTAACATATGAATAGTTATTTTCAATGAGAGTAAGATTAATTTGTCTGACTACAACAAAGAGATAGCTGAAGGGTTTGAATTATTAACCCAGGGAGAATTCGAGAAAAGCCTTGAAAAATTCATTACAGCCATAGAGATTGATTCAACCAGGCCTGATGCCTTTTCACTGGCTTCAGAGGCATTTGCGCAAATTGGCGATATTGAGAATGCAAAATCTCACGCTGAGCAAGCGTATAAAATGGACTCTGGAAAACCAGAATACGTGCTTCAGTATGCCTCCATGCTTTATGCAACAGGTGATAGCGAGGAGAGCTTAAAACTCGCAAACGAGGCCCAGAAGAAGGGTGAAATGCCTGAGATACATCTTTTGAAAAGCAATATCTATATGGATATGGAGGAAGCCCAGAAAGCTTTAAAGGAAGCTAAAATAGCATTTGAAATGGATAAGAACCCCATATACAGGACAAATTATGCCATAGTTCTCAAGGAAAGCGGCAAGATAAAGGAATCGACTGAAATTCTTACTAAGATGATACAGGAAAAACCAGATGATCTGGATGCGCTTTACTTACTCTTCCAGAATGAACTGGCAGAAGAGCATCTAGATGAAGCAATGAACTATATTACAAAATGTATATCTCTTAATGATTCTGAGCCCCTGTTCTATTCAGAACTTGCCTCAATGATGGAAGATTTCGAAGATAATGAAAAGGCTGAAAAATATTATAAAAAGGCATTGGAGGTCTCCGACAATGATCCAGAGATGGCAATGCAACTTGCAGAATTTTATCAGTCCATGGATAAATTTCAGGAGGGAATTGATGTTCTGGAAGGGGCACATAGCGATGAAGATCCAGAGTATTTTTTAATGATGGGAAAACTTCTCCTTGGAAAGAAGGAATACAACAAGGCCTTATCTCATCTGGACATAGTAATTGAAATGGCAGATGACCCAGAGGCTAAAATTGTAAAAGGGACCTGCTTGATGGAAATAAACAGGTTAAATGATGCTCAATCCATTCTGAAGGAGGCACTAAAGCAAGATTTTCAAACCGAATATGTTGAGTCTTTGTTAAATCAGATCTGGTGGAAGGAGAATAGCAAGAAATTCAAACTATAATCTCCAGCTCTTCCCCATTTATTTTAACTTCGTATGTTTTCAGCTTTGAACAATTTGCATAGTCTCCCATTGTTTTAGGAATAGGATTTTCAAGAACATCTCCATTATTTAGATTGAAAATGATATGATGGGAAGGACACATTATTCTATCATCAGAAAGGGTTCGACATAGAAACAAAGGCCCACCTTTATGAGGGCATTTTGATTCAAACGCAAAGTATTTTCCATTCTGCTTTAGTATTGTAATATCTTCCCCGTCAAGTTGAACTCTTTTCCTGTCCTTGGAATCAAATCCATCATTATGTACACTTATCATACTTTTAGAGAGAGATTTTTGATTTCTTATTAAGATCAACGAACTTCCAGTCACTTCTGACGGATCCCATTCCCCGTTTCTTGTGAACGTAGTTAATTGCACTTAAAGCAGCTACAGAACCCTGTCCTGCTGATATGACTGCCTGTTTATAGGGGATATTTGTCACATCTCCTGCAGCAAACACTCCCTCCCTACTTGTTTTTCCGTTCATGTCTATAATGACTTCATTTTCTTTGTTCATTTCCACAAATCCCTTCAGCATTCCTGTTTTGGCGATATATCCCATTTCAACAAAAACTGCCTTCACCGGGATCTGTTCAACAGAACCATCTTTTTTCTTTAATGACACTGCATTCACGGTCTTATCTCCAAGTATTTCATCCACTTCAGATTCATAAAGGAATTTTACGTTTTCCAGCGATCTTGCCTCTGCGATCATGTCCTCTGAACCTGAAATACGATTTGCCTTCTGAGTTACATAAACCTTAGAAGCTACAGTCCCAAGATATAGGGCTGCCTGCAGTGCGTGATCTCCTGCTCCAGCAACGAGAACATCCTTGTTTTTATACAGTGGCCCATCGCAGATAGAGCAGTAGGAAACACCTCTTCCCTTATATTTCTCCTCTCCTTTACTACCAAGATCTCTCGGAGTTTTACCAAAGGCAAGTATGAGTGCATCGCATTCATACTGCTCTTCTACACCTTTCAAGATGAACTGATTATCAGACTCAGTAACAGTTCTAATTTCATCATATGAAAATTCCGTACCGTACATCTGAGCCTGTGCCTGAAATTTAGAAGCTAAGTCAAATCCTGAAATGCTCTCAAAACCTGGATAATTTTGGATGTCAGTTGTAAGCAATCCCTGCCCCCCTATATCTTTTGTAACCACAAGTGTCTTCATCCCCTGCCTTGATGAATATATGGCAGCGGATAACCCAGCAAAGGCACCACCTATTACAATAATATCGTATTTCATTCAGTTCAACAGCTTCTTGAGTTTAGCATCCAGCATTGTCTTTGGTACTGCACCTATGCTCACATCGGCTACCTTTCCGTTTTTGAACATTATCACAGTTGGAATACTGGTGATATTGAAGGACGAACTTACTTCAGGGTTTGCGTCCACATCAACCTTTCCAAAAGAGATTTTGCCACTGTACTCATTGGCCAGTTCTTCAACTATGGGAGAGAGAAATCTGCATGGAGCACACCAGGATGCCCAGAAGTCCACTACCATAATTTTATTTTTCTTAACCTCATCATTGAAAGTTGCATCTGTTAATTCTACCGGTTTCATTACTTTTACCTCCTTTTTCTTATTCTCATCTTGAATTCTTGCCATTAACTTTTTCCTTATGTTTTCTAATTCCAAATCGTCTTCTGACATAATTGAATTCTACTGGATATTATACTGGAGTTAATCAATGTTACGGTTTTGTCAAAAGCATACAAAACCATATATATAACTCCATAATATCATAGTAAAGTATGAAAATAACATCGAAATTGAATTCAGATATTGCATGCTGTTCCGATTTATTAGAGTCTGTTTTTAACTTTGGAAAAACAGATGTGGAGATATTTTACGCACTTACACCAGGGAAATGGTTCAGAATAGAAAAAATTTCAAAGGACATAAAAAAAGATCAAAGCACCGTTTACAGATCCTTACAAAAGTTGATTAGCATGGGTTTTGTAATGAGGGATTCAAGAATTATTGAAAATGGCGGTTACTATTATGAATATGCACTATCAGTTTCTTCAACGCTGGACAAGGTAATAAGAGAAAAAATCGATGAATTAACTGATCGTTTGAGAAGTCTTTCAAGAGACCTTATTAGGGAGTTGGAATCGAGAGAAATGATACAGTAATTCTTATCTTACCATTGATATAAATCTTTGAGCTTCTTCTACAATTCTTACTACTCTATATCCATCATTACCCGTTGCTATTTTGCTTTTTTCTCCCCTAGTATATTTTTCGAATTCTGCCACTTCCTCTGCATATAGGTTTCCTGTTTTGAATTCCTTTGTCGTTTCATCGTTAATTTCAATGGTTGCATTTAGAGTTGTACCGAAGAAATTTTTACATCTTATTTTCCTATCAGAAGTTAATAAAGTTAAATCATTTGAAAATCCCTCCATTTGTCTGGAAGATAAAGCCGTAGCAAATCCCTTTTCAAATTGCATATTTACAACCATTGATTCGTCAATTATTTTTTCTTCTGGCATTCTGAATGAAGTTACCTTCCTGGGGAATCTGTTATGGAATGAAATCAGTGTATCAATGACGTGAACACCAGTCCCCATCACGGATCCACCACCTACTTTATCAGGCTCGTTCCACCATTTACTATCCGCAGTTTGTTCCCTTGGAATAGAAAGATGAGTCCATATACCTGATTCATAAATTATATCCTCATTTGGCTTTAGTAATTCACCTCTTATGTATTCAAGAGCTGGGTGCATTCTGAGGTGGAAACCAATGCCCAGTTTAACCTTTCTTTCTGTTGCAAGAGAAATGAGTTCTTTAGCATCAGCGGATCTTAGGGTCATCTGTTTTTCCAGTAAAACGTGTTTACTGTGATTTAATGCTTTTCGTGCATGTTCATAATGCATGAAATTCGGTGAACCGACATAGACAGCGTCAATATCATCGGAAAGCATTTCACCATATGTGGAATAATACTTGCATGAAAATTTCTCAGCTGTTATGGCCCCTTTTTCCTTATTAGCTGTAGTAATTCCAGAAATTTCATTACCACTTTCCAATATGGCAGGCATCATTCTGCTTATTGCATGATTACCGATACCGACTATCCCAAACCTCATAATCAAATATGGTGAGTCTGTTAATAATATATTCTATTATCTTGTTGAATTTGTTCATCTTGTGTCAAATCTTTAAATATGCAAATTCGATATTATTCAGAATGGCTAATCCCAAAAAAACAAACAGGCAAAAGGAAGAGGAATTAAGACTTTTAATCCAGAAAAGAAGGAGATTATTAACAACGGCAGTAACAATAGTGGTTGCTGTCATAGTAATTGTAGCAGTACTTATTTTTTCAGGGGTACTCAATTCATCATCCACCGGTACAGGTTCCACTGTAGTTCAAAGTGGAACTTTTATAAAGATTAGCAATTCAGACGTTTCTTCTGATGGAGGAGTGAACATATATTTCCTTTCATGGCAGGGTTGTCCCATTGGTGCTTCTGATAGCTGGATAATTTATAACTACGTTCACTCGCAAGACCCATCTCTGTCGAATTCAACTATCTATAAAGAGATGCATTTTAGTGACCCTGACGAATCACCAACCAACATACCAGGATTACTTTTTAATAATTTCTCATACACTCTTAGTGGAATAAATTACCATTTCCACGTAATCTATGTTTACGGAGAATATCTCCCACCAGATGGACCAAGTTCAGTAAGTCAGGGATCATCTGTACTAAAAGCAAACTTCCCATCCTCGGTATCATCCTTATTCCTTAAGTATGAAACACAGTACCCAACTTCTGGACTTAACGGTCAGGCAATAGCTAATTATGCAGGCCACCTAACATCGAGTCTGATAATTACCGGCCCATCTGGAACATACTATGCCGAGGGAGAATTATACAATCCATCAACCATAGCCAACATACAACCAGGAGTGCTGATAAATGAATTATCACAATACTCTGGAATAACAGGAGGAACAAGTGAACTTGGTACTGCCATAAATTCCGTAATCTGAACAGTGTGAGAAGAAATAGATGGATATTTATGCTGACTTTCATAATATAAAAAAAATCATTCTCTCCCTAACCATCCTCTTTTGTCTTCTTATAATGTGGCATTATGGCATAGTGGCAATTTTTTATGTATTATTGTTTTCAATAGTTTTATCAGGCGTTATTGCAGTAATTTATTCTCTTTGGATGGATTCTAATTCGTATCACGAAGCCTCAGGTGTATGGGTTTTTCCTTTCATCGCATATCTTTTTCTTCGGTTGGATTTTTCCCGAAACATAACAAATATGATCAAATTGATAGAAATACCATTTTTGTCAGATTCTATAATATGGATTCTGGTTGGAATATTTATCATTAACTTTGTGATTCACCTGGAGCCTCATAATGCTATTCAGAATGATTCAGCAGATCAATATGAATCCTATGGATACTGGTTATCCATTTCAACAATAATAGGAATGGGAATAACGATTATTCTATCAGGATTAACAAAAGGCTATATATTTATTCTTCCAGACACATACATGATTCCCATATTTTATGGTTCCATAATACTATCTTCACAATTTAGATTCCCAGTGACAGGTAGGAGAAGTATAAATGGGATAGTAATTATTCTTTTACTGTATTCTACTATGGCTATCTACGAAAATATTATAAAAGGGACATTTCCACCAATTATTCCCATATTAATAGAATTAATTTTACTAATATCATTCTTCTGGATGGCAATGAAACCTGAAGAAAGAGAAGGAAAATATACAGGTTCAGTAATATCTTATCCACATTATAGAATAAAATTCTTTCTAGTTGTCGTGTGGTTTCTCATACTTTATTTCACCATACCAAAGGAATATCAGTTAGTTGAATCTGTTCTCATATTTCCTCTAATATTCTTTTCAGAATTTATAGTTGATCTTTTCAAAGGAATAAGAGCATCATCACTTTCGGGAAAGGGGGGCATAATAGGAGGAGCTGGTCCCTTTGATAGTCTTTATTCAACATTTTCGTTCACTATATTTGTATATCTTGTTTTTGAGATAATATTAATGAAGAAATTTTCAGGGATATAATCTTGAGACGTTCTTTGAATCACACCAAAGTTCTTGCACATTTGGATTTCCCTAATATAGTCATTTGGAGTTTAATAATCATAACCTATCACTTATACAAAATGTTATGACTTCTCCATTCTCTGGGCATCTTTAATTCTCCTGATCTCCATGTTATAAGCTTCTGCCACTTCAACAAGCGTCAGTGTTCCGACAACAATACTAGGTGAACTTTCGTTATAAACGATAAGTTTCCCGGAAGGTTCTTTTGTAAGCTTATTCAAAGCATTATGTAAGTTATCATCACTTTTTATGAGTGGAGGATCTTTCTGCATTACGCTTTCAATTTTCTCATCATAATTAGCATTTACCGGGATATCCTCAATGGAAAGGTATCCTTCAAGCCTACCATCGTCTTCAACGACAATTCCCTTCGTTCTGCTTTCTCTTATCATGTTGATTCCAGATCTCAAAGATTCATTCTTACTTATCTTGAGATAATCTTTCTTCATGGCAGTATAAACTGGAATATCGTCCATAATTGGATTTTTATATTCATCTTCATGAGCAGGTGATTTACTTCTGTCCAAAACCTGAGACCGATAAATAGAAAGATTTCCACTAACAAAGTAACTTACAGTAGTCGCAAGCATTAATGGGATAAATAGAGCATAAGATCCTGTCATTTCAGTTCCCATTATTATGATTGCAATTGGAGCTTTGGACGCTCCTCCAAACATAGAAATCATTGATACTATTATAATTTCATCCATGCTAAGATAGGGGAAGATAACTCTTAGGGGAATTGCGATTGCAGCGCCCAGAAATGCGCCTATAACCAATCCTGGAGCGAATACACCTCCAGAACCTTCAGATCCAATGGTGAATGAAGTTGCTACGGTTTTTAAGAAAAAAAGTGTAATAAATATCAGGAATAAATCAAGGTATCCAGATCCGAAAAGAGTCATATTTCCATCAAGCATCTGCTGTACCCAGCCATACCCTAATCCGAGTATTTGTGGAAAGAAAATCGCTATAATCCCAACTACTGCTCCGCCAATTGCGGGTTTTGCGTATGGTGTTATCTTTTTGGATATTTCAAAAATTCTGCTTATCCCGTAAAATACCTTAATGTACATTATTGCGGACAAACCTGCTAAAAATCCTATTATAAGATAGGCGAAAAGAGACAGTGGATGAAAGAAGCCAATTACTGTTGATGTAGGAATTAGAAATATTGTCTTATATCCTGTGTAATAACCAAAAATGGAATATCCAACAACTGACGCTATTGTAGAGGGTATTAAAGCTTCCGTTTCGAAATCCCTCTTATATAGGATTTCAGTACTGAGAATAGCACCTCCCAGTGGAGCCAGAAATATACTCCCAATACCCGCTCCAATTCCCGAAGCTACTGCGATACGCCGATCATGTTCATCCAGATGAAACATATCCGCCAGGAACGAACCGAAACCAGCAGCAATTTGTGCTGTTGGGCCTTCTCTTCCAGCACTTCCTCCTGATCCTATTGTTATGGCAGATGCGACAGTCTTTACCAGAGGTATTCTTCTTCTAATTTTTCCTCCGTTATTATGAAAAGCACTTATTGCCGCATCAGTTCCATGTCCTTTTGCTTCAGGAGCAGTTTTGTTTAGTATAATACCTACAAGAATCCCACCTATAACTAGTGAAATGGGTATGAATAAGTAGTGAATATTGGGCGAATATTTATAAAAAGAAGTCCCTGCAAGCAATCCTGATCTGGGAGGTGAGAAACCAGTCAATCCAGTTAGAAGGTAAGTGGTTACCAGTTCTATTGAGATGTACAAGGCAATAGCACCCAGACCAGCTATTATTCCAATCAAAGTACCCATCAAAGCCCATTTACCTGTTGCTGTGGACATCATCTTTTTGTAAAGACGTGAGGCAACCGGAAAATGACTATGTGATAACATTGTTTTTCGGTAGTAAATTATTAATAAATACCTTTACTCAAAAAATCATCAATTCACTTCTCTTCTATTATAACTGACCTTTTCAGGAAAAGTAAGAAGAAGTATGGCATCTCCAATTGATTTGATCCATCTGAACGGGATTGAAATTGGAATACCCTCACTCACAACATTACTGTTCGTATCTTTAATTAACAACCCGTAGACGTTGCCACTTTCAAAATCAAGAATAACGTCGTAAACATTACCAACAAGCACTCCTTTTTCTGTATATACTGGTTTCTCTATCAACGCATCAGTAGAAATCATTAATTCACCTTCTACAATATTCTATAAAGGATTTGAACATTTCTGTACCGTATTGAGTGTTTTCAACCTCTGGATGAAATTGCACACCAAACATTGATTTTTTATCAGAGTAAAAAGCTTGTACTTTACAGTTTTTTGAGTTTGAACATATTTTGAAATCATCTGAAATAGATAGTATTTCATCGTTATGATTCTCCCACACAACTATTTCAGATGGAATCTCTTTAAATATTCCTCCCTGATTGAAAAAATTGACCTTTGTCTTTCCGAATTCCGGTATGGGTGAAGCTCTTACCTCACCCTTGAAATGAAGAGCCATAAACTGTGCTCCAATGCATATTCCAAAAACTGGAACGGAAGTTTTGTCAAGAATTTCAGATATCCGCCCAAGCTTAGGAATTTCATTTGTTATGCTTGGAGCACCTCCGGAAAGTACCCAGCCGTCAGAGTCCTTAATCTCTTCAAAGTTAATGTCATTGTCCACAATTTCAGAATCCACTCCCAACTTTTTCAGGACTTTCCATTCCTTGTGGGTCCACTGACCACCATTGTCAACCACGTAAATTTTCATAGATGATAATTCCTGATTTCCTTTTATAATTTCTACATATCGATATTTTTGCTAAAGTCTTCATTATAGATCCTTAAACAATTAATACTTTAGTCGGAATTCGTTATTTGCGTGCCTGTATTTCAATGATATATTGAAATAGGTTGAAAAGAGACTATTAAAAGTATTACGAATAGTTTATTAACTTGTTAACTATAAGGTAAATATATGCAAATTTCTCTCCCTATTTATCATGACCTAGGAAATGAGTTTGTAGTGCTTAACGTTTCTGAGGATTTGATTAATAGAGCTGTTTTTGACAACAAAGGTAACAAGGTAGGAAGAATAGTAAGAATTATTGGCCCCATTTCTGAGCCAATGGGAGTAGTAGTACTTTCAAAGAAATTTGATTCAGAAGATAGGAGAGTATTTGTTAAAAACTAGGTGATTTAGATGGAAAAAGAAAAAAGAAAAATTGAGCAGATAGAAAAGTGTCCGGAATGTGGTTCAACTGATCTTTCCAGGGATTACGAAAGGGGCGAACTGGTGTGCAATAAATGTGGTATTGTCATTGACGAAAGTTATATTGATCAGGGACCAGAATGGAGGGCATTCGACACAGAGCAGAATGAATCCAGAGCAAGGGCTGGTTCCCCAATGACTTTTACATTGCACGACAAGGGTTTATCCACAGATATATCATGGAAGAATAAGGATTCTTACGGTAAATCCATACCAACCAGAAATAGGGCGCAATTATACAGACTGAGAAAATGGCAGAAGAGGATAAAGGTATCAAATGCGGCAGAGAGAAACCTTTCACAGGCATTGCAGGAAATGGAAAGAATGGCATCTAATCTCAGTATTCCAAATGATGTTAGAGAAACTGCAGCTGTTATTTACAGAAAGGCAGTCAAACAGAACATGATCAGGGGTAGGAGTATTGAAGGGGTTGTAGCCGGCTCTCTATACGCTGCGTGCAGAATCACAAATGTGCCAAGAACCTTGGACGAAATCGCATCTATAACAAGGGTTAAGAAAAAGGAAATTGGTCGAACATACCGTATTATGAGCAGATATCTACAGCTTAACATAATGCCATCAAAGCCTGAAGACTACCTGAACAGATTCTGCAGTAAACTTAAGCTCTCCCTGGATACAAGAAAACAGGCAGCTGAAATAATTAAACTTGCACAGGATAATGACCTTACATCAGGAAAAGGTCCAACTGGAGTGGCCGCTGCAGCCATATACATTGCATCGATTCTTATGAATGAAAGGAGAACCCAAAGATCTGTAGCTGAAGTTGCAGGAGTAACCGAAGTGACAATCAGAAACAGGTATAAGGAGCTAACAGAGAAGCTTAACCTTGAGGTTCAGGAATAATCCTCAAATATTTTTTCAACAATTTCAAAAATTTTTAAAAATTCATCAGTTAAACTGTAAATTGATGAAAGTTTAACATTATTTATTTTAATAGTTAATTTTTCACTTTCCACCCTTTCCATGATAACAAAGCCATCATTTTCTGGTGACGCGCACTTTAAAAAAGTGTCTATTGTTTCTTTGGAACCACTTAATGATAAATCTATATGCATTAACTCAAAACAGTTCATATAAATGATGACTTTAATTTTTCTAAATTATGGAAATTTTTCAGTACATACTATCCATAACTGTTGAGTTATTTTGATCTCTTTTTAACCTTGAAATTTCAAATTAATGGTATTAATAATTTTATGAAAAGGGAAGCTTCCGTTGATATAACACGTTATAAAAACAGATATTGTCTAAATATGGTAGTCCTGCATTCCTTTAGGTTCAAGGAAATTCTGGATAAACTTGTTTTATTTCATTCTCAGAGAATACTGTATCTATCCTTTAAATTATTGTTTGATTAATTTCCTACCCTTTCTAATTGAAAGTTAATCTTCTTCGTTACTTAGGTTTTATCGTGAGATTTTCATAGGGAGCTTAGAGGTATTGAATTTGGAACAAATCAACTATATGTGACAAGTTTACTAACGATAAAGTTTTAATAATTACATAAAATTGATAGAACAAGGCAATAATGAAAAATCACACGTTAAGGGTTATAACTATTCTTATAGTATTAGGATTTGCTGCAACATCATTTTCCGTAATTAGTAATTTCAGTGTGGAAAAAATATCATTAAAAGACAAGATAAAAATTTTGGACAAACCCATGTCATCCAGTATTATCATGGATACTATTTTAGTAGGTTCTACACCTGTAGCAATGGCTTACGATTCCATGAATAGTAATTTGTACGTAGTAAATCGTGGTTCAAACGACATCACCGTAATCAATAATACAAATAAGATCATTGGCAGCATTGAGGTAGGTTCTAGTCCAAATGATATTGCCTTTGATCCTCTAAATGGTTGTTTATATGTTACAAACACAGGATCAAACAATGTCACTGTGATTAATGACAAAAATAAAGTGGTTGATTCCATTTCCATTAAACATCCAGTCGCCTTAGCTTTTGATTCTCTGAACGGTGATTTGTATGTAACTTGTTGTGATTCAGCTAATGTTTCGGTGATCAATGATATAAACAATGTCATCGACACCATTCCTGTAGGCAAATTGCCAATTTCTGTTGCATTTGACCCTTTAAATGGATATATATACGTCGCGAGTTTTGAGTCCAAATATTTGACGGTGATAAACGATACAAATAGCGTAGTTGATAAAATTCCGGTATGCTATGAACTTAAATCTCTGGTTTATGACTCTTTGAATGGTTTTATGTATGTTTCCGAGAGGGGATCAAATAGGGTTATGGTCATCAATAATACAAATAAAGTTGTGGATACCATTCAGGTAAATGATCCAGCAGGAATGGCCTTTAATTCTGTAAACGGATACATCTATGTGGCTAGTTGTGATTGTAATAACGTAACGGTGATAAATAATACAAATAAAATTGTGGAGTCTATTTCAGTAGGTCTGGAACCAATTGCCATTACCGTAAATTCTGCAAATGGATATGTGTATGTTGCTAACGCAGCATCGAACAACATAAGTGTAATCAGTCCAATACAAGGGACATACCCTGCAGAATTCTCTGAATCTGGACTTCCATCAGGAACAGTTTGGAACGTTATTTTAGGAAATGGTACCTCTGAACAATCTCGCGGAAACACACTTACAATGTGTTTATCGAATGGGAACTATCAATATAGGGTAGTAACCTCAGATCATGAGTATAGGGCGCTTGAATATTCTAGCTCTGTTCACTTGGCAGGCGGAGCACAGCAAATAAAGATTCAATTCACTATGGTGACATATTCTGTTATGTTCAGGGAAACTGGATTACCTTCAGGTACAACCTGGTATTTGAACATAGAAGGTCATGATTCAGGTCCTATCTCAGATTCAAATTATACTATTTCCCTACCCAATGGAACATACTCATACACCATAATCACCGTTTCGGGATATAGTACTACTAAATCATCTGGGTCCGTAAATGTCAAAGGAAATGACACATCACAAACTGTGACATTTTATCCAACACATTCAAATTTATTCGATACTGAACTTTACATAATCATAGGTGCGATTGGAGCAATTATTCTTTTAGGAATGGTGGTACTTATATGGATTAGAAGAATTAAAAAATAATTCCTCTAATTTTTTGATTAGTGTATACTTTTATAAATTATATCTGGTTCACTCAAACAAAAGCTACATGGCAGACCATTTACTGATGTATACGAGTATTTAGTAATATATAAATTAAAATTGAAGTGGAGATTGTAATATTTATAAGTTTATTTTGTACCTCTTTCTGAAGTATTATTTAATTAAGTAATCCTAACTCGAAAGATAGTTTAAAGTTGTTATAGGTTTGAATTAAAATGAATTTTCGGAAATCATTTTGAAAACAGAACATACTATAAAGTTAAATGAAGTCAGGTAATTTAAATTAAATGGAAAAGATAAGAAGATTGGAAAGCTCTGAGTCAATTAATGATATAATAAAAATTAGCGAAATTAATAACTCAACCTTTGATCACTTTATCCCTTTATTTGTTAGACAAGCACTCGCTAGTTCAGGAGAAGTATTTGTGTCAGAGGAAGGTGGAAGTTTAAGGGGGCTATACATATACGATCCCATAGAGGAAACAGGAACGTGCTTTACCAATAGTACCAGTACGGCAAAGAATTTCTATTCCTTAGGATTAGGTGCAGAATTTTTTTCCGAAATAAAGTTCAAAGAAGGTGCCAAAATTGAAAAGATAAATTATTTGAATATTTCCAGTTATGAGAATAGTCTTAGCATTAAAAATCCAGTTGAAATTCTCAATTCTTCTAAAATTTATGACATTATAAAGTTTCTAAAAAAGGCATACCATAAAGTGAATGAAAAATGGGTAGCAGTGGCCATGGAAACCGGGGAAAAATGCTTTTGCTGTAAGGTAGACAATCACATTGTGGGCATGGGATGGATCTCTCCATTCATGAATTTGGCAAGATTGCACAGTCTGTACGTGGAACCTGAATACAGGTATATCTCCATAGGAAAAGATCTTTTGATATCTAGATTATATTATGCTGCTCATTCTGGTATAAATAAGGTTATATCTGAAATACCCGAACAAAGTATATATTCACAGCGAATTGCAACAGGCCAGGGTTTTAGAAATGATGGATTCATTTACAATTATCTAAGAACAGAATCAGATAACAATAGGGCTTAAGTTCTTGGTGCTCCACAGTATGGACACTTCTCCGCCGTAGAATCGATGAGCGCCCCACAGTACTGGCACTTAACCTTTACTACCTCCTTTATTACAACCTGTTCGGTTTCCTTTGATTCGGGGTTTAAGTGTATTTCAGTTTTATCCTTATCTTCACTATTTTCAGTCATTTTTAAATTCCCTCCATTAGTGGAATGTTTCCTGATCTTATTTTTGTTTCCATTACTGATCACTAAGGCTATTATTACTATTAATGCAAGAATAAATACTAGGGCTATTGCAAGATAGAAATATGGAAAAGGTGATGACTTCTGATGATTCAAATGTGTCGTTGAAATGCTTACTCCATAACTTGAATCCTTGACATATAGGGTATTTGAACATGTAAATCCGTCTCCCTGACCATTTGAATCAACTTCTTTGTAATTATAGGCAACTATGAATCCGGAAGATTTATCATAATAAGCATTCCAGGTATAAGTCGCATTAAAGATCCCGTATGAATCATTCCGTACATAGGTTCCATTTCCCTGAAGAAATATGGTTGTAATTTGCCCATTAGTTCCACCTGGTGAGTAACTGTAATCTGTTGATACAACTTTCATGTCAGTGTTCAGGACTTCTTTTTCAGAGTTTACAGGGATAGACACATTTGTAAAGAACCAAACATGTGGATTTATGTAACCAGTTTCATTATCTGTGCCATATGTATAGCTGCAGTTATTGGTCGAAAAAGTGAAGTTCCCTTTAGCCATCTGGTCATTGAAATAATTATAATCACTGGATCTGATTGCACATGAATAGTTGTAATTCATTGACACTCTATTATTGTTCAATAACTGTGTAACGGATTCAGTTCCGTTTATCCATGCATTTCCATAATAACCACTGTAATTTCCTTTACCATCACTTATTTGAATATATTCATCATAGTTGAAATAGGTACCCTTCTGTGGCGCTGCCTGTACATGCACAGCGGGAATAGCCAAACTCAAGAAAATAATGAATACCAAAGCTGAAATGATGTTTTTACGCATCATCCTGAAAATCCACCTACGGAGTGTATATGTGCTGGATGAACTCCTCCAATACCACTGAATGTGGAATAATAGCAACCCTGGACCATAAGCATTGGCATAAAGAACGGGAACAGAAATGGTGAAGGCATATAGTAGAAGTGGTATGGAGTGTTTATAACAGGTGCCTTTGAATCCACGTTAGTAATCAACTCATTCCTAATTCCATGTACCAGACTTACTGCAGCTGCCATTATCTCTGACCTTTCAAATCCTGGAACACTATTCTCCAGAATATTATATGCCTTTGAAAGAAGATCGAGTGTTTCATTTGATTCCATGACCGGAACTGTTGCAACAACAGTAGAGGCAACCAAAGGATATTCAAGATAATTTTTAATAGCATCAATTATGACCGAAAGTTTATCCTTTATTTCCTCGGGTTGTAATTCTGAAATGGCAACGTAAGCAGAAGACAATTCCATATCTTCTGATTCATCGTATCCCCATTGAGAAAAAATTTGCCTCATTTTCACAAACTTATTCTTGGTTTCACTGACATCCTTGTTAATTGAAGCCATAATTGCTGCTGACTCGTAGGAAGGCGTAAGTTTCCTGAATTCATCCAAATTTTCGAAGGGATATGTTCCATCATATCTTCTGGAAAGATACACTATTGCAGCTACTGCCGTTGCAGATTCTCTGGGAATGTGGCTTTCATGCCTTACTTTTTTGAAAACTTCTTTAAATTCTTCCATATCTGAAACAACATCCTTACCTGATCCTGTAAGTATTTCCGTGGCCATTAATCGGTTTTCTATGTTTTTAGTAAACGAACCCATTTCCTCATATATACTGTGAAACTTGTTTTCCATAGATGTTACATCATCTTTGAATTTGGCCAGTCCAATTGCAGTGCTAAGAAGTGTGGATTTCTGTTCAATATCAGGTACAATGCCTTCAAGATAAGTATAGTAAATTTTACCTGTTCTGACTATATCATTAAGCTGATTCAATGTTGTCGACATGTCCTTTTCATAACTTGTGAAATCCTCATCAGAAAATCTGTAGAGTCTTAATGCAAGATCATGGACACACACCTTTCCCTTATCAGTAAGGTAAATATACATTTCATTATAAGACACAAGATTATTGAGAAGCGATTTTTTAGCCATTAACTGATTGAGTTTTTCTTCCTCGGACTTTTCGGTATTATATATCCCCTGAATATCAGTTTCCTGTTTTTTGACTTCCTCTTCTAGTTCCTCTTTTTTATCTTTCTTCTCAAGATGGAATCTAATTGAATGTTCCTTTCGTTCTTCTTCTTCCAGTTCCGACCTTTCTTTCTGAAATTGTTCTTTTTTGGACAAAATCTCACTGGATAAGTTTTCCATTTGTGAGATCTCACTTTTCAATCTATCATAATCATCTTTGTTGTATATGTTAAGATAATTCTGTTCTTTTAAATAACTCAGACTTTGTGAATCTATGGTTGCATCCAATTTTCCCATGGATGCTTCTTTCAGAAAGTTGTAAATATCCAGAGATTTAATCTATTTCACCTTATTTAGCATAGTAAAACTGCTATTTAAATTATCATATTTTAGATCGTTCTTTATTATAAGGTCAACTCTTCCGTTGTTTTCATCAATTTCTATATATTTGTCTCCATCGGTTGCCATTTCGAGAATGGATTGTAACTGCATTCTTCTTTCTATTGGTGTACCAAATCTCCTTATTCTCTCTTCATCAATTCTTGTGTAAGCATACATCAATTCGTAAAGTGATCTGTAAAATTGATCTGTTATGGTCTCTCCTATTTTCTCTTCCATGACGTATCTTCTTTCTACACCCTCAAGATCAACGAAGAAGATGGTTCCATCAGATGATAATACTGCATCCTTATCAAGCCATACGTCAAAGAAATCAAGTCCCGAATAGATCCTGTCATCTTCCTTTTTAAGTGTCCTTGAAAAAGCTGTAAGGGCAGCCAACCCAGATTTCATGAAATTCACCATAAATTCTGTAGAAGCACGGTTATCATTAATGTTGAACATCTCAAAAACCTTGTTGATATTATTTCCAACTGTGCTGGTGGCATGAAAATATAATCTTATATTGGAAGGCATAAGTCTTATTTCCTGAACAATATCCCCATTATATCTTCTGTACCAGTAAAGTTCTCTTATTCTTTCCTGAAGTTCCTTCTCCATTGATACTATTCCAATAACTGGAGCTATTCTAAACCCATTAATGGAAGTTGGATCTGCCATTTCCGAAGTATTCATTGCAATTCTGGCTAGTTCCAGTCCCTGGCCGCCGTATGGAGACCCCCTAAGCCATGTCTCTCCTGTGATAAATCTATTACCACGATATCCAGAATTTTCTATCTTCTTCCTGTATTCAGGGTTTTCTGTGAGATCACTTATACTGTATGTATTAAGTGGTTCAAGCGAATATGGGTCAACTGTTGACCCAACACCCTTTATGGAAAGAAAAAAATCAGTTTGATCTACTGTACAAACAGGTTCAGGTCTTATGGCTCCTCTGTTATCATCCTCAATAAAGGAAACTGGTTGGATATTCTTATAACCTTCAATCTGGATTATAGATTCTGGCAGGTAGAATTTGTCAATGTCATCAAGGTTATAATTTCGGAAATTTTTACTTCTTATTTTATAGGATGGTTCCTGAGGATACAGAATTAAATCCTTACCAAATATGTTCATGATCCTGATGATGCTGGAAACGTTTAAAAATATTCCACACTATCATTAAGTATACTGATTAATGACTATTGTTAATCTTATTTTCGAATTGATTTCTACTGCTCCAAGGTCATCTTAAACAACTTCCTTCAAAAAGTCTTAAATTGGGAGTAAATATAACGGCTTGGGAAATAGAAGCGGAGGTTGCCGAGCTAGGTCAAAGGCGGCAGACTCAAGATCTGCTTCCGTAGGGGTTCGCCGGTTCGAATCCGGCCCTCCGCATTCTCTTAATTATGATCGTAAGAAGAGTAATTATTTTATTGTCTACGATTGAATATTTTAATCCTACCTTAGTGTGATTAATAATCTAAAATTACTAATGAAAATAGGTATTTTAATTGTAATCTATAATGTAGGTGAAGTGTAATCAGGTGAGTGGATCATACCAAATTCATGTAATAAGAGTCAATTTATACTTGAGAAAACAATACAGTTACTATAATAAAATCCTACAGAAAAAATTATTTTTTTTGAAAAATAAATATATACTCATGCTTGAAAACATAAAACCCACCCTTTAATGCTCTGTATCTCCAGAGATCTTTTTGCTCTCTCTTTCCCTTGGTAACTTCAAAATTCTTAACAACAATTGATTTAAGGATAAAGCCAGAATCAATAACTCTCTCCATTGCATGAAAACCAAGAGGAATCCAGTTGCCTTTGCTGTATTTATCCCCGATCACGAGTGCCATGTATCTCCTTTTTTCAAGAACTCTTGAAAGATTATTGATAACTTTCGTCAGCATATTCAGAAATTTTGATTCATCTGGAGCATTTGAAAGATCATTTTCTGAAGTCCCAAACTTTATTATATCCCAGTATGGAGGATGAAGAATAATCAGCTGGGCAGAGTTCACATTATGTGATTCAAGAATACTGGTTATATCAAAAGTCTGGCTATCGCCAATAACTATATCCTGAAAGTTATGTTCGCTGTTGACAGCCTTTGAAACATTCAACATAGCCATATTGGCAACATCACTTGAAATTTCTATACCAATTCCATTTCTGCCAAGTTTCGCACATTCAATAAGAGTTGTTCCACTTCCGAGAAATCCATCTACTACAACATCTCCCTTTTTTGTGTACCTTCTGAGAAGTTGATATGGAATTTGGGGTACAAAATTTCCCCAGTATGAAGCATTATGAGGGCCACTGCTGTCCCTTTTCTTAAAAATCCATAAACTGTCAGTTATAATATCTCCATACAGTTTCCATCTACTTAGGTTAATGTCATTAATTTTGGAGTTTTGTGGTTCACCGAGGTTTTTAAGAAACCGATTAATATAATATAAAGCACGTTCTCTGGTTTTGGAATCTCGTATCTGTTTTATATCTGAAATTACGATTTCTTTGATAAATTGAGGATCAAACGATTCCTCTTGATTATACATAAGCCTGAACATTTCATTGTCGGATTCTTCAAGGATAGTGAGGATTTTGTCCATTTCTCTCCTTATTTCATCTATCTTTGTCATATTTCTAGATAGCATCAGTATTTGAGTTAAATTCTCAACACAATCCTTAAATAAATTATCCTTTCCTGTCAGAATTATGAGATTAAGAGTCTTATATTATAATTTTCTATTTGGAAAAATATTTGATCGCTTTAGCATTAAAAAAAGAAAAAGATATTGAGTTTAAAGGAATTCAAATTTATGTCATGGGTTCCAATTAATGCAGCTGAAAGAACCGTTTTAAATTTTCTTTCCAAGATCGATGAAGATCACAAACTCACAGTTTTAAGTTTCAAAAAGGATAGAAAAGTAACATTCACGAAACACGGAAAGGAAATTCTTATCACAGAAGATGGATTTAAAAAGGAAAGTTTCCAGGTAAATGCAGAAGAGCTAAAGAAAAATGTTAAGGAAATAATTTCCAAAGAATTTCCAAGAAGTCATAAGGTTCAAATTTCAATGAAAAAAACTAGCGATGATTAAATTTAACGTCGCATTAGATTATCTTTATAAGTAACCAATAAATTGCATGGTATTGAAGCAGGTAAGATACAGGAAAGATAGGGCAGTCTCAGAACTTATAGGAACGCTATTGCTAATTGCAATAACAGTGATACTCATGACAACCCTTGGTCTTTTCCTATTTCAAAATGCTCCTAAGGGAAATCCAGAGGTTCCTAAAATGGAAATTTTGTTAACCCGGGATGATACAAGTTACAATAATGAATATCTGATGATTGTACAGAGCGTCACTGAGAAAATTCCAGTTGATCAAATTGACTTAGAATATGTTGTAAATAAATTGAACAATCCTGTTATCATATCACTCAATGGTGATTCAACTTATTCTAGCTTTCCCGTGATTATGAAGATGAGTTATACATTTGAAAGTGAAAAGAATTATGTAATATCTCAGTTCAACAGTTCAGTGCAAATAGAGATATATCTCACTCCTAACATGAATCTTTCATATGTTTCTGTTATTGATATGAGTACGGATTCTGTAATTGCTGGATCTCCAGTGACAGGAACATCAGTTGCTGGAAGTACTAACACACTTGAACCATTCGTAGCAGAGGAGATAAACACAAACGATCTCACATATAATGATTTAAATACATCAAATCCCACAGGAATAGCATATAACAACGAGACAATATTCTTTCCTCACAACAAAGTCAATGACACATTTGAGTTTAATTCCAGTAAATTTACAACTAATATACCAAAATATCAGATTTTCTGGAATTATAATAGTTCATTTCCATATACCCAGTTAAACTCGAGCACTGTTAAAAGTTACGGAATGTATGCAACTTCAAGTTTTCATATTTCAAATAAATCACAAATTAAATTTAATTTTGTTATATCGGAACCAACCTATGTTAAGGTTTATCAGGTAGGCAACCAGTCAAATACAATAGTTCCCCTTGATAAAACAGTATATAACTATAATTATAGCGGAGGAATTCTGAATATAACAGAAAAATTCACGCTTGTAAGTGGTTATTATATTGTCCAAATTTATTATTTATATAAGTACAGTAATGGAATACTAGCAGTAGAATTCTGAATACACTTGTTCTATAACCTGAGATGGCAAATAAGAAAATTTTTAACTACTAACAATATAACAGACCTGTGACCATCTCTCCCATTGAAGAACGTTATGGAAGGCCAGCTGTAAAATCTATTTTTGAGCAGAGTTACAGGTTAAAATGCATGTTGAAGGTTGAAATTGCTGTTGCTGAGGCTCAGATGAAAAACCACGTCATACCTGAAGCAAACCTGGAGCCACTTAAAATGGTATTAAAGTCAGGTATTGACGAGCCAAGAATGAGGGAGATAGAGAAAGAAACAAAGCACGACATAATGGCATTCATTCGAACGGTAGAAGAGCAATCGAATCATGCATTTAAGTTCCTTCATTTTGGTCTCACTTCAAATGATGTGATTGATACAGCAATGGCATTGCAATTGAAAGAGTTCTACACATTCCTCATGGAGGACCTTAAGGATATACAAGAGTCTCTTATGGAAAAGGTATCAAAGTTTAAAAAGACGGCCATGCTAGGAAGAACACATGGCCAGCATGCAAGTCCCATAACATTCGGTCTTAAGATGGCAACCTATTTATCAGAGTTCAACAGGCACACTGAAAGGCTGATGGAAGTTAAGGGTAGAATACTGACAGGTAAGGCAATGGGGCCGGTTGGAACTGGGGCGTCAATGGGAAGGGAGGCAATGAATGTCAATAAGGACGCAATGCGCTCGCTTGGCCTTAATTACGAACTGGCCACGGGTCAGCTGGTTGATAGGGACAGATATGTCGAATTCATTGAGATACTGGGGAACATTGCAATGACCTGTGAAAAAATTGGAACAGAGATAAGAAACCTTCAGAGACCTGAGATTTTCGAAGTAATGGAATATTTTGAATCGGCAAACCAGGTCGGTTCCTCATCCATGCCAAGCAAAAGGAACCCAATTGAGTCAGAGAATGTATGCAGTCTTTCAAGAATAATAAGATCATTCGCAGTACCTGAGATAGAGGGTGCAATCACATGGCATGAAAGAGATCTTACAAACAGTGCACTGGAAAGGTTCACCATGCCTTATACATGTATTCTTACAGATTTTATTCTAAACAAGTTATCCAAAATTATCAAAAACCTGTATGTGAATGAGAAGAATATGAGAAATAATTTACTGGCATCACCCCTGTGCATATCAGAAAACCTGACAACACAGCTCACACTAAAGGGCATAGGAAGAACAGAATCTCATGAACTGGTAAGAGAAGTTTCAATGAAGTACTTTGAATCATCTGAAAATCTTCAGGAGATTCTAATGAAATCTGAATTTGGAAGTCTATTTTCAAAAAGTGAGCTGGAAAAGATGTCTAACCCTCTGGAATTCACAGGTTCTTCGGAAGAAATATGTGACCTGGTATTAGACCAGACAAAAAAGTTGATAGGAGGGATAAGATGAATCAATCCATTCAAGGACAGATAATTCAGATTCTCAAAAAAGATGAACAGTCAATTTCGGGAATTAAGAAAGAACTGGATCAGGTGGGTTTAAAGTTGCACCGTTTAACTCTTGCAGGTTATCTCAGCGCAATGGTGGACGCCGAAACACTAAAGGTCAAGGAAATAAAACCTGCAAAAGTTTATTCACTGAATCAGAAGGGAACAGTATCCCTTTACCGCAAGATAGGAAAGGCAATAAAGGATACCTATAACGAAAATCACGGAGATATATGCCTATCATTTCTTTATTACACCTTCCAGAGACCAATTTTCATCAGGGAGTTTGAACTCTGCGATATAGATCTTCCAAGGAATTACAGAAAGTCATTTTCAACTAAGAAGCTCAATTACATAAAGTCATTTCAGGAGGCAGGCATTGAGATACCTGAAAATGAAATGTTGATAGAGCCTGAAAGTACTAACAATACACAGCTACTGAGGATAATGCGGATATTGTTGCTTTCTCAAAATAATCTAATGCTGGAGTCTACACTCATTGACATGGAACAAAAAACTCTGGAGGATATCTGACCATATAATTTCATCGTTATAATAGAATTAAATGTAATGTTTTAATATTCATCTAGTATGGAGATTTAATGAAGAGTCTTCCCGGGAAGTCAGTATACAATGGTCATTTACCATTAGGTTGCACCATGTGTGCAAAGGGGGCAAAGATGGTACTTTTCGTATCAGGGATATGTGATGCGAAGTGTTTTTATTGCCCATTATCAGAACAAAAAAAGATGAATGACGTGATGTTTGCAGATGAAATGCCACTTGCAAATATGAAAGATGCCATTTTTGAAGCAAAGATGATCCAGGCTACCGGTACTGGAATCACGGGTGGTGATCCACTAAAGTTCTATGAGCGAACGGCTGAATATATCAAAATTTTGAAGGAGGAATTTGGAGATTCTCATCATATTCATTTATACACAATAAGCGGTTCCAAGGAAGCTATAGAAACTGTAGCAAAGGCATGTCTTGATGAAATAAGATTCCATCCTCCAGAGGAGATATGGCGTGTTATGGACCGTTCTATTTTCAAGGACAGGATAAAATGGTCCAGAGATATGGGAATGAGTGTTGGTATCGAGGTTCCAAGTCTTCCAGGAAGGTTTGAGGACACAAGAGCATTAATCGATTTCAGCAGGAAAATGGACCTTGATTTTATTAATCTCAATGAACTGGAATTCTCAGAAACGAATTATGAAAATCTTCTTGGCAAGAACTACAAAATTAAAAATGATGTAGAATCTGGTGCGAAAGATTCACAAAAACTTGCCATAGATATGGTGAAGGAAAATCCTGATTTTACAGTTCACTACTGCTCCGCTTCTTTTAAGGATGGAGTTCAGCTCAAGAATCGTCTTAAGAGGAGAGCAAAAAATGTGGCAAAGCCATATGACATAGTTACAAAGGATGGAACCATAATTAGGGGTATAATTCAGGGCGGTCCTGTGGAGGAGATGGCTGAGGCACTTTTAAATATTGGAATTCCCAAAAATGAAATGCAGATAAATAAGATAAAGAGAAGAGTTGAGATAGCACCATGGATCGTTGATGATCTTAAGGGAAAACTTGATTATGAAATTTACCAGATAGAAGAATACCCAACGTGGGATGCCATAGAGGTCGAGAGGGTAAAAATTTAATAAGTTAGTGAAAACAGGATTTAATCCTGTAGTTCTATTTTATCTATTTTTCTGTATGCCATTGAACCATCCATTACATCTTCAAATTTTTGAATTTTGAGGATCTTTTTATTAAATCCAATGACCAGAGATTCATATTCTCCCCCCTCTCCAGCAATGTTGATTCTCAAACTATTTCTCAGTTTTATCAGTTCAGAGATCATGTCCTGGTCAATCACCTTCCCAAGATTTTCATGTCCAAGGCCTTCCGCCGAAACGCTCACTATTATGGGTCTTATCCCTGAAAGAATTACGCTTCTTAATTCATTTTCCTGATCCATAAGCCACAGCGGTGAATAGGATAGAAGGTTATTTTCAGTACAGAACTTTTCTATTCTAGTCTTCTGGAAATTTGATGCTATTGCCCCACTAATTATTGCCCTTGCACCTAACTTTTCCGCAAGACTTAGTAAATCTTTATAGAAATTGGTTTCGCTAATAAAAACTGTATCAAGTCCAATCAATTTTGCTACATATTTGGCAATTTTGTAATTAGGCACATGAAACATTTCAGAATACTTTACAGGCTCGACAGTTACACAGCATACTACCTCTAGACCCTGTTCCTGAGCTATAACTGTGGAAAGAAATGAATCTTTTCCACCTGATAATAATGAAATAGCTTTCATATTAAACTTAAATATCATTCTCATATATCATACTGGTGAGAAAATGGTAGTAAAAGTCGGAGATATGGCACCAGATTTCGAATTGCCAGATGCAAAAAACAAGGTTAGAAAGTTATCGGAGTTTAGAGGAGGGAACGTAGTTCTTGCATTCTTCCCAGGAGCATTTACGGGTGTTTGCACAAAGGAAATGTGCGCATTCAGAGACTCTATGGCGGCATTCAATGATATGAAGGCAAAGGTCCTGGGAATTAGCGTTGATACTCCATTTTCACTTGCGAAGTTTGCAGAAACAAACAATCTAAACTTTGATCTTCTCAGTGATCACGGAAAACATGTAATCACTGAATATGGTATAGTCCACAAGAACTTTATAGGTCTTCCAAAGCTGGATGTTTCAAAAAGATCTGTATTTATACTTGATAAGACTGGAAAGGTAGTATATGCATGGGTTTCAGAAGACCCTGGAAAGGAACCAGATTACCAGGTAATAAAGGACAAGCTTAAAACAATGAACTAATTTTAATCCATACCATTCTATTATTTTTTTTAAATTCTAATACTTTTGGATAATATTCTAATAATCAGTTTTAATCAATTTTTTATATGTTCTTACATAAATTAAATACCGTAATAATTAATGCAAAAACGAGTGATAAAACAATAATCTATCCTGATAGTTATTAGCGAGGACAGATATACTGTTAAAACAAGTTTGAGAAAATTAAATTGAAGAAATTTATTCTCCATCGAGTCAGTATTTTAGAAAAACCTAATTTAGATACTATAAAGAAGTAAAAGTTAGGTAATTATATCAGATTTATTTAAAATAAATGTTTATGGTTTGTCTGAAAGTTTTGATGGCCACCAGTTATATTTCTTTATTATGGTCATGATTGCTGGAATGAAGAATGGCCAGCTAATGAATGTGTCTATCAACACTCCTAGCCCAACTCCAATACCTATCTCCTGGACGAGTGGAATTGCACTGAAATAAAGCGCTGCGAATGTCACAAATAGTAATGTTCCAAGTAGCATGATCACGCTTCCATTTTCAGTGACACTGGTTACCACAGCATCTCTGAGACCGGATCCTTTCATTACTTCCTCTCTCACTCTTGTGATCATAAATATGTCATAATCGAGACCTACGGCAAGTAAAGTTATAAAAACGAACACTGGCATGAATATAACGACTGGAAATCCCTGGAGATAGTGGAAAATAACATAGGAAACGGAAAGGGAAGCGAGTACAACTGCCATAACCATTATAATTAGCCTGAGAGGTGTAAGGACAGATGAGAGCTGTATTAGCAGTATTAAAAATATGGTTATAGCCAGAATTGGAAGGATTTCAGAAAATGATACCTGTGTTGTGTGCAAAGCATCTGATAAGCTCTGTGTTAAACCACCAACCGCCACACTGTATGTCGTTTTCGCATCAGGTACAGCTTTAATGTTCCCATAGAGATTGGTTACAGTGTTAATTGCCTTATTGCCCCATCCTATATTGTATGTCTGAAATACTATCTCGACGTAATTTGGGTTTGTGGTACTTATAAAAGTATTTGTCTGATTAATGTAAGTAGCAGCCGCTGCAGATGGAACATTGGATGGAACGTAACCGGTGTAGTATCCAAAAGGTCTTCCAGGTCCAAGTACTTCTGAGATACCTTTTGTATTAATAGTTGCGTTTTCTATTTGAAGAACAGTCGACATTTCTGCAGTGTTGAGAACTCCATTTGACACCAAAGGTTGTGGGAGCTGTACGATTTCAAAATCTCTATCGAAGAAATCTCCATTAAAGCTATCATTAACAACCTGAATGGCAGATGTTGCGGGACTTTGAGGTAATAGTTTAAGTATGTCAATTCCCGAAGGCGTAACTTCATAAACAGTTAGTCCAAGTATTGATACTACCACAAAGATAGCTACCATTGCTTTAATGTGTTTCGTTGAAAAAAGACCGATTGCATGTAGATGTTTATGACTACCTTCATGAAATTCTCCATTAGCAGTTTTCTTGAATATTTTTGTTCCATACCTGTGAAGAATGGAAAGTAGTAGTGTATTGGCTACTAAAAGTGTAATTGTTACGCCTATTGCGTTAGCAAAGCCTGAATCGCTAAAAAAGGGTATATTTGCAAGCCAGAGAACAACTTCAGAAAGGATCACTGTGAGACCGGAAGTAAAGACAGCGTGACCAGCCCATCTTGCAGACATAACTGTTGGTCTTTCCGTTTTCTTTCGAAGCTCTGATCTGTATCTGGCCATTATGTAGACAGTATAGTCACTACTGAGCCCAAGGATAAATATCAATAATAGCGTGGGCGTTATGAAAGAGGCTTCAGTGTGTAAAACATAGGTATAGAGATATCCTACTATTCCAAGGGATACTACGGTAGAAACCATAAACATGAGTATGGGTATAAAGGCAGCCTTTACAGACCGGAAGAACAGTCCAACTATCAGAATCGAAATTAGTATACCAGCTCCCAGTGCTTTTATTAAACCAGAAGTAACCTCTCCTGATAACTGACTTGCGAGCTCATTTGATCCTGCTACCAGAAACTTGCTTCCTTTATACAGGGAGGAGGCATTATTAGCAATGGACTGAATTTTATTACCAACCCTAGCAGAATAATTCCCCTTAAAGGTATAAATGAATATGGATGTACTGTGATTATAGCCCACAAAGTTATGATAAAGATACGGTGTCGGAACCAGAGGCAAATCCTGTAATGGATAAGAGGACATAAACTGGTTTACAACCGCCTTTACGGAGGTTGAATTAATAACTGAGCTAAGATAAGTCGATAGGAAGTTTTTATTCGCCTCAAATAGTGGGTTTCCTGCAAAATCTTTTAAACTAGACCTTACTGAAAGAAGATTTGCTATTGAATCAAGCTGTAGCTTAGTTGCTGGCTGGCTGAGGTTATATGCCATACCGGCAAATTGAATTATTGAAGTATTATCCGTAGAAACAATTAAAGTCTTAATTTTAGAAAAGGAATTTCCCGATTCCTCCTTAAGAAGTTGGATAGAAAGGTTTACATTCTCACTTAAAGGGCTTGATACGTATCTGGTTAGATTCTGGTGAACTATTATAAATTGACCTATTGGGTATAGACCATAACTACTTAGGGATGCATTAAAAGATGAATCCTTAAGACTAAGTTCTGAGCCGACCTGCATAATGGCATTTAATTGGTTCACATTGCTTGATGTTAATGTCGAATTCACATATTTCGAGAACAGGTTGGTGTATGCTTTCTGTAAATTGAATACAGGACTATTCGAGGGCAACTCCTGAATCACTGTATTATATGCTAGGGATTCGGATTCAGTCACGTTTCTTCCATTAATATAAGCGTTATTTAAGGACAGAAAATAGATCTCTTCCGGACCCAAAAATATAGGGCTTGTTTTGTTTATTCCGGATCCAAGTTCGTTCATATTCTTTGTAATATTATAGTTGGCGGAAATCAATTTAAGTATCCCGTTAGTGTAGTTTTGTAGCGTATCTCTCTCAGTGACAATAATGTTTTCTGTTCCTGTATAATTTTTAGTTGTTTTCAGATACTTATTCATTTCACTTTGAAAACTTATAAGTGCATTCATTCCCTGAGAGGTGGTTGTTGTAATATTTTGTGAAACAATTATTAATTCTGATGTGTTGGTAGACTGTCCTGCGGCAGATGGACTAAAATATTTAGATACTTCAGAAGTGGCGTTACCAGACATTGTTTTACTAGAACCAAACCCACTGGTAATATCGAAGCTAGTGTGTGAAAAGACTAGAAGCGCACCATAACCCATCAACACGATCAAAACTATCCATATAACAATAATTTTTCCGCTATTCTTTGATACACCTTTGCCAATCCTCTCAAAGACGGACTCAAACATACACCCTAATTTTATTAACATATTAATGATTTACTAATTAAAGAAAATGGAGACATTCAGTGGAATATTTTTAGAAGTCTTCAAAGAAGTTATCTATAAACTTGATTGATATTGAATTCCCTAATCAAATTTTAAAATTTGGATTTTCTATGGAAAAACATTAGACTTAATTTCATCAATTATTGCAATCTTTTTCTTAAAGGTTAATTGCGGAAATACACTTATTATGTGAAAAATATCTATAATCAGGCAATGTTAAAAAATATTTTTCACTCACCTTCCAGCAAGCTTTAGTATGTTTTATGTATTACAGATCAATAACACTTTGTTTTGCGGAGGTTGTCGAGCATGGTCAAAGGCGATGGATTCAGGGTCCATTCCTGCAGGGGTTCGCCGGTTCAAATCCGGCCCTCCGCATCTGATTATAAATAAAAATGTGAACATGAGTAGTTCTATATTATATTTAGAAATCTTATTATTACCATTCACGGAAGGAATCTTTTAATTTTTTTCTGCGCCTTCTTCCTCTGAAATATGAAATCATTGCATAAATGTAGAACAGTATTCCCATATAAATTAATATGTTAAGGAAAAGGTATATTGGAGATTCATATGAAATTGTTCGCACATTAGAGTTTACAGTAGCACCGCCATCCAGCACTGCTATTACCTTAAAGTAATATTTTGAATCTGGGTAAATTCCATTTATGAATGCAATATTATTTGAATGTCCGGACATTCTGACCTTGTTCCAACTTAATTGACCTGATGTACGGTATTCCACTATATAGTAAGAAACGGTTGAAGACGAAAAAGAGATTGACCAAGAGATAAATGAAGTAAAGAAAAATAACGGAATCAATCTATCAATAGTTATTGATAGGGCGGATTCTAGGAGAGAGCTGATATTTGGCTGAAGCAATATAAGCTGATCTACCTTATTCTGTTCCAGTGTATAATTAGTTTTTGTTGAATAGAAATATCTAGCGTCAGTAGTTACCTGATCTTTTCCAGTTGGTAACCAAATGGAAAAATACCCAAATCTATCAGAAGAAGCATTAATATCACTGTAGGATATCTTTGCGGAAGCTATAGGTATAGTGATGCTGTATTCCGCGTCATAATAACCGTTTGCAACTGTTCCATTTAGGTAATAGCCATTTCCATTTCCACCTAAGGAGAAGGGAAGGTAAGTCACATTGAACCCTGGTTTTAGTCTCAGGAATCCTGATGTGTTTTTATATCCATTTTTTGTGGATTTAATAGTGAAATTAATAAACTGAGGGATCACCGAATAAACTATTATTCCATTATGGTCTAATATTTCTGATCCATTTGACAGACTTAACTTGGCTCCAATAGGCGATATATCAAATGATAAATTGACTGGTATTTCCTGTTCTCTAACTTTAGTATCAGAATTCGCAAAGTGAGATGTATTTGTTCTAAAGCCCATTGAATTAGTTGTGAGATTGGTACAAGATCCTAGTGATGAAAATCCAGTAGTATCGTTTAATCTGAGATTGGAAGTGTAATCAATGATTGATGTAAAGTTGTTGCTGTAATTAGAGTCTGCAGGATAAGAGAAATGTAAATGCAAAGAGCTGACGGATGGTAAATCTATATCAAACTGAAATGTCATTTTTAGTTGACGGTAAAACCTTATTTTCAGGGATTCACCAGAATTTACCTGAATTGTCCTGGAATTTTCTATTTTTCCATTAAGAGTTACAGTGTTACCGCCAGTATTGGAAATATATATAAACATCGGACTTGATTGATTTAACTCTATGGATGGATAAGCGCCACTATTTTTCTCAAATGATCCTGAAGGATTGGATGAATTATAAGAGAATTCTATGGAGTTACTGGTATTTTTAATTTGTAGAGTAGAACATGCAGTTTCATTAAAAGGATAAATTGGTTTACCTGAAACTGGTTGAGTTACTGATAAATATCCATTGTTGAAGACATTTTCAGATGAAGAAGCAGTTCCACTGTTGAGAGGCTTTCCTTCTCCACTGCTGAACTCAAATATAAAACTGGCATTGGTACCATAAATTGACTGTGGAAAGACCTGCAAATCCTTTGTCGTATTACCTACTGTTATCGTCAGTTTATCCACTTTGAGCTGAACCACTACTTTTTTTGATAATATTTTTTCTGTACCCAAATTTCTTAAATAAATATAATTTCCAGCCTTGAATGATTCATATATTGAATTACCTATCTGGCACAGTCCTGCTCTGATAGTAGAACCGTAAGAACCAATGGTAAGCCCAGCGAAGGAGATGTATTGGCTGGAAGCAGATGTTAATGGTGACATCGAAACTTCTGTGTTGAAGTTTACATAAGATGTATTAATCTGGCCATATGTCACGCTGTAGCCATAATATGAATAAATTTGTGATATATCTTTTGCAAGTAATCCAGCATTAATAGACCCAAGGCCTGTTACCGGATTCCATCCGTATGTTGCTGTGTAATAGCCATTACTCCCACCTACTGCAGGAATTATAGCCTTTCCGTACTGGTTAGTTCTTGAAAGGTTAAAAAGTAGTGGATTTATGAAACCAAGTTTTCCATGAAGATCCTGATCTATTAGTATAAAAGAACCTGCAGTAATCGGTGTTGCGAGGCTAGTACCTCCAAGCGTTATAGCATTTCCCCTTGAAAAGACAGTCACCCCACCATCATTAGGATTAGCTACTGCAGATATATCTGGTACCCCTAAGGATTGTCCGTGAAAACCGGTCGCATTCTGATAATTAGGTGCTGAAAAGGCTGTACTGTAACCACCACCACTTCCGCTCCATGATGTCTGTGTATATTTTCCATCTGCATAATTTAAAGTAGTACCGCCTACTGATGTTACATATGGATCTCCGGCTGGAAAGTTAACTGTCAAAGCTTTTGTTGCATCATAGGCTCCCTGATCACCCGATGCTGCAAATATGTGAATGTCCTTTTTGTTTGCTTCAAGAAATGCTTGATTATAGGTATACATTAATCCATTAGAAAGAGAGGACTCTGCAATTCCCCAGCTCATACTTAGACCATTGACGTTACTGATATTATTTATTGTATCGTTTACCCCACCTTGAAGATATCCAACTTCAGCATTTGGAACTATGATTAGATCTATATGTGCTCTTGGAGCTATCGCATGAAACCACTCAACGTCAGTTGCGGTTTCAAGGGACCAGCTGGAATTAAGATTCTTAGGTGACCCATATGGATAGTAGTAGGATATGTTCGCAGTAGGTAGATTATATAGGGAATTGAATGATTCAAGGTCATAATTGAGGGATGGGTCTCCGAAAGCATCAACAATAGCAATTGTAAAACCCTGGCCACATGTATCGTTTTGGTAAAATCCGGTTAGATTATAAGCTTGTCTTATTTGAGAAACATTATATGGAAAACCCTGGCCTACCAGCTGTGGTTTCTGTTTTAAAATAGCAAGCTGTGGTGAGGCATTAACATTCCATGCGAGACCACTGCGACTTGTGTTAGTAGTTGTTAGATTTTTGTAATTATATTTTGCATTATCTACAGAGGAAGTGCTGGATAAAGATATGACGGTAAATCCTGAAGCAATCATCAGGAATATAATTGAAATGACAACTAGTTTTCTGAACATGATTTTCCCGTATTGGAAATTTTATTAATATATGTATCACTTTCTGTTTATTGGACGAAAAAAAATTTTTGACTAAAAAATTCAGGGAATATTACTATCAGAATAAACAGGTATATACAGAACAGTTAAACAAAAGGGAAATCGGTTTCATACCATTCGAAGGAACAATGATTAGACATAGAAAAGTTGAAGATTTACTGGATCTACAGAATTTTCTCATGGATAACATTCCAAGACATCTTTATCACTCTGTTGCTTACTACAAGTACCCTGATAAAAGGTCAATGCAGGAAAAAGAGTGGAATGGGGCAGAATATGTATTTGATCTGGACGCAGACCACATTCCGGGTGCAGATCAAATGTCCTATGAACAGATTCTAAGGGAAGTGAAAGATCACACCTTGAGGCTTTTGAATAAATTTCTTATTGGATATTTGGATTTAGATCCTGAGAGTCTTAATATTTATTTTTCGGGGGCAAGGGGTTACCACATTCATATAAAAAGTGATAAAATTTACCAGATGAACTCTGATCAGAGAAGGGAGATTTCTAATCTTGTCAGGGGAGAGGGCATATCAATCAAATCCTTTTTAGGCATAGCATCGAAAACTCCCATTACTGGAAAAGGTTGGATATCAGATATAAACAGCGAATTGATAGATACACTTAACAAAATCGCACAGGGGGAAAAAACGGAATATGTAGACAGAGTCGGGGAAGATAAGATAAAGCAGTTGCTTGATAGGACTATATCAGCAAAGGATAAGAGGAAGTACAGACAAATCTATATGGAACAGGGGATTGAAAAGTACAGTAACACTAACATAAAAATGATTGAAAATCTACTTGAGAAAATTATAAGTGAATATGTTAAAAAAAATTCAGTAGAAATTGATGAACCCGTTTCAACTGATATTCATAGACTGATCAGGTTTCCATATAGCCTTCATGGAAAAACTGGGTTAATTGTAAGAAAAATAGATATAGATTCACTTAAAACATTCGAACCCCTGAGTGAGGCAATTCCAAATATATTTGGGGATGATCCGATCGGAGTAAGGATGAAAAAACCTTTTGAAATAAATTTCAATAGAATTCATTATAAATTAGAAGAGGAAGATACAGTTCCATCCAATCTGGCAATATTTTTATCTCTTTCTGGAAGAGCTAATATATATTAATTATTATTTGATAGTAAATTAAAGAAAATTAAATATACGTAAACTCAATGTAGAAAACGGTGGAAAAATGGAATTAAAAAATACCAAGACTTTAGAAAATTTGAAGGCAGGTTTTGCTGGAGAAAGTCAGGCTAACAGAAGATACCTTTATTTTGCCCTGAAGGCAGACGAAGAGGGACAGCAGGAAATAGCACAGGTTTTTAGATCAACAGCAGACGGTGAGACTGCACATGCTTTCGGTCATCTTAAATATCTGGCACTCGTAGGGGACCCAGTAACCAACGAGCCAATTGGAACAACCGAGCAAAACCTAAAGTCAGCCATAGCTGGAGAAACATATGAATACAGTCAGATGTACCCCGGCTTTGCAAAGGATGCAAGAGAAGAGCATTTAGACGAAATCGCCCACTGGTTTGAAATACTATCGAAGGCCGAAAAATCACACGCAACAAAATATGAAAAGACTCTCGCCGAAATGAAGAAAAGCCAGTGATTGGAATGCAAAAAATTACTGAAGGGGAAATTATCCCCCCTGAAAAATTTTCAAAGATTTTAACAGAAGAAAGAAAAAAAATTATAGCAGTTAAAAGACACAGAAGAATCGCAAGTAAAACTTTCAGTTATCTATTCGAAAACAGGGATACTGTATTGAATCAAATCAATGAAATGATACTTATTGAAAATGTTCACGATGCCAAAGAAAAAGATCATATTCTAAAAACCTATAATGAACTGATACCAGGAGATAAAGAATTCAGCGTTTCCATGTTCATAGAAATCAGCGATGAGAAAAAATTATTAAAGGAGATGCCCAGACTGACAGGAATCGAAAACAATGTTTACCTGGTATTTGCAGATACTGAACTAAAGGGAATACCTGAAGAAGGAAGATCTACAGCAACACTTGAGTCAACTTTGCAGTATTTGAAATTCAAATTTGATGAAAAGAAGGCTGAAAGCTTTAAGAAAACAAAAAACGCATTCGTTGTAACCAGGCACTCCATATATAAGGAAAGTGCTGAAATTAATGAAGAATTACTTTCAGACCTGAAAAAAGAACTTTAACCCTATTCATCTTATCTCTTTTTTAAAAAACTATATAATGCCAGGCTCCATTAATATGTCGTTTCGGTAAATTTTAAATAGACTTGGAAATTATCAATTCCAATGATAGATGTAAGTGGAGTGTTCTATTCATACAAAAAGAACATAATCACATTAAAAAATATTACTAAGACTTTCGAACAGGGTAAGATATATGGAATTGTTGGTCCAAATGGCGCAGGGAAAACTACACTTTTGAACGTGATGTCCGGGGTTCATACGCCAGGAGCTGGCAGAATTCTTGTAGATAGTTATGACATAGTAAATGATAGGGAAAAGTCCATCAAAAAAATAGGTCTAATGCCAGACGGCTCGTTTCTTGATCCTGATGAGAAGATAATAAACCAAATGATGCATTTTGGCTCATACTATGATTTATCTATAAAAGAGGCAAGAGAAAGAGCATTGAGTCTTATGAATAAATTTGGTCTTTCGGAGGAATTTTCAAGAAAATCCATGAGAAACCTGTCACTTGGGCAGAGAAGGAGAGTTGGATTGACAATGGCTCTTCTTCATGATCCGGATAACATCCTAATGGATGAACCGTACAATGGTTTTGATCCTTTCGGCATAAAGATGGTGACAGATATAATGCTCGAAGCCAGAAATAGTGGTAAAACGGTCATAGTTTCATCCCACATACTTAAGGAGGTACAGTCAGTGGCAGACGAGTTTGTATATCTTGAAAATGGACAGCTACTAAAATCAATAGATATAGAAACGATGTCAAAGAATATTGGTAAAATATGGGTAAAAGTTTTGAACCCGGACGATAATCTTTTAAGATTGCTTCAGACCTTTGGAACAGTCAGGAGGATTAACCAGGCATATGAAATTACAACACCATCGGATAATAAGGTTGAGACTTCTGAAATTAACAGTGCTCTTGTAAAGGAAAACTACAAAGTAGATTCAATCTATTATGAGAAAAGAACAGTTGAGGATGAATTTTTCTCAAAGTAATAGAATAGCAGGTCCACCGGGAATTGAACCCGGATCATGGGCTCCGGAGGCCCATATGATATCCTTTACACCACGGACCTATCTTTTGTAGCCTATATTCCTAAGAAATTCTCTTCTCTTTCTTTTATCTTCCTCTGTTTCAACTCCCAGGGGAGAAAATCCATCAATAACTCCAAGAATAGCTCCACCATTTTTACCTCTGAATACGATGGCAGAAATAGGATTAGCAGTTGCAGCAAAGACACTGCCTACTTCCTGGCAATTTTTTATGGCATTTAAAACAGTTATGGGAAACGCATCTCTTATTAATATGAGGAATGTGTGTCCGCATTTTAGATTTAAAATGTTTTTGATGCCAGTTTCTTCCAGTTCAGGATCGTTAGATTCAAATCTAACCAGTCTGTCTCCGGAAGCCTCTGAAAAGGTGATGGAATAGGACGCTTTAGGGATGTATGTTTTTATGATTTCTTCCAGATCTTCCACAGTTTTTATGAAATGTGAATAACCTAGTATAAGGTTGCAACCCTTTGGATTTTCCAGATCAACTACGTCAATGTTTTCCATAGCTTACAATGCAATTATAATCTTAATATTTTTCTAAATTGTATATTGTTAGTTGAGAAGTTTTAAGACTATACTTCCGTAAATTATAAGCACAAATACAACAAGGATATCAAGCAATGAATCCGGTACTATATACACCAGCATTAAAAGTCCGATGAAAAGTGCGGAAGTTGGTTCTTTTCTGTAATAATCACTCAACGTTGAGATTATACTTGTCATGTTTCTTATTAAACCTTTCCTGTTAAGATTAATAAGAATCACTGAAACATATGCCACTATGGTAAAGAGTGCGCTAATGTAACCACCCACAAATGGGATATAGGCAAAAACTAGTGAAATAAATGAAATAAATGCGGCAATGAGAAATATTTCACCCTTTGATGATAGAGAATCTGAAAGTGATGTCCTTATGGAAAAAGAGCCCTTATCAACGAGATCTGAGACTGAGAAAGTTTGCCAGAATATAGCAAGAACAAGGAAAAAATCAATTATTATATTCCCAATAAAGTCCACAAGAAATAAATCAACATGATAAAGTGGATGAGCGGTCTTTAAATAAACCGATGTTATATCAAACTCACTGGCGTCCACTAAAACAGCAAACACAGCCAAAATTATGTAACCAAATATAAAAGGTAAAACTATGGATGGTTCCTTTTCAATGAAATCCATTGCCTTCTTCAGTGAATAAGATTCATCAGGCATATTCAACTACATTTTGATCTTTGATATATATTTTTATACAAATTTTTCCATTTTTCCCATAATTATCTAAATAATATATTCATATAGATAATAAGTTAGGATAATTTTTTAAACTATTTCGCATAACAAGGTAGTGGATAAAGATTTTGATTATGAGACCGTAGTCATAGGTGCTGGCACGGGTGGTCTGTCAGCTGGTTGTATATTAAAAAATCAAAAGAGGGATTATGTAATTCTTGATAAGAAGGAGGAGATAGGCTTACCGGTAAGGTCTACGGGAGCAGTATCGCTGGAATGGGTAAAAAAAATTGGCATGCCAACAGCAAAAGAAATAGTCGCTTCTAACATTTATAATATGTCATTCAGAACGGAAAAAGGTAAGAGAATTGATCTAAACTTTGATCATCCAGTAGGAATGGTCTATGATTTCACCAAATACGAGAAATACCTTTCCTCAGGTTTTGCAGGAAAGCTTAACATTAAGATGAAAACAACAGTTAGTGAAGTTAAGGGGAATCAGATTAAAACAAATGATGGTATTTTAACAGCAAAAAACGTTATTATGGCAGCTGGACCACAATCAAATCTAGGTTCCAAACTCACGAAAACACAAGCGCTTGTGGCATATGAGGAAACAAGGGAGCTTGATGAAAGAAAGGACTTTCAAATGATACTCTGGTTTAGTGATCTTGCCCCAGGTGGATATTTTTGGGATTTTGCTGACTCAAAAAATACCAGAAAAATTGGAGTTTGTTATTATCCTCTTAGTGGTGAGGCACCAAAAAGTGTACTAAAAAAATTTACAGAAAAATTTCCAGAGCTTGATGGCGAAATAGTTCACACAATGGCACATCAGATCCCGCTGACAAAACCTTCTGATCAGGTTGTCAGAGAAAATCAGCTTTGGGTGGGAGATATGGTTAATGCAGTCCTTAACACAACGGCGGGGGGTTTGCAGGGCGCATTTTGGTCCGGAAAGGAAGCAGCTATCGCAACTGTAAACAATGATCTACAACAATATCAGAAAGTATGGGATAATCAGATAAAACCATGGCTAATGAAGCATAATGAATTGCATTCCAGAATTCATGCAAGGGGTGAGAGAAGCGTTGGAACATATATCACGCTGGCAAAACTCATGCCAAAGAAGATTAAGATGAGAGTTTTCGGTGGCTTGTAATTTAATATAACCAAATTACTTTTTTAATTTTCGCTATTAATAATAGAATTGTAATGGAAAAGTAGCTTTCCTAATTAGGACTTAAAAGAATGTTTATAAGTAATTTCGATATTTTGAAGGTATGGAAGCAAAAGGATATGCAGCAGGAGAAGCAGGAGGAAAATTATCACCATATAACTTCGAGAGAAGAGAACTTGGTGAAAAAGATGTCTTAATTGACATAAAATACTGTGGAATTTGTCATTCAGACATTCATCAGGTCAATAATGATTGGGGAGGAGCTTCATACCCCATGGTGCCTGGACATGAGATAGTTGGAATTGTAAGAAATGTTGGCAGTGGTGTAAAAAAGTTCAAGCAGGGAGATAGGGTTGGTGTTGGTTGCATGGTTGATTCGTGTGGACAATGTGGACCATGCAAGAGTGGACTACAGCAGTATTGTGAAAATGGTGCAACATTTACCTACAGTTCAAAGGACAAAGTAAGTGGGGGTGTTACCTATGGTGGGTACTCCGATAAGATTGTGGTCGTTGAGGATTTTGTTCTTAAAGTTTCTGAGAAACTAGATTTTGCGGCCACTGCTCCCCTATTGTGTGCAGGAATTACAACATATTCTCCACTGAAACACTGGAATGTGAAAGCCGGTCAAACAGTAGGCGTGGCAGGATTAGGAGGGCTTGGTCATATGGCAGTCAAGTTAGCCAAATCAATGGGTGCAAATGTTGTTGTAATGACGACATCTGAGAAGAAAAAGGATGAGGCAAAGAGACTTGGAGCAGATAAAGTGATTATATCCAAAAATATAGAAGAAATGAAGAAAAACAGGATGTCGATGGATCTGATAATAGATACAATCCCGGCGCCACATGATATGAATCTTTATATTTCACTTTTGAAAATTGATGGAAGCATAGTTCTTGTCGGATTACCGGAAAAGGAATCTCAACATGTTATATCTGCGGGATCGCTTATCAATGGAAGAAGGTCAATTAGTGGATCAAATATAGGCGGTATAGAAGAAACTCAGGAAATGTTAGATTATTGTGATAAGCATAATATTGTTTCTGACATAGAACTCATACCCATGTCAAAAGTCAATGAGGCATATGTAAGAACAGTTAATTCAGATGTCAAATATAGATTCGTTATCGACATGAGTACATTATAATCATTTCATTTTCCATAATTTTGAAACCGTTCTTATAAAGAAAGGTAAATATGCAATATTCTATTACGGAATTTTATGGATAGGTGGCAGAGAGGTTATGCGTAAGACTGCAGATCTTATTTATTAGGGTTCAAATCCCTACCTATCCTCTACCAGAGATGGTACAATAATTATTATACCATAGATGGATATGCAAGCATGAACCCATTAACAAGACATAGAAAACTGCTGGAAAATAAGAAGGTTGAAAGATGGTATTCGAATCTGAAAGCAAGATCTCAAATCACTTCTGACACTTATATTCGAAATTTTGGGCTGTGGTTGGAGTATCTAAATCTCGATCCTGATTCTATTATTTCTATGGCGAGGGATAACTTTGACGAATTTAAAGGGGCAGTTTCGGATGTTATAAGGGATTTAGAGAAAAAAGGTACTATGGGATCTTCTATATCTACAAGTCTTAAAGCTGTTTTATCCTACCTTAAGTTCAATAACGCATCTGTTAAATTAGGAATAAATATTACTAATGAAAACCGCAATCTGAAGGCAGAAAAGGAAGTTATTCCTACGAAAGATGAAATTGCTAAGGTCCTGAGGATAGCAACCTTAAGGGAGAGAGTTTCGATTTCTCTTATGGCATTTACAGGGTTAAGACCCGAAGTCCTAGGGAATATAGACGGTACCAATGGCCTAACGATAGGAGACATTCCAGATCTAAAGATCAAAGATGGAAAAATAGTCTACGAACACATGCCAGTTCAAATAAGCGTTAGGCCAGAGCTGTCTAAAATTAGAACCGCATATTTTACGTTTCTTGGTCCGGAGGGATCTGAATACCTTAAAGAATACCTTGATGCACGAATGACTTCAGGCGAAAGACTTACGACAAAATCCCCTGTAATATTACCTATAGAAAAGCAGTCATCAGAGAAAAAGAATCGGTTTTTACTTACTACATTGCTTCTAAGAAGGATTAAGAAAACAATCGCTAAGGCGGGTTTTGAATGGAGACCATATATTTTTAGAATATACTTTGGGACTAACCTTGATAGCGCTGAGGCAAAAGGACTTATTTCACATCCATGGCGTCAGTTCATTATGGGGCATAAGGGAGACATTGAGGAAACATATACAAAGAGGGAGGGAAAGGTCGACGAGGGAAGAGAGCAGTATTCAAAATGCCTTAGCTTCATAGAGACTGTTGAACATAGCAAATCGCAAGGAGATATTAAGAAAAGTGTTATGGTTGAAATTCTTTCTCTGGTCCTTGGATATACTCAAGACAAGATAGACCAACTAGACTTAGATAAAATGAGCAATGAGGACTTTCAAAACCTAATTAAAAAAGGACTTCTCGGAAATATGACTGGTAATGGAACAAGGCAAAAGATCGTTAGTGAAAAAGAAATAGAGCAATACATGAATCAGGGATATGAGGTTTTTACAACTCTTCCATCTGGTAAAATAGTTATGAAACTCTCTTTATGATTCATTCTTTATTTTAGTCCTTATCTTATCGCCCTTTCACACTAAGACAATATAATTACATTAAGAAGTTTTAGCAGTTCTTCAAACAAAGTAGATGAAGGCAATATTTTTAAAAAAATAAGTAGATGGATTCATTTTAATTATAATACCTAAGGCATCATGAATTTATATTAAGATCATGGCCAAGAAGATCTCATGGATCCTTACCATGAGATCCTTATAATTCACTCAGATCCTTTTTAAATGCATGTAACATGTCAGTGATATAGGCTTTCGATGAAAGTATCGGGAAATACAGGTTTCCTTTCGGTGTGCCTTTCGGTGTTCTTTCGATGGTTCATGTTATGCATTATATTTTTACTCTTTACCTGGAAGAATCAGGGCTTCTTCCAGAGAAAAAACAAAAATTTAGAGCGCCTTTATATCTATATATGCCCAGGGGGAGGGGGGGGTCATTCCATGGTAATGGCTAATTCAGATTGGTATCAATTCTATCAGCCCTAAGAGTCATGGTTAATTAATAATAGGGTTCGCCGCCACCACCACATGTGATTTTACTGAATTTATTCTTTAATTTACGAGATTTATAACAATGTCATGCCAATGTAACATGACATATAACATGAGATTACGCATTACAGATATGCTGAATATTCCGGTAATTCTGCGAATACAGATTAACATTACAAAATTACTGTACTCAATCATTTCTGAATATACCCTCATTCTATGAGAAGGACCATATAGCAATAACAAAGCCTATGGTTCAGCCTTGGGAAATGATCGGGTTTCATCTTATGTAATACGCCCGTTGAATTAATTAAGGGAGGGGACCCCCATACTAGGGATATTTGAGATATTGCTTCCCTATGCCCAATTTCAGGCAACATAATGACATTTTTAGATGACACTTTTAAAAATTATATCCTTATTTGGGAAGTTTCCAGGAATATAATAGCACGGCTGACCCGGCTTAGTCCTCATCCGTAACGGCATGCTCTATGGCCAGTTTGTACCTGTAAACTCTGCATCCCCTTTCCCTGGTTACAAGTCCCATTCTAGTCATGTTGATCAGGGCCCTGGACACACTATAACTGGGTACATCCATGCCCCTGCCTTCCAGGTAGTAACGGATCTGTTCGGTTGTCTTGCTCCTCTTGGTTAGTGATTCAAGGATCAGCTCCTCCATGTCACTTAACCTGATCTCTATCTTCATGGTCCATCTATTTCCTTCTGGATGGTTTGCCTCTCCTGGATATGGAACTAACAGCAGCTGCAACCATGAGAATAAAACCCAATGCACCAAGCAACAATGGAATAAAAGGATATTCAGGCAACATGCCCTTTACGTCCAGGAAGAATGAAACCAGAATGATTAATAGGCCTGTTACAAAGAGCTTAATCATTCTGCAGCTCCCTCCCTTTCCTCATCATCCCATGGATCTGAGGGTATTTCTCCTGGATCGTCAGGCAGATATGGTTCATCGATTCCTGGCTCCTTATCCCATGGTCTTCCTGGAAGATCCCTTTCAGGTCCAGGAAACATGTGATCTGTTTTGTTGATTATAGTCCTTGTATTGAATATGCGATTTACCACTCTGTTTTTAACCATCTTCAAATTAGGTAATATAATTACACTGGAAAGGTTAAGCATACCTTCAAAGGTAGTAGTTGAAGGTATCATTTTGAAAGAATCAAAGTAGATGGCTTCCATTTTAGATCATCTCCCTGTATCGTTTCAGTGCATCGGATCTCTTCATGCCTTCCTCTTTCATCCTTCTTCTCTGTTGCATGGTAATCTCGGGATGTCCTTTTAGCCATGATTCTTCCCTTTCCCTGTAGAGCGATTCTATAACATTTTGTCCCTTTCGTTCAACACTTCCTGGTATGTCAGGATCAATTCCCTGGATTCCCTTCTTTACGACAATATCCCGGTTAAGCATCTCATATGTAAAGTAACCCTCAGATCCTTTTTTTGAGATCTTCCTCTGAGTTACAACAACATTGTGATCCTTAAACTTGGAGCTGCTGCATACATCCTCATTCGAATACCATGATCTGTGTTTGGCATTGGGATCCATGGGGCATATGGGAGCTGCACATCTTTCATAAAGGGGACATGCCTTAAAGGGTGTTTCTTCCTTATTCTGCAGCCTCTCGATAAATGATCTAACCTTTTCCTGGTCATCCTGGCTAAGCATGTATTCTGAAAGGGTTATCATTGAACCGCCTCCTTTGTTTCCCTCATTTCTGCATACATTCTCTGTACCATTTCCTGAACCTCTGGAAGTGTCCAGGAAAATTTCGCATGTGTGCAGCTGATGGAAGAATCAAGAACACAATACATTCTTATGATTCCATCCTGATCCGGCGCTGCCTCTACGGGATAGGGTGTTTTCCCTTCCCTGACTATTATACATTTTGTTTTGATTTCAGATTGCATTTTAGTTCACCTCATCTCTGAATATTTTGTTTCCAGCCCATACAATGACCCTTATAATGTAATAAGTAAGTCCGTTGTCCAGGATCCTTCTTATTGTTTCTATTCCGTTATTGCTCATTTTCAACTGAAACCACCTCCATCTTTGATCCGCATTCATCACAGTACTTCGCTCCTGGAAGGTTGTAATTTGAACACTCCTTGCAGATCCTCTTTAAAGCACTGCTCCGTTCAATCCTTATCTGTTCATTTCTCATTGCATAAACTATGTGAAAACAACTGTAAGAATTGCAAATCTCACAATGTAAGAGTCTTAGTTCCGGATCTAAAATTAAAGATCCCGTTCTTCCTGTATCGTTTTCATGCAGCGTGCAGATCACTATTTCCTTTCTTTCTTCCACTTTCAGTTTTCCATTTTCCATTTTCATTACCTCCTTAGATCTCCCTGAATACCAGGTAAAGTGATTCCTCATCCTCTATGCTTATCATGGTTAGGGATAATCCTCTTGTTTCAAACTCGGAAAGAAGTATTCTGAATATGCCTCCTGGCAATCCAGCATCATCAACTCCCTGTTTGTATTCCACATCTATTTCCTCATCCGTTCCTTGCTTGACCTCCAGTCCCCATCCATAAAGATGGAATATGCTGTCAGCCACTTTTTTCAAACTTTCTATACTCTGTTCATTCATTCTCTATCACTTCCTCTTTGGAGCATAAGGCCGCCCCTATGCCATCCTGTAAAAATTTTAGGATCTTAAAATCTGAGTCAAGCTCAGCTATAGATATCACTTTATCAAGTGGTATTCTATGGGTTCTTCCTGACTTCAACCCGTCAATTATAATTCTACTGAATGCGATTCTCTGAAACTCTCCTGTAAGTTTGTATGGTGCGTTCTTTGGTCCTATGTAATTTACACTTACAGTTGATCCCTGAAGATCCTTCCATGACATCTGAAGGATCACTGTTGATCGCCTCCTTTCAGTGGCCTGCTAAAAAAGACATTTGCCTCGCTTCCTTTATTGCCCCTTGTAAACCCTAGATCTTTCATCAGTCGATCGACGGTTTCACTGTTCTGGCGGTAGTATGCTCTCGGGATCGCTATGTTGAATTTATCCCCGTAGATGGAAACGCCGGTATCAGATGCGTTAAGATGAACTCCATGCTCTAGTAATAAATTGACCGATTCTTCTCCCTGTTCTTTAGTTAGAGGTAATCCATGGAGTGGTTCTTGATTCAGGTTCCTTTCGTCATTATTAGAGTTTTCATTCTGGACGTCGGGTTTTAAAGGGTCTCCTTGCAGGTCTGGACTAAGAGGACGAAGAGGACTATCATTTTGGAAGGGGGGTAACTGATCATTCTCCTTTTTTGATTGCTGAGGCTTTGATTTATTGGCTTTAATATCGTTTTTGCTGTTACTTTGAGTGTGGGGGCTTCCTTTCTCATCGTCCTCATCGTCCTCATCGTCCAAGATTGACTGCTGAGCCTGTTCTATACTGGATAATTTGGCAAGAACAAATTCAGTGTCATATCTCGATCTCAATTCACTGATCTTTTTTTCATCAGGGATCTTTACCACAGTGTAACGTTTTGTGTAGTCCTGATCGTTACCATCGTTTCCTTTCCTAGTCCTTGTTATTCTCGGTCTGTCTGTTTTTAGGCCTAATGCAGATAATATCTTCCCTGCCTGTTTCGCGTAATCCCTTCCAATTTCATCATAAATTGCGCTAAGATATATTCCGGTATAGCTTCTTCCTCCTATACTGTACTGAGCAGTGGCCTCAGGAGAGTCCATTAGCGTCAGGACTTCATTGGCGATAATCCCGTTAGGAGTTTCAGCTGCAACCTGTGCATTCCTTAGTATCTGAGATTTAAGCACGTCCCCTATTTCCGATTTTAGTTCAGGTATGATCTCAAGAAGATCCTCAAAAAATGAAATAACCTCAAAAAGCCTTGGTTCTGTATGAGACTCATACAATTTCAAAAAATTGCTTCCCTTGATTTCGTTTATTTTATCGTGCCATTTTACCTTGAAATTAAGGAGCATGCCCCTGATTCTTCTGGCATCTCCGGTAAATTGATCCAGCGTTTTTCCTTTGATTTTCCTAGGTACATCTTCTCTGGCAAGTTCAAAGTCCATGTTTATTTGAAAGCTCTTTGATTCGATGGCATCATCCCTGAACGGTGTCCTCCCGGCAAGAACCAACGGCCCAAAGATTCTATAACCTATTATAGCTGAGAATCCCTGCTGGATTTCATTATTTGCGTTGAGTACTAAGGCGTTCGCGTTATATTTTCCGTTGAGTATGGCAGCTAAGTCATTGTCCATCTGCCCTTTTTCATCCACGAAGAGAGGCGCACCGTACAGGTCAGAAATTCGCTTAAGAGCAGCTGATTTTATGTCAATAGAATAAAAGCCAAAAGGCGTTATCTCGCATGTTGTCGTTAGCAGTCTGGATTTTCCTTTACCGTAAGGCGCCAATATGTGAATAAAAGGAAAAGATGTATCCTTTAACGCATCAAATATCGCAGCCTTCATTACATATAGAGAAAGAATTATCTCATCCTCCGGTTTCAATTCCATGAAAGTGTGAATAAATGCTTTTATTTCGCAATATAGTGCATATTCGCTCTCATATTCAACTGGAGCGGGAGGGAATTTAACAGATTCGAACCTATCTTCCTTTAGTATCCGATCACGTTTTGTTTGAGCTATCTGCGGAGCAGGCAATATAGTGATTTCTGAATTTTCAGAATCAGGATCCGGAATTTTTACTTCCGGCACAACTTCCGTTTGTCCGTTCTTATATTTCAAAAACAACAACGATCCCTTTTCGTCGGTGAACTCACAATAGTGCCAGCCACCGTGAGAAAATCGTGTTTTGTATAGTTTTTGTTTCTCTTTGTTATCCTGGTCATTTTTCACTGCATCTCTTAGGTCTTTTCCATCTTTTTTAGTCCTATCGTTTGCCATCGCTTATTTCCCCCATAAGTTTCTCCAAGGTCCGGAATCCTTTAACTGGTCCATTCTTTTTAAATGCGTACTTGGCCCCTGAAATGTGGTCTCCACCCTTTCCTGTGATTCTTGCGAGTTCAGAAATTACAAATACGGCATCTGCCTCAGTGCCTCCAGAATGTGCGAGAAAGCCGGCAATTGCGAGTGTTAATTCGTTTCGTTTACCGTCTCCGTTTTTCCAGTAATATAGTAAAATTTTCACGATCTTATCGCGATCTATCTTGGCCGTACCAGTTGGCAATAGTGGTGATCTAGCACTTTTTGTTTTTCCACTGAATTTCATGACCCATTTTAGAAAGGGCTCTGGAATAGGTCTTATCTTGGTCATATTCAAAAATTCGTATCTGCCATACTGGCCCTGTGAATTCGGCAAAATTACGTAGCCACCATATCCTTTCAGGTCGAGACCTGGCAACGCAGCAACGTGATTGAATGATGGAATTCCTTCCGGCATTTGAAAATAAAAGTGAGTACCGCCAGATTGGGTCCTAACCGAGAGAGTACGCAGATGGTCCCCTGTTATGTTTAGTCCAAGAATAAGTTTCTGAAATGATTCCAGCCCTATGCGCTTGAGTAATCCGTTACTTACTAGCGGGCGCTTCTGCGCATCTTTTTTCACGTCACAGTCTATAACAATTAATTCAGGCGGAATCGCAAAACCAATTGCTGCGTCAGGATACCTGAACCAGGTCTTGGCGATAATTTTTGTGTCGCTTGTTGCATCCTTGACACCATGGATAAACCCAAGGGAAGGATCCACTATCGGGGCCTTAGTTCTATCGCACGGAAAGATTCGCCACCTTTTTCTGGTGTAGTTAACCGCCTTTGCAGCCTGTGTTTGATGCTTGTCAATATCAGTCGTCGAAAATGTAATAAACGATTTCTCACTACTTACATTTGAGGGTTCGTCACCTTGTATTAAGGGCGGGTTGCAGCCCCTCCCTTCTTCATTTAAGATCATTTTTTTAATTCCTCCTTGTCGTTTGATTCTGCAACACTTAGCCAAGTCACAACTTTGGCAACAAAATCTTCCGCACTTACCTGATCTGGTTCGTTGCGAATTATCTCGCAGATAGTGCGTCCGTGGTGTAATGATGATATACGTTCTTTTAACGGTCTGATGTTAATCATATATCGTTCTCCACAAGCTGTTTAGGCAACTTTTTGACTTTCATCGTTAAAATTCCTGATTTTTCCAACTGCTGAAAGAACAAGATACCTAGATGTGCTAATTCCAATTTTCCTAGCTTTCTCAGAGATAATCGCGTACTCTTCATCTGACATGTACAACATAACTTTTCTTGATAACATATATATGACAATATTAGAGTTGTATATTAATATTGCTGTATCTAAACGTTATTATATGCATATAAAATGTACAATGGTGAAAAAAGTAACACTATACTTGGGCGATGATCTCTTTTCAAGTATACAGAAGCTTAGAGCTTTTTATTTATTCGGGGGAAGCCATGTATCCGACTTACCGGACGTTTCAGATGTTATAGAAGCTTGTATCTATTATGAAAGATTCTATTTAGAAAAAGACCCGGAAGAAGCAACTATCCTTAAAAGATATGAATCGGAAGAAAATCCGCTCGAATCTTTAATTAAGCAAGGATCTAAGATCAAATCAAAAGGGGCTGGACGCCTGTTGTTTGCTATTAGAGAAAATACTCAGCTCGATTTAGATTTTATAAGAGATCTGTGGAAATATAAGGGGACAGATCCTCTTTTGATCAGGGATTTACTAGATAGAGTCTTTAATGAATATAATAAAAAAGACATACCCGATTGGGCTAATTTATTTTTAAGAACTTACATTGGCCACTTATACAAACTTAAATTGCGTGAAGCTTTAATCCTTAGTTTATGTAGTAGCGGTAAGTTACCTATCGAGACACTTACTACGTCTCTCACTGTGGATGCACTCGACATAATCAGGGAAATCGCTCTTGATGAAGGTAAAATAGAGAGACTTGAAGCAATTATGGGAGATGGGCAAGTAAAAATGAAAACCTCGGGGATTTTTAGCATAAAATGGCAAGATTTTAACGAATATAGAATTCTACTGTATAACAAGGAATACACTTTCAACTTTATAGATTCTTACTGGGGTTTCGCATTTGTAATGAAAGATCTTATAAAAACTGGTACAACTACCCCCACACCGCCTTCCTTTGTGTTTTTCTTGATAGGGATGATGCTGGATCCAACTGAACACAAATATGTTAAGCAGCTTTTCTTTAGAGAATTGAAAGGTGCCTTAAAAACAAGTATCCAATTCAACAAGCATCTTTAGTAAGTAGAATCACTGATCTATCGGTAACAAAAATATCTTTTTTTTATTTATCTATTAATATATTCTAAAACTACCCCCTGATAGGATAGGTTGTTTTATATACCATGAATTTAGAGTATATAAGACCAATAATAAATAGACCATCTTTGGTAGTGGATACCTACCTATCCTTTTAATTAAATAAACGGATACCTTGGTATTGACAATCTCATGATCCTTTGCATACTCCAAATAATCCCTCATCATCTAAACCAGTTATCTCAGTCTCATCAAGGTTTTTTGATTCCTTGCTGATGTATCTTATTCTGTCAGCACTAATGTGTTTCCCGACAACTAAGTTATCGATGTAATCGAATTTGTGATCATCATGCCTTACACATCGAACAAGCACATCTCGAAGTTCTGGATAAGGTATCGTGATGGTAAAACCCGGGGGTTCAGGTTATTAAGCATCACTTTGAAGTTCTATGTCTGAGCGGAGCGAAATAGATTTGAGCAAAATAAATTCAATGACGGAAATTATCATCGCTGAAAAACCAAAAATAAAGATTGTTAACCACTCATTGTAGTGAGCCAATAGAAATCCAACCAAAGGAAATGCAATAACCATCGGTATTGTTAGAACCAGGTCTTTTATGTTTATCACTTTAGCTCTTTTATCTCTAGGGACAAGTTTCTGGTACCATACTCTCAAAGGTATATTCAATAATTCAGAAAAAATGCCGTTGATAAGTAAAATTATGGCCATTACAACAATTATTATGCCTTCGGCGAGAAGAGAAAGACCCATTATTGACATGACTAGCCCCTCTCCAACCGAACCGACAAGTAAATAAGTTAGCAATTTCCCATTTCTCTTTCCAATTATTATGGACCCGCCAAGAAGCATTCCAACAAGTTCACAAATGTAAAATATGCTAAGAGAAACCGATCCTATAGATGTGTTTTCTACGGCTATAGTTGGTATAATGATTGCCATGCCAGATGTCAAGAAATTGAATGCAAATCCAAAAATAATCGTGTAAAAAATCATTTTTTGACTTTTTAAGAATGCGAATGTTTCTTTCGTCTCTTTCCAAAAGCGTATCTTTTCTATTTTTTCGAAACTGCTGTATTTCCTCAAGCCGATATATATGATTATCGCAGAAAGTAGAAATGAAGTTGCGTCCATAAGCAGTAATATACCCCAAGAAATAGAAGAAAATCCCAGTCCGGCTATTACATATCCTCCGATCATTGATGCATTTATACCCATAGACAGAAGTGCATTGCGTTTGTCAAGATCCTTGTGTACTATGTCTGGGAGTAGTGAAAAATTTGCAGGGTTGTAGAAAGTTTCGCCTATACTTGTTCCTATTACTGCAACCACAATAAAAAGCATAAAATAAGTATAAGCAAAAAAATATGACAGGGAAACGGAAAACATTAGGAGGAACATAATAAAATCTGAAAAGAAGAGTCCCTTCACTCTATTTGTTCTATCTATAAAATATCCACTAACTCCTGTGGATACAATCCAAACCAGAAATTCTGCAGAATAAATCAATCCAAACAGGAAAGTAGACCCTGTCACATACAGGATCACAAGTGGTATGACTAATGTTCTTATGCCATCGCCAATGGTTGAAACGGAAGATGACAGAAACAACGAGTAGAAACCGTGGCTTTCATTATCCATTTTAGATACCAGTTTCTTTCATTATTCTTTTGGTAAGATGGCAAATAAGCGGATCTGGACTGGCCGGTTTTCCTGACAAGATTGAGGTGTACGGACATCCCAAGCTACAGATATTCAGATATGAACATTCCATGCATGAGCCTTTCGTATACCTGGTAACAAGATCCATCCAATCTGAAAAAACAGGGGATAGATACAGTGTTTTAAGAGAATCAACATCTCCTATTGGTTCAGCATAAGGCGGCTCAGAAAGTGCAATGCATGGGGATATATTTCCGTTTGGATGTATTACAATTTGCCCGTCGAATCCTCCACAGTATAATGATGTTCTTCCTTCGAAAATTGGCTTTATAAAATTGTCATAGAATTCGCCTGTCACTAACCTATGTTTTTCAATGAGCTTCTTATTTACATCCATTATTGTATCGGTCAGTTGTTTTAAATTCATGTTTTTTAAGTAGTATGGATAATTTAAATTTACTGTTTTAACACGAAAATGATTCAACAAATATTCAATAGTGTGGAATAAATTATGTATATTATGTTCATCCAGAGTAACAGCGATTTGATAGTTAACGCTTTTAATTTCTAGAAGCCTAATCTTCGGCTCTATAAAATCATAAGAACCGTGTCCATTAGAGAACACCCTCATGGTGTCATTTGTTTCTTTGTCTCCATCTAAGGACACCATTACAGAAATGTTTTCTGCCTTTATGAAATCTACGATTTTATCTGTTAACAGGGTTCCGTTTGTGGCCAACGCAAAATCAGCATCCAATCCAATTTCTTTGGTGTATGCAACAATTTTTTTAATTTTATCAAAATGTAAAATTGGTTCACCACCGTAGAATCTTATACTCAAGTGATGCTTTTCTTTTACGATGAGGTCAAGTAATTTGTAAATCCCATGTATATCCAATTCGGTACTATCTTTCGGCATAAAACAGTATTTACAACGTAGATTACAGTCGTGCCCGAGAATTACATACAGATAATCTCCAAAGTGATTAAATTCATTAAACTTGAATATACTATTTCCGGTTAAGTTATTTATATCCTTGTCGAACTGCATAAAGGATCACGTGCCCCCACATCACCGGTTCTGGCTAAGGCTACAGCTGGACATCCAACGCAAATATCTGAATAGGTACATCCCTCACATTTATTTCTGTTTTGAACTATTTTTCTCCATTCAATTGCAGTTTTTGAACCCCAAATGCACTCTAAGTCTGTGTTCAATAAATTATCTGTCGGTTCTTGAATAAAATTACAGGGTAGTATATTTCCAGCCGGGTCAATGAATATTCTATTCGAAAATATACCACAATTATGTCTATTTTCCCACGTTTTTCTCTGTTCTCGAATTAATGGTACTAATACATTAGGGTCAACGAGAAAAGAAAATGGGTAATTTAAAGAGAGGTTAAAATTCTTCTCGTGAGACCTATAGATATTATAAAACATTTGAGTGAAAGTTTCTAATTGAGATGAAGTTATAAACAAATTTCTATCCAGTAACTTCCCGGCACCTATTGGTTCCAGAGTGGATATAGTCAAACCTTTAGCACCAATATCTTTACACAAATCAATCATTTTAGTCAAATGCTTATAATTATCGGATGTTAAATTCCAATTTATATCAAAATTAATATTTTCATTTTTCAAACTCCTTAAATTATAGATAGTTTTAGCAAAGGTGCCTTTTCCTCTCGTTCGGTCGTGAAATTCTTCATTATAACCATCCAGGCTCACTGATATATTACTTATCTTATCTGCGTATTTTTCTACGACTTTTATTATTCTGTCCGAGAAAAGCGTTCCATTGCTGTTAATACTTATGTCAAAGTCAAGATCACCCAATTTTTTAAGAATATCTTGCCAGTCCTTTGCTAAAAAAAACTCTCCACCAGTTAGCCCAATTTCCTTTATATTATAGGAAGAGAGTCTTTCAGCAACTTTGAACTTCTGATGCGTACTCAACTCTTCAACAGAATTTATATGATTACCCCTGTTGGCACAATAAATACATTTAAGATTGCATTTATTTGTAAAAGTCCAAGTTGCAACAGTAGGGAGCATTAAACATCTCTAACAAAAAAAGAAGAGAAATTTAAAGATGTAATTAAGCAATTTTTTGGCTTTTGCACTTCATACATGCTGTGACAAAACCTATCTCATTGAATTTCCCATATACTTCATGCAGTGTCTTTTCTCCCCATATCTCGTCATCTTTTTGTTTATTCATTTTTCATTACCGAAATATGATTGTAAACATATATATATAATTTTTCTTATGTGACATATGGCGGAAATATATGGCGTCAGAATCGGGTTAGATTTCCTGTCATTTCGTTCTGTAAGTGCACGTTAAAATTGCCTTAATAACGTGGTTTTTAATCGAACTCTCAAGTATATCGGTTGTTTATAATAGTAGTGTACATATAAACTACTACAATGTCATTCAAAAGAAGAATAAAGAGGGGTGACCGGATCTCTCACCGAACGAACTCCTTGACATTATAGAGAAGATGGAGTATCACGTGAGCAGGGATAACCCTAAGGCTCTCGGAATTAGTTACCGTTTTAAAAAAGGATATTACGCCTACCTTAACTAAGCCAGGAAATCGAGGATGCATAAAGATGCAGTGAATGCGAGAAAAACTTAAGAGCCTGAATACGAAGGAGAGGAAGGTAGATAACTTAAACTTCCAGATTAGTGATCTAAACTATATGTGGACTTTCGAACCCGGAAAAGACAAGCACTCTTTTTTTGGAGACAATTTTTGCTTCCATTTGAGCTATGGAAAATTCACTGAAGCAAATGACTTTAGAATCACAGTCTTTAATTGTGGCTGGGATTCAAAAATTAATCCTTGTGATGAATGTTAGAAGGAATAGGTTAATGGAGCATAAGCATTTAGTATCCACTTAATTAAATAATCTGCTCCCTACCTATCCTTTACCAATTAGTATCAAATACCCTTATGCCTAACACAGGTATCTTATATTTAGATTTCTGGAGTGCTGTTGATTCTATCACTAATAGTAATAAGGTGTGAAATCTCGTTTACTACGCCCTTGAAAATTTAGTTTTTTATTTTGTTTCCTAAAGCGATCGTAGGATATGAAAGCGTATGCAATCCATTATACGATCATGATGATTAGAATGATTTAGGGCTACATAGTCTAGAACTTCCCCTTTTAATGGAAGAACATTTGGATGAGCCATTATCTTTTCCCTTACTGAGTTTAGGTCAGGGATTTTTTGCACCTTATGTCCAGATACAGATTCTTTAATGAGATTATCTGTATCGATAATCCACTGTGTTATAATCCGTTCAATTTTCTCTTTATTCATTGCAAGCTTTTTACTAATGAATGCTACCGATTTGTTATCGCACCTTAGATTTGCAACATCTATTTCATTTTTAGTATTCATAATTGCAAAGTTAATGGTAAATAACAAGTATAAAATGATCCATAGCTTTGGTTTTATCTATACCTTCTATTCTTTGTTTACTAGGAGTATTTTTTACTTTCTAATTTCATTGTTAATGACCGATACTAAAAGATGATAAAATCTGTCACTTTGAAATAGAAAATTGTTAGATATACACGTTATTAAGCAAATTTATGGGATTATCATTTATTTAGTTTTATGAGCTAAATAAAGTATAGCTGCCCCTATCAAATAGAAAATTCCAGAAAGAGTGAATAACGCTGTGAACCCTTTGGAAGAGGTTTGACCAAAAAATAAGAGTACACTTCCGTAAATAAGAGGAGAAAAGGAGGAAGCTCCAGCAATTGAAAGATAGAAATATGACATATACTTCCCTGACTCATTTTCAGGTATTAGATCACTTGCGACGGCAAATGAAACGCTATAAAAAGTACCATAGGTTGCCCCAATTATTGACCCCAGAATGAGGAAGATATAGAAAGATCTAAAATAAGGAATAATGAATGTAGGGATCGATGCTGCAATTGCATCAGCTATTATAATATTCCACCTCCCCAATCTGGTTGAGAAATGACCTAGTACCATTGCAGAAGCAGATGATACAATGATGACCACTATTCCCGCAATTCCAACATAAATCGCAGCATTTGAAAAATTAAGAACCTCTTTGAAAAAGTACAATTCAAAGTATGTAAGCCCTGTTATTCCAGAAAAGACAAAAAAGCTTCCTGCAATTAGTTTCCCAAACTTTATCAAGTTAATTGGGAAGTTTCTTATGCTGGATATATGCGGTAAGGAGATACTGGTATAGTTCATATTGATGGATAAAAAAGTGTTTCTCCTGGCATGTAAAGCAAGTAATGTTCCAGTTCCAGTGATTGCTACACCAGCGGCAATGGCGTAAAAATCATAATTCACAAATGGAGATGATATCAGGTATGATGTAAGCCCAAATCCAAGACCTATTCCCATAAGGGAGAAAAGTCCATTTATTCCAGCTGATGTCCCTCTCTGATCCTTATTCTGAATTTCTGCCAACACTGGCTGTGTTGCCCCTATTGCCATGTTTGAAAATGCCTGGAGCAGGATATAACCCGAAAGAATTCCTGGTAAGGAGCCAGATATAAATGGCTCTAAAATTAGTGTAAGAATTACGACAACTACTCCCGCGATTATGTATGGGTATCTCAAGGATTTTCCATTTCTCAATCTGTCGCTGAGTATTCCGGCCAAAAGATTTCCCATCATTCCAAGAGCATTCCCCACAGATGCAGTAATTCCCAGTATAAACCCCACCTGACTTGGATCAACTACCGCTCCTATTTGAGTAGGAAGTATAAGTGATTCAAGTGAAATCCACAGATAATTAGATCCAAGATATAGCATATTATATCCGAACAAAAATCGATTTCTGACTCTTTGTAACGAGTCCATTTAAAAAATCAATATATTATGCTTCTATTAAACATTTTTAAGTATGATACTCAAATGCAATTTCTTAGTGATGATCCATGCTAAAATCAATAAGGAAAGCTGTGGAAAAAATAGAACGTTTTTAGAATTTGTAGTCAAAGAAAACCATTGCAAAGATAGATAATATATTGTACAATCAAATACTAGCATATTACCACTAAAAGGGTTGTAATATCCTTTTTCTATTAACAATAATGATATGAAAGGTTTTAGGGAAGATTAATCTATAAATGAACATAAGTGATCTAGGTAAGTAAAGTGATACTATGATTAAAATTATTACTGATTCTACCATAAAAACTGGGGTTGGGAGATATGCATTAAACCTCTCCATTGCACTTTCGGCAGAACTTATTTCCCTCAGAAAGGACAACAGCAAAAAATTGAGTGATTATGGGGGAACAATAATGAATGGTATAAGGACTGGAGGAATAACTTCTGGTTATTATCTTAATGAAAGATACTCAAAATTGGCGTTTAGAAATTGTGAGAGATACCTTAAAAAGAGTCAGGTCGATGATATGATACTTCACTATTCCAATCCAGGCATTAGGAAATTTGATCTTAAAGTCCAAGAAGTGGTTACATTTCACGATCTTTTTCCTCTGAAAAATAAAGGACCGGGGAAGATTGAGAAAATTAAGGTTAAAAATTTTTTGTCCTTTATGAATTCAGGCAATATATTAACAATTTCTAACGTTGTCATGAATGATCTTAAAAAGTATGGATTCAAAGGAAACATTCAGGTTATACATCATCCAGTATCTCAAAATTTTAGAAAATTATCAGAATCAAAGGAATCCATAAGAAAAAAACTCAATTTACCTATTAATAAGAAATTAATTCTCAGCGTTTCAACCGCGGCGTTGAACAAAAATCTTAATGTAGTTCAGAAAACCCTAAAACTCCTTGGGAACAACTACAATCTGGTAAGAGTTGGACCGGAATTAAATGACTCGATTAACTTCCAAAATATAGATGAAGAACAGTTAAATATGATCTATAACGCGTGTGATGTCCTACTAATTCCATCATCATCAGAAGGATTCGGTTTTCCAGTTATAGAGGCTTTTGCAACTGGTCTTCCTGTAGTTGCCTCAGACATAGAAATATTTAGAGAAATCACACGAGATAGTGCAATTTTATCCAAAATCGACCCAGAAGAACTCAGTCATTCCGTGGTTAATGCTATTGATCAAAGAGAAGCGTATTCAAATAAAGGCCTGGAAACAGCTAAATATTACAGTTTTGACAATTTTAAAAATAATGTTAGAAGTTATTATTCAAAGAACTTTGGGATAAATTTTAATGAATAGTAAGTTTTTATAAAACACATCCAACCTATATAAATTTTGAAGCAAGTACTTTTATTTAGTTTCCAATGGATTTTTACAATCTTCCAGTCTAATATATTTTGTTTGTAAAAATACCAAGTCTAGTGATGAGGTGTATACTTTTTGTAATCGACATGAATTCATTTATAGAGAAATTTATCGATTATAAACATTAGCAGCGATTTTAAATTGATAACTTATATGTACTATAATCAATTTAGATAATCGATAAATACGTAATAAAGATTCAAAGATATGGATACAGGAAACTACTCCAAAGATGTACATAAACAATCAAGGTTATGGTTAAAAAAGATTATGGGTGATTTAGAAGGAGGTACCTTGGATTTAGATCTCTACAATGATTTTCAAACAGAATTAAAGGATCACATTTTTGAGGAGGAAACTTTTATTTTTAAGATGTTTAAAGAAAATGGGAAATTAAAGAATGAAATCTTAGGATTAGAGACGGAACATGCAGCGATGTGGAGATTGACTAATCTCATAAATTCGGAGATTGAAACGAAAAGATTTCAAAAAATAGAGAAATATTTTGATGAATTATTTCGAATACTTACTCAGCATAATGAACGGGAAGAACAGCTAATATACTCAAACCTCGCCGATTCTATACATGTTGCTGCGAAAAGGCCACAGGATTGGGTTTGCAGAAAGTTAATATCGTAATTTAATTAAATTGAAAGCGCATCTAAGAATGCACAAAAAATAATCAATTCCGTTTTAAATTATGTTAAAGCATATATCCATTAATTAAATTAACTTATTATGACCCAGACAAATGACTTCTATAAAAGAAAATTAAATGAAGCTGTTGAGAGAAACAGCAGGAATCAAAGTTCAAAGGAAAAAAAATGGAGAGATTATACGTTAGAACCCTGGAACAAGAAGACTAAATATAAGGAGAAGAAATATGTTAATTCGTCTAATATAAATATAAAAGACCTTTACACAAAAGAAGACGTTCCACAGAATGAGGAATACTTACTGGGCTTTCCGGGAGAATATCCCTTTACCAGAGGAGTCTACCCTAATATGTATCGTGGAAAATACTGGACCATGAGGATGTTTTCAGGATTTGGAACACCGGAAGATACGAATTCCAGACTAAAATATCTCATTTCACATGGGGAAACGGGACTTAGTATAGCTTTTGATATGCCTACTCTTTATGGATACGATTGCGATAATGTTAGGTCAGAGGGTGAGATTGGAAAATGCGGCGTAAATGTAACTTCACTGAAAGATATGGAAGTTGTATTTGATGGAATAGATCTTTCGAAAGTAACAACATCGATGACCATAAATGCCCCTGCGGCAGTTCTTACTGCTATGTATTTTGCAATAGCTCAAAAAAAAGGAATTAGTCTTGATAAAATAGGTGGAACAGTACAGGCTGATATACTTAAAGAATACATAGCACAAAAGGAATGGATTTATCCACCTGAAGCCCACTTGAGAATTATAAGGGATATGATGATTTACTGCACTGAAAATGCCCCAAAGTGGAATTATATAAGCATTTCTGGTTATCATATAAGGGAAGCGGGGGCAAGTGCCGTCCAGGAACTTGCATTCACACTTGCAGATGGTTTTTATTACGTTGACATGGGTATAAAGGCAGGTCTCGATCCGAATAAATTTGCTCCAAGATTGTCCTTTTTCTTTAATTCTTCAATTAACTTCTTTGAGGAAATAGCAAAAATGAGAGCAGCCAGGAGAATATGGGCAACAGTACTAAAAGAGAAGTTTGGAGTAACAGATCCACGTGCTCAGATGCTTCGTTTTCACACTCAAACTTCAGGATATACATTAACCTGGCAGCAGCCCCTCAATAACATCATAAGGACAACTGTAGAGGCTATGGCAGCAGTGCTTGGGGGTACACAAAGTTTACATACAAATTCTTATGATGAAGCCATGGCACTACCATCTGAGGATGCAGTGAAGATAGCTCTTAGAACCCAACAGATTTTAGCCGAAGAAACTGGAATAACTGATACAATAGATCCTCTAGCTGGATCTTATTATATGGAAGCCTTAACCAATAAGGTAGAAGAGGAAGCCTACAGGTACTTTGATAAGATAGAGTCTATGGGCGGTATCCTTAATGCAGTCAAAAATGGTTATATTCAAAGAGAGATAGCTGCAACCTCTTATAGAAGGCAAAAAAGACTCGAATCTGGAGAAGAAATAATGGTCGGTGTTAATAAATATGTTGAGGAAAATGAAAAGCCAATCAATATTCTAAAGATATCAAGGGAAGCCGAAAAGATCCAACTTGCGAGACTAAAAAAAGTTAAGGAACTAAGAAATGAGGATGAGGTAAGAAAGGCACTGGAAGAATTGAGGAATGCATTCAAGGATGAAAACAAAAATATCATGCCTTATCTTATAGAGGCTGCTAAGGAGTACGCCACAATCGAAGAAATATCAAATGTTGGGAGGGAAATATATGGTGGATGGAAAGAACCAGTCATTGTTTAAGGACAAACCCATAAAAGTTCTGCTTGCAAAACCCGGGATTGATGGACATGACAGAGGAATACTTGTTCTAGCAAGGGCATTCAGAGATGCTGGGATGGAGGTACTGTATGCTGGACTTCTTCCAACGCCAGAGGAGGTAATAGATACAGCTGTGAATGAGGATGTGGATGTGGTTGCCCTAAGTTTATTGAATGGTGCCCATATGACCGTTTTCAAAAAGGTTGCTGAAATAATGAAATCAAGGAATATAGACGACATAGCCCTCGTTGGTGGGGGAACCATTCCAGACGAAGATAAGCCTGAACTCGAAAAGATGGGTATAACTGGTAACTACGGCCCCGGAACGCCCCTATCTGTCATCATAGATCATGTAACAAAAAGAGCCAGTGAAGCAAGGGAGCGAAAGATCAGGTGATTTCACGGATATAGACGATCTGATCAGAAGGATTAGGGAAGGAGATAAGCAGGCGATAGCAAGATCCATTTCACTGGTTGAGGGTGCAAATATGATCCTCAAAAAGGAACTTCTTACTAAGCTTTATCCCTACACAGGACACTCTCAGGTAGTTGGGATCACTGGTCCTCCAGGAATAGGAAAAAGTACTCTTATAGGAAATTTATCCTCGCTAATAAAGAATTCTGGGAAATCTGTTGCGGTTTTGGCCATAGACGCATCCAGTCCGTACACTGGTGGCTCATTGCTTGGAAATAGAATCAGGATGCAGGAACAACTCTGGGAAAATAAAATCTATATGAGGAGTCTTGCAAATAGGGGGACAAAGGGGGGACTTGCCGATTCGGCTCTTGGTTCAGTGAGTATTCTTGATGCATCAGGTTTTGATTATATAATTATAGAAACTGTGGGAGCTGGCCAAGCCGATCTGGACATAATGAATCTAGCTGATACAACTATTCTTATACTGGCTCCTGGACTCGGAGATCAGGTACAGGCTATTAAGGCTGGAATTATGGAAATAGCTGATATATTTGATATAAATAAGATGGATAGAGACGGATCCTATTTTGCAATGAAAGACATCGAGGAGACCCTATCACTCGATGAGAATCGAAGCTTTCCAAGGGAGGTTGTAGGTTCCACAAATACAAACCTAGAAAGTTATAAAGAACTTTTTGCCGCCATTAACCGACATAGAAAATACCTTGAGGGTTCTGATCAACTAGGAAAAAAGAGGCTTGATTTTGGGTTGAAGTGGGTTCTGGAATCAGAACTAAGAGAGAAGCTTATAGAGCCCATTATAGAGAGATTTCATCAAAGGGAGAAAAATAAAAGAGGCAACTATTATCAAGATATAGACCATTTAATATCGAATATTAACATAGAAGACCTGATGGAAAAAATTTAGTATTCTGGTTCTAATTGTTTTTGTTTTTATCAAGGTTAAATTGGTGTTCTCTTTTTCTTAAAATTACTGGTCTGAATCTCCTGGGGAAATATTTCAATGCAATATAGGATTTGAATTGTATCCATCTTCTGCTTAACGGTATATATTTACACGTTATGAATGTAAACACGTGATCAGGTCTGATCTCAGGATTAAATTGAAATCTACCCATCTTTAAATCGCATATCATTGCTGCCATATATCGCCTGGCCTTTCTTTTTTCAAGCAGTGAAAGTACCATTTCTGCGTTTTTAAGATAGTTTTGATAAGCCTTATAAGATTTCATTTTATACTCCTCAAAACTCATATTTTCAAAATTTGAAGTACTTGAATGAAGAAGATAAAAAGTAAGTGGAGTTTTATCATCAATTAACTTTCCACCATAATTTAGAGCAAGTGAAAACACTATTGGATCCTGAAAGAATGATATTTTTTCAATTATGTTCTCATTTAATGCAAGTTTTTTAATTGAAATATTTGACATTCCAAAATCTATGGAATCATGTTTGAAATTTGCCGGGCTACCATCTTCCTTTATGGCTGAAATACCATTATGGTAATATGTGAGCTCTTTATTTTCATAGAATTTCCTATAGACTGTTTCTAATTTCATATTCATAAATTGGTCATCATCGTCCAGAAAACATATAACGTTTCCAGCTGAAGCTTTTAAACCCTCCACAATAAGTGACCCTGCTATACCATCCTTAAAGATCACCTTTATACTTTTTGAACTTAGGTAGTTATCGATAATTTCATCTTTCCAGTTCTTAACAACAATTACCTCATAATCTGAAGCCCTAAGGGTTTGGTTAAGCGCACTATCAACTGCCTTTATAAGGAAATCTTTTCTGTTGTAGGCCCTTATTATAACAGTAATAAATTCGCTCTTATGCACGTCAGATAATGCAATAAATCATAATTATCTTTTCACTTCACTTGAAATTAAAAATTATTAACTGTTTCTGTGTATATTTTCTCTAATAAAGCTTTAAATAAGTTATTGAAATATTTAGCGTATGACAACAATATATGGACCGTTGAAATTTATGGCTGATGAATTTATGAAGAACGTAAATGATAGAGCTAAGGAAGTTCTAACTTATCTATACCCTCCAGTAAGGATGTATGAGGATAATGGAGAAATCGTGATTGAAGCTGACATGCCAGGATTTGATAAAAAAGATATTAAGGTAACATCAAGTAAGATGTCTATTGAGATATCCGCATCAAGAAAGTCTCCAGAGAATGTAAACATGTTGCTTGATCAGAGACCAGATAAAATTTGGAAATCAGTTAGGCTTCCAGTTGAACTTGACCATGATGCGGCCATATCAGCAAAATATACCTCAGGGGTTCTTTACGTAAGAGCACCAATTAAAGGGTTAAAAACCGTTAAGATAGAGTAGATATATTAATATATTTTCACTTTTATTTTAATTTCTGACTTTATACAAAATTATTTAAGGTCTGACAATATATACTATTATGGATTTAATGGGGATACTTACTGTTGTCAGTATGACAGCAACAAATTCAACAGGGTCCATTACTGTTTCGTCAGTTCTAAGCAATCCGTTAGTTGAGCTTGCATTAATATTCATAGATGGATTGCTTTTTGGACTGGGTATAAAGAAAGGTGTTTGGTCTGTGATCCTTATAGTGATCGCGGTGTTCCTTTCTGAATACATCAACTTTTCAGTATTGCCTAAAGCTTCACTGTCAACCTTTTATGACGATGTAAAGTCTCACATAGAGTATATAATAACAAATATAAACAAGATAATTCCATTTTCCAATATAGGTGCAATTTCTATATCACTCATCTTGTTTATCGTGGGCTTTATTGTAGGCTACATGAAAGGATAAAAAAAATTTAAACAAATTGTTCAACTATTGAAGATTTCCCTTTTCAATTAAACAAAGGAAAACCTTTTATTCTAATTTAAATTGATTTGATGATCATATGCCTTTATTTAATAGCAGAAAGCCGAAAGGCCTTGAAAGCCTTTCACCAGATGAAATTGAGAGCCTTATTCAGCAGACTAGAACAGAGATTTCCCTTATAGAAAAAGATAATGAGAGAAAACAGGAAAAGTTTAATTCTTTAATGAAAGAGGGTAGTAAAGCTTCTGGATCCAAAAGAGTTCAAATTGCTCAGGAGCTTGAACTATTGGAAAGAAAGATCCATACCAACGAAAATCAGATATTGAACCACACTAAGAAAATTGAGTTAATGCAGGAGGTAAAGGAATCTAAAACTTCGGTTTCACCAAGCAGCGTGGATAATATTATTTCGAAAACCAATTCTAACGCCATTAAAACCAACATACTTCAGTCAAAGACAAAGAATAAGGTAGCACTACAGAAAACCGATGATCTCTTGAATACAGTAAGAGACCTGCAAATAGAAGATGATCAGGGTGCATCTGTTATGGGAAGTAAATACATGGAGATGTTTAAGGAAATGGATAGAAATGATAATTCACTAAAACCAGGCAAGGTCAAAAAGACAGAGACAGAAGAAGATAATGACGAGAATACAGAGAGTGATGTGAAGGGAGAGTGAATTTATTGGATTCAGATTACCTGCAGATTGGTGGATTGAAAAAGCTTATTGCTGACGATATAAAAATTGAAACCAGTATGGAGGAAAAGGGAAATATCAGGGACAGTATCATATTATGCGAGAAGATTATCAACAACCTTCATATGTTAAAGAAACTTGATGGCAACAATCCATCCTATGATGCTCTCATAAAATCCTGGGATAAAAGAAAAACTGAGATCTTGAATAATAATCCTAAAACTTTGAAAAAACATGAAAGTAAGCAGGATAGTAAAAAGACTAGTAATGGACTCATTGGTCAGATGGAAAAGGAATTTAGAAGTAGAATCATGTCTCTCATAAGTGAGTCAAATGTAAAGTGGTCGGAAATCGGTGGATTGGAAGATCAAAAGGAAATTATCAAAGAAGCTGTTTTTTTTGCAATGGCTCAACCCGATCTTGATGTTAAGGTTCCAAACCTTAGAAATATTTTGCTGTTTGGACCTCCTGGAACTGGTAAAACGACTATTGCAAAGGCAATCAGTTCAAATATTGATGCAACATTCTTTAATGTGCCAGTGTCAGAACTCATCTCTCGATATGTTGGTGATTCAGAGAGAATAGTGTCCTCACTCTATACAGTTGCCAGGGAAAAAGCTCCTTCTGTAGTTTTTCTGGACGAAATTGAATCTCTCCTGAGACAGAGAGGTGACGGAAACAAAAATGCGGGTGCGGTTCTCCAGCAATTTTTATCTCAGCTTGATGGATTTTCTACAGATGAAAGTTTTGTAATGACTGTTGCAGCAACTAATGTTCCATGGGAACTTGATCAGGCAATTCTTTCCAGATTTGAAAAAAGGATATTCATAGGATTACCGGATGCGGAAACCAGAAAGAAAATAATTAGTATTCATACTACTGGCAAAGGATACAGGGTAGATGACTCGATAGACGATATAGTGCCCAATACCGAAGGTTTCTCCGGTCGAGATTTGTTTTATTTGTGTGCAGAGGCAATAAGGAATATGCTTAGAAGAACAAATAGGGTGATAATGGAAGATAAGGATAAGGTAATTCTTGGCTCTGAGAAGGTTACTTACAGGATTAATCCAATTACAAGGCAGGATTTTGAGGTTGCATTATCCAAGATTAAACCTGCAGTAAATGAGGAAATGAGTAAGAAATATTACAAATGGAAGGAGGAATTTGCAAATAATTGATGATTTCTATGAAAAAAAATAATGATTTTCAGTCACTTATTGAAAGTCTGGCATATTATCGTGGAGATTCCAGCAAATCAGAGGGTTTCATGAAAAAGTTAGTTGGATTGTGGTCTTCATATGGAGACAAAAAATTCCTGGGAAAAAAGGGGAGTAAGATTTTAAATAAAAGTCTTCAGGAGTTATATGTTATTATGGATGTATCCCGGGAACATATTGTAGAACTTCAGGACCTCATTAACAGGATGAAAGATAATTCAGACGATATGAATCACATAAAGAAAATTAGGGCAACAGACTCTTTGAATGCTGAAATCGCAAAGTATAACCACATGGAAGAAAAATATAAATTCATGTCAATGCTCCAATCAATTAATGAACTTATGTCTGAAAAAGATTCAAAATTCATGAGGAAGCTGGATAAAACCTTAAAGAATCGTCAGATGATAAGGGAATTTCAAAACACAGTAAAGGAAGAAATGAATGATCATGGACGGATAATGGAAGATATGGATAATATTGAACTTTATTTCGAAACTATTACTGAAAAATCTACCTCTAAAGTGGCTAGTAATGAAAATACTATTCATGAACCTCAAAAAACTATTCCCAAGAAGGATAGTGAAGAGAAAGATGATGAGGACGAAAATCCAGAGGTGATATAATTTGAGCGTTTTCAACAGAAAATCTAAGGAAGAGCTTGAAGTTGAAACACAGATGAACATAAAGCTGCTTAAGAAGAAAGCAGAGGACTATGCTGGTAAATGTGATTCGATGGCACAAAAATATGATGCGCAAAAGGAAGCCGCGAGATCCATAGGAAATAAGAGTTTAGAGCAGGCTTTTGAGGAAAAGGCTAAAAATCTAAGAGTTCAGGCTTCGAAGATAAGATCATTTGTTCTTATAGTGGATGATATAGGCATGATGAAAGACCAGTCTGCATTGATGAACAGTTTTGCAGACACAATGAAGACTTATGTAAAGACCATAGGAAAAGGCCAGGCTAATGCCCAATGGATGTCCCAAATGGAATCTCAACTGGATAAGGCAGTTGACGAAAGTGAGCGCGTTGGTGATCTTTTTGGTGGATTGCTCCAGGATGTGGGTTTAAATCTTAATTATGAACTAGATTCTATCGGGAGGGAAAAGAGTAACAATACGAACGCAAACGATAAGGAAAAGGTAGAGGATATAAATGTTGATGAAATGGAAAAGCGGCTAAGAGAAAAGTTAAAAGATTTAGATAAGGTCGACACAAATGAATAACGGTCAGGATGCAGAATGCCTGAAAAAGTATAGGGAAAAGGTAGAAAGTATAATAAAATCAGATCAGCTTAAGAATAAAAAGATAGAGAACCTAAAATTATTAGCCACTGAGATATTAAATTCTTCCAAAAATAGAGAAAATGCTAAAAGAGTCGAGTTCCTAAAACTGGCAGATCTATGTGTAAATATTATTGACAAACTTACCAATGAAATGCCTGAAAATGTTTCCAAAAGCAATTCATTAACCAAATATAAGGAAGTAATCATAGCAAATGACTCTTCAGACTATTTCAGAAGACTCCGCCCCGCCATAGCTTCAACTTCCTTTGATGATATTGCAGGTCTTTCAGATGTTAAAAAAATAGTAATGAATCAGATAATCAAGGCTAGAGAGAATAAAGAAATAGCAAGAATGTATGGCATTACTGGAAGGAATATCCTCCTTTTTGGTCCTCCCGGAACAGGAAAAACAAGTATCGCTCAGGCAATTTCAAATAGGGTGCAATACCCAATGGTGACAATTACCCCTTCAGATATTCTTGATAATAAATTTGGTGAATTCGAGAAAAATATAAGATCCCTCTTTCAGGGAGCAATAGCCAACAAACCGGTAATAATTTTCTTCGATGAATTCGATTCACTGGCTACAAGAAGAACGAATAGTAATTCGTCATACATGAAAAGAGGAGTCCCCGAAATGCTACGTCAAATGACAGATTTAAGGAAGGAATCAGATGGACAAATCATGATAATAGCTGCTACCAATAATCCGTGGGATATTGATGATGCCATGTTAAACCCTGAAAGGTTCGATACAAAAATTTTCGTCCCTCCACCAGACGAAGCTTCAAGATCAGAATTATTCAGAACATTTCTAAGGGAACTCAAGGTATCAGATGCAATAGACTATGAAGAGCTTGGAAGAATTTCAGAAGGATATACAGGCGCTGACATAAAATACATCTGCAAGAGAGCGGCAGAAGAAGTATTTTCTCAGGTTATAGATAGCAATGAAATAAGAGAGATAAACCAGGAAGATCTTGTGGTGTCTATTGAACAGAGTTCCAGATCTATCACCGGTGATCTGCTATCCAAATACACCAAATTCAAGGAAAAATATCACCTTTAATTTTGTTTTTGTTGTTTTCTCCGAATAATAATAACTGCTGCAATTGCAGTTATAGCCAATACTCCAAAAGCGACCAAGGTAAATAATACAATATCGTATTCTGTTAATTTAGAAACCGATTTTTTTGGAATGTAATTTGAATAATAGAATGTAGAAATTACCGAGATTGTACCCGATCTAAGATTGCTAACATAAAGGAAACCGTTAGAGTTGTCATATCCGATTCTGAAGGGAGAATTACCAACCTTAACACTTCCGACTATTGCATTATTCGTGGAATTTACAACTATAGCTATATTTTGGTTCTCATCAGCAATATAAATATAGCTATTTTGTGGATTATAGCTTATACCTTCCGGTCCAGATCCTACATAAATAGATTTAATAATGTTATTTGTTTTTGAACTTAAAACATCCAGGGTTCCTGAGATATAATTAATAACATATAAATCGCCGTTATATGGTGAAAATAAAACACCCTGAGGTCCAGAACCAACACCGATGTTTTCTATTAAATTATTGTCAGATGGGTTTATTACTGAAAGATTGTTAGTAGCAAAGTTACCTGTGTAAATATATCCATTAGATTTATCGAATGTGACGGAAAGTGGACTTTTACCAACATTTAGCGTCGAGACGACTTTATTATTAGTGGAGCTGATAACTGAAAGGGAATTAGATTTTTCATTTACCACGTAAAGTTCATGATTCACTGGATCATAGGCAGCAGCAGATGGTCCCATTCCGACATTTATTGATAAATAATCTTTTTGCGTAGAAGAATTGATCACTGAAATATTATTAGAGTCGTAATTTGTCACATATAAATTCTTGTTGTATCCATCATAGGTAATTGATGATGGCCCAACACCAACTCCAATTTTGGTTAATATCTTATTTCCAGCAGAATTTATCTCATAAATAAAGTTTGAAAATGCGTTAGAAACATAATAAAAGCCATTATACGAATCATAGGTGCCACCTTGTGGACCCGAACCAGTATCTATTGAATAAATTACGGATTCAGTTAGCGGATTTATGATAGATATATTAGCCGTGTACTCATTCATAACGTATACTTCATGATTTATTGGATTGTATGTTACGCCGTAAGGATTTAATCCAACTGCGATTATTTTATTAATAAGATATGTTGATGTGTTTATCGCATATACACTATCTGAGCAGAAGTTCGCCACATAAATTAACTTATTTTCAGGATTATATGAAATTCCAAATGGAGTGTTGCCAAGTTTTACTGTGTTCGATATTTCATCTGAAATGGTGCTAATTACGCTCATATTATTTGACCTTTCATTAACAACAAATAGACTGTGACCTGTGTCATCGAGAGCGAGTTTAGCAGGACCATCCCCAACACCAATAATAGTTCTTATTGTGAGATCTAAATTATAAACTGTCACAGTATTTTTGGCATAGTTGGTAACATAAATCATACTGTTTAAAGGATCATATACTATGGCCGATGGCGAATTTGACGATATTGTATTCATTACATGATTCGTTGAGGTATTAATTACAGATATTGAATTTCCATATGAGTTGGCAACAAGCAGATAATTTTTTGAGGAAATATAAGCAAGAGAATCAGGCCCACCCCCAACACTTATGGATGAGGTAACTCTTTTCTCTTCCGTATTAATTACAGTTATATTAGATGACCCCTTGTTAGCAACATATAGATCGGAATTCATATAGTCAAAGGCTATGGCCTGTGGTGCATCGCCTACATTAAACCAGTTGGCCGGTAAATTTGTTGTTGAATTAATTCCCAAAATATTATCTGTGCAGCAGTTTGTTACAAACATCTCTCTGTCAAGATTGTCATAAACTGCACAGGTAGGTATCAACCCATTATTACTCTGCGAAGAATTACCCTTAATTAACTTATTACTAAATAAATCTAGAGTACAGTTCACCGTTCCGATGTTTGTTGTATTTGGCTTGAGTCCGGAATTTACATGGGACAAATAATCACTAATCTTTTCATCCGAAATATCAGATTGAAATGATGGGAAACTTTCCTTGGGGTTTGTAGACTGATAGTGGATCAAGTTTGTGGGAGAAATGAAAATAATGATGAGAAAAAATACTACAAATCTGAGTATAATTCCTCTTTTATAAACTCTAATTTTCATTCCAAATCAATCCCTATTTTATACTTAATTTTATTCATTTTACTCTCGGTCGTTTTTACGGTGTATATATGTGCACGTATTTAGTTAAATTTATAATGTCATATAAAAAAAGAGTTTAAATATTAGAATTATTTTCAAATGTTATAAACATTGATAAAACTCGCTCAAATAAAGGATTTCCAAGTTTTACTTAAGAAGTTAGTAAGATCAAACTGATTAAATTTAAATATAGAATTACAACTTGCTAGCATTATGAACACTAATTATAGGAGAAGAAGAATATTGATTGCACTTGCGTTAAGTTCCCTTATGGTGCTATCAGGTCTTTCAGTATTTTCTTTTGTAAGTGGCGGAAACTCTACTACTTTAGTTGCCAGAACAGCAGATAGTTCGAGTGCAAATGGAAACAACAGTACGCTTTATCTGTCACCAGGTGCAACGCCAGAGTTTGTAGATAATTTTAATCCATATAATATATGGACAGAGCCCACAGGTATAATGGGGATGATATATGAGCCCTTATTGCAGGTTAATACATATAATGGAACTGTTATTCCATGGCTTGCAACTGGGTATTCGTTCAGTAAAAGTGGTTTGTATTTGAATATGACATTAAGACAGAATGTAACCTTTTCTAATGGTCAGCCATTTAATTCGTATGATGTTGTTTATACTTTTAACATTCAAAAGAAAGCTATTAATGCTTGGGGGGCAATAGAAAATATAAGTGCACAAGGTCTCTACAAGGTTTCATTTAAATTTTACACACCGCAGACAAACTACCTCTTTTACATTGGCTGTCAGGCTATAATGCCTACAAACCAATCATGGGAACAACAGACAGGCAGTAATGGAGTCCCAGATCCCCAAAGCGCAGTTGTAACAGATCCCATAGGCACAGGACCATACGTACTTTCCAGTTTCAGCCCGCAAAAAGTAGTTCTTGTTAAAAATCCACATTACTGGCAGAAAGGTTTACCGAAAATAGATAGATTGGTATATAACGATTATACCAGCAATAGTGCATTGAGTCTAGCTCTTGCAGAGGGAAAAGTTCAGTGGGCATCAGTTTTTGAACCTAATGTTACATCTTTATTTGTTCAAAATAATCCGAAAACAAATCATTACTGGTATCCGGCAGGACAGCCTGTTACTATGATGGTTAATGATCTGATGCCATTTTTAAACGAGAGTTATGTAAGACAGGCACTATCCTTAGCAATAAATAGAACGGCAATCTGTCAGATAGGTGAGTATGGATATGAGAAACCTGCCAATGCAGCTAACATTTTGCAGCAGCAGCTTTCCTATCTAAATAAAACAAACCTAAATCAAGCAAATAGTCTCGCACAATTCAATCCGTCAAAAGCCTTGTCAATGCTTGAAGAACATGGCTTCAAACTAAACAGTAAGAAACAACTTGAATACTCCAACGGAACACTTGTGCCAACTATTTCATTGATGTCGGTTGCAGGATATTCAGACTGGGATACAGACATAACCATAATTGCTGCAGATTTAAAGGCTATTGGCATAAATGTAGTAACTACAACCCCTACCGGAAGTAATCTGGCAAGTGATATAGCTGACGGTGATTATCAGCTGGCTGTAGATACGGTATCTGGTATAGGACCAAATCCATGGTACGATTACAGTGGACTGGTGGGAAGTGTAACACCAATAGGGAAGACTGCTTACGTAAATGAGGAAAGATGGAATGCTACTGGTACCGATTTCATGAGTGCTTATGCAAACTATACATTAACAGGAAACTTAACTCTGCAGGATAAGTACACAAATGAAATGGTTAATGTAATGTTAAACCAGATGCCTATAATTCCTCTTGTATACTCTGGAGACTGGTATGAATACGTGAACAATACCATAGGAGGATGGCCAAACCAGAACAATTCATTCTGGATCCCAATGCCATGGTATCCCCATCCATCAGAAGTTGTTGTTCTGCATCTATATCCGCTTACCAGTGCAAAAGCGGTTAAGGTAACATCCACTGTAACCTATGAATACATAGGAGTAGCAATAGTAGTAGTCGTAATTGCAGCAGTCGCAGGTGTTACATTAGTTAACAAGAGGCAGAAAAAGAGAAATGATTAAAAATCATTTCCTTCCATGGTGATTTTAACGGCTATACCTGTAAAATATATTATTAAACGACTTATAATTTTTGTAAGTGTATTTTTTGGGGCTCTCACTCTAAATTTTGTTTTACCAAGATTGATGCCTGGAGACCCTGCAGAAATTGTTTATGAAGATTTATTAAAAGATTCTGGAGGGACAATAAACATTGCATACTTACATCAGCTCGAGGCAGAATATGGAATTTCAACGAACAAACCTATTTATTTACAGTATTTCTCTTATTTAAATGATTTATTTCACGGTAATCTTGGAATTTCAATCTCTTTTTATCCTGATCCAGTTTCATCCATATTAGCTGAAGCGCTTCCATGGACTTTATTTTTGGTAATATCTGCTGTAACTATTTCATTCTTCATAGGTAACAGACTTGGAAGATATGCAGGCATTAATAGGAATACTGGAAAGGATTTGTTAATTGATTTATTTTCTATGTTCATGGCAGCTTTTCCTGCCTTTGTTCTTGCATTTATACTACTGGATATTTTTTCAGTATACGGAAAGATATTTCCTATCGGCGGTGCATACTCTGATTCTGTGAATATGGGATTTAACATTCCATTTATAATTAGCACGATGTATCACGCTGTTCTCCCCGTAGGTACTATAATTCTTACATCCCTTGGAGGTTGGGTCCTTGGTATGAGGAATAACATAATTCCAAATGTAAATAGTGACTATATCAGTTTTTCCCAAAATCTTGGAATGAAGGACTATCAGATAAAGAGCATTGCATATAGGAATGCACTTCTACCGAATTTAACTGGATTTTCTATGTCTATTGGGTTGTCTGTAAGCGGTGTTATTATAGAGGAATCTATATTCTCGTATCCTGGTGTAGGGATGTATATGATCACTGCCATAGATAACCTCGATTACCCTCTATTGCAGGGAATATTTTTAATGGTTATAATTGCAGTTCTTGTGGGTAATCTTATTGTGGATATCCTACTGGGTTTCCTGGATCCACGAATAAAGCAGGAGGGTGAGTAATATTCAGGAAAATAAGACTAAAGAAGGAATGATTTCAAAAATACGGGAAAACAGAGCATTTGATATAATATTTAAGATATTTAAGCCACTTGGTGTTCTTCTTCAAAACAACAAATCAAAAGCCGGTTTTCTTCTATTGCTTTCTATCATCATTTTTGCTGTTGTTGGAATTTTTTATACACCATACCCTCCAAACGCATATCTTTTCAAGAAAAGTATTCCTCCATCCTATTCCCATCTTCTTGGTACAACGGGTTATGGTCAGGACGTATTTTCCCAATTAATAGGAGGTGCTGCACCAACATTACTCATTGGATTTTCCGTGGGTATACTGGGTACATTGATATCCGTTTTCGTAGGAGTTTTGTCCGGATTTGCATCAAAGGGTGCGAATGAAGTAATAAATGCAATAGTGAATGTGTTTTTGGTAATTCCAGGAGTTTTGTTAATAATGCTCTTTGGTGCGTATTTTCTGGGTATTCATCAGAATCTTGGTTATTTTCCAACAATCCTAATCCTTGTGGTGACAGGTTGGGCATTTGGTGCTAGAACTTTTAGATCTGTTACCCTGTCAGTTGCAAAGAGAGATTACATTCTTTCTTCAATTCTAATAGGTGAAAGAAAAATGAGCATTATATTCAGGCAAATAATTAAATCAATTATGCCTGTAATCGTTTCAAATTTCTTTTTTACCGCCATGTATGGTACCATGGGACTTACATTCGTTGAGTATCTTGGAGTTGGTAATCTACAGCAGGTCAATTGGGGAACAATGCTATACTGGGCCATAAATAACGAAGCCTATCTTGTTGGAGAGTGGTGGTGGATATTGCCACCTGCAATCTTTATAGCAGTTTTAATGTTTGCCTTCATACTATTGAACTTTGGAATGGATGAAATCGCCAATCCAGCGTTGAGAGTTTTTAAGGTTAAGAAAAATAAGGTGAAGTCATGAGTTTGATGGAAATTCAAAATCTCACAAAGGAGTTTACAGTCAGAAAAAGTCTTACAAAGGGTGACATAGTAAAGGCACTTGATGAAGTTAGTCTAGAATTAAGGGAAAAGGAATTACTTGGTATTGTAGGTGCAAGTGGTAGTGGAAAAAGTACACTAGCTAGACTAATGGTTCTTCTATATCGACCAACATCTGGAAAAATTATCTTTAACAATGAGGATGTTTCACACCACAAAGGGCAGAGGCTAAAGGTGTACCGAAAAAATATTCAGATGGTGTTTCAGGATCCATATGCCTCTCTAGATCCATTTCATAATGTGGAATGGCACATAAAGAGACCATTGTTAATCAATCATTACAAGGGCAACGTTAGTGATCGTGTGCAGGAGCTTCTGACACAGGTAAAACTTGACCCTCCATCGCAATTTCTCGATAAATACCCACATCAAATGTCTGGTGGGCAAAGACAAAGAGTGTATATGGCCAGGGCTCTTGCTACAGAACCCAAGGTACTAATTGCGGATGAACCGGTTTCCATGCTGGATGTGTCTCTCAGAATTGAAATCCTGGAACTTCTTCTTTCCCTTAGAGAAAACTTAGGAATTAGTATAATTTATATAACGCATGATCTGAACACAGTTAGTATGATTACCGATAGAATATATGTGCTCAATAAGGGGAAGGTTGTTGAGTCCGGAAACACAAAACAGGTAATTGAAAATCCAGTGGACGAATATACTAGAAGATTAATAAAGGCCGCCCCAGATCCATATAAGAAAATTGAGGTGGACTAAATGCCAAATGCAATCCAGGTAGAAAATCTGACCGTTGGGTATCACTGGGAAAACGGGTTTTCAATAATTATACGAGACTTAAATCTTTCCATTGAAGAGGGCATTATCTTTGGTATAGCAGGAGAATCTGGATCAGGTAAAAGCACATTTGCCCAATCTATCTATAATTCGCTCAGGTATCCTGGAGAAATAGAATCAGGCAGGGTTTATTTTAAGGGTAATGATCTTTTAAAAATGTCAAAAAATGAATTGCGAAGGATAAGGGCTGTCAATATGACATTTATCCCACAGGCAGCAATGAATGCGCTGAATCCAGTTAAAAGAATAGGTGACCAGTTTAACGATATCCTTGAGGCTCATGGGAAAAACATTGTGGAATTTCAGCAGAACATTCAGGACGTATTAAAAATGGTAAGGCTTCCTCAAGAAATATTACATAATTATCCTCACGAGCTTAGTGGTGGAATGAGACAGCGAACAGTCATAGCAATGGCACTAGTTCTTTCTCCAGAACTTGTGATACTGGATGAACCCACCACAGGTTTGGATGTCCTTGTCGAACATGATATACTGGTTGATCTTAAAAAAATACAGAGAAAAAAAGGTTTTACAATGATAATGATCACTCATGATTTATCTATCCTTTATGAAATATCCGACCAGCTTGGCATGATGTATGCAGGTGAATTAACCGAATATGGGGATAGGGAATCTATGATTAAGTCATCTGCTCATCCCTATAATTATCTTTTGTTGAAAAGCATTCCGAGAATAGGAGTTAGGAAATATGATGGAATAAGACTAACGGGGAACCCTTCGAACTATGATGAAAACTTCAAAGGATGTCAGTTTAGTACAAGGTGCCCTTATAAAACTTTTGAGTGTGAATTGACACACCCAGAGTTAAAGAAAGTTCCTAACGAGAATCATTACTATCGCTGTTTAAGATATCCAGACTGGGTTAGAGATGAAAAATAGTCAATTGTACATCATTCTAATTTTTAGTTAACATTCAACTATATTTATAAACTGAAATAACATAAGATAATGTGGAGGAAAAAATTTTTGAGGGATTATCCAAGTTTGGACTTACAGCCTATGAGATCAAAATCTATGAAGTTTTGATACTAAAGGGTCCATTGAATTCCACCAGTATTGTAAAGGAAACCGGTATACCTCAGCCCAGAGTTTATGACCTATTCAGTTCAATGGAGCGTAAGGGTTTCATTGAAAGTAGCTTTGGGAAAAGAAAAACGTACAAGGCAATACCTGTTTCAACCATTATGGAAAGAGAAAAAAAGTGGCTAGACACCTATAGTTTCAATCTTGAACATTTTGTTCAGAATAAAAGGATATATAATCAGAATAACGGATCATTTCTTTCCCTTCTAGAGGGAAATACACAGGTAACTGAAAAAATGGCATCACTTATTTCACACACTGAGGACGAACTAATTTTATCCACAAGCTATGAAAGATTCAAGGAACTTTACCCATATATTGAAAAACTGAGTTCTTCGAACGTTACTATGTGTATTATTATTTTCAAGGAGCAGAGACAGAGACTCACGGAAAAAATAGATGGTAATTGTTTTATTCGCACAATGTCAGGAAAACCGGTTGAAATTCTTATTTCGGATAGGAAATCCTGTACAATGAAAATAGAAACAAGAGAGAGGAAGGATGATTTAGCCCTATATTTTGAGGAGGACAACTTCATTCATGTAGTATCGTATTACTTTAATCAGTCATTGTGGAAATATGCAGATATATATACTGATCAGATCAACGACAACTGTATCAGATTCAGAACCATATGGCTGGCTTGTGATATAATAGAATACTATCTTAACAACGGAGCAAAACTCAAATCTCATCTTGAATGTTATTATAAGGACGATTACAGAGAAATTGATGGTGAAATAGTGAAAGTTGAAAAAATCCCATTTGTCAGGAACACTTTTTTTATAAGGTCAGGAAATGAAGAGTACTCCGTTGGGGGCAAAACTTCCTCAATTGAGAAATTGAGAATGTTATTTCTCAAGATAAATCCTGAATTACTATAAGATAGAGTATAAGCTTTGAAAAAACCTTAAAATAACAATAGAAAATTATAAAAAATGTTTCCAAAAAATTTTAAGTTCGGTTTTTCAGAGGCTGGATTTCAGTTTGAAATGGGTGTCAGTGATATTGATACCAACACTGATTGGTATAAATGGAGTCATGATTCAGAAAATATCAAGAATCACATTGTTTCTGGAGACAGGCCAGAAGAAGGTGTTGGATACTGGGACCTGTATCCCAAAGATCATGATCTTGCAGAATACATTGGAATGAATGCAGCTAGAATAGGTATAGAATGGTCAAGGATATTTCCCGTTTCTACCGAACGTGTCACGGTTGAAGTAATAGAAGAAAATGGGGATATTCTTGAAATTAAAATAACCGAGAAAACCATAAAAGAACTGGACTTATTGAGTGATAAAAATGCAATGCAGCACTACACCAATATTTTTAATGATATAAAAAAGAGGGGATGGTTTCTTGTCATCAATCTCTTTCACTGGTCACTCCCACTATGGATAAATGATCCCAGTAATCGAAATAGTGAGAAAGACAATGCCCTCGGAAACTGTATGAATCGTAGTTCTGTTATTGAATTTGTAAAATATGCAGCCTATATATCATATTACTTTGGTTCCATAGCTGACAGATTTGCAACCATGAATGAACCAAATGAGGTATTTAAGACTTGCAGTGAGGATAAAAGAGTAGAGTCCTATCACATTAGAATGAAATGGTTTGTTGAGGCACACGCAAGATCATACGATGCAATGAAGCAGTTTACTAATAGACAGATCGGAGTGATATACGCGAATGGCGATGTACAATCATTTGAAAACAAGGATCCAAAGTTAAAAGAGGAAGTGGAATATGAACAAAGATATTCATTCTTTGATGCCCTTATTCACGGTGATGTTCACTGGTATGTGGGTGCTTGCAGAAAAACAAATCATGTTCACGGGAAATCGATTAGGCCTGATTTGAGTAATAGAATAGACTGGATTGGGGTAAACTATTATAGCAGAAATGTGGTTAAAAGAAAAGAGGATGGATATGAAAATGTTCGGGGTCTCGGATACGATACAGGATGGGTTTCATATGAGAAGTCTCTTGATGGTAGATCAGTAAGTGAAACAGGTTGGGAAATTTATCCAGAAGGAATATATAATATTGTTATGAGCTACCACAAGAGATATGAATTACCAATGATGATTACCGAAAATGGCATGGCCGATGATAATGATCGATTCAGACCCAGATATCTGGTATCGCACCTTAAAAATCTGGAGAGGGCTATTAATGATGGAGCCAAAGTTGACGGTTATCTTCACTGGGCTCTTACTGATAACTTTGAATGGGGGAGTGGTTTTTCAAAGAAATTTGGGTTGATAAAAGTAGACTATAAAACCAAAAAACGATATTTAAGACCCAGCGCACTCATTATGAAGGAAATTACAAAACACAATGGAATCCCGGAGGAACTTGAATGGTTAGGGGAGGATAAATTCTAAAATTTAAGGTCCAAAAAGAAAACCTACACCGCTCTCTGCAGCCTCTTCCTCATCCTTTATTTTTTTATAGACAACAGAAGCGTCCTTTTCTGAAAGAGGTTTTACTTTGTTTTCAAGAAGACTATCGAGTCTTGAAAAAATTTCAGCCTGCCCTTCAACGACCAGAATTATCTTTTCATCATACCCCAGTGTCGATCCATCTTTCTGAACGATTGTCTGTCTGCCCATAATGTCATCTGACAATATCTTATCTATCAAAGATCTTTGATCCTTATTTAAGGCAAATATCTTGAACATAAACCCTTATTTTCTTGGTGGCTTTAACGTTTTCCATTTAGGCTCGGAAAATGAATTGCAATAACAAAAATTTGGTAATATTATTTACTCCATATGACCACAGCTTTCGTTATTGCACTTGAAGACTGTAATTTCACCCTTTGCATTGTACACTGGCTCCATAGTTCCTACCATACAAACAGGACATCTAAATTTGAACTTCCTGCTCCTGTGCGATAGTAGAACCTCAGAAACGCTTTGTACTGAAAGGTGTCTCGAGAGATCGGTTATTGTAATTATTCCCAACAATTTATCATTCCTGTCGAAAACAGCACATCTGCTTAGTCCGCTATTGGCAAGAAAACTTGCAACATCCTTAACATCATCATCTCCCATCACTCTTGGCAGCGGCGTTCTCATTACTGACTTAACAAGAACTTCAGATGCAGGCACATTTCTAAGGACAAATCTGTTAATTATGCTTCTTTCACTTATTATGCCAACATAATGATTATCACCATTGGTAACCAGAAGTCCATATAGGCCATTTTCATTCATCATTTTGACAGCATCGAACACAGTAGCGTTCTGGTCTATTGTTTTGAAGTTTTTCTGTACTATATTTCCAACTTTCATGAATAAGGATTTTAACTAATATTATAAAGACTATGAATGAAAATTGAACAATTTTAAATAAAATTTCTAAAAGCCCTTAACCTTTATTTTACGATTTAATGATTTATAAAGCCTAACTGTTTTTCTTCCCTTATCAACTGAATCAAGGAAAGTTTTATCAGCTGCAATATTCAATTTGATGTTATTATCTATTATAACCATTCCTTCTAAAGGAGAAACCGATATTTTTACATCAACCTCTTCTATTAACTGGCAAACTTCATCCTTACATGGTCCCTTCCTTTGTGTTACCTGTATGAGTATCCAGAAGTTACCTAAATCTCTCGAAATTGAATCTGGTATCATGAGTTTGCCCTTTCCAATTTTCACTTCATTCTCAACGTTCATTTTTAACACCTCAGAAACTATTCTTCAAATTACTGACTCTCGATCCTCAGCGTTTCTCTCTTTCTAAGGTCCTTCTCACAGTTAGGGCAACATGCATACATCGTTTTACCACCGAGTTCAAATACCACATTTGGTTTATCCATTATCTTTCCGCAGTAGTCACACTTCACATTCAAAACCCTACCAAGAGTATTATTCAGCCTCTTTTCCCTGGCAAATTTGATATCAATAACATCAGCTACTTTTAATTTCGGAAGAGATTCATAATATACTACAACAAAGTAGGTTCCATCAAATAATTCAAATTGCTCCAAAATTAATTCTTCATCTATATTTTCTAGGGTTTTAAGGTGAATTATTACAAGATTTTTTTGATCCTCCTCTGTAAATACTGTAAAATGAGTTATTTTTCCAGAACTAATGAGGTTAGAAAGGGTTTTGCTTGCCGTGATTCTACTTATATTCAACTCATCAGCCAGTTCCAGTATACTGGCCCTTGAGTTTCTTCGTAGTATATTTATCATTCTTTGCTCAATTTCCCTTGCATCTTTATTCATATTGTAAAATTACTAATGAATATTTAATCATTTTGTATAGAATAGCCTTTTAATAAGGGAAGTAATGAGTACGAATGGCAATAGATGTCATTTGTGGAATGAAAGTAAAAGAAGACACCAAATTTGTTAGCGAGTTTCAGGGAAAGAAATTCTATTTTTGCAGCGAAAGTTGTAAAAAAGAGTTTGATAAGAATCCTTTAAAACATAGCAGATAGGCGATAAGATATGCCAACAGATCCTGTCTGCGGTATGTTTGTATCGGAGGACAGTGAACTTTATACAGACATTGACGGTAAAAGATATTATTTCTGTTCAAAATCATGTATGGATAGATTCAAGTCCCCAGAAATAGAAGCTCGTAAATTGAAACGTAAACTTACTGTTGGTTGGGTTTTTTCCATCATAATTATGTCAATGATGTATTTCACTTCAAACTTTCAATACAAGGATTATATCCTCTTATTATTTGCAATACCAGTTCAGTTCTATTCTGGATTGAATTTCTATTCTGGTGCAGCTCAATCAATAAAAAACAAGAGCAGCAATATGGACCTCCTGATAGCAATTGGAACATTGACCGCATTCTTTTTCTCTCTATTTGTAACAATATTTCCTGATGCTATTCATGGAGCATCCGTTTATTACGATGCTTCGTCATTTATAATTACACTTATTCTCACGGGAACATTTATAGAAAATCTGTCAAAGAGGAGAGCAAATGGATCCGCCGTTAAACTTCTGGAATTGATGCCAGACAGGGTTCATGTAATAATCAATGATAAGGAAGTTGAAAAGCACAGAAATGAAGTAGATGTTGGGGAATTAATCCTTGTAAAGCCTGGAGAGATAATCCCTGTTGATGGGGTAGTTCGTTCTGGAGCATCAGAAATAGACCAGAGTATGATTACAGGAGAACAGGACCCTGTGCTTGTTTCAAAGGATAGCAACATTTTCTCAGGGTCAAGAAACCTTAATGGAGCACTTCAAGTTGAAGTTTTAAAGAAATCTTCAGATAGTACCGTTAATAGAATATACGACCTCATTCAGGGTGCAATTTCAGGCAGGGTAAAGATTCAGAAGGTAGCAGATACATTTGCATCTGTGTTCGTACCGGTTGTTCTTTCAGTTGGAGCTGCATCAGGCTTATTCTGGTATTTCTATCTTTCAAGTGTCTCCAATGGCCTCGATATTGAGATAGCTATTCTCGCATTCGTTTCAGTTGTTGTTATAGCATGTCCCTGTGCAATAGGCCTGGCCGGTCCAATTACATTACTCATATCATCTTCCGTATCGTCACAGAACGGAATAGTGGTTAAGAACCCCAGTTCAATTGAGAGGATGTCGAAGGCAACAACTGTTCTATTTGATAAGACTGGCACACTCACAGAATCGCAACCTGAGATTCTGGGAATTGAACCACAATTATCAGTTGATTCATCTGAACTTATTTCCATCGCAGCATCCATGGAAAGATTTTCAACCCATCCAGTTGGAAAGGCGATCTATTCCTATGCGGTTAGGGAAAATATTCCCTTACAAGAAGTACATGATTTTATGGAAACTCCTGGAACTGGCGTTGAAGGTACAATTAATGGTATAAAGGTTAAGGTCCAGAGGTCTAAAGACTCAGGTATTTCGTCGGTTTTAGTAAAACGTGGTGATGAGGAAATAGGCAATATAAAATTATCCTATTCAATTAGAAAGACTGCAAAACAGGCAGTAAGCGATTTAAAAGGTCTCGGCCTTAAAGTAGGAATGGTTACCGGTGATTCCGTAAATGAGGCAAAGCGTGTTGGAAGCCTACTTGGTTTGGATCTAATACATGCAGAGCTTAAACCAGACGAAAAGTCAAAGGTTATATCTGAATATCAGGAGAGAGGAGAATATGTAGTCTTTGTTGGGGATGGAATAAACGATTCTATTGCCCTGGAGACAGCAGATGCGGGCTTTGCCATGTCAACTGGAAGTGATATTGCAAAGGATACAGGAGATATAATTTTAATAAACGATGATCTGACAAATGTTCCAGCCTCAATTGTGATCTCAAGGGATACAGTATCCAAGGTCAGACAAAACATAGGCTGGGCAATTGGATACAACACAGTATTAATTCCCGTAGCCGCTGGAGTTCTAGTTCCCTTTTTTTCCCTTTCGATATATTCTTTCTTACCAATACTCAGTGCACTGGCCATGGGTCTTAGCTCCACTTCAGTAGTTATGAATTCTCTTCTCTTAAAAGGGAAAATCGGAAAGGACCTCAATGCTAAGCTACAAAAAAAGCTACCAGAGGTTTGAAAAAATTCATTATATAGAATGATAATATTTTTAATCTTTAACATATTGGTTCATAATGACTATGAAAGTCGTTGAAGATGAAATTGAGGCAGTTTCACTTAAAAACAATTATCTCAATGATCCCTGGAAGAGAAAGATCACAATAATAGAGCACAATGTAAATGATACCACACCCATACTCATAGGTCTTGCGGGATTTTATGGTTCATCCTCAAGCTTTTTTAACCGAAGTTTTACATCTATAGATTTCATGGGCGTGTTAAATAAGATCATTAATCACGATAGAGTTAATTCATTTATAATAGCCTTGCCTGATTCGATGACATCACTTGGTGGAAATCAGTATCTTAATTCTATTGCCGTTGGTAATTATGAGGATTATATAGTTAATGATGTAATGGGATATCTCGAAACCAGGTATGGAATAAGGAATACGGGCCTTTTTGGGAAGTCCTCTGGAGGCTTTGGTGCGTACAATCTCACCATAAGGAATCCTGAAAAATTTCAGGGTTTTATCGATGTATCCGGTGATTGCGGATTTGAATATTCATATATAAGAGATTTTCCAGATGCGATCAGGATGATCAGAAACAATGGGCTCTCTGAAATAATCAGGCAATTCAAGGAAAAGGACTTTCACACTATGGCAGAACTAAATACCATGAATATTATAGCAATGGCTGCGTTTTATTCTCCAGATAACGGAGAGGAAAGAAAAATTTCATTGCCCTTTAATGTGAATACTGGTGAGATTAAGAGTAATATATGGTTTAGGTGGAAAGCTTATGATCCTTTAGTAAACGTTTATGACCATTTTGAGAAACTGAGGGAGAAAAAGATAATCCTGCAAACTGGAAAAAATGATGAATTCTCTCTTAATTTAGGTATTGAGGGATTGAGCAAGATTCTGTTAATGCATTCAGTAGATCATGTTAGTCAAACATATGAGGGCGGTCATTTTGGTATTGATTACCTATACCTGGATTCAATTCCAGAGCTAATAAGTTATTTAAGGGAATTTTAAAAATAATAGTAAGGAGGTTTTTCTTACTCTGACTGCCCTGCAGATTCTACAAAGCCGGTTTCCCCTTTTGCAACATGCTTTAACCCCTCCGCTACTTCTGTTCCAACAGAACGTTTACCGAGTATTTCCCTGGCAAATATAACCAGAAATGCTGATACAATGAAAGATACACCACCAATTAGGAACGCATAGAAATACGCTGTATTTGTTGGAAAAGAGAAACTTACAGTACTGCTGACAGCAGATGTCACCACAAATGCAGAAAGTACTGCTCCTGCTATTGGTGCCCCTACACTGCTTCCAAGGTACCTGAATGTACTGTTCATTGATGTTGCAAGTCCCATATTTTTTGCTTCAACAGAAAGAACTAGAAGATTTATCAGTGAAGCATTCATTACGGACATTCCTGAACCAATGATAAATTCATCTATCAGTGTCATGTCATAACCAGGTGCCATTGCAAGAAGGAAGAATCCGAGTCCTGAAACAATTGAGCCTATAATGGCAAGTGGCTTTATCCCAAATCTTGAGATCACCTTTCCGGTTACTACTGAAAATACGATCATGCCCAGGGCAAAAGATACCATAGATAGTCCTGTATCAAGAATAGAAAGCCCGAACCCATATGGTGCCGGTGTTTCAAATTTATATGAAAGTGCCTGCATTGAAAGATACATCCCAAGACCGGCTATTGTAAGTGTGACGTTGGTAACCAGTACATTCCTATTTGACAGGAGTTTAAGATCAAATATTGCCTCGCCACCTTTTCTGTGATATCTGGCTTCATACAGGAACATAGGAACGAAAAGGAATACACCAAGAATGGACATTCCAAGTGTTAGAGGAGATGTCCAGCCCCATTGAGAACCCTCAGAAAGAGCAAGTACTATAAGTGTCAACGGGGTTGCAAGGGCTATGGCCCCTATGTAATCTACCTTAACCTCTGGTCTTCTATATCTTGACTCCTTTACCTTGACGATTGTAAGTATGGCCAGGATCACAATAAATGGTATAGCAGAATGGTAAGTCCATCTCCATCCGTAGGTATCAGAGATAAGGGAACCAAGTGGAAGGCTGATTGCAAATCCTGCTCCAAACATACCGCTTATCAGTGCCTGAGCTTTTGGCACCATATCTCTTGGAAACTCCTCCCTAATGAGTGCCATACCCAGAGGCATAATCGTAAGTCCTACACCCTGTACCGCCCTGGAAATAACCATAAATGTGAAATTGGGGGAAAAACCCGTTACCGAAACTGCTGCTGCGTATATGAGCATTACCATACCCATCATCTTCTTTTTTCCATATATATCCCCAAGCTTTCCAACGATTGGACTAAGTGCAACTCCAGTTATCAGATATGTGGACAGAACAAGACTTACCTGACCTACGGTTACGCCAAATCCCTCTGCAATTGATGGTAATGATGGTGTTAGCATTCCCTCAACATACATTACCGCAACTATAATCATTGCGAGAAGAATCATAACAAAGTTAGCATATTTTTTATCATAAATTTCATTTTCCACTATTAATCACTTCTCTCTCTAATTTCATGAACATTTTTGGCCAGCATATTTACAAATTGCAGGAAACCTTCTATTGTTTGCTGATCCATCTCTCCCATAGCCTTAAGAGCCATTGACTTTACATTGTATAGCTTTTCAAGCATGAGTTTACCTTTTACTGATAGGTCTATATATATTGCTCTCCTGTCATCCATTCCATACTGCCTGATAACCAGGCCTTTACTTTCAAGATTATCAATTATGTGCGATATGGATGGTTTTGTGACACCCAGTCTAAGTGCCAGATCAGAAGATTTCATTCTTCCGCCCTTTGAAAGAGTTGAAAGAACGAAGAATCCCGTAAAGGAAAGATTCTCTTTCTTCATGATTTCTTCCCTGTAAAGCATCAGTTCATAGGTCAATCCCTCTAATGCATTTTCAATGCTTTCAATGTTCACAATAGGTAATTATAGATCAGTATTTAATAGTTAACAATAGTTAATCATTTTTTACTATATTAAATACAAAGTCTAATTATCAAACAAATTAAGTTTAAAGAATAAATGATTAATTGACGTTTATCTTATTTGGTAAGAAAACTTAAATATAGCACTTTGAATGTTTATTTATGAACAATGAAAAGAAATGGGAAAATGTGGAGGAATTTATTAATAAGAAGGTTGTAAAACCATCATTATTTCTCTCCGACACATTAGAAGTTAGCCAGAGAGAAGGTTTACCATCAATAAATGTCCAGGCACCTGAAGGAAAACTTATGTCAATTCTTGTCAGATCGATTAACGCTAAACGGGCACTGGAAATTGGGGTTCTTGGTGGATATAGCGGATTGTGGATTCTTTCAGGAATGAAAAATGGAAAGCTCGTTGGTCTTGAAAAGAGTGAAAAACACGCCACGATAGCGACCGAAAATTTCATAAGAGCTGGATATGGGGAGGACGTTAACATAATAGTAGGTGAGGCCTTAACTTCACTCAACAATATGATCAAAGAACACGTTCAGGCATTCGATTTTATACTAATAGATGCAGACAAGAAACCCTATCTTCATTATTTTGAGAGAGCAATGGAGCTTTCACATCCTGGAACGATTATCTACATTGATAATATGGTTTGGAACGGAGAAATAATAAATTCTGAGAACGAAAGTGACGATAATGCTGGTATAAAAAGACTCTATGATCATCTTGAAATAGAGGAGAGGGTCGAAGCTACGGTAATCCAAACAGTGGGATCAAAAGGTTACGATGGATTTGCTGTTTTGAGAGTCCTGTGACAAAATAATTTTTGAAAATTTTCAATATTTTCACCTATTTATTAAATAAGTTTCATTTTACTTCAATTTTCATGGAAGCCATCGTTTCATTTCAATCCTTGTAAATTATATTAATGCAGCCAGAAATGAAACACCCGCTCCAAGGAATATTATAACTATAAGTATGGTTACCACCTGTTTCGCATTTGGCATTTTCATATGGTATTATTACATCCAACACTTAAAGGATTGCTTTCGTTTTTTATGTTTTTTCTAAATAGGTTTAAAAATTTTCAATTATATCATTCGTTTGGCAGCTGCTTTTTTAACTAAATTATACGTATGGTCCATTGCTTCCTCGCTCATATTTCCAATAGTACCGATTAATATTCTTTCTTCGCCCACATCTGCATAGATCTGACCTGAATCAGAATGAAAATGCAATATCCCCAGACCTTTATAGTAGAAATGATTTTGAGTACGCTCTTTAATGCCTTCTATTGACCTTACTTTATCCAGTAATTCTTCGAGTTCCTTAAGTTCATCTTGTTTTGCATGCCTCATATTAAAGACTTATATGAAATAGCCAGTATGATTTAAACCTATTGTACTGGTAAATTTCAACCATATTAAATTGAAAATCTACAATACTTTTGTACTAAATAATTCTTTAATAAATTTCTTATAACAAGCTTCAATTCCTAAGTATGGTAGAACAGAAGTGGATTGCACTATAGAACACCACACTGGGACAACTGGTGGCAACAATTAATACCAGTATAATCATTGTTGCATTACCTCCCATATTTCGTGGAATTCATTTAAATCCTTTATTACCGGACTCCTTCCCATATCTTCTATGGGTAATTATGAGCTATATGATTGTAGTATCAGTTCTTCTTCTTACAATAGGGAAACTTTCAGATATATTTGGAAGGGTAAGATTATTCAATTTAGGGTTTCTGATATTCACCTTAGGTTCAATTCTCCTATATCTGACTCCTAATACGGGTGATATAGGTGCTCTGGAACTCATTTTATTTAGAATAATTCAGGCAGTAGGTGGTTCTTTCATAATGGCTAACAGTTTTGCCCTAATAACCGATAATTTTAAGGAATCAGAAAGGGGTTTCGCAATATCAATAAATAGCCTGGCTTCGGTTTCAGGGGTAAGCATAGGAATTGTTGTTGGAGGTGTCCTTTCCGTAATATACTGGAGGGACATATTCCTCTTGAGCGTTCCTCTGGGTATATTTGGTACAGCATGGTCTTATCTTAAGCTTAAAGAAACCTCACCCAGAAAGAAACAAAAAATAGATGTGATGGGAAATGTTTTAATGGCTGCTGGGTTGATCTCTTTGCTTATTGGTGTAACTTACGGAATAACTCCATATAAGCAATCCCCAATGGGTTGGACAAATCCCATGGTAATTCTGGCACTCATAATTGGCACCCTTCTGATTGTATTCTTTATTCTTTGGGAAGGAAGGATAGAAAGTCCTATGTTAAACATACATCTGTTCAGGAATAGAACTTTAGCCATTGGATCATTTACTGCCTTCATATCAGCGATGGGAATGATGGGTCTATTATACATGCTCACACTTCTATTTCAGGGAGTCTGGCTACCACTTCACGGATATAGCTTTTCTATAACTCCTTTGTGGGCAGGCATTTACATGCTTCCCTTAACTGTAAGTATGGGTATATTTGGAATTATTGCTGGTCGACTGGCAGATCGCTCTGGTGCTAAGTGGCTTGTCATTTTTGGATTGCTACTGAGCGGGGTATCTCTTTTCATTTTATCATTTCTTTCCTATAACTTTCTGTATTACAAAATGATGATTCTTCTCATTTTATTTGGTTTAGGCTATGCTTTCTTCAATTCTCCAAATATTGCGTCAGTTATGTCCACAGTACCACCTCAGGAACGTGGTTCCGCCTCTGGTACCTTAAATAATATGAGAAATACAGGATATGTTGCAAGTATGGGCATATTTTTCAGTATTCTTATTGCGGGCATTTCAACCACCCTTCCCTCTGCAATTACTTCCGCGATAAATAGTGCGGGAGCATCATCACTTGATAAAACGGTTAGCAACATGCCACCTACAGTCGCCATATTCGGTTCATTTCTTGGAATTAATCCAATTCCGTCTTTCATTCCGAATGGCATAAATCTTCCCGCATCTACTATTTCCATAATTGAAGGAAACACATGGTTTTCAGAGGTTTTTTCAGGACCATTTATGTCTTCGCTGGATGTAGTATTATTCTTTGCATCCGGAATTACTATTATTGCTGCACTGATCTCTATCTTGAGAAAAGACAGAAGGTATGAAGATTCTCTAGAAACTATTGCAAGGACCAAAAAAGAAAGCGAGAACAACAGTAATAAACTGGATAACCATGGTAAACTATGAGATCATTCATTGGTTCACCCATAGAAAATAGTGAGGACTTTAGCAAACTTTTGGAATCTCTAAGTTTCCATAGAGAAATTAATCCCGTACCAGTGAATAATCTTCACCTTACCTACCTTTTTCTCTCAGATATTAACGATTCTAAGAAAAATATTGCCATAAAAAGACTTCAGCAATTAAAATTCAGGGCTCTGACATGCAAGGTAAACTCCCTCAAAACGCTCCCTGAAAGATCTACACCAAGGGTAATAGTTGTGGTTTTAGATTGTCCTGAATTAAGTGATATAAGCAATGCATTAAAAGAAACCTTCTCAGTAAATATTAACCGTACACAAAGTTTCTTACCTCACATTACCGTAGGAAGGTACAGAAAGCACAGTAATCCAATTTCACTGGAATCGGTAAAACTTGATATTTCTGCAGTAAAGCTCAGGCAGATCTGCCTTTATAAAAGTACGCTTACGGAAAGTGGTTCTATTTATGAGAAACTATACTGCAAAGAACCTGTCTAGTTAGTATTATCGCTAATACTTTCAATCTAATTAATTCATTTTTCATTTTAGTCTTTCTACGTCAATACCCTCTTCTTTGAGCATCTTTCTCTTTTGTTCCCTTCCACCTTCTCCTGAATAGTTCCCAATTTTTCCATCCTTTCTAACGACTCTGTGACATGGAATAAGCGGTGCAAAAGGATTCTTTCTTACTGCACTTCCCACTGCCCTGCTTGCATTCCTGTGTCCGATTGTCTCTGCGATTTGTGAATATGTTCTCGTTTCTCCCATGGGAATTCGGTAAACTTCCAAAAGTACATTAATCTCAAAATTACTGAATCCTAAAGCCTTCAGCTTACTTTCCATTTCTGCTTCGTTAAGAACGTTCATAAGTGAAAGTAGGTCAGGTATTAAAAATTTATCCGGTGACTTTATTGAGGAGGTTTATACTTTGTATAAATCAAATGACCTGCAATAGTTTTTTATAGTAACTGTGATATGCAAAATAGTTGAAAAAAAGTGATGCTGCATGGATTATTTCCTTTATTTACATAGCTTATCTATTTATAGGACAAATACCGTTCCTAAAAAATAACTCAATTTTCTCTTCCTTAACCGTTTCAATTTTATTAATTATTGTTTATTTCATTTCATCGTTTTCCATTATGGGGGAAAAAAATTCTGCGTATTTCTTTATAATAGCTGCTGTAGTAGGCTCCTTGCTTGAGCTGCTCAGTCTGAATACTGGTATACCATTCGGTAAATATGTTTATACTGGAGAGTTAGGTCCAAAAATCGGCCAATTGCCAATCTTCATTCCTTTACTCTGGGCATCATTAAGTTTTTATTCATACCGTGCTGGAGGAAAATTCCTTATGCCCATATTTATGGTTGTTTTAGATCTTTCATTTGATCCGAGATATTCCGGTCATCTCTGGATCTGGATTTCAAAAACACAATATTTCGGAGACCCATGGACTAATTTTCTTGGCTGGTTCATAACTTCTGTTATTATTATTGCCCTTTATTCACTCATCTCCGGGGGCAAGGATATTCCAGACGTAAGAGCAGTAATATTTTTTATCCTATTTGGAATCGATAACTGCATTTCTGATATATACGATAAATTGTTCATTCCAGCTTATGTATCTCTATTAATATTTCTGATTCTGGGAGTTTCTCTGCTGTTCATAAGCTTCAGAAATATGCGCTCGGTGAAACTGAAGACTAAAACAATTTCATCATAAAATGGTTAAAAATTTGTTCACTCCAGTAGAGCCTTTACCTTTTATAAAAGGGGAGGTTAGTTTAAAGTAATACCTTCCGAAAGGATTTCCTGGTAGGTGTTAATAAATTCAGCTGCGATCTTTTCCGAAACCAATCCCATATTGCCCACTCTTAAAATTTTTCCATTAAGTTCACCCATTCCATTTGCTACCTCAATATTTCGTTTTAACAGTTCAGCTCTTAATTTTGTTGCTGGAATAGAGGGCTCAAAGGCTATTACAGTGTCTGAATAATTTAACTCGTTTCCGTATATTTTTGAACCTGATTCCTTGAGTTTTCCTCTTAAAAAAGATGCAATTTTAGCATGCCTTTGATTTCTTGCATCTATGGTCTCACTTTCCAGTTCATTCAATGCATTATGTAATGCATTAAATGCACCGGTAGAAGGTGTAAATGCGGTTTCACCCTTATTAAGAAAATCAATTCCTATTTTAGCATCCAAATATTTTGGAATGTCATTTGATTGAATTAAAGATTCATTTGCCTCTTTGCCTATAAAAACAATTCCAATACCTGGAACAGAGGCAATTCCTTTCTGACTACAGGAAGCCATTACATCTATACCCCATTCATTGATCTTCACCGGTAAACCTGCAAAACTTGAAACCCCATCGACTAAAACTTGCAATCCATTTTCCTTACTTTCTCTGACAACATTCTTAAGGTTCTTTATAGCAGTCCCATTTCCTGTTTCGTTATGAATTATGAAAATTGAACCTATTTCTCGATGAGATGAAACATAATCTGTTATTTCTCCGACCTCTAAATGCTCACTAATAGATTTATTAATTCTATGAACCTTAAGTCCCCTCCTCTGGGAACTTTCAATCAGTCTATTTCCGAATTCTCCAAAGGTAACTGCCAGTACATTATCCTTTGGCTTTGTAAATGAATAAATCATTGATTCAACTGCAAGTGTTCCTGACCCAGTGATCATTAGTGAATGTGTAGAATCTGAAAATTTATTAAGCAATTTTTCTGAATTTCTCACAATGTTCTTAAAGGACTCAGATCTGTGGTTGGTTACAAGCCTGGATGCTTCCATTGTCTTTTCTGACACCTCTACAGGTCCTGGTATTAACATCATATTCCCATCTCACTAATTTTGGCAAAAAGGTTATTCAATGTATATTCGGCCACACGTTTCTGTGCCTCAACTGTTTGTGCTCCTATGTGTGGTGTCACAATTACATTTGGTTTTGATATTAGAGTCTTTTCCCATTCTTCTGTAGGAGGTTCGTTCCAAAGCACATCTGTAGCATATCCCTTAATTCGACCACTCTCAAGATAATTTAGCAATACTCTTCCATCAATCACTTCAGATCTGCTTGTATTAATCAGGAAAGATCCACTCTTTACCATTTTCATCTGTTCTTCGCCTATTATATTGGACGAGGAGTCGCTGAGAGTGACGAGGATGAAAATAAAATCTGAGTTTGAAAGAAGTTCGTTCATTGAAACAAAGTGACCTCCCACTTCCTTAATGGCTTCTTGGTTTTCAAAAATATCGTAGGCTAAAATTTCCATACCAATAGATTTTAGTATTTTTGCAGTGCTCAGTCCTATCCTTCCAAAGCCTATTATGCCTGAAGTCTTTCCACTGAGTTCAAAGCCTGTATCCTTTATCCAAATTCCATTTTTAGAATTTATATCCAGAGGGATAAGATTTCTCGCAAGACTCACAGCCAAGGCAACATTTAATTCAGCCACAGAATGAGTAGAGGAACCTGCTGCAGTTATTACCTGAATGTTTCTGGATTTAGCATACTTCGTATCTATGTTATCAACACCGATTCCAGCTCTGGCTATAATTTTAAGGTTTACAGCTTTCTCAAGAATATCCTGAGTTAATTTTGTTCTACTCCTTAAAATGACAATATCATATTTCTCAATTGAGTCCTTTAATTTCATTGAGGTAATTTCAGGTTCGTAATTAACATCAAATTCTCTTTTATTAAGTTCATCGAGCATCAAACTGTCCACCTTATCGCATATAAGAACTTTTTTTTTCTTGGTTATTCCTTTCATTGCTGAGGAATTGATGCTATGGTATATATGCTCTATGTGACCAAAAGAGTTCATTATGACGAAAAATACCCTCTTTTTAAAATTTACCTGTTAATGTTCATTACAATGCCAGAACAGACCTTAGGAAAGAAATAGGTTGATTTTTGAGGTAGAAAGCCATTTTTCACTATGAGATTAAATAATTTTTCCTTATTCCAGGGAGGCATGACAAAAACGATTGAGCTCTCACCAGAATCTATCATCCTTTTACACTCTTTTATGTCGTGGGTATAATATATCATGGCATCTAATTCTTCATCTGATAAACCGAGTATTTCTTTTAGGACTACGTTTTGAATAAGATGTATAGCAGAAATTGCAGATATACCTCTCTTCTTTATCTTCTCCTGATCAATAATCATATTATCCTCTTGTGATAAAATAAGAACATTTTCATCCTTTGGTCCTTCTGAATCTGCTTTTACAGAATTACATACTGACCGTAAGTTGTTTAGTTTCTCATTATCAATTCTGCACTTCAAAGCCCTGTGAATACCATTAATTAGGAGTGAATCTGAATCTATATTAGTTGTATACGCCATTATTGAAGACCAGAATACCTCATCATTTTTATTTGATGATTGAGCCATTTGCATTGTTGCAGCCAATCTGTGATGGCCATCTGCAACAATTGCCACATCAGTTTTTAGTATCTCCGAAATTGTATGAGAATCATTTAGTGGTATCTTAAAGATTTTGTATTTTACACTATCTGTATCAGTAAATTCTAACCATGGTTGTAGTTTACTGGAGAGGAGAATCAATTTCCGGTCAAACTGTTTGTTATTTACCACAAGGAAAATCGGTTCGAGCTGTGCATTCGTATCCTTCAAAACTTTGACCCTATCGGAAACTTTACCAGGAAAGGTTTTTTCATGAGGCTGTAACAAACCATCTTCTGGATATATATCTACAAGTGAAATAACTCCAAACCTTTCTCTAATCCTACCGTTAATCCAGGATTGTTGGTTAATTAAAATCATACCTGCTTCCTCCTTTTTTTTAAGTACGCCTGAATCAATCCATTTATCTATTAACATAGTACCCTGTGATTCTTTTTCTGGTAGAGTCAAGTGAGTTATGTTAAAGGGAAATGACTTCAATTCAGATTCTAATGATTTTGAGATTGAATCAAATGGTGGAGATATGGATTTTTCTACATTATCACAAAAATAATAAGGTTCAAATTCCCGAAGTCTGACCATTCTAACACTCCCTTTCAATAGAAGGATAGATTTCTTTAATGATTGCACTCTGAATATTTTGTTTCTTCATAACCTGAATCACATCCTCATACCAACTACCCACCATATAAATTTTGATTCGCAAATGGCAACATATTGAATACTAGTATTACTGCAAATTTAATATTCATACTTCAATTCTAAAACTTTAATGAAACATAGTCTCAGTCTTGTCAGAACGGGGTTATCTATTTTAATGGAAAGAATTAATTCGTCGAAATCTGTTCATAGATCGTTCTGCCATATTTCCATTGAACTAAATTATAAAAATGTAAATTAAGGTAACTGTCCATAAGGCGTTTCTCGCTCTATTTATAAAAAAATGAGGGGAAATAAGTTTATATGAAGTAACAACCTGACAGCCAATGACTTTAATACAATCAAGAAATGACATTATCTGTCAGTTATGGATACAAAGAGAGTTTTTACCATAGGCGAAAAAATTAAATCAACTCTTGAAAAAGAGGGACTGTATCAGCAGATAGAATATCCTGAACCATCACCGGATGATGGAAATATTTCTTATGGTTTAAGTTACCCTATAAAAGCCTTTGAGAAATTTCTGGGATATTATGATTCAGCTGAAAAGATTGCGTTTAATCCATCTATTTCATTCAACACAGATTTTTCCTTTTGTCTTTCTGCGTGTAAATATACAAAGACTGCAAAAACAGACTCTGTTGTTCTCGATGGTGTTACAAATGACAGCTATACCCTTAAGGCTACATCTGCGCTGCAGAGCTTCAAGAAAAAATTTAAGATAGAAGGAAGTTTTCAATTTTATCTAAAGAGATACAGGAAATATACTGAAGCAAAAGGAATGAGTGAATCCTCTGCGGTTGCCTCGGCAGCTTCAAGATCCCTGATTAACAATCTGTTTAACGAAAAGAAACCTGTCATGGATCATCTCACTTCAAGATTTGCACGACTTGTATCAGGATCAGGTACAAGGGCAAGCATAGAAGGCCTGTCCATCTGGTTATCATATCCCGGTTTGGATAGTGACCAGTCCTTTGCAGTTAAGATCAGGGATAATCCAAAGGAAATTTATTATGGGATTTTTCCAAAAAGGAATTCCATAAAAACCGATCAGGCCCATAATAATGTAAAAAATTCAATCTTCTATGATACCTGGATATATGATAAGATGGATGCTGTCAAGAATGCTACTGAGAATAATTTTAACACTTCGTTTCTCATAGAACGTGGTCAGAAGGATTCTTTGAACCTTCATTCAGTGCTCATTTCATCTGGTATGTTCGCTCAAACCGGGGAAAGTATAGAATTGCTGAGAAAAATAATGAAGTTTCAATCTGATAGTGAAGGGATATATTTTAACGCCGATACTGGTCCTTCCATTATGATTTCCTCTCTTGATAGAAATTTAATTCTTGAATGCAAATCATATGTTAATGAGAATTTCCTTGAAGGTGGAATGAAGTACGATGATCATGTTAAAAAAATGAACGACTTTAAAAAAGAGAGTGAGGCATATTTTAATTCAATAAGTAGAGAATAATGTTAAATTAACGCATAAACTCGAAGCTCGCTTTAGCATTTAGAAAATGAGAGTATTAAACTATTACACATAGATAAGGCCGTAGATTTCATTTTTTTAGCCATAAGAAGTTCTAAAAAATGCATATTAGTTTACTACTCATTTGAAGAGTTATATAAGAATTAAATTTAAATAGCGATTGCTTTACTTTAAATAACAAATGGTTCAGCATGATTAAAATACCTGGAATCGAACTTAATGAGTCCTTTTTTGGTGCAGGTATCAGGTTTCTTTGTGGGAGGTAAAATCAAAAATCGAAATAAATATCTGTGTTATATAGTTACTTGTGAAAAACACTATGTGTTAACAGTAAAGATTCGTAAAATATAATATTAGTCATATGGGTTTAAATTTATAATTATAATATATTTCTAAAGAGTTTTCTGGTAGGTGGTTTGATCACCATTTTTTTCACCTTGGAAACTAGTACAATCCATAATCGTTATCAGATTTAGCATAATTTTGTGGATTGGTAAGAAGTTCATGACCACTGTAGAAGAATAGAACTAAAAGAATGATAGCACTAAGAATAGAAAACAAAGAGTATAGATTAATGGAGTGGGCCTTTATTAGGTTTATAGCGGATTCAGCAGAAGACAAAGTTGTAATTGAGGATAAGGTAGCAAAGACAGTTTCCATTTCACCAATAAATCCGATTAATGTGAACGCAAGTGATGTTAAAAGGGCAGCGATAAGTAATTTAAACTTATTATTCTTAAAAAATTGGATGTTCAATAAGTAGTAGGAAATATAATATAAAAGCGAGGGGATAACCGTAATAATTACTGTATTTACTATAAGGGAGGAAATAACACCGTCAGGTATGTTTCCAGATGGATATTCCGTTACTATTGAAAAAGCAACCGATACAACATAGATAGTAGCGCCTAAAATTGCTATTATTGCAAATAGTATATAAATGCTAATTCCGTTAATTAAATGTCTTCTAAAATCATGTTTAAGTGACTTTCTTGATACTATTACAATTACAAGACCAGCGAAGCCTATTAAAATTGAAATATATGAAAGGAAACTGATTTCAGTTAGAACACTTATTATGCTTATCAAAAAAGTAAGGCTGAATAGTATGTACGCATATCCAACGTTTCTAACTCCCTCATTTCTCAAATTATTTGATTGTTCTGGATTCACTTATTATTAATGTATTATATATAATAAATATTTTGGTGTTGAATATCCTTAGTATGAAAACTGTTACAAATAGATGATTGAATCGTCTATTATATTTTTCCTGCAGTCATTAAATATTATAATACTTGGAGATAAAGATAAGTATAAGTTATTACATTTAAGACTGGGAAAAAAGTGATAAGACCAAATCCCTATAGAAATGAAGGTGACCCAGACATCAACTTTATTATGGCCGGTGCTGTTGAATTTAATCCTTCCCCGATTCTTCTTAAGAAAATCAGAATGAACAAAATAGAGGGCTTCTTTTTTGGATTATTTTTTACTTTCCTGAGTATCTTTATTTCCATACTTACTTCCAATATATATTATCTATTTCTTGCCTTAATCCTATTTGGATTGAGTTTTTCTTCAGTTGGGCTGGTTTATATACATTCAGAATTGATGTTCAGTCAGAAATATGTTATTAATGCCTATGGACTTGGGCTGATACGTGGGGAAAAAATATATTATTATCATTCATTTAACCAGTTACAATCCTCAATTATCGTGCACACTGTGAAGGGGAATCTTGATTATTATTCTGTTTTCTTTTTGCCCATTGATTTGAAATTAAAATTACCAGGGAATTTAGATCAAATAAGTCTTGAAATGCTAAAGAATCTATTACATGAAGCACGAAAAAACAGTGATAATAGATTTACTTTGAAAACATTAAAGCGTTACTACACTTTTCCTTATCTAGATTTGAATTTGGCCATAGAAGTTAGGAAGTATTATATCAGGATGTATGAAGGCTGGTCAGTGCCTTACAAATATTTTACCTGAAATTGTATAACAAATTCAGATATCTTCAACGGTCTTAGCAGTTATATCCAGTTCAACAGCAGCCTTAGAAATCCTCTGGCTATCTGTAATTAGAATGAGCTTATTTTCCTTTGCAGCCCACAAATAACTTACTTCCTTAAAATTAAGTTTTTTGTAAATTGCAATGTTTAGCATTGTTTTAAAATCATCCCAGAGAACAGGGACGATTTCTACACTTTTGAGTATATCAATAAGGTCATCACCAAGAGATGTAATTCTTGCTTTTTCATCTTCCGCTTCTTCCATTGAGCACCTGTTAGAAATCAGATCTCCAATCTCACTGTAACATGACTCTATGATACAGGAATTTTCTATAAAATCAATTGCACTATCAGGCTTTATTAAAAAAATTTTAATAAGTGATGCCCCATCAATTAGGTATTTCTTTTCCATTCCTATTTATCCCTCTTTGCGTTTTTATTTACCATAAGGAAATCACTGGGTGACTCATTCCTGAACCTCTCTGACAGATCCCTTATTTTTTTGACCAGAATTTCTCTTTGGATACTTGATACCTCCTCTTCCAGGGATTTTCTTATAACTTCTGACAGGTTAACATTGAGCCTTTTTAATTCCTCATATAAGCTATCATCGATCCTAACACTTATAATTTGAGTCATCGTTTTTTGTATACGTAATACGTACTTTAACGTTGTTAAACGTCATTTCTTTGTTAATATTTTTAACAGATAACTAAAAACTGTTTCTAAGGCCTGATAATTTATGAAGAATCTAGTTAGTAATGGACTGGATATATGTTAGTTGTATGTGTCTATATAATTGCTATTATTCCAAAGATCGGGACGAAAATTAGACTTGACCAGTAGGCCATTTCTCTTATACCAGATGAAGAATATTCTCTCATGATGTTTCTGTTTCTTGCTATCATCCCCATTAGTACACCCGGACCTATAAGCACAAAGACAAATATCACGAGAAGATAAAGAACGCTACTAATTAGATAGGATTTTGGTAGAATCAGAGCTATAATTACAGCAGGCAGACTTTCCATAATATATATCAAGGATGATTTTTCCCTCCCTATTCCCAGTGCTTCCATGAACCCCCATGCACTGCCCATAGATATGACGACAAGAACTAAAAAAGCGGCTCCTATGAGACCAATACCAAATCAATAGGGTGAATATACGCCGGCAATGGCAGTTAAGCCACCAGCCAGCTGGGATATTGACGCAAAATTCATATTTGGGCCAATACCACTCATCACCATTTCCACTACTACCATTAACATTTCTGATACTACTGCTCCAAGAAGCGTTTCAAGTCTCATTGATTTCATAGCAGTTTTTGTAAATTTGTCTCTCACTATATTGCTATTGATTTCCGTGCTATTATTGATCTGAAACTTCTTCCTGGTGTGAATAACCTTTTCTGCTGTTGCTGATGCCTGAAAAAAGAGCATAAATGGCATTATGACTGCGTCAACATTTACAGCTAGCATAAATAGAAATGTTGGAGATGGGACAAAATACAGTGGACTATATGGCTCTATTCCTCGAACTGTAAGTGCAGCAATGAAGGCAACAATTAGCATACCTGAAATTACGAGAAGAATGGATTCAGTTAGTCCATACTTTCTGTGTATGACCACTGCTATATGAATCACATAAAAAACTGGCAGCGAAAACAGTATGGGGATATTGAATAGAGATAATCCTACTGCAATTCCAAGATATTCAATAACATACGTAACAATGTCGGTTAGGACCATTGGAACTGTTGCAATCAAGGTAAGTGAGTGCGAATAATTATTCCTGATTACCTCCCCTAACCCCATTTCAGTAGCAACTCCAATTCTGCCGGAACTTTCCTGGACTAAATAAAGTGGGATTACCAGAACAATAGTAAACCATATTAATCCGTACTTGAATAATGCACCCGTTTCAGCAGCTCCAAGCGTGCTGCTGGCATCCATGTCGGCTATCATAACCAGCCATGCTGGCCCAAAAAATTTAAAAATATTTCTTACTCTTATCATGTGACTCATTTTACCAGCCAGGGATAAGAGAAATCTGGATAATCCCAGAGAAATATTGATCAAGCACAAGTATGATTGTCATTTTATCACGTAAGGACTCCCTTACAGTATAGGGCAATACTTAAGTTTTCCTTAATTAAAAAATTTTTCATATGCAGAGGAAAGAATTTGATTACTCTGACATAATCTCTGAATGTTCGGTGAAATTTTGTTTTTCGCTTTGAAGAACATATAATATGAATTCCATAATGATACCTATGAGCACTAATATGGCCAGAAAAGTAAAAAAATATGACAAATCATCAAAGAATTGAACATGATATATTTCTGACATTGAATAGTAACCGATAGAATCAACCCCTAAAGGAAATAATGCTCCCCATGATGAAATTTTATATTTTTTATTAAACAATCCATTTTTAATTTTTACAATAAATACAATGAACATGAACAGAGCTATGAAGATTGAAGCTATTATATCAACGGTTGCCATATAATGAAAAATATAACCTATTGTCATTTGGATAATATCATATACGGGAGTTCCCAATATTGAATATCCAAGTAGTGAAAGAATTCCAGAATAAATCATGTAATAACCATTTATATCTTGAATATGCACTGGTCTTTTATGGTTGTATATCAACGAATAAGTAATGACTAAAATAGTACCTATTTGTGATATTATTACCAGAAGAAACTCTAAACTTACGAAAATGAATGGAATCTGATTCTGTGTAACACCGATCAAAATGGAAAAACTCAAGAAAGAAATAAGAGGCAAAAACAGCAAATAGTTTTCCTTTTCTTTATTATGAAAATTAAGTGTAAGCAGATATAATGAAATAAACAATATTGTAACTCCAAGCAAGACAATAACAATGACCAAGGGGTATATGGATATGTGAGATTCATATAGTCGAGTGAACAGTACTGAGGTACCAGCTATGAATGTAAATGCCTGCATTACAGTTTTAGAGCTATATTTAAATATGTTACCCTTTAAGAGAAATAATTTCAATAAAAAGGATCCTATTAAACCAATATATATGGATATAGATAAAAACATTAATAAATAAGAAAGAGCCATCATTCCGAGATGAAAAAGAGCATCTGATAGTATACCTGTTCCCATTACCGAAGCAAAGGAAGAATTTGGTAATGTTGAAAGATTTTTTTTAAATCCTTTCATTATGTTAAGATATCACAGAAGTTGTTATAAGACTTCTTTATTAGGTACTAAAAATATGAAGGCATGTTGTATATAAAAATTTTAATAGCTATTGAAACAACAATTTATAAATATGAATCTAATAATCTTAAGATTCAGAATTATATCATAGTATAACTAAGTTGAATTTGCAGGATTGATAATTTGCGTATAGAGAAGTTAAACTGGAAAAACTGGAAAAAGTGTACCATTGCAATAAAGGTAGATAGTGGTATTTTTAAACTTCTTGGGAGTAATATGGGTAAGATTCAGGCCTTTGTCTTTAATGAAGGAATGAAATCATTCGTGCAGCTTTATTTTGATGATAAAACGATAAGTTCAGGGGGAATCAGCAGAATTCTATCCAGAAAGGACGTTGTAAGATCAGATGGTTATATTTCCATATCAGAGGAACTGCAATCTTCAGATGCTGCAAAACTTATTTTTGATCTTACTGAGATGCCCTCTGTTCTAATAGAACAAACATATGTTATAGGTAATGAGATTTATTTTATCTTCCGCTTTCACAATTCATTTCTCTCTAAAATAAGCAGTTTGCTTACCGATTATATCGCAGAAGATCTGAAGGTTAGGATAGTCGAGCTAGTGAATGCAGACAGTATAATAGACGCAGTAAATAATATTAAAAAAAATACAGAGGTATTGGTGGTTCAGATATCCACTCTCATAACCAAAGGGAGGAGTACGCTTGAATTTGTTAGGAGTAACTATCCGGATATTCTATCAATGCCTGAAACGAGAAGCCGTGACGACAATGGCTATAGAGTGATAATATTCTCCAAAAAAGAGCTCAACATGAAAGGTATGAATCCTATTTCGTTAAAAGAAGGACTGTACGAGGGGAGGCTGATTGACCCATATCTAGTTAAAAAGAGAAAGCTAACAAATGATTCGAGAATACCAAGATTTGGAGCGTTTTATTATATTAATGAAAACAGGTTAGTTGATACTACATTTATACCAAAAGAAATGGCACAAAACTATATTAGAACATACTTTGAGGCCATTGGTGACCTGGATACTTACAAAGCTATAATAGAGGTTTTCTCGGAGGCAAATGACGAAGTTTGGAAGCAGATTTAAGGAGATTTATAGTTGAACTTCAGTGAAAGGAGGTTTTGGTATGGACTTCAGTCTTATGGATGGAAAAGTTGAGTGTGGCGTTAGCTTAAGCATTAAGTTAAAGGGTGAATTATTCAATCTCATGAAAAATGCTGATGAAAGGATAGAGACATTTCTTTATGAGGATCACGAAGAACTTTTCATCAATCTTTATTTTAGCAAGTTTTCAAACAATTTGGGAAAATATAACTTCATCCTATCTCATAGAAACTTAAAGGAATCTGAATCATTTTTTACAATATCTGCAAAAATAGAGAATCCAACTCATTTTGATTTCGTGAAGAAAATTCTAAATTTTCCATCTGTAATTGTAGCCGGAACTTTCATGAAGCGGGATACTCTTTTCATACTGTACAGGTATCACGAAAATTATAAAGAAGAGATGAACTCATTACTGAATCTTTATATTGTGGAGCATGAAGGTATTGCAATTTCAGAAATAAGGAAATCCTATTCATTTAGAGACAGGATGATGAGAATTAATAAATTGTTCCCACTTGCAGTTTTGCAAACCTCAAGTAAATACATTTCCAATAAACTGATCTCCTATATTTACAAGAATTCACCAGGATTTGTGGCAGAATTAGAAGGGAGAGGACTTACATCAGATGGAGTCAGGGCCTTAATATATTCTAATAGGAATTTGAATTTCAAAGGATTGATCGAGATTTCCAGAAATCAAAATATTTACGAGGCAAGGCATTATGAAAGTCTTTTTGTGGAAAGAAGAAGACTTGCCAATATGGAACGAATCCCAAGGATCGCCATTCTGTTTAGTGTTAAGGATGATAGAGCCTATATAACTTCGTTCCTGCCAGTGGAGGAAATGGATAACTATATGAGGATCTATTCAAAAACAGTAAATAAGGAATCAAGTTATGAACCTAACATTGAAGTGCTTTCTAAAATGAGGGAGGATATATGGAACTGGCTGGAATAATCGGGAGTAAATTTGGGGAATATTTCACTTATATTCTGTATGGCGAGATGTTTCATTTGTGGGTGAGATAGTATGAACTTCAACACAATTGATCATAAGATTGATCGCAGATGTTTAATCAGTATTCGTGGAGAAGATGAGATATTTGAAATAATGAAGGAAAATATGCAAAAATATAATGTTTTTCTATATAAAAATGAGGGTAAAATGTTCCTACAGGTTTACATTGAAAAGAAGTCTTTTGCTCCCAGATTTTTTTCAATGATCAAACTTATATCAACATTCAGGGAAACTGAAAATTATTACAGCGTAATGGTGGATATTACAGAAAACAGTGGTGTTGGAATTATAAAAGAACTTCTTTCTATTAGATCAATTACACTTGGTGAAACCTATCTTCTTGGAAATAGGATATATCTCACTTTCAAGTATCATCATGATTATTCAATTTCTCTTACAACAACACTTATAAAATGGATCGATAGGAAAGAAAATATTCGGTTAGAAAACATCAGGCATTCCAGAACTTTTATTGAAGGGATGACTCTCCTGGTTAAATCCCTACCACTTACAGTAATACAGACATCTACCATAATGCCTGAGGGTCATGGACCGCTCTATGAAATTGCCAGACAATATCCTGAAACAGTAACAGAAGTAGACGTCCGAAGTATGTCAATCACATCGATAAAATGCCTATCCTATGCACAGCAGAAAATAGAAATTCCTGATATAAGTACAGTTTCAAATAGAGATTTTATTTATGAAACTATTGAACTGTCTGGTAGCCTTATGGATCGTGTTTTGAAACTAAACGAACTGAGGATACCAAGGCTGGCGACAATGCTTGAACTTAAGAATGGAAGACTGTTTAATACAACAATTGTTCCTTCAGAAAATTCTGATGAATATATAGGTATTTACAGCAAATTTATGAAGAATGTATCACAGTATGATCCACGTATTGAAATATACAGCAATATAAATGAAAAAGTGTGGTCGATGCTATAACAACTATTGGTATGATTGCACTGTAAGTTCTTTATTTTATTTAATGGTAGGAAAATATATTATACTATTATATTGTGTTATTTTGTGAACAATTCATTATTTTATACTAACAACCTTGGGAGTCTTGAATTAAATTACGTAATAGATGAACTCAGAAGAAACTATGCACTTAAATACAGAGACCAGCCAGATATTAAACAGACTAACGCATGGAAGGGAAGCATTAAGGCATTAAAACAGTACATAAATCCAGGAACATGGGTATTTATGGAGTACGGTTTCCCCATAGGTTTGGAGAGGGTAGATTTTTTGATTGCCAGAAAGGGTCATGCATTTATTGTGGAATCCAAGGGATGGAATAACTACAGGAAAATTAATGAAATAGTCTCAATGGGAGATAATCAGGAAGTTGTCAATCCATGCTACCAGATGGAGAATTATGTTGCAAAGATGAGAAATTTTCACACTTCATCCAGCTTGATTTCCTTTGATGGTTTCGTTTATATGTATAATACAAAGGATGGGAAAGAATGCAAAATTCTGTATAATGGCAGAGAGGTTGAAAGTGAATTACAAATACTTCCTGTGGAAGTTTCCTCACAAGAAGAGGTGGATGCCATTGAGAACGGCACATTTAGAACAAGCAGAGAATTGATCGATTTTATTTCCGCAAATAGAGATCATATAATGGAAGATGTATCAAGAAAATTCCTGAATGCTGGATTTGGTCTTTCAGAGGAACAGGCAATAATAGTAGAAAAAATAATGAATAGTATCAGGAAAGGAGAGAAAAAGAAGTATTTCATAAGCGGAGGAATGGGTTCGGGAAAAACACTTATGGCCATAAACCTTCTATTCATGGCATTAAGTGAAGGATATCAGGCACTTCTTGCTTATAGAAATAACAGGCTCATCAATACGTTAAGAAGGGTATTCGGTCCATCATATTCGTCATTGCTGTGCTTTTATTCCATGGGATTCAATGGACACTTTAAGGGTCTGGGCGAGGAAAACTTTGATCCTGAAAGACTTCAGCTTCAGAAACTACTTATATATGATGAGGCACAGCGTATGACTATGGATGTAATTAGGAAGACTCTATCCTATGATAAAACTTCAGTTTATTTCTTTGACGAGAATCAAATTTTGATTGATGATGAATCTGGTGGAAAGGCTGTATTCAAATCTGAAGCTGAAAGATCAGGCACTGAGTTTGAATTCATATCCTTGAGCGGTTTTTTTAGGATGATAGACGGTGATAAATATGGTAGTTTTGTTGATGGTCTTTTCTCTAAAAGTAATTATTCTAATCCTGGTGAATATGACCTGAGACTGTTTGACAACATTAATAATATGATTGATGACCTGAAACGTAAAGAGGAGAACGGGAATACAAGAATAGCCTTACTTGCATCATACACATTCAGTGATGGCAGGAAGGAAAAGAGGAGAGTTATTAATCCTGAAATAAAGTGGCTTATGGATCCAAAGACAGAGTACCCACAGTACTGGATGGGAATCCATGAAAACCCTTTCAAATACTGTGCTTCAATATATGGTTCCCAGGGATTTGAAACAGATTATGTTGGTCTGATATGGGGTGAGGACCTTGTGTGGAGAGGTAAATGGGTTGTGCAGCCAGAAAAAATTACCGATACAATAGGTGGGAGATCATCATTAAAAAGTGTTTGCAGAAACAACCCTGACAGGGGAAGGGAGATGCTATTCAATAGATACAGGATTTTACTTACAAGAGGAATGAAAGGTACTTCTGTTTATTTTGAGGATAGGGAAACATATGAGCATGTAAGATCAATTTTGAGTCAGAGTGTTAACATTGTGTCATCCAGAGGGATTATAAAATAGGAAAAATTTCTTTTTAAAACAAGTGAGATTGCGAACAAGGTTAAGCAATTTAGATCAAACTTGAAAATTACAGATGAAGATGACCTGCCAAATGATATTAAAAAAAATATACACTCATCTGATAAAAATAAGGAAAAGAATATATTATGGATTATGCTGAGTAAACCTATAGTACCTAAGGCCTACTGTGTGGTTTTTCTAAACTATATTGAGTATGCAAGAAGAACTGATGATAATTCTAAAGCTCAAAAAGGGAAATTTAATCAACCTTTCTCAGTCTAATAATTTTTAGTGATTCTTTAAAAGGCCATTTAGACTTAATGATATTATTTTGGGAAGTATTCTCCTTTCTCAAGTATTACCTTTAATGGAACATTAACCGTACTTGACCCAATATTTACCTGTAGTATTCGCGTAGTCAGATTACTTAGAAAAGGTTTTATAATATCTTCATTTTTAAAGACTAAAACGTATTCGAACTCTACATTTAGACCTAGGTTTAACAGATTGTTCAATCCTAGTTTGCCTTCTTCTATCTTTTTCCCTAAAAAAAGATCAATGGTTGGTTGAAGTTTACCTTTGATTCTATTTATTAGTTGTTTCAATTGATTATCCTTAAGAGAAGCGTTAACTCCTTTCATTTCGAATATAATGACTTTATTTTTCTTACTTCGATAAATTAGAGCTAGATCAGCATGTGGGGTACTTTTCCCAAAACAGACCTCCTCCAGGTTCATAAGAGATACAAAGTTTTCTACCTTTTTAATTGTAACACTACAATTACAGTCCTTAAAATTAGTTGAATAAGATCTTGCGTCATGATTTAATGTTCCACTCATAATTTCAATCACTCATCATTCTGTTCCTTCTACTAAGGTTACTGTCCAGTCTAGCAACTTCATAAGAACTTCATCTGTTATACCTGGTATTCCATTCTCAAACTCCTAGAGATTAATTTTCTTTACCCCCTTTATCCTATCAACAAAGTATGAATCAAATTCACATTCCTGTAAAGATTTGGAAACCTGTTTGGCCAAGTCACTTATTTCAATCTTATCACTCCCTTTTCTTTCAACATTCATTACATTGTCAATTAAAGTCTGTATCTTTTCTGGATTCGGTTTATACTTGTGGAGTAAATAAAAAACCTGACCTATGATGCTACTATGAGTCGAAAATACAATTCTTTTTCCCATTGAAGACAATACAATCAGCGTTAGTGCCATTATAACTTGAGATGAAGGATGTAATTGAGATTCAGGTTCCTCTATTATTAGTAGTCCATTCTTCATAGACTTCGCCAGAAGGAGTATACCAGACACCTCACTAGCCATTGCTGAAGCGTATTTTAGATCGACCTTAACATTCATATTGTCCGTATAAAACAAACGTTTTGTTAGTTCATCATATGATAAGTTACCTTGAAGAACTGTGAATGTATCAAATGGGAAATCTTTTTCGATGGAAACCATCTTCTCTGAAAAATCTATCCAATCAATAAAAGCCCTATATATGTACTCTGTAGAATCGTACAATAAATCATTATTTTCAAAGATGTTATAATTCTTAAAATAGCGATGAGAAATAATAAGAGGGGTTTTTCCAAAAGGTACAAAACGAACTTCACTAATGCTTGAAGAGAATTCTATTAAGGAATGCATATGAGCTAGGAAATAATCTACCATTGCCATAGAAATGCTCTTTGAGAAAGCTTTCGGAATCTCCCTAATCTCAAATAGACTGTATTTCGAAATTTTAACATTTCTAACTTGTGATACTATGCTTTTCGTCAATTGATTTAAGTTAATCTCATCTTTATGGTGAACTTTAGCATTTTTATCAATAGGTCCCACAAAAGTATTTCTCAGTAAAATATTAGCGGTAACCTTTACTTTGATGTTAACACTTGATACTGCTAACATTGAGTATTCAACACTCATCTTAAAACTATCCTGAATTCTTGGAGTTAAATAAAGCATCCCAGAAGAGCCAAATTTTCCGGCGATCGAATCATAAGTTAAATTTCCAATTTCTGTTTTAAGAATATTATATAGATTATCATCATTTATATTAAAACTTTTAATAGACCTAACGCCAATAATGGAAGAGATAAATCTGACGATGGTATTTTCCAAATTTTTATTGATAGACTCTATACTAATCGGAATTGTAATCTCTTCGCTAATAGTATATGATAATCCATCACCTGAATTTTCTAAGTTAAGTTCTGGTATAATTTCGTTAATTGTTCCAAATAGAACTTTATTGAGTGATTCTTGATTATTCAATGGAATTTTTTCTTTGTTGACGACATTTGAAACTCTATCCATAATTTCTAAAACATCATTAAAGGTTTTAGCTAAATTATTTAGACTATTTCCAATGTGACTAATTAATAGATCATTTAGATAAGTTTGACAGTAAACTTTCATTAAATCTCTCATTTTTAGATCTAACACAGAAAGCGTACTATAGAGTGATCTTAAAATAAATGATTTTCCTGAATTTGGGCGGCCATATAATATTGTAATGTTAGAGTTTTTAATGGAACCTTTCTTTTTTATAGGACCTATGTTTTTGAATGTAAATGTTAAATCTTCATTCTTCATCTTATTAAATTACCAGATTGATATGTAAATATAGGTTAAAACTATTTTTATTCCGAGCAAATATTCCAAAATCCGATCGTGGATTGGAATGGACATAATTTAATGAAAATTTTTCATAAATAGTCTAATGTGCTCATTACAAATGAGAAATAGTTTTCATTATTAGTGTGAAGATTGAAATAAGAATGCAAAGGACACATTAAGAAGGATAGTCAAAGAGGAGAGTCTGAAATTATTCCCAAACAGGCGGCCAAAAAATGGAGATTTTTGATCTAACCAATGCCATAATTTTATCAGGAAAGTGGATGACGCTAAATACATATTACAACAACACCTGTTCATTAGTTGAATAGAATTTTAAGCAAATATTTGATGACGATAAAACAGAAAACTTTACGGTATATGAAAAAGACGATGAGTAAACATCGAATTATGGGGCTAACCTCCAAAATTGTAACGATTACATGCAAGTTTTTTGTAATAGTGCCTATTATAATGGTCAATATTCTTGAATTTTGCTTATTATAATAATCAACTATTAGTATATGAAAGACTTAACTAAAGTATGTTAACCAAGAGTAATCTTATAAACGTAATTCTGGACCAGCGAGAAGAGTTAAAGAATTCTACCAATATAGTTGAGAGAGAGTTAAAATTTAAATTGACAGTGTCCCCCAGATCCAATGCTGTATTGGTCAAAGGATTGAGAAGATGCGGTAAGAGCACACTCTTAAAACAGTTTATGGAAACAAATTTTGGCGAAAATTTCTATTATTTCAATTTTGATGACGATAGGGTTTTCGGCTTTACTTCTGATAACTTTCAATTGCTCTATGAAAGCATGATTGAGATCTATGGAGATTTGCAAAATTTTTTTCTTGACGAGATACAGAATGTTAAGGGTTGGGAATTATTTATAAATAGAATGCTTAGGATTGGCAAGAAGGTTTACATTACCGGTTCAAATGCCAATCTCTTAAGTAAGGAGATCGGAACTCATCTCACTGGTAGACATATTGATATGGAGCTTTTTCCCTTTTCTTTCAAAGAATTTCTTACTAGTTTTGCGTTAAATGTCCCGGATAAGGATCAATTAACTACCATTGAGAAAGGAAAGTTTGTGGAAAAATTCAACCAATATCTAATTAATGGAGGTATGCCGGAATATGTTATTTCAGGAAACAAGAGTACCATAAATCAACTGGTTCCTGATATAATTCAGAGGGATATTATAAACAGATATAGCATTAGGAAAACATCCGAGTTCAAATCATTAATCATTTTCTTAATTGAGAACATATCTAATGAGATATCTTTCCGTTCAATTTCAAGATCACTAAACATAAGCAGTGAAACAACAGTCAGGAAATATACAGAATATATAAGCGATACTTACCTAATATTCCTATTGGAGAGATATACCAAAAAGATTAAAACGATATCAATCAATCCAAAGAAAGTATATTGTGTTGACAATGGCCTAATAACAGCAAACTCCCTTGAAAACAAAGGTAGACTAATCGAAAATCTGGTTGCTGTTTATCTAAGAAGGAATGAATTGAGAATATATTATTACAAAAGCAAGGATTCAAAGGAAGTGGACTTTGTAATTCCAGACCTCAGAGTAGGAATTCAGGTTTGTTATGAACTGAATAATGAAAATGAAAAAAGAGAATTTAGGGGATTGATAAGGGCAGCAATAGACCTTTCATTAGAGAAATTATTCATTATCACAAATTACCAAGAAGAAATAAGAGTAGTAAATGGATATAAAATTCTAATAATTCCCTGCTGGAAGTTTATGCTCTTTAATGTATTTCTTTAACAGTATTTGGGTTATTTTCTGGTAAGAGTGACCAAAAATCGATGGAAATTAGAAAAATTTCACCTCAATAAATTTTTATCATTAGAATTCCTACAATTTTTAATCTGTCAATGCCTAAAACTCAACAGATTGACCTAAAATTCATTATTTGGGCTATCTCTTATTCTATTCCTTGTATTTTTAATGAATTGAAAATTTTTATCTTCTCTTTTCTCAACCAATCATCTATAAGAACTGTTTCGTGTCAGATTGCAGTTTAAATAATTTAGAGTTCCTAGCATTTTTAAAGACAATTAACTTAATTGACACTTAAAATCCAATTATACGTGAAAACTATTGAAAGGAAGTTGACACAAGAAGAGATAGAAAAGGATGTTGAATTCTTTATGTAAATAGACCCACTTAGATAACTAATCTACGACCTATTGGACAAAATTTAATTTTTATTTTTTTAGACTTGTACCCTTACTTCCCTGTAATACTCAGATATCTACATTATTAGTTATGGAGAGTTGTAATTCAGTATGGGTAAGTTGCTTCAGGAGGTAAAGATATTCCAGGAGAGAGAGAATATAGAGATGGCATAGCAAACAGTCCCAGAGAACTTAATGCTTCCATTAAATTTGCCAGAGGACAATAAAATATCCTCCATTTAATAGGATAGAAAAGTGTGAATTTAATTGCTGTCTTTATTTTAATTCGTGCATTCATATTTGAAGGAGTTTATTCTTTAAACATACTATAAGAGCGTAAGTTTAAGAACGAAAATATCATAGGAATTCTAATGAATACTGAAATTAAAAATCTCTTATCACTTGGCCTTTATATTTCAGCGGCACTGATAATTATTTCTGCAATATTCCATTTAATTGTGGGACTATTTGTAGGGTCTTTTGGGGCAGGGTTTTTAACTTTTTATAGCAGTCCCCTCCTGCTTTCTTTTGTTTTTCTGTTTATTTTTTTAACTATTATTGGTTTAGCGATTGGTTTTTCTATCCTGAATATGGGTAGAAAGTTGAGAATTGACACAGAATCCTTTAACTGGACTAGACTCATAATTATTTCAGTGGTCGCAATTATAATCGCAAATGGTTTTCTCATAGGGGCTTTGTTGGCACTTGTAATTGGTATAGTTGGTTACGCTGACTCCAGGAACCTTTTGAATTTACCATCCCTAGAAGGAGGTTTAGTAGGTAAACGAGTTTGTCAAAAGTGTGGTTTTGTTAATTCAGGAACTGCCAAGTTTTGTTCCTCTTGCGGAAATCAATTCAACATAGATTGAATATGTTTGTGTCATATTCCTTTCGGGAATTCATGGAATGATTTATTGAACTTTATATCAAAAACGCATTATACTTTTTAAGATAATTAACTTAATTGACACCTAAAATCCCATTATATCAGAAAACTATAGAAAGGAAGTTAAAACTGAAAGTAATAGAAAAGGATCTGGAGTTCTTCATGGAGATAGGTCCACTGGGAAAAAGAATCTATCACAGATTAGATAAAATTTTATTTTTTTTGAATTTTGATATTGATGATGTTAATAACATACACAAAGTGATTTGTAACAAATACAAGGTATCAGGAGGTTATAATACATCTGAAAGTAATTTACATTCAATTTTAGAAGAGATAAAAGATAGTAGTTACAATGCAAATCTAAATTTTGATATTTATTTTATGGCAGCTACCCTTATTTGAAGGTATTATAGGAAAACATCCATATTTAGATGGAAATTAAAAAACTGCTATTGCAACCCTGCAAGAATATATTTACTTGAATGACACGTTATTTTTAGTATCTTTGGGAACTATAGGATTTGCCATTAAAGTTAGAAGGAGGTATTTTTAGGTTTTACTGCAAAGAAAGATTCTACTGGTTAAATTAGTTATGATTAACGAGTCTCACTGAGTATATGTTATATATCGCGGAAAAAAACCATTTGTAATAGCCGAAGTTGTCCAATCAAAGGGCCATAACATCCATATTAACAAAATGACTTAAATAATCTTCATGTTAATTTTAAAAACTCACAGTATCCATTTGTGAGTCGTTGTCATTTCATTATTTATTTCTAATGAGTCTTTTTTGGATTTTTGTCTAAAATAATTCAAATAACGCAATTTGTGTGTATTTAAGATCTATAATATTTTCTAAAGTTAATGAAAATAAGGTTGAATTTACTTATGATATGGAAGCCAAATATTTGCAATCAAACAGAGGTAAATACAAATAAAAAATTCAGATAGACTACCAATTTTCTTATATAAATATTAGAGGGCTAAATTATTTCTTAACAGAAATTAATATAGGAAATGAGTAAAATCGTGTGGGCCGACGGTTTTATTTTTTACGAATGTTCTCTTTTTTAATGATATATCTTCTTTAAACTACCATTTCTTCATCTTTCCTTTTCTTATCAATACTAAGTTCCATGCTCTGAAACTATTCCTTTGAAACAAACGGACCATACATCTGCATGGGAGTTTTCTGATAATTTAGATCAAACAGGCGTTAAGCCGTATGCAGTATGCTACGAAGTATCTGCTCTATCCACTGGTTCTTTTCCAAATGGAATGGATTCTATTTGTGTAAATGATCAAGAACAAGTTGCCCATACTGGATGGTTTTACTCTAAAGATTACAACTGGTATTCATTTGTTTATAATGTAGACTTCGCTCAATGAAATGCGCCTAAGTAAAAGTTATAAATAATAAATATTAATAGAGGAAAGAGAATGGATAAAAGAAGGAAAACCATAATTTCAATCCTAGTATCCCTTATTTTGGTAACATCGGGGGTGGTCTACTACACTTCATTTGTGAATGAACATTCCAAATCACAAATAGGATTGGATTTCTCTCTTAAGACAATAGAAATAAATGAACAGAGTATGTTACAAATTAACATTTCTGCTGTTATAAATTCCACCAATTACCTTACAAAGTATTCATTTAATGAAAACAACTATGTAGAAGGAATAGATCTTGTATATTTGGGAAACAATACCACTTATGCAAATCATCTCTTGAATATGTCACTAAATACTTCAAACTTCGCTGCCTTTTCGAATTTAGAAGCTTTCGATCATTTTCTAATTACAAATAAAAAAACAAGTTGTAGTTCTCTCTGGAACGAAACAGTTTTTAATATTTCTAGATCTTCATTTGAGGTTGCCCCATATGGTTATTATATCCCCTCAGTTCAATTAGTTGTCTCAGGTTCAGTTATTCCCTGTGTTTTGAGCGTAACAAAATGTTTAGTCTTATTAACTAATAACGGAATTGAATTAGTGGGGTGAATGGTTGATACATAACGATTCAGCTGGGTCACCTATTATTACTATTGACAATATAGAAATTGGTTTTGGAATTTTCAGAAAAAGAAAAATTCTAAAGTGAATAAATCTTGAAATAGCGAAGGGAAAATGTATAGTATTAATGGGAGAAAACGGTGTTGGCAAGACTACCTTAATCAGAATAATTTGCGGATTGCTAAGTCAAGATCAGGGAAAAATTAGTTCCAAAGGTAAAATTTCATACTTGCCAGAAGTGTCCTTCATATATCCATATTTAACAGCCCGCGAATCCATAGATTTATTTTCAAATTTCGGGAATGTAATGTATGATACCGATTTGTTATTAGATATGCTTAAGTTGCCAAAGGATTCCAAAACTCTATCAAAAGACTATTCCAAAGGAACAAAAAGAAAGACTTCAATGGGAATGGTGATGTCAACAGAATCTGATCTATTTGTAATGGATGAGCACATTATGAACCTGGGCATTATTTCTGTGACAATGTTACTACATTTTTCATTTCTAACAATGTTAATTTTTCAAATTATTGGGTCGAATTAGATGTAAATACCACTTCTTTTGTATATTTCAAATCTGTACTAAATAGTACTTCTAATTGCTGTAACTACCCACCATTGTGCAATTGTAGTACTGAGGAAAATGGTGGAGAATTCCTTATGATAAGCAATCTAAATATGTATATTCAACCAGAGGCAAATGGCAGATAAAAATACAAATAGATTACGAAGGTTCACTAACGGTCTTTTTTATATATGTATGGAGGTGATAAATTATTTCTGAACACTTATTAGTTTAATATGTAAGTCACTTTTAAGCAACAGCCTGAGACCAAAAGCCATAATTTTTGACTGATATCCTCACTTTAGATGATACCCCTTCTTTTAACCACGTTTGATTGAAGTATTTATTGTATGCATTACAAATGAGAAATAGTTTTCATTCTTATTGAGAAGATTAAAATAAGAATAAAACATGTTAAATTGTGATCTTAAAGGACACACTAAGAAGGATAGTAAATGAACAGAGACAGCAGATAGTTTCGAAACAGAACAGTGTAAAGAGAGAGATTCTAGATCAAATACCTCTTGATCTGCATTATGCCATAATCATATCAGGAATAAGGAGAGTGGGAAAAAGCACACTACTTCAGCAGCTGTTAACTAAATTACCAGACTTTTATTATTTCAATTTTGAGGATTCAAGGCTTATTAATTTTGAGCCTGCAGATTTTGAAAAATTAAATCAGATTATGGCTGAAGAGTATGGAACATCTAAATTTTATATATTTGACGAAATCCAGAATATAAAAGGCTGGGAGGTTTTTGTAAGATCAATGTTAGACAATGGGAAGCAATTTTTTATCACTGGATCTAACGCTTCACTGCTAAGTCGAGAACTTGGAACCAGGTTGACAGGGAGACACATAAATATTGAACTGTTTCCATTTTCTTTTACGGAATGGTTGAGTTTTTTTAAAAAAGAAAGAGCGCTAAAGACATTTAATGATTACTTTCAAAACGGAGGTTTACCACAGTATCTAAAGTATGGCCAGAATTCAATTCTTCAGGAACTTCTTCTTGATGTATTATACAGGGATATAGTTGCCAGGCACAATATAAGAGATGCGAAATCACTTCAGGAGCTCGCTTTATATCTACTTGGGAACGTGTCAAATGAATTTTCATATAACACTTTGAAGAAACTGTTTAACTTCGGCTCAGTAAACACTCCTATTTCGTATATATCCTATATGGAGGATAGCTATCTCCTTTTCACAGTACAAAAATTTGATTACTCCTTAAAAAAACAGGCAGTTAATGAAAAAAAGATTTACGCAATTGACAACGGTCTTGTCTTATGTAATTCCACATCGCTGTCATCTGAGAAGGGAAGAATGCTAGAAAATCTGGTGTTCATAACACTTCATAGAAAATACCATGACATTTACTATTTCAAGGGGAAAAGAGAATGTGATTTTGTTGTAATGGAAAATAAGAAAATCAATATGGTAATTCAGGTGTGTTACGAATTAACAGATGACAATAAGGATAGAGAGGTAGAAGGTCTTGTGGAGGCCATGTCATTTTTCAAACTTGAGAAAGGGCTCATATTAACTTATAACCAGGAAGATGAGTTTTATGTGGTAAAGAAGTATGTAGACGTTAAACCCATTTGGAAATGGTTGTAATATGGTGAATATCTTACAGTTAATGTATTACTGAGTAAGATAGACAAGTATTGTCATGCTTAATAATGATGATTAAAATAGATTACAATTACAAAAGACAAAAAGGAGTGTACATATTTTTATCTTTCTCGAGTTAGAAGATTTATATAACGATAATAGTCAAACAAATGTGATTATAATATTTATAAAATGAAAACTAAAATAGAATAAGATAACCAAAGCATCATACATAATATTCTAATAAACATAAACTAAATTCTGAATTACCACAAAGGTGATGCCAAGTTGTATTGACTTCAAATTGCCGTAGTAGAGTATAATATTGCAATATCTCAAAAATTGGCACGTATTATAGATAAACAAAATACTCTATGCTAGCAATGGAATTTCCTTATGTATATTATATATCTTCCAGAGATCTTAATCCGAGTAAGGATAATTCAACCAAAGTAAAAGCTTTCAGAACATTATAGTTGAGCATAGATCGATAGATAAAAAAATTTCTATACAGCAATTAAGGGATTAGCACTGCTATACTCTATATTTGTAAATATTGATACAGAATAATGTTGTAATACATTTTAGTATGACGGTGTATGTATGATATAAATGTTCGAGACCAATGTAATTAAAATAATCTTCTACTCACTGTAATATTAGACTGCATTAAACAATTGAATTACATCTGTGCTGCTATTGTCATAAAAACCTCTATCCATCAATCTATTCATACCTATCCTGGTACTGTACATAGAGAAGGTAACATTTAAGATCATTCTCAATGACTAATATCATTACAGAAATAATTGAATGGTCTTAAATCGTTTTTAAATTTGTCATCAATAATAAACATTACAGGGATCCTTGTATTTGATCATCTGATAAGAAATTAGTTACCATAAGACAATACTGTAATAACATCAATGTGGCCAAGTAGCAGTTCATTACTCTAACCTGTATTTCACTATGTTTTACATCGGTTATACTATCTCTCAAAAACGCTGTATAATAATAGTTATACAGTATTATTTGGAGTAATCACGATTTAATTATTTGCGATATGCAGTTAAAATGCCTACTTCTTTCGAATGATCATACCTTACATCAAATCCATGTCTTTTGAGCAAATCTGGTAAAAATTTGATTCCATCATGAAATTCAAGAATTATATTATTAATAATTGAAATATCACTCTCTTCTATATTTTGGAATACCTCATATTCACACCCTTCGCAGTCCATCTTTAAAAGATCAACTTTCGTTAAATTGTATTGGTATATTATATCCTTCAAAGAGATAGAATCTACTAGTATTCTTGAATCGAAATTTATACCAATTCCTTTTACAGTTTTTGATTGATTTATAGAGTTAGCATTAGGATTTTTGGAGGAAACGTTCAGATAAACGCTACCCGATTTACTTGAACATGCTGCATTAATTATGTGCACTTTGCTTGTTAGATTGTTTACCATAACATTATATACAGCTAACTCGTATGATTCTTTCATTGGTTCTAAACCATAAACTTCATTTGCTCCGTTAATAGCAAAATATATGCAAGAATCTGCTGTTGAGGCTCCAATATCTATTACCATAGAATTTTTAAAGTTTTGTGGGTATGTATTTTTTTCGAAAATCTCGAAAATGTGGCCAAAGTCAAATCCCTCTCTCAGACGGCACTTAAGTTTAACACCACTCAAATTTTTTAAAACTACAAATGTGTTGTCAAATTCAAGAATTTCCCACTCTAAGCTTAGCAGATTTATAAGTCCATAGGGATCTTTTACATCATAAAGATTTTGCCCAGTGCGCAAAAAAATTGCTGTCTCCTTGCCTTTAATCATCATAAAAATTATTGACACCCAATTTTTAGTGAATTTCCTAATTGAGAGGACAGTTGATACTTTTGATTTAATTGTCATTAATCTTAAATTATCTGTATTGATATAAACCTTTGTGAGGAGGCGTTTCTCTACTTTAAGTAATCTGTAAAATTAATTAGTATAATTTTTGTTTCACGTATGGAGGCAATCATTTCATACAATCGCATGGTAATATTAAACATTGAGCCTAGAGAAAAGCAAAAAGGGATAACCGAAATAGTAAGTTGTTTAATTGGGAGATCCCCTAATAATTTAACAAAAATTTTACTCAATTAAAACCTAACCTACCATTATTTACGAAATATGTCCAGATCAATCATCAAATCTGACACCAGTTCTTTCGCTTTTTTCGTTATTTCACTCATGATATCTGCACTTTCCATTCTGTAAATCTTTATCCTTGGAAGTATGAGTAGAACATCCCACACACTGTATCTTCCATCTATCATGTTCAGTATTTGAAAGTGAAGATACAGTGATAGCATATTAAGAAACATGTATGTAAAAAGCATGTGATCATCTCTTAGATATGATCTATCTGCCTCAAGATCGTTCTTGTAAACATTGAATGCGTATTCCACGTATTCACGCTGTTTGTACAGTCTGTATTGATGTGCTCCGTTTATCGTTTGGACACTTATAAGAGAGATAATATACTGTTAAAGGTATATAAGGGGGAATCCAGAGAGGGTTTTGCAAATCTCCTGCACATTTCCCATGAAATAGGTGATGCACATGACTGAGAAATTTACAGTTGAGCAGAAGGAACGGATTGTAATTGAATCATTTATAGCAACAAACATTGCTGAACTGTGCAGAAGGCATGATGTATCTGTTGCACAGTTCCACAGATTGAAGGAACGCTTCCTTGAAGGTGGAAGGGAGGGATTTGGAGAATCATCAAAGGGAGATGAATACCAGAAGGAGATTGACGATCTCAAGAGGCTTGTTGGTGATCAGGCACTTGCAATAGATGCTTTAAAAAAAAGTCGACATGGGAGGAAATAGCCATGGCCATTGAAATTCTCAGGAAAGAAATCCCAGTTGCAAGGATATCAAGGGCGATGCATATCCAAAGATCATCCAACTACTACAGAAAGACAGAGGGATCAGGAAAGAGGAAGTCAAGGATTTCAGAGAATATGGAAGCTGAGATCATCAGGTTATCAGCAGATCGAACAACCTACGGTTACAGGAGAATATGGGCACTTCTTAGGAATTCCGGCATTCATGTGAACATAAAGACTGTCAGATGGATCATGAGAAGAAATAGCCTTGCACTTCCATATGCAAAGCACAGGAACCGCACCAGAAGAAAGGATCTCACAAAGCCCGAGAACATAAACATTCTCTGGGAAACAGACATCCATTATGTGAGCACAGTTCATGATGGAATGGTATATCTTATGTCCATCAAGGATTGTTACAGCAAGAAATGGATTTCCTATGAATTTTCAAAAACATGCACAGCAAAGAACTGCATTAAAGCAGCTGAGAAGGCCTATGCAGACAGGTTTCCCAATGGCGGAATGCACAATATCATTCTTAGAACTGACAATGGACCGCGTTATATATCCAGGGAGTTCAGGGAATCCATGAAATTGCTTGGAATAAGATCGGAATACATACAGAAGCACACTCCTGAGGACAATGGAGATATTGAATCGTTCCACAATTCACTGAAGACGGATTACATCTGGGTTAACGATCTGAAAACAATTCAGGACGCAGAGAATCTGATGGAATATGCATTTAATGATTATAATAGTGTGAGACCACATTCATCCATTGAATATCTTCCACCGGATTAGTTTGAAAGGAGACTGATTGAAGATGAAGGCTTCAGGGATAAATTCCTGGAAGAGAGAAAAAGAAAGGAGGAGAAAAGAATGAAAAACAGAATTGTAAGAAAAAGGAGGTTGAAGGAAAATGTCTCATTGGAAGACGGAATATCTGTCCAAAATTAAGGGGCTCAGATCATGTATATTCTCTCAGGTTCCTCCCTGAGATCCGAAAGAAAATATAATTTTCCAAAATTGATCTGGTTTTCATCATACTCTCTTTTGCTTCTCCTGTTTTTGCTTATTCTGATCAAATAATCCTTCTCCTCTTCACTCTTGAGAACAGGATCCTCAAATATGTAAACATCATCATTCCGTTGCCAGTATTTCACAGGTTTACCATCATACATGAAAACACCCATGAAATGATCCTGATTTTGTATGATCTTTGAGTTTCTTCTCAGTGGAATGATATAGCTCAGATGTTTCTTCCTTAATTTCCCTATATTATCTGCAGAGAAGAATCCCTTATCTGCAACAATAACACATCTCTCAACACCAGCCATTTCAATGGTCTTTGACATGGCGGAAACATCCCTTATGGATCCTGGAAGTATCCTAACAAAGGTAGGCACCGTTCTTGTTGATGAAAATAGCATCATTATGTTGATCTGTGGTATGTGTATATTCCTTGAATTATGTCCAGGTTCAAGGAATGATATATTCTCTGATCTTGAGAATATGGCCGTTGAACCCATGAGCATATATTCACCCTTTTCTGTGAGTCTTTTCATGACTCTTATACTCTGATCCTCTGGAAGGGATGAAAGCATTCTGGATAATGAATCCGGTGACATGCTTTCATCTATTATCCTGCAGAGATATGTCTTCTCATACAGGTAGTGCACAGACTTCATTGGAAGAGGCTGTATGTTTCTTAGGATCACATATGATATGATCCGACCCCACATTGTAGGATATATATCCTTCAGTACAAGTATGACTGTCTTCTCTGCTATTCCATATAACAGAGCTATGTTTCCGTATTCATAATCAGATCTAACCATTCCCATGGATCTTGTCTTCACTATACCATCATGGGTTACAACTCCAAGATACTGGCCAGTGATCTTGTCAGCCCTTCTTCTTTTCCCTATTCCATCTGCTGGTCATCTCATAGGCATAATAATGATCTCCAGATTTCCTTATCTCTACACCCTCTTTCTTGTATTTCATCACCCAGTCTGGAAGAACAACTATATTACATAGTACAAGTAATATGTATATAGATCTTTCCTAGTAGTGAATAAATTCAACTACTGTGGTGTTTCATTGAGAATGAGATATGAGAATCTGTTCTTTCTATTACACAAAAAACGAGGAGATAGTGATTAAACTCTTGAAAACTACAAATCCTCCTATTAATCTGCCAGATATAATGCCAAGAGTAATATCTAAGGAAATTGATGCAAGATTATTTTTAATTATAGTCTTTTAAGATTTTTTTAAGTGCTACCATTTACATTAAAAACATTTTTTTTATTATCCCACTTCCAATTTAGATACGTAAGACCAGCAATACTTCTTACTGCCCTCAGATTTCCTGTATCGAGTGTACTTCCTATTAAATCGCCGATTTTGTAGTCAATAATCATTGTCCTTGCGTTTTCAATTTTAATCCGGATGGATAGATCAGTGTCTTCTGCAGCATTTATGAACGTTTCATCATAAATAGATCCACCTACTTTCGATATCCATAGAGAACTAAATATTCCAAAATCCTGAATCTCTAAGTACTGATAACCATTCTTGAAAAGTTTTGAAAACTTCCCAGATATAGGAGAAATTAAATATCTGATTAAAAACTTTTTATACATTTTTAATGCAGTTCTCCCACAATTCTTATTCATTATTAAACTATAAACAAAAAATAAAATATTAGGACGTGAAATCTTCTCTGAAGAAGAATGATATTTTGATGGTTGCGTAAATATAACGTCGTATTTTTTTTCGTTCAATGCTAAGAGTTGTTCCTGAAGTAGTTTAGCTGTATCAATTTTCACCATATCGTCGTTAGATACAATGATCCATTTTGGATCATACTCCAGTGATTTCTTAATCCCTACATTGCAGTTATGAGCAAAATTGAAATAATAGTCTTTACCACTTTCAACAAAGACTATATGTAACCCTTTGAATATGTTTTCCCTGCATTCTCTTGCAAATTTTCCATTGAAATCAATAGTTGGTACTATTACGATAACGTCTTTGTTACCATCAACCTCATGTATATTTGATACACCTTTTGGTCTCTCATTCATCCACCTTATCAGTTGGTCTCGGTTTTCGAATCCTTCGTAGAATTCGATGATTTTATTAAGTTTATCGCTGCTAAAGTAATTGTTTCGATAATCTACAATGCTAAAGAATACTCCTTGCTGATTATATTCTACTGGACAGTGAAGAAGACTACTATTAGAGATTTTACTAAACTTCATTCTACTACAAGATTTTTAATAACTATAAATAGTTGCATACAGTCAAATTTCGTTAGGATTTTAAATTAGAATAATTTTTTATTCATTTAAATGCAATCCATGGATTTTTAAATATAATCTTTTTTGATTTATTATGACTATATGAATGGTAACTTGGTATCGAAAGAAGATTTTTAATTTGAACATTAGATGGTATTAAATCAAATTTAATGAAAATGTAATCATTCATTGTGATATATTGCATACGATCCCATGTTAATAGAAAACATTGAACCTTGAGCAAGGCAAAGGTAGATTAAACAAATTACCAGTGGGCGAAATGCAAATGGTACAAACTATTATTGTATTTAATATAGAGAGGTCTAAGACTATAAAAAAGAATTTGATATACTGAGTTAATTATAAAAAGAATCAATACAAGCCAAGAAAATTTGTTCACTTCCTTCTTTTCTTAGTTGATAAATAAATGATTGAACCGAACATTGCCGCGGAAAATACCGTTAAAATTTCAACATATTGATATTTAAAATTACTAGTCCTAGGAGAAAGAGTAACATTTATAGATAATAATCTACCAGATGACAAAGTTATATTTTTAAAAAATTTGTAATATCCATTACCTATGGCCTTGATACTATAATTCCCTGGAAAGAGCGATAAATTGAAGACCTCTGATTGAAGAAGACCATTGTTATTGTATATCCATCCGGATACAGGGATAATCCTCCCTTTTAAGATCAGAGAAGAATACCATGGCGTCAAAATTATTTTAAGAAAGGCAAATTCATCGAATTTAACAGGTATAATTATGCTACTTCCATTCAAATTTAAATGACCTATACGGCTTACTGGATAATACATAGTTGAGTTCCCTACTACATAAGAATATTCTCCCTTTTGAAGGTTGATTGAGAATTCAGATTGAGTTGTTAAAAATGTTTCCGTATTCCCATGCCCAGTTACATTTATGTACCAGTTATTATTACGAGGCAGGTTTATAGATCTAAATATGACAGTATATGTATTTTGTATCGTACCTATGGCAAACGCTGGCATTATATTACTAGGTGGGATCGTTCTTATGACGATCCATGAGTAATTTGCGTATCTTTCAAAGTATGATCCACCAATGCAGTACATAAAATTTGAATAATCTGAAGCATTAATTGATGGTGTATTAGTTCCAGAAAATACAAGATTGTTCAATGTTCCATATGCTAAATTTTTGTCAAGACTATCATTTATTCCAATTACATTATAACCATAGTTTATTAAGCCAGTGTTAATACTCGGTCCCCTATTTTCTGTTGCAAATGTAAATTCTGTCCCATTAACGAACCAAAAATTTGTTGAACTTTCTTCCTGACCTTTTAGTTTGTAGTCAAAGGACTGTCTTATATTAGTATGCCCGTTCTTGGAAACTTGCATATTTGTAAGAATACCTGTATTATTACTATAAGTTCCAGAAACTTTTATTTTCGCATAGTGGGCAGTTTCACCGGAAATGTAAAGCCCGTCATTAACTGTGTAATTTGTATTCAAATTAACAAAGCCATTAGGCAATGAAGTTCCTGAAAAGTCCCATGCTCTGGGAACTTTAGGCGTTCCAAATACAAGAGGAGCGTTGAAGAACGAAACACTATATCCAAGGAAGCTGTAATTTCCAAATAGAGATAAATTTTTAGGACCGATGTTAATCCATATAGTAAGATTTAAGCTGAAAATTAGTCTGAGCCATATATTGGCGATATTCCCTATAATATTCATTATCCAAGCATAAATTTTTGACCCATTACCATAAGTGAAATATAAATTGCTAAATTTCGAATTGATTTGAGGAATCTTTGATCTATTTAACTGAATAAGTTGCTGGTAAATATAGCCTTTTTGGAAATATCGAATTGAACTATTAAAAGTGATGGGTACTGTGTAATTGCATTCCTTTTGATTGGACGAAATTTTAAAATTACTTACATTGACTGCACCAAAATTGGTTTTGTTATTAAAGTGAGTAATGTACTCTCGATTTTCAATTTTTGATGATAGATTTAAATTTTTTCCATGAACATTATAATAAACTGTAAAAGCAGAGAAAATAAGAAGAAAAACTACTAATATAGAAAACACCCTTTTATTTTTCACACTAATGAAATACATAAAATTTATTACTCGTTTAACCATTTTTGAAACTACCATTTATAAGATACCTCTTTTTCATTAATTCCTTTAAAAGCTATTTTTCCTGTAAATCCATTACTTTTTATAATGAAATAATAATACCCGGTATTCAAATTGATATTGTTTATCACCTGATTAAAGGAAATATCATGACATTCTTTAGCTAAATTATTATGTATATTAATGTATTTTTCAGATACATCAGTTCCATTAAGCATTACAGTTACAGATATATTACCGTATGATTCTGGATATGAAATAAAATTCAATGTGTCATTATAAGTTCCAGGATAATAGTTTGTTCCGCCGTACCACAAAGTTGAGCCAGCAGAGATGTTTGAAAAAATTAATGAATTACTTTTGGCAATATTTGCTGTTGGTGAATCTCCTAGAGTTACGCCAATATAACGATTCATTGGAATATACAATGCTGGTGGGTAAGTATAATTTCTTTCAAGAGCAATTGTCCCATTTGCCTCTGCCATAATCCCATATTTACCAGAAAGTAACATAATGTCCATTATCTGCACAATACTTTGGTATCCAGATTTTACAAACGAGACAGCATTAGTTATTGTCGAAATTGCATAATCCATGGGGACATAGACAATATGACCTCCGGAAGCGATAAATGGAAAAGTATTATTTACTGCATCTCTGAGTGTTATATTTAAAAACACCGGCGAAGGGGCACCCATGACAAATTGCCCAACGTGATAGGGGCCACCAACTAAAGCTCTTGGATAAACTTCAGGTATGTTGTTAGGTGCCAAAACATAAGGATTTGATCTAGGTATCATTCCCGTTTCCTCCTTCAGATATGTATATGTATTAAAATTGTCATATGGATTATCTCTATACCAATTAATATACCCATTGTCATTTACGTAAGGACTCCACGGCTGGAAAACAAGGGAAAAAAGAACCAAAAATATTAAAATAGATAGCACAGTTTTAGTTGTTTGGTTTGTTCTTACTCGATTGTAGATTTTCCTTAATCTCTTTTGTGGTATTGTTAGTTTGTAATCAGCATCATTTCGGCGAGATATAACATCAATGAGTCCAAGGAAGAGAAAAGGAACCAACATAGAAAGATACTGATCAGTATATATATCGGGAAAAAAGTAAATGGGATTTCTTGCTATAAACATTAACGCAGAAAATGGAATGAGAAAAAGAATCCATCTTTTAGAAAACAACGGCAGAAAAAAAAGTGGAGCTAGAATCATTACAAAGGTTATTGAAACACTACCTAGTTGATACGCTCCAGTGGAAGCGTTAGCATGAATTAAAGATGCAGATACATGACCACCTATAAAAGAAATACTATATCCAAAAATTAGAGCTGAAACTGAAAAAACAAAAAGCATTAAAAGGTAAATCAACTTTTTGTTGTCTGCATTTTTATTTCTCTTGTAAATATAGGATACTAGTTCATAAAAGGCAAAAAGGGCAACGAAAATACCGTATGGCCATTTGATTAGGGCGGTGATCATAAAAAAAGTTAACGATGCTTTTCGGTAACCATATAGGTAAAGCATATAAGATATAACAAAGAAAAATGGGAAGAAGGCTTGATTGTGTACATCAAACCAATTTATTCCAGCTATAGGAAAATATAAGAAATAAGATATGCTAATAAGAAGTGATAAAACTGGGGAAATGTTAAACTTACGAGAAATAAAGTAAAGAGGCAACGCAGTAGCCCATATAAAAAACGTTTGAACAATCAGAATAATCTTAAGTCCTCCAAACAAAGATAATGGACTTAGGAAATAAGGGATAATCGAAACATAAAAAATATTATACAATAAAACTTTAAAAGTAGGGTTTGTGTGAAGAGGTAGCCAAATGCTTTCAGCGAAAGTGCCAAGATCAAAGACTGCACTGTAAACATGATAAAGCCTAAATAAAGCCAAATAAGACCAACCTGCAACATTTACTATGTAAACTACCACAAGTATTGATATATATCTAATATCTCTTTTATCGTTACAAAAAAGAAATCTTAATTTTCTAGATAGCGTGGAATTCATTTCTTTAATAAGAGACGTAATTAAATATATTATAAAATCTTTATCGCTATTACAAAAATTATGTATACAATCATAAGAAAACCTTTTTATAAACCTCAATGGTTTGTTTAACAATGGATTCGGGCCGTAGGCACAATACGTCTTTGTATGCTTTAATTAAATCAATATTTCTCCACTCTTCATTCTCTATAACACTTTTGAGATTATTTTGATCCCAGAGACATGTGTTTCCCTTTGTTATATTTGGAATATCTCCTTTAAAACATAAAACAGGAATTTTCAATGCCTTGGCTTTTGCAATAGGTATTCCAAAACCTTCAAACTCAGACGTAGAAAGATAAACATCAAATTTTGCCATAACTTCAGCTGCTTCTGAATCTTGAAGGAAGCCATAATATTTTATCCTTGGATCGTCGTTAATTTGATCTCCGAACGGAAATCCTGAACCATATATATGAAGTTCTAGTTCCATTGATTTAATTTTCTTGAAAGTTTCTATAAATTTTAATAGCATCCGTGATTTATTCCAGTTGAAATTGTTCACATAACCTATGACTACTTTACTGTTTTTTTTATCATTTAACTTAGATGAGAAATATTGTTCTTCAATTATTGGACCTTGAACTGTTATCTTTTCCTTTTTTATAGCATAACAATCCTCTAATCTGTTAGAAATTTCATCGGTTCTTGCGAAGATGTGGTCATATGTTGGAATAAAATCAAAGCACTTTCTTTTAAATAAATTATCAATTCTTAAAAGAAAACTTTGATCAAATTTTTTGATAAACGGATAAAAATCATGAACAGTAACTATTCTTCGTTCTGAATATTTTGAAAAATTTATTAATGGAACTGTACCGCACAGATCATTTGGGTGCATTACATGAATGTATTTTTTTTCTATAAATTGCTTTGATTTGAAAAGAAAGAGATTCCTTGCTAAAAATCTAGAAATACCTGGAAAATAATTATTTGAAGCTTGATATATGTCCAAACTATCTATGTCAATTAGTTTCGAAAGATCTTCTCTAAATGTATAATTCATATCTGGAACTCCTTCTCCATTCCTAGCGAATGACGTCCCAACAAGTAGTATTTTATTCATGAAAACTCACTTTGTATTCTTCTGCAATTCTACTGAAAAATATAAGTTGCTGTTTCGCTATAAAGTTATATGAATAACTGTCAACACATTCCTTTGCCTTCATCGTCTTTTCCATAACGGTTCCATAATTATCAAGTATCTGCTTGACGGTATCTGCACAGAGTTGAATGTTTCCAACCTTGACGGGAAAATAGTTACCCCTGAGATAATAATACGCTGGAAGTGAATATGCCACAACTGGAGTGCCCATACTTGCAGCTTCCATAACACTTATTGCCCAACCCTCTTCATAACTTAGAAAAAGAAAAACTTTGGAATTTCTAAGTAACTCATACTTTTCGTTTTCTAATATAAAACCTTTTAATATTATGTTTTTTGCAAGGTCTAATTTCTTAATTATTTTTTTAATTTTGTTAACATACTTTTCTTCACCTCTTCCAGCTAGAATTACTTTAAGAGGCATAGAATATTTTTTGATCAAAATTTCTACCACCTTGATAATATCCATAACGCCCTTATGATTTTCGATTCTCCCGATATAAGTAATATCATAAAGACCTCGAGGCTTTTCAAGTGGCGGTTGACTGTTTACTACTTTTGGAATCGCATCAAAATCTGGGAATACTTTCATACTATGCTTGGTTAATGTTCTTGGGTTGTCCAAAAAAATAGGAATTTTAAAATGATTAAGAAAAGCAAGTAGCACTGTAATATACGATACATTTAAGAAAACTCTAAATGTTCCACGTCTATAAGGATGAATTAAAATACTTGGAGTTATATGATGAATATAGACTGTTAAAGGCCTTTTATATTTATGTGACAATCGAAATGCCAAAATGAAATCCATTGGATAGGGCGAGACAGACAGAATAATATCATTTTTACTTATATCACTGAATTTATCCGCTCTCAAGAACATTGCTTTAATAGTTGCCCTAAAAACTGATAAAAAAGAAAATTCTTCTCCCATTATAGATTTTACAGAGGATATTTTTATACCAGATGATTCCCAGCATGGAATTAGATTTTTAAAATGAATATTACCACCTCCACTTGAGTGATATTTAAATCCTACCAAACCTATCCTATTTATACCATTTATTTTCTCATTGGGAGGTTCTAATTCTTTTGATTTGGATATTTTCTCTCTCATTAAATTTTGATATTGGATCGATAACAAAAACCTTTCCAATTAATATACGTGCCTCATTTGCGCTTGCCCGCCATGATAATCGCATATACTCTATTTTATACTTTTTAAAAACTATTCCAAATGCACTATCTTATACCTGAAACGACCTAATAATAATAGAGGTTTTCTAAATTTCCATCTCTTTTCTACGTATATAACAAAACGTAACTTGATTAATAGAAAATATAACAATTTCAACCATTTACTTTCAGAATTATACTTTTTTTCCTCTACTTCTCCTTAAATTTTCTTTAAAAATTGATAGCTCACACTATCCATTAGTTATCTTCAACCCATGTATATTATAAGCAAAACATGCAAACATGACCTTTACTCTTACTCTACGTATAAGGGTAACCATTATATGTGAAAAATGGAATACCCTATTAATAATAGAATATGGACATTCAACAAGTGATCCTTTGTACCATCTATTCCCCTTGGATAATGTCCAAAGTATCCCTTATCCCTGTATACTGTTATTCCTCTTTTGGAATATCAATGGTTGTGTCATGATCCTTTACTGTTGACACAGCATAGGATCTTATCATTGGAACAGGAATGTTATCATCAACAATGGTATGACCCTTATATCCAAAAAATTTTTTACTGTTATTCTTTGTGAATGAACCATCCTTTGATCTTCTTGTTTTACCTTCTGATCTTGTTTCTTCATGTTTCACATGTCCAAGATCTGATGTGATGAATGTTGCATCCTGTGCTGATCCCTTCTTTACCCTTATTCCTTTCAGTTCAAGCTGTCTCTGTAATTCATTCCATATGATCCGTTCCTTTCCTGCTTTTGATAATCTTTCTATGAATAACCATATGGTTCTTGCATCAGGATACTGATCAGGATAGTCAAGAAAGTTCATGAATGATATTCTATCCATTATGAGTGTCTCTGCCTGTTCATAAACCATGTTGAACATGCTCTGTAAGAACAGTACTTTCACCATGGTTTTTACAGGTATCATTATGATACAGATCATTCAATAATAGTGTGAATGCATCCCAGTCTATGGCATTCTTTACAAATATTAATGGATCATTTATCTTCATTGAGTTGTATTTTCCTTTAATTGCATGATCAAGTAAATCACTCATACAGTAACATGCGTGTTTCATGAATAAATGTTACGGTGTTTGTTGGGAGGTTATTAGAAATCCTCAATAGTATATTATATGTGATATATATATATTAATGGTACGGGTCAGCCACAAATATCAGTACACATAAAAGATTTTATTCCTTACAATCATAACCTCATTGGATGATTTCGATAGAGCTTATATCTAAAGGCGAGCAATCATTAATTGAAGTATTAGAATCAATCAAAAATCAATCTTATAGGGACTATGAGATAATATGTGCTAATAGTTCAAATAATATTAATATAAAAAAAATGCTACTAGAATATAATTGTAAGGTAATAGATTTGCCTACTAATTCGCTTGCTTTATTTGCCAGATATATTGCTCATAAGTGTGCAAATGGAGATAGATCATTATTATTAGATAGCACCCGACCTTTACGAAACAATGCTTTGGAATTATTATACAAAAACTATTATAATCATGATATGGTTATTTTAAGGGAGGACAGTTTAGGTAAAGGTTTTTGGGTTAATCAAGCTAAAATGTTGAGGTATATAAGTGAATTGCAGCTTAGTAGATTAAATAAAGAATCACTTGCATTTTTATTACCTAGGTTTTACAGCTCAAAACTGCTGTCAGAAGCTTTTAATGCTATAATAAAAAATTCTGGAAAGCTGTTTGATCAAATTAGTTACGGTGAGCATCATATCATATTTGACGAATGCAAGAAATTATCAGATAAGTTAGAAGTTACATCTGAGATATTACTTTCTCATTATGAAGACTCTTCGTTAAAAAAAATAATTAGAAAATATTACTGGTATGGAAAGTCACAAAGAACATTAAGAGGTTTAAGTGGAAGTGCAGCTAGTAAATTATCAACACACCATAGAAGAAATGTAAAATTTAGTATGAGATTGAAAACCATACCGATAAATTCAGCCCGAAGCATACCATTCATTTTAGGATACATATTTGGAAGGGATAAAGATAAATAGTACACCTTTCATTATTAATCTAAACCTAAAAAGTTCATGTACGTAATCTACTCGTTTCAAATATTATCATTGATCAACTTATAATGCATTTTAACGTGTTATACTCCACATAAATTTCTCAGCAAATTTTCTACAATTTTGAACTAATAGGTACTCATTCTTTATTGCTTTTAATATTCTATCACCAAATTCATTAATATCACCTACAAGAACCCATCAAAACCATTCCTAATCTTATAAACCAGACTTGAAACCTTATATGCCACTCTGGGCGTTCAAGAATCCGCGGAGTATTTTATAGACAAAACCTGCTTTAGGTAACTAAAAAATGTAAATTTATCCCTCATTCTCTTATTAGTTTTGCTAATTCTTCCTGAATCACCTTTTCTACAAAATAAATATTAGAATTTTTAATCATCGTTTCCACTTTTATTTAATCTCATATTAGTTCCTCAACAGTGGCTACGTATTTCAAATTGATAATCTTAGTAAAGTGGCGTGTCTCATATTTCATCAACTAACGATTTTCTTAATCTCCCTTGACTTTTCCCTGATAATATATTTGATATTACCATGTGATTGTGTGAAATTATCCAAAGGCCAATTGCTTAATCAAATGATCTGTTACGTGTATACCATATATTCTCACGATATAATATTGCCTCTAATATGGACAATGTGTGTTATTTTTCCTATCTCAAGGGATAAAGACAAGCATGTTCCTTTCCAATACTTCTTCTTATATTTCTGTTAACTGTTAATGTACCAGATCTGATGCCCATTTTTTATTCCTGTCAGTTACCGGCATGGAATGTGTATTATCAAAAAAAATTAATCATATATTTCTCATGCATCATATGCTGAATTAGCAAGTATGTATGACAAGTTTCTAACAGATTCACTGAGATTATGTGAAACTCTTGCATATTGTAGTATATTTCTCTATGTTTTATCGAACATCTGTATTGCATATCACGAAATGTGAGACCCTCATTTACAATAAAAAATTAGTCAACTTTTCAATGATTCTTTAAGAAGAATTATGGGGTTATGCAACAGGGGAAACATAATATCATTACTAAATAAATTCTGAATAGCAATTTTTATGTTTAAAAACTGATCTATAACGGTTTTTTGTGGGTTGAAACACATAGGAAAATATTGAAAGCTATCACGAAGATTTATACTCTGACTATATATGCTCAGTTCTATAGTAAAATATTTTCTCTTTTGGAAATTTAGAAAAGAATTTTCAATTTTGACCTATTAATAAAACCTCATTATTTCGTAATGTAAAGCTGTCTTAATTTAATCAAAGACTTTGAATAGTGCTAGAATATAGCTTTTATTTCTAATTCTCTCTTTCACATTCCATAAGATCTGTTTAGATATCCTCTTGTCCTTAATATCTCAATATGGAATAATCAAACTTAGGCGCAGAATAGTTTTTACATAATTTCTACATTTCATTACTTCAATCTAATTTTTTTTAAAATTAAATATTAGGCAGTTATGTTTGGCTTAAAGAAAAGGCCTACAACCAACTCATCAGACTTAGAAATATCGATACCGGATGATATTTTCGCAAGTCCCGGATTCTCTCCCGTACTTTTAAATGCTTTCCATAAACGATAAGCATCGGTTGGATGTAGAACTACCTTTTTAAATGCATTTAAGATATATTCGTTTCTCTCAACCCGCTTGAACTCAAAACCCTGACTACTCATATAAGGAATGAGTTCACTTGAGAAACCATCATGAATTTGAATGGCAAGATAATCAAAGTTTTTGATTATATCGATGCTTAATGGAATTACAAATCGTTCTGCCCCCTCGATATCCATCTTCATATAATGGATTGAATTTACTGGAACTTTGAGATTTTCAATAATATTTTGTAACGTATCTGCTTTGGATTCGAAATTTTTTCCCTTAAATGAAAGAGAGAGTTTTTCCTTTTTATCTGAGACTGCACTATTTATTGGTATAACGTTGCCACATTTATTTTTCTTTATATTGTACTGTAATGTTTTAAAATCCTCTGGAGAGGGCTCTATTGCAATTACCTTGCCTTCATTCCCGACAATTTTCGAAGCTATTACTGCAAATTCACCAATACCCGCACCTACATCCACCACAATACCTCCTTTCTTAATTTTTTGGATTCTGTATACATTTAACACATAACTTTCTATAATAGCAGCTAAGTCATGAGGGTCGTTATACTGCAGATTGAAATTACCAAATTTTATTCTGGAATCACTCATTCAAACCTCTCCTTTGCTTTATCAAACATTTTAATAGTTTTGCCCTCTTAAATGTTTTTATACTTATTTCACGACGCGGGTTGGTTTACTCTTAAATTCTTCCACTTCTGAAGTTAGATTGAAAAAAACTTGTTTCTTATGGCTATGGTATCACTGCCTGAAATTGCAATTTCAGTATCTTGAATTAAAATATTTCGGCTTTCTTTAATTTTCTTATCCAATTTTGTTACCTTTTCGAACAGTTTAGCATTTAGTGCTTATTGCTTATTCCTAAGTTCATGTTATGTGTTAATTTAGATTCATACTTTTAGTATGAGATACTAAGGGGATCCTATGAATGCATTTTATCATTCAAGCCTGGGAATTTGAAGGATAAGAGAATATCACAACAAGCCATTTGCAAAATTTAAACAAGAATAACGAGTGAATGGCATATAAATATCTAAGTTTTAAGTTCAACATTAGGTGGAGTGGAAAATACAGAAAAAAGACTGAATGAAACTGTCGCTGAAAATAATTAGAAGATAAAATCACAGAGCAAATAAATTGAGAATAATATGGGGATAATAGCCAGACAAAATTTGAACAAAAATAATAAAGAAGTGTATTACACAATTCAATTGCCATCTGTCATTTACTTTATAGTGTTGTAATACTACACTTTCATTGCAATCTCCCATGCATTCTAACCATTTCCATTTAACCTAATCCCTCCTCACATGATTCTTTTTAATCCTAAGAAATATATTTCCACGATCAACCGATTCCTTCCGTTCATCCTTGGGATGTTTTTCGGATTTCTCAGATCTGTAATAAATGACAGGAGCGTCAAGATCCTCATGACAAATTGAGGTATGGGCATATATTCATCAGCATCAATCATGTCAGAAATCGATATCATATCCAGATTCAGGCCAAAGTAGAAGCTTACATCATATGCTGGATTGTTTCAAGACAGAATCAATCGGGATCATCAGATATAAGAAGGACATATAACAAAACATGGCCCTTTTACTGCTCCGTTTCATAATGATCAATGCTGCATGTAGTGTAATAAAATACTCAAATAGGATGAAGAGGAAATACCTTGGCATTGTTAAGAGACTTTGGAAGAACCGTGCTATAATTGCAATCGTACGAATACTTCTGGATATCATATATACAATATCCACAAATAGAAAAGAATTCATTTCTAAGATCGCTCAACTTAGAGAAAAAAAGATGAATATAATGAGATCAAGAACAATAAGGAAATCTAAGATCATCACAGTGAAAAAGTGCGTAAATGATCTCAGTGAAGTTCAGAAGAAGAACAGGAAGAGAACTGGAGATGAAGGAAAATTAAGTAAGGCGGATACGATTACATTAACGTTATAGAACTTTTTACTTAGAGGACACCCAATTAAAAAAAAGTGTTTCATCAACTATGAAAATATATCCCAGTTTCGATAATGCCTAAGAACCAAAAATAAATGGGTTGTATATTTTCATTTTTTATCTTGTGAAAATATATTGAGTTCTAATCTTAGGAATCTTAAGAATTTTTTATAATGTTTTTAAACACGGTCATAGGTATAGCCAGAATTAAATTCATTTGTCTGGGTAAATAGCTCGTGTGAATACTCTTGAAGAAAATAAATTTTTAAATTTTATGAGTATCGTCACTTATTAATATTTTTTAATTATAGATATGATATCGTCATAAAATTATAATTTACAATGTGGGAAATGATAACTGAAAGTTAATCAAAGTGCATTAAGCAGGAGAATTCGCAACTTCAAAAAAAGTTAATAGCAGAGGTTAATATCTGTAATTAATGAGTAATCATTATTTAATAACAGGTGGAGAAGGCTTTATCGGACGTAATCTCAAGGAATTCCTCATAAAAAATAACAATACTGTAAAGACCTTAGATATAAATGGTAATCCAGATTATTTAATTTCAGTTACAGACTTCGATAAGATCATGGATATTAAAGAAGAGTTTGATGGTATCTTCCACCTGGCTGCAACAACATCTCCACCAGAATTTGATGAGAACCCCTTATCTGGATTCAATGTAAATGCCAATGGAACCCTTAACGTTCTGGAATTCGCAAGAATTAAGAATATTCCAAGAGTTGTTCTTGCTTCATCATCAGCAACCTATGGTAATAGCACATCTATTTCTGTTGAGAGTGAACTTCCTGATCGTTATTCAAATCTGTACCCTGTAACAAAGATCCTTGATGAGTATCTAGCAAGGTTCTATTCTGTCAGAAAGGATGTGGAATGTATTTCTCTTAGATATTTTAACACATATGGTCCTGGAGAAAACAGCAAGAGCCAGTACGCAAGTGTAATATGGAGATTTATAAAGTCATTTCACAAACATGAAAGACCTGTAATCTATGGAGATGGTAACCAGAAAAGGGATTTCATATATATAGATGATAACGTGAAAGGAACATATCTTACCATGGAGAAAGGAGTACCAGGTGAATCATACAATATTGGATCTGGTAATAGCAATACATTCAACAGAATATATAAAATCGTAAAGGAACAGATGAATTCTGATCTAGAGGCTGAGTATATAAAGAATCCTCTCAAGAGTTATCAGTTTTTTACACAGGCAGATATGTCAAAGGCAAAAAAGGATCTTGGATTTGTTCCAGAATATGATATCACTGCTGGAGTGAAGAAGATGCTAAGTTGTGGTGTTTATGCTCTGTAGAGTCACCATTACAAGAGTCCCTATTTTCATTGAAAATAAATGAACGTAAATGTTCAATTTTTCAAAATACTTTTAATTCTGAATTTTAAAATCGTTTCATTTACTTTTTACAACGTTAAATGCATCCATTGGAACTATTGCCTCTAAATTTTTGTACTAGTTTTAGGTTATTTACCAAGATTTTTTAAAAATGACAAATCTTACTCAAATAAAAATTTAAACGCTTGAAGAGTTGATGTAAATGATTAACTAATTTTTTCAATATTGCCCAACAATTCACGCCACATATCAGCAGTTTTCTCCCATGTGAAATTTTCAGCGAATTTTCTAGAATTATTAATAAATAGATTCTCATTTTTAATAATATATAATATTTTGTTACTGAATTCGCTTATATCATCTACCAAAAAGCCGTTTAGATTATCTTTTAAGGTGTCTATCACCCCTGGAACCCTAAAGGCAACTGTCGGGGTACCAGAAGCAGAAGATTCAATTATAGACAAACCCCATCCCTCGGTAATAGAAAAATGTAAATTTACCCATGATTTTTTAATTAACCCGGCTAATTCGTCTTGATCTACTCTACCAGTAAAAAAAATATTATAATTTTTAGTTTTAGCTTCTTCCCTTATTTGTTGTAATAGTTTTCCGTCACCTGTAATAACAATTTTTAGATGGTTTATATTGGTCTTTAATTGCTCATAAACATTCAAAATGTATTCAGGCCGTTTATATCTCCTAAACCCTCCAAAATAAATAAGTTGCACACTTTTAGACTTTTTACCAGGTGAAAATAAGTTCAGATCTACACCCGGAGGGATTCTCACTATATTTTTCTTATCAAGTCCTAATCTTATAAGATCTTCTTCTGAGCTACTAGATTCGGTTACAATTTTAATATTCCTGTAGATAAAAGGGTATAACTTTTCTAAAATAGTTATGATTTTAGCTAGAATAATATCAACTTGTCCTGGTAAAGATCTTGCGTGGAGATGCCTAAAAAAGACAAAGTTATTTCTTTTAAGAAATACAGGGGAAATCCATGGAACCCCATGAGCCAAATCGTTTATAATCGCATCAAAACTGTTTTTAATGAGAAAAATTGGTAAAAACGCATGGGTAGTAAAATTGTTACCTTTCCTAATGATTTTTATACCGTCAATTATTTCTTCATCAAGTGACCCTTTCCACCTTGGGCAATATATAGTTACTTTATTTCCCTTCTCAACTAGTCTCTTCGCTACCTCATATATTGTTCTTTCGGCCCCTCCAGCCCTCGGATGTTTAGGGTCTCTATGATTTAACCATAAAATGTTTAACATGTTCTAATACCATACAAGTTGATGATGATCTTATTAAGTTTTTCATTTCCTCATTCAAGATATACCACCCTTGATCCTAGATTTTCAATATTAATTCTATGTCTCTCAAGAACATTCAATGCGTCCATAACATAATTTTGCCTTTCCAGTGGAGTTAAAAACAAAAGAAATCCTCCTCCACCTGCTCCAATCAACTTTCCACCAACTGCACCTGCATTGATTGCTTGCAAATACCAGTTATCAATCAAATCCTGACTTATCTTTTTACTAAGACTTTTCTTGATATTCCAGTTCTCATTCATAAATTTACCCAGCATATTGAAATCATAATTCTCTAAACTTTCTTTTGTCTCTTTTGCGATATCTCTCATCTTATCATATCCTGATTTGTTAATATTAATCCCTTTTGACTGATCTTTATGAATATCAACAGACTTTCGCTCCACACCCGTATAAAACATCATTAACTGATCATTGAGCTCGCTTAACTTTTCACCCTTAATATTAATTCGCTTGAGTTTAACATTCTCATTCCTCTCAAACTCCATGAACTGGACTCCACCAAAGGCTGCAATATATTGATCCTGTTTACCGCCGGGTTCTCCAAGTATATTTCTTTCAATTTTAACAGCCTCATCCGCTAGCTGCCTTGGAGAAACTGTTTCCCCAATCCATGTATGTAATGCGTTAAGTAGCCCAACAAGAAATGAGCTGCTGGATCCAAGTCCAGTTCCCCCAGATGGCACCTCTGTAATGCTCACAATTTGTATTCCAGTGCTAATATCTAAAAGTTTCATTGCCTCCCTTACCGTAGGATGCTGGATTTCGTTAACACTTTTCAGTCCATTCTCCGTCTTTGAATAACTTACCCTTATCTCATCTTTCCTGAAGTTCCTTGACACAGATATGTATATGTACCTGTCAATTGCTGCAGACACAACAGCTCCGGGTCCATAATTTCTGTAATACTGCGGAAGATCTGTGCCACCACCGGTAAATGTTATCCTCAACGGTGTTTTGGTTGTTACAATTCTTAAATCTCCTGAACTCATTTTTATCAATTCCTTACAAAGAATCCTCAACAATCTTAGATATTATATGACCAATGGCAATTGTGCTTTCCTGAATAAAGGATGTTCTATCACTATCAATACGTATAAGATTATTCTCCTCAAGGATATCTTTCATCTTTCCTCCCTTGCTTCCTGTGATTCCAAACACACTGCATCCGATTTCCTTAGCCTTATCAACTGCTGATATCACGTTAACGGAGTTGCCACTTGTACTCAGTGCTATAATAATATCACCCTTCTTCGCAAATGCTTCCAGCTGCCTTGAAAATATCTTATCATAGGAGTAATCATTGCCAATTGCTGTTACGGAGGAGCTGTTGCCATGGAGAATCATCGCAGGTAAAGGTTTTCTTTCTCTTTCAAATCTTCCCACAAACTCTGCCGCAATGTGCTGTGCATCTGCGGCACTTCCCCCATTCCCAAAAATGATCAGTTTATTACCGTTCTTAAAGGCCGATGATAAGGATTCCCCAAGAAAGGAAATCTTTTCAATGTCCAGAGAATTTCTTACTCTTGATCCTTCTTCCAGATAATTTTTGATTTGCTGTAAATCCATAATCTGTGAAAACAAACTATCTTATTACTGTTTCCTCAATTTTGCTGAAAGAATAAGGATGTTTAAATAAGTAATAACCATAATTAAAGGTAATATCCAATGGCTAGAAAAGCACTCTTTATTGACAGGGACGGAACCATAAACAGGGACTGCCCATACTGCCATGATCTTAAGGATCTGTATGTTTATGATGATGCTGTTCAGATCATGAAGGAATATGAAGAAAAGGGATATCTAATCATAATCATAACAAACCAGTCAGGAATTAACAGGGGTTATTTTACAGAAAATGAATTTCATTTATTCCAGAATGAATTGCTTAAAAGACTGAAAGATAAAGGTGTAAATGTTGACAAAACATATTACTGCCCCCATAGACCTGAGGAGAACTGCAACTGCAGGAAGCCTAATATTGGAATGATCCAGAAGGCCATGGAAGATTTTGATATAGATATCAAAAATTCTGTAATAATGGGCGACAGGGATGATATGGAAGGAGAGATGGGGAGAAAGCTAAGAATAGAATACATTATATTGAAAAGGTAACATATACTACTTTTAGACGTTGAAATATGATATTATAAAAATCACACCTTCTTGTTGGCTAACTAATGTTCCAAATATAACAAATTTCCCCAATCAGCTTAAACACAAAATAAAAAGCAGTTTTAGCAATATTATACAAAATTCAAGAAAAACGGAATTGTCAAAAAATAAACTGACATTACATTGTGAAGGCATTGTTCAAAATCATCATTCGAAAGGGAGACATCAAAATCTTAAATCAATTTAAAATCATGCGAAATTTAAATAAGACCAATTCTTGAAACTATTTCCCTAGCTATGGTAAACGTAAGGAAATCCTCAGAAATCATATTATTTATTTCTGACAGCGATATTTCCTCGAATCTTTTAAAGTAGGTTAAATCCATTTCTATTTGCTCATTTGACTTTTCAAAATATGGCTTGTAAATTTCCATATTTTCTGATGAACATGCCATAGAAAAGTCTTCCATGACGCTCTGAGAATAGTCATTATAAAAAATCTTTCCATAAACTCCTTCGTTTGGCGTACCAACAGAAATCATCCATCTCCTTTCAAGATTACCATAATATTTTCTCTAGGAAGCCCTGATTAAACTTTCAAATTCAGAATATGAGATATTTGTTATGGTAAATAATTGATTTCCATTAACTGCAACTATTTTTCTTCCATGCATCTCGAGGACGCAGGTTTGACAGTATGCGATTGTTGCACTATAGCAAGATGATTTTATGGCACGCCTGATGCTGTCAATGTTTACGCTTTGATCAATAATATTTAATGTTACACCATCAAAATTAATGCGTCCAGATTTAATCAGATCATCAACTGCAAGTCTTACTTCATTCGTCTCTTCATAACCACCTAAGTACTGGAAAATGTTTGCAGTCTCTTTCTCCATGCTGATGGTGCTTCTAGGTGCTGAACGAAATACCTCAATATTTAGTTGCGCCGCATCGTCTTACTCTAAATTATCTATCAACATTAAAAAACCATTACGAAATAAAAAATCCTTCATTTCTTGAGGATCGAGTTCTTCGGATATGCTTATTACTCTTTTAGTTTTGTTAATTAAAACTTTGCTACCATACTTATTTTGAAGGAAGTATTCAAGGGCATCCATTGTTTGAATGTTAATCCGGAAATCAAATATTCCCATTCTTACAGGTTTCATTTTTTCTTCAATTTTTTTCCTCTCCTCTTCCTCTTCTGTTTTTTCCATTTCCGTCTCTGCTTCATTAAGCTTAATGAGTGCCTGATTGAATTTTATATCATCCTTTAATCCTTTTTCTATGGCATGCCGGACGCTTTGAACCGATTCAATTTGTAACTCATTTTCTATTTCCTTGTATGAATATCCTTTATTGTATAAATCAAGCATCTTTTGAAGGTCATATTGTTTACCTCTACCCGTAGTGAACAGCTAAATTAGAATAACAAAATATATAAATTTTTCTTAAACTTTAACACTAATGATTTTTCAGCAAAATGATGCCTGGATGATTTATTGAATTTCTTTTGCGTCATTCCCCTCTTATGTTGAATTATTTTTGCATTTCTTTTTTCATAATTGCATTACTACTGCATTAAACTTGTATTATAATTGAATTATAATTGCATTACTTCCAAAACAATAAGAAAAAAAATAATCTTAATATGGTTCAATATTTGCCATTAAAATGCCAAAATGTATGGCTTTATCTTAGTAGAATCTGCAAAGTTGGCTTTTTGATCTAAGATTTTTTTTAAAATCTAATTATAGGGACAAAGTGATGTTTAAAAATTCTATATTTATTTAGCTCATCTATATTGAATATCGCATATGAATTCTAATAACCATGAGCAAAACAAATGTCTATCTAAATATATAGAACAATGATAAGTGTTTGTTATTTATATCTTTTTTAAACCTGTCTTAACTCTTTCGAAGTATATTATTAATCATCATTCATTTCATCCTGTAAAATCATAGGATTGTTTAGTAAACTTCTAGATTAGGAGGAACCATAAACATTAAGGAAGTAAGGTTAGATCACCTGAAAGAGGGAGTTGATATCTCTATGGATTTCCATATGGGACCTAGAATTACATGGCACGTCTGCGATATGTTTTATAATGCACATGATACAAAACAACATATATGGAGGCACCTTAACATCTTCCAATATCCCAAATATTGGGTGCAAGTGAACCAAGGATAAGATGCAATGAGCATGGAGTGAAGACCGTTGATCTCCCATGGGCAATAAAAGGAAAGGGAACGCCTATTGTCTTTAAAATCCACAGATCTAAAGACATCGCGTACCTATCATTTTAAGATTACACTTCAGCAATTATGGCCTGTGATACTTCTATTGCTGTGAAATATCTGAAGAAATGAAATATCCTAGACGTCCAGATTACGTATGTGGACGTCATAAAGCTGGGAAACCCTATGGTATGCACATTGACTATATATTAGAAATAATAAAATCAAGAATACGGAGACAGGATCACATATCCGGTGGCAAGAAGTTGAGGTGAAACTAGATGAAAATTGAAGAGAAGTGTTCCAATTTCTGGTGGAGCAGATCAACAGTGTTAACAGAATTTTATCAACCTTAACTTGTGGATTTAGGTGCTTTTAACTCTTTATCTCTGTTTTGATTTTGTAGAAGGCTTGTTGTTATATTCCCTTCTCCTTAACATCTTTAGACTTTAATGGTAAAATCTAGTTATAGAACACCCGGATATTATAACATTCAAGGTATGAATTTACATCAGCAACAGTAATCTAAGTTTCGTCAAGGTTGATTGATTCCCTCCTAACTTATCCAATCATATCTGTAATAGTTTATTTCCCGTGTAGTATTCTCTCATTGTCGTAATCATACAAGATATCCTTAAATCCCTTACACTCTTAACCTTAATATATTCTAAAGATTGAGAAAAAAAGTTGTATAGTTATTAGCTTCTCTTTTCATTTATATCTAACTCACGCCATAGATCACTTCTCGTAGCGTAGATATACCCTGTATTCATATTTGGTTTTCTGCATTAGGATTGTATGAATTCCTTGGTTCAGTATATTCTACATAAAAACTACAATTTCTTAGCTTTTTAACAAGATTTTCACATCCATAGTGATATTCAATTTGAATCATCTCTATGTTATTAAGAACTTTATCATCTTCCTCTAACAATGCATATTCACAGCCTTCGCAGTCCATCTTTAATATACCGTTCTTAATATTATATTTATCAATCAAAGTTTTTAAAGAAAATATAGGTATATTTTTTCCTTTTACTGAAGAAATTAGGGTTGATCCATTAGAAGAAAATTTTCCCTGATCTATAATGATATTAGAATCCTTTCCATATCCAGCATTTAACAATATTATGTTATTAACGCTATTTAATTTTACGTTCTTTTCTGCAAATGAAAATGCATATGGATAGGGTTCAAGTCCTATAACACGCTTAGCACCATTTATAGAAAAATAAAGTGCTGAATCTCCTATATTCATTCCAATATCTATTACATCTCTATCCTTAACGTTCAGAAATTTATATTCTTCATAAAAGAAAACTGCATCCGGATCTGAATATCTTGCAGGGTCTAATAAGATTGGGACTTCTTTGTATTTAAATGATATTCCATCATTTGTTAATTTTATTTCTGATATGTTACTGTTTTTTATATTGTTTAGTCTAACAAATGCCGTGACTCTCCCATATGGTACCGTAAGTTCTTCCCCGTCCCTAAGAAACACACTGAAATTTACATCTTTGATATGGCTAGTCTTACGTTTTGCGTATAACGTAAAAAGAATGCCAATGTAATTTCTATATTGTTTTTTTATAAGAAAAAAAGTATTTATCAGTTCTTTTGTATGCATTTAATCTTCATGGTCTGATAATATAATATCTTTACTGTAAATTCTAATGACCCTTTACTATCCTTAATCAACCTCCATATTTATGTATTTCCTTGTTAACCACTCATCATTGATGTTCATTGCTATTGAAACAACCAGTCTTATCAATGAATCACTATTGGGAAATGCACCTATCTTTCTTGTTCTTCTCTTCAATTCCCTGTTGAATCTCTCTGTTACATTGTTTGTATGCAATTTCCTGCTATGTTCTCCTGGGAATGATATGTATGAGTACAGGGAATCATACCATTTATAGAACATATCAATGGACTTATCAAGCCTTAACTCCTCCATTCTATCTATGGCTATTTTAAACAGTGATTCATCCATTAAGGCCTCTGATACTATCCTGGATATACTCTTCCACTGTTCCTTTCCTACAGTCTTCCTTAAATTTTTTATGAAGTGAAAGTGGCAGTACTGCCATAATGATTCAGGGAATGATTCCCTTACTGCCTTCATTATTCCCTTATGTCCGTCTGATATTACGAGCTTTATTCCTGTTAATCCCCTTTTCCTGTAATTTAAAGAAGAAGTTGTTCCAGTCCATTTCATCCTCTGAACTGTATATATCCATTGATAATATCTGCCTTATTCCATTGCTGTTTTCACCAATTGATGTGTATAGTGCCATTGATTTGTATTTGCCATTCTCTCTGACCTTAAAGTAAGTAGCATATATGTACAGGTATACTATTTTATCATCTATTCTATTCTCAAGGAACTCCTTTACCCTAGTATCAAGATCCTTATTCAACGATGATACATACTCTGGTGATACATTTACTCCCAGGCTGTTTATTATACTGTTAACAGATCTTGTTGATACGCCATTGATGTACGATTCTACTATTACAGAATTCAATGTCTTTTAAACAGTAGAGTATCTATCAAATATCACGGTTTCAAATGTACCTGACCTTATGTCAGGCTTATCCATTATTGGTTCACCATCCACAGTCTTCAGCTTTCTCTTCTTGTATCCATTCCTGTAACCTGTTCTTTGATTAATCCTTTCATATCTTTCAGCATTCAACTGTTCAATGGCCTCCTCATTCATTACATTGTTTAAAAACCAGGTAATGAACTCCTTCTTACCCTCTGTCCTATCATTTATGAAAAGCTTTATTAGTTCTTCTACACTCATTAATTAATTCTTTGTATTTGTCATTTTGTTTACCTCACTATGATATTGCAAAGAGTAATTTTGAATTTACAGTGAAGGTTTTCTAATTTCCTCTCTACTTTCGCTTGAAGAAAATAAGTTTTAATATTTGTGTGGAAAATAATATGGAAGTTAGAAAACCTCACATATTTTTCAACTTCAATAGTAAAATAATAAATGTCAACTTTTTACATCGATCACAATGGAAATATAATGAAGTTTATAGGAACTATATGAAATGAATAAGTCTTAAAATTACAGTTTCATCAAATTATCTATAGTTGTAACTTATTTCACATAATGAGTTCAAGTAAAATCCTAAATAATAGCCGTCTTTACTGTCACACAAAATAGCCAAAGAAGGAGATTTTCTTCAGTCTCGTAGAGTACCGCAACAACTATTTTACAAGTGATGATCCTGATAAAATTATTGAATTCTATAAGTAGTTGGATAACCGTGAAGAACTAATGAAGTGGATGAGAGAAAGGCCAAAAGGATTTTCCACTATACATGAAGTTGAGAGAGAGAAAGATATTGTTGTCGTAATACCCACAGCTGATTTCAACGGGAAGTTTGCAATAGATTGCAGAGAAAGTATATTCAAAGGTTTGCACATCATTTTTGTAGAAAGTAGTGGAAGAGGAGATTTTTACTTTAGCATTGCGCACAATTTCAATATCGGTATTAAGAAGGCGATGAAGTATAATCCAAAGTGGGTTGTTGTTTCTAATGATGATATGCATAAAATTGATGATTTGAATAAATTGCACTGAAGGTACAATATTACAATAACATTAGGATAACGACTTCAGCACATTGACCTACGCAACAAAAAAATTGAATACCGAAACAAATTAAATTTTATATCCTTTTTATGAAGGATTCAATCATACTCAGATTCATCAAATATTGCGAAATTAAACCTCTCAGCGTTTTTCCTCAAGATATCAGGTATGATAGATAAATCAACTTTTTTGAGAATTGCCGCAGGCCAGATTTTCTTATATCCCCTGTAATCAAAGGTTGATTGCACATTCTTTAAAAAATCTTTATAAGAACCTAGACTGGGGTCAGAGTTAATTGCTGCATTAATATGAATGCGCCATTTCTTTGCCATTGCATCAGGTTTCCTAACAGTACTAGTATGCCAAACTTCAAAATTTTTATTTGTGGAGGGATCATAATATGGCTTGAATTCTCTCTTTTTAAAGATCTTTCTTAATACATCATTAACAAAGTTACCAAATACGAAATTTGCTGCATATGGAGGTGTTACCCCAGCCGCCCCGGCCCTACCAATCGGCCTATTCCCATAGTGAATTCTATAATAGAACTTAGGGAAAACGTTAACTATCTCAGTTTCTAGATTACCAAAAAAATCCCTCTCACTAATGGCATATGCTTTTTTCCTGTCCAGATTCGTTGTATCTATTCTTTTTGGCACAAATTCATCCGTGTCTAGCATTACTTTCCAATCTGTGTTCAATAGTTTCTGTGCCTTTTCTTTTCCTCTTAAAAAAAAATCCTCATTAGTTCTGTCAGGTATCGAAGGTTCTTTTATAATAGTAACATTAGAAGGGGGATCAATTTCCATTTCACCGTATATAACTAGGGCCAGTTGATCAAAATACTTAGAGTTCCATTCCAGCCACAAATCGACAGGATATCCCAATTCCTTCCAATCATTAATCGTAAATGCATAGGCACCAATTGTCATGATAATTATTTGTTTATTTATTTAATGTTTATAAATATTAGCTATTAGAGATAGTGTACAGAATCTTGTGTAACCATAAATCATGATTGCAAAATTCATACAAAGAAAATGATGCCTCCTTGAATATTGAACACAAACAAGGAGGCATATGTATATGGAAAACCATGGCCAGAAGAATGGATATTATAACAGATCCATGATGGCAAGGATTGGAAAATAAAGGAACTGAATGTACCTAGAGATAGAGAAGGATCATTCAAAATATCTATATTCGAACCATATTTCAGATCCATAGGAATAGAAAGAACTCATAATGGCACTTTACTCTAAGAGTATATCCACAGGGAATAGTGCTAAAATAATGAAGATAATATTTCAGAATAGATATTTAAAATCAACCATATCAGCAATAACTTAAGCCACACATGAAGAGGTAAAAAGATTCCAGGAGAGATCTCTTGATCGAAGATATATTGCCATATTCCTTGGTGGATTATTCTTTTTCATGAGAAGAGACATGGTAGAAAAAGAACCTTTCAAAATTGTCATGGGGATAAGGGAACCTCCATTATTCATAGCAGATGGTATACCAAAATTTGATGAGGAAATAAGAAAGATATTTCCAGGATCTGATTTCCAGTTATGCACCATTCATGCATCAAGAAATCTTGAATCAGATGCAGAATAATCGGATAAGGAATGAAATAGATCGTGATCTAAAAGATATATTAAGATCAGGCACAAAGGATTCTGCAATTGAAAGATTTACTCACTTCAAAAGCAAATGGTCATCAAAGTATCCAAGGCCTGTGTACAATCTGGAGAAGAAGCTTGGATATTTGTTCACTTACTTTCAGTATCCTGAAAGTATCAGGGGATCACTTCACTCATCGAACATAATAAAGAGGATGAACAAGGAGATTAGAAGAAGAATAAAGGTTATAGATGCACTACCAAGTGAAAGTTCAGTAATGAAGATCATATATCTAAAAGTGGCTGAACTGAATGAAGGATGGTTCAATAGAGTGATAAAGGGATACTGTAAATGTAAGGATGAGAACACAGATGTGTTCAGGGAGAGGTATCCTTGATATTACACTTACTTCCGGACACTATCATTAAACTGATTAACGTTTACTAACTATGTCAATTAATATACACACTTAAACAGAATTTTAATAAATAATTTGTCAAATCCAAAATAATTATCCAGAAAATCATAACTATTTTTTGTCTTCTTTAGTCTCCAGAATGTATTAAATATGGGTAGCATTTTGATCCTTAAAATTTTTAACTTCCTTTAAATACTTATATGTCAGATTTTATAATATCAATACATAAGGTTAAAACTGCCAATTTTGTACTCAACAGAAGAGTTTGTAAGGGCTAAGAACTTTATTTTTTTTAATGTTGTTCAATATCTTATACTAATTTAAAACAAATTTAAAGTTTAACTTTTCCTGCGCCTGATAAAACTGTATTATCAACCTTTAAGGAAAATCCTTAAGATGGCTGCTTAAGTACCAATGAAACAATTAATGCCGTTATAACCGTAATTCCATCTATGCATGGTCTTATGTTTCCTTATGCTTTTATTGATAATGCCTTAAAGTCTTTATGTGTTGATTACAGAGTATGCATACTAAACCTGTTCTACCATTGCCTAATAGAATATGGATATATCAGTATTTGTCCGTAGGATTCTTCAATTTTATCATAATTCTTGTTCCAAAGAATCTGGTTTGTCAGAATCCATTTTCGTTTCCTGTTTGACAATCTCCTTATGTCTTATTTATCATCTTACAATAACGTTTGTGGTAAATTCCGATTCGATCCGTGTAACTTTCCATAATAACATAACCAATTATACAATTACTGTCTTCGTGTGATTCTGAATATTGTTTATACAAACCCTTCTATTTCTTCACCTAATCAATTCGGTTCTATATACAAGTTTAATGTAATCCGCTGATATTAAACAGTTTAACTCCACTTTAAGGTTATTTTAACAATTTTTCAAATTAAAAATAAATGTTTTTAAATAAATAGAAGACCTCATTAATTTTTTGCAATGAAAATAAAATATGCGATCTAGCATTTACAAAATGTCGTTAGATAAATTCAAAAACCTACAATAAGTATTTATAATAGTGTGCAAAATTGATTTATGCAGGAAAAATAAACTTTAAATCATAATTTTAAATCATATTTAGGTAAATTTGGTATTGTTCTAAAACATATAAGATCATGAATTACGAAATAATAATTCAAATTATTACGGGACACCTAAATGGAAAGTCTTTGAGAGAGATTGCCGCTGAACTGGATATATCGAAGGATGCCGCAGCGAATGTCATAAAGGATTGGAAAAATGGAAAGATTAATTTTCTTCAAAATGCCATTCCTGAGGAAAGTTTCATAATAGATCTTGCCAAGTATCTGAAAAAGGCCGGCATTACCTTTGAGGAAATACAGATGGCTCTAGTCCAGATAGAAGAATGGAAGGATATGGCTTTTGACACTGAACAAATAGCATCCATCTTCAGGGCATTCCATGGCATAGATCCCAATGATATACAGGATATAGTCGGCACAGTTACAAGAATGAAGGCCGGGGGAATAAACTATAGTGAACTGGATTCTCAGGTTACAGAGCTTCAACAGGAAAGAGAAAAACTCCACAGGGAAATTAAAGAATGGGAGGATATGATCTGATCACTGGAATCAGATATAAAGAGAAAAGAACCAACGATCACTTATCTGGATAAACAGATTGAATTGAGAAATTCTAACATTAGTTCATTGAAGAAAACAGAAGATGAACATAAGGACAGGATCTCCCTTTCAGAAAAAATCTGGGAAAAATGTGAAAAACTGGGTATCAATCTGAATAGTCTGGATTCATTCATGAGTTATGCCTTGAATCTAGAATATAAGATTGATGATGTAAAGTATGCCAGTTCCCTCAAAAACTATCTGGATACAAATAACAAGAAAGGGGATATACTGCTAAAACTAAATAAAAAACTGAATTATATTCAATCGATTGGCTGGAATATAGAATCAGTGATTGATGTAGCAGAATCATTAAGAAGTACAAAACGTAATAAAGAGGAAATCAAAAGTGACCTATCAGATCTGGAGGGGGCACTCAAATCAATCAATGGTCAAATTTTATTGAAACAGACTGAAGCAAACTTATTTGCAAACCAAACAGATAAACAGAGTTCAATTATTGATAAGTTGATTGGGACCATTCGAATTTTAGAAAATAGAAAATCGAAATTAGAGGGAGAGATTAAGGATGAAAGTCAAATCCTTGAAAATATTAAAGAGGAGCAGAAGGCCATTGAAAAACGGAGGGAATAAGCAGAACAATATGTTTTAGTTGGTAGTGCAATTTTATATTTCATAAAGGGTGATGATCTTGGTGGGATATTATACGAGATATTTAATTCAAATGGAATAATCAAATCTTACAAAAATTTTGAAAATAAGCTTAGAAGCTCCTTTTTTAATTCAATTATTGAATTATCAAAGGGTGAAATTGCCATTATTGAGTATACAGATAAAAAAACCATGAAGATTATAGACGGAAGGGAATACGAAAATGCTCAGGAAGTTATAAAGAAGGCAAAGCAGGTAGAGATTCAAAAGAGGAAATAGAGAAAATGATCGACATGTATGGTCACGATCACCAGTCCTTCATAGAGGATGTTTTTACAGGAAAAGCAGACATATCTTTAAAATTCTCAGCCTTTTTTATAAAGAAATTTGAAGCTGTTATGAATGAGAACATTAACAAGACTCTTCATCAAATTTTAAATTCATTCTATAGAACACATTTTGGAGATAGTTTACCAGTTGAAATACAGTTAAATGGAAAGGTTGAAACAGGATCGATAAAATATCATTCGGTCGTAGATGCTCTATTAAATAACTATAGATCCGTTACTGTTGAAATTCCAGAAAATTCTTCCAAGGTTGAGGTACCCATATGTAGGGCTATCAAGTTCCTTCTGATGGATATACTGGATGAGGAGAAGGGAAATGTGACAAGGACTAAATTACGGAAGATCTACAGTTTAAGCAAAACAACCAAAGCAGTCAGAGATGTTTCAAATGCAATTGGTAGCTTTACGATATCACCTGTATTTAATCCAAAAAAGAGAATTAATCATTAAACCATTTTAAACAATTATTGCTTTCTTACTTATAGTGGTTTTTCTACTCCATTATGGATTTAAGGGATCTTCTTAATTTTCCCTGATGATTTGTTCTCCTAACATGAAAATGTAATTCTATCAATCAAGTTTCTAAGTTTTAATGCCAAATATTTAGATCATCTTTATGATTAACATAATTCATCGTGGAAAACATTCAACATAGGGTCACTAAAAGGTCTAACAGAAATCATGTATTAAAAATTGTTCAACTAAGCTACAAAGTTGCTTTCAAATTTGCCTTATTTTGCCTTGTTCTCCATAAAATTCTAATAATCTATATATTGAATTTAGTTTATATTTTTTTTCTCGCAAACAATTGTCCTTTATCTAATAAATATCCTTTTATCTGGCCATGGTTTTCCATGAGAAATACATCCCTTTCTGTATTCATCAGATCCTCAAGGAATTCCTTCATATCTCTTCTTGCCACTTCCGTTACAATTTTATCAATGTCTTCTATATACATATGCCTCCTTGGTTGTGTTATGGCGACATCATAATTACTATTACGGATATACCAGATATTTTCGCAATGCAGTATCTCTTCCAGAATGGAAAAAGTTCTCTCAATCTCCTATCTCAATCTGTATCTTGATTTATTGCTCTTCCTTATGATTATGCCCTGCTTCCTGGTGAATGTGAGATTATTTTCATCAAAGCCCTTCTTTTGTTTGTATCTATCACTGGAAGGGCATGTGTGTACTCAAAGACATAATCATATATGAGAGGGATCATATGCTGCATGAATGAGTATGTATTCATGGTCTCGTATGGAATCTATCATCTCTATGGCCACTGTGATATCATGAATGGATGCAGTTGTTATATTCAAGGATAGCAGTAGAATCTAAATCCTGAGACATATGTACCTTCCTTCCATATTGAAAGCCCTTCATCCCGTAACCCCATGAACTATCAGGATCTTTATAGTTGTGGGATTTTCTCATTCTCTTTGAGGTGGAATCCCTGCATGTTTTTACAATGAAGCTATCTATGACAGCGTTTTCGTTGCTTGTGTCAATGATACAGGCATTGATCTCATGCCACTCCATTCTGATTACCCTGTATAAAAGTGTGGGGAAATTTGGAATCACATGTATTCTGAGTAGATCCAGTAGTTCTCGATGGTTGTTGAAGAATTTTCTGGAAGATCTGTAAGAAATGCCATAAATCTTTAGGATCACAAGGATCTTAACAATAACCCTGTTCGAGAACTTCTTCACCCTTTCCTCAGAAACAATCTTTTCCAGCATTTCCATGATCAGTGGGATATGGTTCGTGCCCATATCTCATTATTATTTTAAGATTGATAATGCTTGATAATTGTCGAACATTTAATCGATCCTAGAACACTCTAAGTATATAATTACGAATTTCCATATTCAAGATAATTGGGGAAATTTTCCTTTCACAAGTAATATGATGGCGTTCTTGAAAGAATCTTATTTAAATCCTTTATGAAGAGCATCCTTAGTCTCGTTTAAATTGGATATTTACCTCATTTGTTTCAACGGTGTGTAATTAATAAATTATTGACATAATTCATAACGTTCAATCTGAAAAATTATTATATACTCTTTTAAAATAAACAAAATGAATTGAGTCGGAGTATTAAGGATAAGGAACATATTGGGAAATGGGTATTTATCTTCGTAATTATTTGCTATTTTGCAATTGCACCATTTACGTCCTTTGCTTATGATGAAGCTTTTTATTTTCAGTATTTTCGTTGGTTATATCTTTATTCTGTGCAACCCTATTATCTATGGGTTTTCGGAGCTTTCTATAATGCCATTAATGTAGGATCTCTTGGATTCAACTTACCTTTTTACTTACTTGGATTAGATAATGTAATAATTCAGCAATTTTCTACTAAGTTACCTTTTATTATGGCCGCAATAATTACTTCGTTAGCCATCAATAGAACTGTTAGTTCCTTAAGAACAGGCGATAAAATAAAACTAAATCCTGCAGTCATGTTCCTACTGTTACCAATTACCATTTTTGACGTGGCTATTTTTGGCAATCCATTGATAATAGCAATCATGTTCCTTTCACTTAGTTTATTAAGTTTAGTGAAAAACAGAATGTATTTTGCATCCATGTTTTTAGGTATTGCTGCAGCAACATATCTTTATCCAGTTTTTTTTATCCTACCACTTTTAAAATTAGTTAAATATAAAAAAAATAGAAATTCTATGCTATTTGCATTTTTGATTTTTCTCTTAACCCTTGGGATTGGGCAGTTTCTACCCGTACTAATTTCTTTACTTACCTCTACACCAATTTCATCTACCGTACTCGCCCCATTATTAGACCTAAATTCATCCATAACGGTTACATCAAGCCTTCCTTCAGCCTGGGGGCCATATTACATTATCTATGCCACGCTCCACATAGAAATGAGTACTCACATCATAGAATACATTTATTTCTTAACTATGCTTTTACCTGTATCTGTCTTTTTAATTACGAGGAAAGAACCGACTATCGAGAGATTTATAAACTTTTTATTTTTGGATAGTTTGATGTTTGTAATTTTCTCTATAACTGCCACCCCTCAATATCTTTTGGCAATTGCTCCCTTTGCAGTTTATTTTTATTATTTAAAAAATCCTAGCTATTTTATTCAGATTTTGTCAATAGTAACTTTTTTAGATGTTTTGATATTGTTTAATAATTTGCCATTATTGTATTTCTTTTCAAATGTAGATCCATCCTTAGTTTATTCATACAATTATTTTAGACTGGACAAACTTGATATTCTCCTCCTTTCTCTAATTTATATTATATTCTTGTTTTTTACTTTAATTTATTACTTTAGAAATTATTTGGATAGCGAAACTACATTATCATTAATTGATAAAATATCTAAGAACAAAAACAGAATTAATAAAACAAATGGTGTTATAAGACGTGGAATTGTTTTACTTTCAATAATTTTGATTGTGACTCTAGTGATTGTGACTCCTCTCATAAGTAGTGCACCAAATAGTATGTATTTTACAAAGCAAGCAGACTCCGAAAGCGTAAGTTCTTCCCTTGGAGTTAGCGTGAAGAATGTTACAACGTATAATTTAGATTTCGCCGGAAACTATAACCTTTTGAATACATACACCAAAGAAAACAGTAAATATTTTCTTTCTATTCCTAATTATAAATTAAATTCGAGTTGTTTTGCTTATAGAAATGTATCGTTTCCAAATAAAAATAGTACCCTTTTCTCAGTTATAATCAATTCTACAGCAAATCCAGTCATCGTCGGAGAACCAGTAACTTTTGTTTCTCATGTATATAATGGCATATCACCATATCAGTATGCTTGGTATGGTGGAGGCAATAAAGAAACGCAAAATGAAACATCTATTTTCTACTCTCCTGGAGATTGGTCTGTTGAAGTTGAAGTAACAGATGGCAATGGACAAAAAATTATAACTAACTACACAGAAGTAGTTAAGGATGACTATAATGTGGAATTTAATTCTCACTATTTGAAAGGATTTATTGCTTCCAATTCATACAATGTTATTATCAATTCTTCCTACATACATAATAATAATCAGGTTACATTTATTGGCAATTTTCAGAAAAATAAAACCGTTACTCTTTCCCTTTCTATGACCTGCAATGTACCAGACAATGTAATATTAAATCATACGCTATATGTACTTATTGGCTTTATTTCTACCTCTATAAGCATTTGTTCTTTTTTTTACGTTTTTAAAAAATTAAGGACCAAGGATCTTTAATTTATTAGATAAATGATGGTCATTTTGTATTAATTTAATGGCCCTCAAAATAAGACAGTTCCTGCTTCCAAATATAACACTGACTAAATATATTTTGATTTTAAAGAAATTTAAACAGAACAATTTACAGTAAAATTCTTAATTTAAAACGTCCCCATACAACTTTATATAAAGTTCCATTGAATTATTAGGATTGAAAAGTTCTTTTCTAATTTGAATCTCTTTCTGAATCAATGAAACGAAATCCTTGGAACTTATTTTATTTACTATATCTATGACCTCCTCTCTGAGATTTTTTTCTTCAATTATGATTGCACAATCTCCTAAAATTTCTCTATTAATATCCAAGTTTCTGCAAATAACTGGTAAATCACTTCCCAATGCTTCAAGTAATGGCAGTCCAAGTCCTTCATTATCAGAGAGATGAACATATGCATCGGATGCATTAAAGTATAATGGATAATCTTCATCATCTACTTTACCCATGTTTATGCAATTCACAGAGTTTATCGGGTGACCTATCTTTATCATTTTACACTTGCTTGGCAACAGGTCTGAAAAAATCTTAATTAGATCAGTTCTCTTATTCTGTCTATTATTACCGACTGATAGAAAATATAGATAATCCTCTTCTAGACCCAATTTATTTCGAGTATCTCTCTTATCTCTTTTCGTGAAATAATCATTCACTATCCAACGGTTTATCAAAATAGAATTAAGACCGGTTTTTTCTTCAATTTGCTTTTTTACTACCTGGCTCATACATATTATTCGGGTTGCCTTTTTTGATAAAATTATTGTTGACCTATATTTTCTAAATCTCTCAAATGCATTTAGAAGATTTTTTATTGAAAGATTTGCACTTGTAAATACCTTATCATGAATAAGATCATGAATTGTTATTATTCCGGGTCTTTTTTTTAACGCAAAAAAATCAGTCCCTACATAGTGGAATAAGTAATCTTTATATCGATCATCATTGATTAATTTTTTATAATTTTTCTTTATTGTAGTTGGTCTTAGCAATAATCTGTACTCTCTACGTAAGTAGTCAATTTTCTCATATAAATTTAAGTCATCTTCAACTGCTCCAACATAAATTAACTTCAGTTCTGGTAATTTTGGTTTCAATAATTGATATAGTTCGACTGCATATATTCCAACGCCTGTCCAGTGTGGCTGATCAACAATTATGGCAACTTTCACTCTAGGAAATTTAGTTGAATAGTATAAACGTTATTAATAAGAGTATCTTATGAATAGTGGTTGTCTCTTTTTTAACCAAAGTATAGAAATATTGTGTGAGGCATTTGATTAAATAAGCGCTTTTATTTACTATTTATCAAGACTAATACTTAACTTTCTCCAATTTATTAATTTAAATAAAACAGCCTTAACGGTTAATATGAACAAATTTTAGATATTTCATACCTCTTTTAAGTGGGCAATGACATAGAATCTATTTTCCTCTATTTCACATTTTCTGGTTGACGCAAAAGGCTGTTCTTTAGGCAATATTTTGAATTTTAGTAAAACATGGTTAATCTGTACTTAGACATCCGAATGGGTACCAACAAAAAAAGGGGCAAGCTTAAAATGTCCCTGTACACATAGAGATTTAGTCTTGGGTAAAACCCATTGGTCTTCATTTTTTTTGAATGTAATATATAGAATTTTAACAAGTTAGTTGTTTCCACAAAAATCTCACTTCTACTTCCTCTAATGTAGGCTCGCTTTAATTTAAGATATGAAATAAGAAGTTCTATATGATTGCCAAAAGCTATATCTCTGTTTTTCATAAATATCTGGATATTTTCGAAGGATTCTATCTCCTTATCCAATTGAGATTTCAACTTATCAAAGGATTTGTCATAAGGTTTAATTCTACTAATGTTCTGTCCGTGAATCCTATAACCAGTTAATTTGCTTTTTGTGATTGCAATTTGCATTGGTTCGAAAATATAAAACATGACTATTGCATCATCTACACCATAGGATATATTTTCCAGATATTCAGAAAGTCTGACCATGTCTTTATTCCTCAGAGAGATTCTACTGGTATTAAAAAATATATCAAACTTCCTAAATTCTTTATTAGAAAGATTACATTTTCCTATGTCTAAAATATTTAATTCGTTATCCTTTTGATTTTCTACAATCTGTTTATCAGCGATTTCACAACCTGATTGGTCTATCTTAAAATAACCATTTATCAAAAGGCTAATCTCCTGATTGTTTTCGAAAATTTTAGAAATTGCTTTAAATTTGTCTTTATTAAATATATCATCATCATCTAAAATACATATAACATCATTACAGCAGCTCTTAATGCCCTTAGAAACGGAAATACCATAGGATGGTGAATCACAGAATATAGTTTTAACATTATATTTATTTAATTCTTTGTCTATATATTCATCTAGGAAAGCTTTCACTACTACGATCTCTACGTTCTCCTGACGATAATCTTGATTTATAATAGATTTTACGGCTTCCAAAATATATTCTTTCCTTTTATAGCAAACTATAAGCGCTGAAAAAGTTGTAACCATGAACCGTAAATAAATGACAACAAGTAATATAAACTCTATTGGAGCATATTAAAAATTCACATATTTTTAACATGATAAATGTAATTAAACTGTCGGATCTCATTGTCCTATAAACTTCAGATAGATATTTTTATAATTCCTTCTGTTGAAGTTTAGTTTTTTCAACCCATAAGATTTGTAAGAGAACTTGTAGCTAAGAAATCAAACCCAGTATGGCTTGATTATAAAAAATTCCTGATGATTAATAACAAATAGAAAAGTATTAAATTTAAGCTTCTCTCAGTCATATCCAATGAGTCTATCTATTCAGTTTAAACCGATAGAACAAATAGAACTGATTAACTAGATAAAATCTAGATCTTAACTATATCTTATCACTGTTAATGTTTCTAATTAATCCTTTAAGATTTTTAAGGGTTCCACTATGGAGATTTGTTAGTTTTGGAGGAGACGACCTTGTATTGAATTGGATCTTTCAAATTTCCAAATTTATTTTTATTACTGAATCAAAAATAATATTCAGTAATATTTCTTTCCTTTACTATTACAAGTGCAAAAAGGTATATAATATTATAACAGATGAATAACAAACGTTATAAAAACAGCAACTAAGAGTTAGAGAGAAAGGTAATTTTATAATATATAAATTCTCATAATTAAGATCCTAGTAGCCTATCAGAATAATCTTTATTATGAAGTTATAGACCTAAGCTTGTCTCATAGGAATCATTTTAACATAAAATAAAAATATCTAATATGATTCCAATTGAAAAATTATTAATCCGAACATACATATAGAAAAGGGTGTCAGACAAAAGTAATATCCCAGAAGCAACATGAGGAGCAGAAGAATGAAGGAAAAAAAATTTCTATTTATATTCCATAAGCCCTTGGATCAGGTAGATGGACAGACACGGTATATTAAAGAATTAATTGATGTAATATCATCAACCTATACGATTACTATACCTTCAGAACTATTCTATTCGAACTCAAAATGGAAAAATAGAAACTGGATTCTTAGAACCACACTGATCAATTTATATTTAATTAAATGGATATTTGTGAATCGAAGAAGTTTAACGACGAAATTCGATTGCTGTATTGTAGAGGACAGATATACGCTTTTGCCTGCTTTTCTGATTATACTCTTAAGCAAGGTGAAGTTAATTTCACGTCTTTCAGATTGGGGTAAGAGATATGTTGATTCGCTAGGTCTCAAGGGTACCATTCCAAAATATTTAGTAAATGTACTTGATCATATCTATGCAGGATTTGTATTACGATATTCTTTTGCAGTAATTGTTCCTTCAGATTATACATATAAACTAGTTAGAGAAAAGTTCAGTGGTATAATTCTTAACTTTCCTTTTCCTTACACACCAAACATTTTAAAAGAGACCGATAAATCAAATAAGACAGAAATTAATGACCATGAACACGATATTTATTGCGTTTTAGTGGCCAATTTTAACTATCGTCCAAACGAAGACTCGGCTTACTTTATTGTAAAGGAGCTTGCCCAAAAAATAAAAAAGAGAGATGGAAGAATTAAATTTCTTCTAGTAGGTATGGGTAGTAAAGAAAAATTCTCAGAATTCGATTGCGAAAATGTTCTTGCCATAGGAGTTCAAGATAATTTGGATGAATTTTATAAACAGTGCCACATAGGCATTAACCCATCCCAAACAGTTGGAGGTACAAGTATTAAAAATATAGAATATTTAACCAATGGATTGCTGGTTGTATCTACGGAGGAAGCTGCAGCTGGAGTTATTAAAAGTTCCCACTTGTTCATAGAAAAGAGAGAAGGATTTTTAGAACTTATCTTAGATCTTGCCAATAAGATTAGAAGTGGAAAAAAGATCACAGATGAAAAAGAAACTGAAAGAATTAAAAAATACTATTCAAAAAAAGAAATTAAAAAAAATACTCTTGCAATCTTAGATGAGATATCCAAAAAAACTCAATAGAAATTAGTTACCTTAAGTTGTATCTCTAACATAAAAGTTCACAATTGTTCAATAAAGGCAATTGGAGACAACTAAGCAATCAACTTGATTAGAAATATGGTGATATAATTCCTTAGATAATGCTACATTATAAATATGAACCTATTAAAAACAGAACCATAAGAAAAAGAATTCAGTTTGATAAAGCTGATATAATTTTTAACAACCTTCCTAAGTAACTTATGGGAAAGTTAATTTTTCAGACTAAGAATACATTACACTTTTAAACAACTCCATATAATAACTTGCACACTGCCTCGAATCTTTAAAGGTTGTTTGAACATCCTGTGTTGAACCCATCAGGGTCTTCATAAAGGTATCCCCAAAAGTATCATTGTTTTTTAAAGGTTTCAAGAGAAGTATATTCCTACGGGTCACTGCACTCCGTGCCACCATGTTGTTCGACCGTCTTGCAATCCAGGCAGCGAATTTTTTTCTGTGCCATTTCATAAATTATGGGTTGCTCTATAAATGTAGGCATAATATCCAGTAGCTTTATTGCATATTCATTCTTTTTAGGAATTTTAGGAACTCCCAATTCAGGGTTATTAAAATATGTGAAATTATACTTCCTATGTTTTTTGATTTCATAACCTACTCCAGAGACAACCTTCAAGTAAGGAAAATACCCCCTTTCTTTAATTGATTTAAAAGCTCCACCAACTGCTGAAGACAATTTTTCTGGAGGAAATGAATTGTAAATCTGTTTATGCTTTTGAGCAATGATATTAAGAAATTCAATAAACGTGTCCTTCCCATAAAAAATATAGGACAGTTCCATATAGTCAGATCTATTTTTCATCAGAAGGCGATTTCCTGGATAATCCTCACCGGAACTGTTAAGCAGTATTATTCGGTAATTGGTTAATACCAGCGACTGAGAGACTCAGTTCCACCTGATTGATACCCTGATGATGTTTCATCTTGTTCATTTGAATAGGAAACAGTAGTTATTCTTTTAAATTCAGCCTGTTGCATTATCTTTTCATTTTCAAATAGATAAACCATAAATTATAATTTGTATGCGTTAATATATTTTTTGTTTCCTAAAAGAAATATCTTCCAATTAATCAAATAAATAATCAATCGATTCTGGATATCTGATAGAATTTGTAATGATAAATTATGTTTATGAATAAGATGCACTTTCCGGCATAAAAAAATCTTATATACTAAAACCTTCGAATAGAAATTCCCAATTATGTTTAAAATATTGGGTGATTGAAAAAACTTATTTCAGCGCAGCTCCTTCTGCCAGTGATTTCAGCTTATGAAGAGCAATATTCTTCGGCACACCATCCATACCGGAAAATGTCTCAAAACCGCAGTCTGTTCCACCTAGAACATGCTCCTCACCAATATCATCAATATCCGATACATTGTGCAGCTTCTGGCTCACCGCCTCCGGTGTCTCAACAAATGGCGATTTTACATCTATTACACCAACGGCAAACTTGATGTTTTTCGGCCAGACGTATTCCTTCACATGCTTCCTTATGATCAACGGGTCGCCGGCATGCCTTGCATTTGCCATCTCTCCCACAATGGTACCAGCCTTAAGTTTCAGTAATTCTGGAAGAACCTTAGAATAATCAGGATCTGTTAGATGGGATGCAGAATAGTTTCCATAGCAGTAGTGAACTCTTATTCTTTCTGAAGGCAATCCCTTAATGGCATCATTGATAGCCTGCACATGCTTTGCAAGCACATCAAAGAATTTCTCCGTCCAGTCAACACCCAGGCTTTTTGCCATGGCGAGATCCGGTGCATCTATCTGCAAATCCACACCATCCACTGAAAGTATGGATCTGTATTCCTTTGCAAGCTCCCTTGAAAGATCAAATAAATAATCCTCATGATCGTGATATGCCTTTCCAGGTGGATAGAATACCGTTATAACACCAGGAGAAGGCGTAGGTATGAAGATCCTCTTTGCACCAAGTTCCTTTGCAAGCTTCCTTGCATCCTCTGCCTCCTTTCTGGACTGCTTTTCTCCTGTATAAACCAGCTTATCTTCAATGGCAGGCAGTTCAAAAACTTTGGAATCCTGTATGACTTTCTCCAAATATGGATTTGCCTCCATAAGCTCATTATAAAATGCCTCTGAAAATTTCTGTGATACCCTGTTCTTTGTGGAAAAACCATGGAACCTGTTTGGTATGTATGTTGTATAACCTGATTTCCTCTGCTCGCCGTTGCTCACCCATGTCAGTCCAGACTTTGAACCAAGTGGATGGAGCTGGTCAGATATGGCAAGTGATTCAGCAGATCTGATAACATGATCATGCGTATTATCTATTTCACCTGTGCTTGATTTTCTCAGCAGTTCCTCGATCTCCTTTGTCCTGAAGAAACTCCCCGTCATTGTTGTTTCATACATAAACTCGCACCCTTTGATGAATGATAAATATTTGGGGAAGAAATATGTGCTGGGGTAATACAACAAATAGGCGAATTAATTAGAGTTTTGAGGATTAAGAATCAACAATGGATGGAATTATAAGTTTCCTTATGAATGAGAAAGATTGCATGCAAAAATAGGATGCATTATATCATTAAGCTGAACACTCACTAAAAACAGAAATAGTAGATTACACAGTGTTAGTATATTTATTTAAGCGATCAGCTATAATTGATCCTGAGTATAACTAGCCCTCATAACAAAATAATGTAATTTTTATTATAAGCAAGAAAAAATTAAAGAACAAAGCTGTATTTCGATTTAAAAGTCAATGGTGAAAATTGGTGAATAAAAGGATGAGCCTTATTTTTAATTATTTAAGTTTTAAAGATTCAACTTTAGGAGGTGGTGTTTATACCATAGAAAATCCGCTATTAGTTTTTTTCCGCAAGAAGGGTCTCGTGAAACTTAGTGATGGATATTCCATTCCTTTTGATAAACAGTCCAAAAAAATAATCATGAGTGTAGTTGACCTCGCTCTGACAAATGGATTCAGGTTTGGCGAACAGGAATATCAATGGAAACTAGATATTAAAAAAGGGATAATTGAAACGCCTCAAGGTATAAAATTTAGCATAAAACAGGTCAGAATCTTGGATGAAATATTTCTTTATCAAGTTCATTTCTCTGGAATGGATTTAAAAGACAAGGTTGTTGTAACGGCTGGAGCGTATATTGGTGATACTCCACTGTTCTATTCCTATTATGGAGCTAAGGTTTATGGCTTTGAGCCTGATCCTAATTCCTATAGCCAGGCTTTAGAAAACATAGAATTAAATCCTGAATTATCTAAAAATATTGTAATGAGAAATTATGCAATAGGAAAGGATGAGGAATTGAATTTTCCCATTAATCCCAATGGAAGCGGTAGTTCATCAGTATTTAACCTGAAGAACAGAAAGACAGTGAATATTACTTCAAAGAGTATTTCAACGATATTGCAGGAATATGACATAACCGATCCATATCTTCTAGACCTTGATATTAAAGGCTCAGAATTTACAGTTATATAAGATTCCTCAATTGGAAAATTTCAGAAAATTAGAATGGAATATTCTCCCTATATACTTCACTCTGAAAATAAAACCCTTGGCTATTTAATAGGTAAATTAAAGAGTTATGGCTTCTGTAAAATTAGGATTTACAAGCATAATAATATGCGCTTTGACCTACTTAACCATGGTACCATAGAAGGTGAGAAATAGCTTTTAACCTTTATAATTTTAATTTTGTGAGATTTTGATCTATTTTGATCCAGTAACAAAGGCTGTTTAGGGGTTTTGAATGTAAGTGTTTGTCTATTCATATTCTCTAAAGAGCAATCGATATAATTTACAAAATAAAGATGCTGTGGAGACAGAAAAGATGAATACCTCTATATCCAAAACACTTCTACTAGGGATCATGAATGAAACCCATATCATTTCTGATGGTAACTCATTTATTGTGCCATTAATGGCCTGAACATGTCTTGACTTCACACTAAAAAATCCATGTCAAGACGGAAAAAATGATTTCTGCTATTCCAAGATCTATAGAGCCTCTCTGCAGATACACACCGTCAGCTGGCAGTATAGATCTGTAATCCTTTGCACATTCCTTTGACAGATCAAAAATCTTTAAATTTGCTATGATGAAGTATTTATGCTTCACGACTTAAGAAATGTTTATAAGTTAAATGTCTTACTTTTATTCATATGTCAATGGGAATATCAAAGAAGCAGGTTTTATCAATCATTGTCATGTTATTTATGGTTCTTTCATCACTTTCAGCAATACCAAATAGTCATGTTAATGAACAGAATAATGACATAACCAATCAAATTTTAAAGAGTCCTTCTGGAATCAATAATCAATTCCAGGTAAACCAGAATATTCATTCCGCATTATTCGGATTTAATTCTAGTTCCTATGGCAGTTCAAAGTATTATGATCAGAGTCCAGAGATTGCCACAACAGATATTCAGATAAATTCCATTATTTATCATAAGGGTGAATATGTTTTAGGCGGAGAAAATACAACACAGTCGCCTCTTCTCATGATATACAATAGTTCCCACAAAAAAATGAGTATACTCTCATCAAAGGTGAGCAGCTCAATCAGATACATTGATACAATGGCATCCGAAGGTGATCTTGTGGCATTCGGCGGCATGCCCTCAGGTTCCGATGGTCAGATCTTCCCAGTGGAGATCATGAATCTATCCTCTAATGAGATTACATCTTTATCAACAGCATATCCATATTTCTCCTCTGTTCCAAACATATATGCCATGTCATTCAGTGGAAAGGATCTTTTCATGGGTGGTTACTATCAGGAGGCTGCCCAGGATGGATACCTTACAGAATACAACCTTTCATCTGGAAAGATAACAAATCTTACGTCTCAAATGCTACAGGGAACCACAATGATCAATGTTGTCCAATCTTACCATGACACACTATACGTTTCAGGAAATGCCATGAATCCAGCATCCTTTGTTCAGATATTCAACCTGACAACCATATCCTCAAATGAATATTCTCTTCCCAGTTCCGTTTACGGCATAACATCCGGATATATTTTCAATGATTCCCTCTTCCTTGGAGGTGGAAATCATCTTGGAGGTGCCCTATACGAAATTTCAAAAACTGGAGTATTGACAAATTACAGTTCACCCTTTACACATTTTGCCCAGATAGACGCCATAGGTATGATGAATAGAAAACTCCTGATCGGCGGATGGGGATTGAACTCATCCTTCGCATCACTTCTTAATCTGAATACTGACATCATAATAAGAAATATTACCCCAGGTGGAGGATTCAGGACCATGGGATCGAATATACTTTCATTTGCATCCAATTCCACCGCAGTCCTCATTGGTGGTACTGTTTCCTCACAGTTCACAAACTACTCAGGCGCACTTCTGGCTTCTGTTACGAATAATTATACATATACAGATTTGTGCGGTGATCTGCAGAAATCATACACCGAGTATAACTACAACAATCCATTAAATGAACAGTTCTATGTGTTTGCAGAAAAGAACATTCTGCTGCCTGGATCAAATCTGACAATTATAGGCCATGATCTGAAGGCAAATGCACAGTATGATCTAAGTTTTCTCAGAGTAAATGAGACTGTTAGAACCAATTCAAACGGCATGTTTTCAATGACATATTCATTGAATAAGACGCAGAAGCCCGGAGATTATCTCATAACGTTGCAGAACTCCTCAAATAGATACTACAACTATTTTGCCATAGCATGCAAATTTGACAGAATGATACATGGTGCCCAGTATCCGGAGGCATCAAAATACATACCCTATTCAAATTTAAAATACGGTTCCGTTGTGATGGATGGGAACTATCTGGAATTCTTCAGGATTGCCAATGGTACATTTCCCTATACATCGCTGGATTATGAGGTTGAGTGGAACCAGATACTCTTCGAGAATCTCACTTCAATAGGATGGACGGTTGCACCACTCAATCAGCTGGATTATGCATCCCAGTATTCCATAAATCCACTGAATGATCAGTACAGCCCATGGACAGATTACGGCATATCAAAAGTAACACAGTCGGCACAGTTCACCAACTTTAACACGCAGAATTCATACTTCTACCTTTCCGGTGATACCATGATAACATGGATACCATTCAGTGATGTAAACGAATCAAAATTCTACTGGTCTCTGGACACGGATTATGTTCAAAACAGCCCAGTTTACAATCCTGCATACAGGGTTGAAATAGGACAGGATGGCATATCACTGTTCAATTCCACAGTTGCACCAACTGCTGTTAACCAAAGTACCATAGCAAATGTTCACTTCTTCCAGAAGGGTTTGCCATCGGGACAGGAGTGGAGTATAAAGATTATCAGCACCGGAGCAAATGGAAGTAACCTCCTCAATACAATCTGCGGCACCGGAAGGGAGATATCTTTTTCCCTTAACAACGGAACATACAAATATGTAATATCCTCGCAGAATGCATTATATACCACATCCAACGCAACCGGCATAATACATGTAAATGGATATGTGAAGAAAAGTGCCACGTTCATAATATCACCGGAATCAACCTATTACCAGGTATACATGCCTGTGAACGGTACAGATGAGAGAACATTTACCCTAGATTCAACAGATTCAAAAGAAGCTATAAGCTTTGGTGTGATGAATTCCACATTAAATGTTAAAATATATCTTGGTACAGAGATGCTGTATCATGGAAATATAACGGGAACACCATACACACTCGTATCCATGGGAAGAACCGGCTCATATGGTTTTGTCAATTTCATTGGAAACGGAAATAAGATGACAATCTATGCAAACAATTCCCATAGCCAGAGAGGATACATTGCATTCAGTCTCTGGAATTACTATATTGACAGTTATACTGCATCCATGATCACTGTTCCACCACAGTTCAGCGAAAACCTCAATGGAAACAACTTTTTAGGACAGTATAACAATACAGGATTATCATTCACGCTGAAGGCACCCTATTATAGATATCCTGTTGCTCTGGCATTCTGGATTGGCGAAGGATACAGCAATCCCGTAACGGGGAAGAACTGGTGGGCCCAGATAGGTTTCAACAACTGGCTATATGGAATGAATGATGTTTCATATGCAGGCTGGGGGGCATTTTCCAACATTTTCGGATCACCAGGCGGCACAGATGGCAATTATCCAATGGTACCCAATGAAACATACACCATAACCATGGAACTTGTGAAGAATACAACATGGGGTTTCTTCATAAACGGGCATCCCATAATTGAACCGGGTCTTGACGGATATTTGAATACAACAAGCAAATATGCCAATGGAGGCGTCACCATGGGATTCGAGGTTCTAACAGAGGCAAGATCAGGTTATGAAAACACAACATCCCTGTTGCCAGATCCTGTAAAGGCCATCACTGCCCAGAGTGTAAGAATTAACGGCAGATGGATCCAGGTATCAAATTTCTCGTTCAACAATATTGGAGAGGACTGGTTTAATGATGGCGCGACGAGTTCTCCAGGAATGAATCTATGGTCCACTGAAGGACATCTTCAGAATTCAACCATAAGCAACGGCACACTCATATTCAGCAATACAGGTAAACAGATGTTCGACATTCCTGTTACGCAGCAGTATACGGTGGCATATCCACTCTACGGGAAATACACATATCCCTATGAAAATATGAATCTTTCACTGAATTACGCAGATGCGAAGTTGCTGTCCAATGATTCCATATATCTTAAAATAAACAATAATAACACACTTGTGAGCATCATATCTCTGGACAGTTCAGGCACGCTTCTTGGCTTCAGGAACCTTGTTTTGAATAATGGAACATATTACATACCAAACAGACTGCCCGATGGAAGGATTGCAGTTATAACAACGCTGAAGAGCAATGCGAAATCTCTTTCCTACGATAACAGGATCGAGGAGATGGAATTAAGATCATTAAAAAGTTTCACATACAGTATATCTTTTATGGAAACGGACCTGCCATCACATTTGGGATGGTATGTCAATCTGAGTAATGGATTCTATTCCGGTCAAATATCATCATCCAGCTATACCTTTGCATTACCAAATGGAACTTACAACTTTACTGTTGCATCCAGCATTAAATCCTTCATTCCTGATCCTGCCCATGGAACTATCACCGTAGATGAGAAATCCTTTACTGTAACAGTCAATTTCACGCTCAATGGTTACAATCTAACGTTCAAAGAGAATGGCCTTCCGGACAATTATATATGGTATGTTGATCTAGCAGACGGGTACAGTTCAGGTTCTATCCATAATGATTCATACACCTTCCATCTGATAAATGGAACTTATGACTACAATATTAGTGATAATAATGCAGCGTACAGGCCAAATATAACAATAGGTTCAGTAAGTATTAATGGCAAATCAAAAAAAGTGGATATTACAATTAGCGAAACCAGATTTTCAATTTACTTCGTTTCCTATGGATTGCCTGCAGGCACTGGATGGAATATTAGCCTCAACGGAATAATTGAGCATTCAGATAATAGAACCATAACGTTCAGTGAATTTCCAGGCATATATAATTACACTGTATTCAATCTTTCATCCTATTATGCACTTCCCTACTCAGGATTTGTGGATCTTGTAAACAGTAATATATCTGTGACTGTTTCATACTTTTCCTACGCGTATCTTGCAATTGGCGTTACTCCTACCGAATTTACACTAATGTTCAACGGAAAGAAGATGGATGGAAATTCATCCATTTCCATTAGGCTTGTAAGTGGCAATTATACCATATCCATAATGTCCAGTGGCTATGTGACACAGAACATGACCCTATTTATCAGATCAGGCAGCAACGTTGAAATAATAGTCAATCTTCAGAAAGTACACAGCAGTTCATCTGTTTCACAGTTAGGCATATATGCAATTATGGTTGGTGCAGGTGCACTAGTTGGAATTTTATGGGGAGCATTGGTTTTCAGGAAGAAATGAGGTAACTTTAATTTTTTGAAAATTAAACATTTATTGCCTAAATTATCCTCGCAGAGGATAATATGTAAGGGAAATCATCCTGTGAGAGGACAATTTCAATTTTAGACCCGTAAATCTTTATCTATTATCAAAGAATGATTGAGAATCTAAAAATTCAACTATTCAGGTATAACTTCTGTCTCTTTAAGATTCCTTACTCAGTTAAAGCTTACCAATCTGTAAGAAAGAAATCTGTGTCAAAGCCTTCAGAAAATTTTACATGAAGCGGAATCAGTGCTACTATGTATATTATAAAAATTGGAGCCAGATAGTATAGGTATGAATTTGGCCAAACACTGGATTTAATCAGAAACCATATGGAGAAAATTAGCATGCTAGATTCGGTTATAAGATGGAGTGAAAGCGCCATCGGACCCTCTTCAATATCAATCCCATCTATTTCGAATGTAAACCATGTCATTATGGTGAATGCTCCTATTGGAATTATCATAAAATAGGCATAATTACCCAATACAGGATACAGGAACATCCATCCCAGTGTATTTCCGAATGTAATGGCAGCGCCAGTTGATATATGGTAAAGAACAAGAAGTAGAAGTATGTTAAGAGGGAGCGAAAGTGCATAGACATACTTTACCAGAACAAGAGAAAAAAGCAGGATAAATGCCAGAAGCAACACCACAGAAGGAGTTGAATCGAAGACTGCACTCGAATGGAGAAGATAAAGTGTCGCTCCTGCTAAACCTCCTGCAATCGCAAAGGCCACATCGAAATAATCTGAACCTAATAGAAGTGATATCAGGGATCCACCAATAAACAGGGCAAAAATTACAGTAATTACAATTACGACCTCGATTGTGTGACCAAAGTGTGTGCTCTCCGATATATTCCCCGCATCAACATGTATAGTTCCAGAGGAGGGATTTGCCGAATAAAGGTTGTCCCCTGAACTTATTTTATAATAATAGGTACCATTTGGAAGGCAAAAGATAATATTGCTGCCCGAAGAGGCATCCTTACCCATCCCATTGCTGAGGTTAACCATCCATACATATCCACCAGGTAAATTATTTTCAGAGAATGTTATTTTGAAACCTTCTTCAAAATTGATGGAATAATTCATGTGCTCTCCACTGACGTTAAGGTAATTCAAATATCTGGAGGCAAGCATTGCCGTTCTGTTTGTTCCATAGGTAAACTCATATGTGCCGTTTGGAAGAAATATGTCCAGTATTCTTTGATTGCTTGAATAATTCAACCCGTTTTTAAAACTCACCCACCAGTAGCTACCATAGTTCAGTTCATATCTATTAAATGATATCCCGTATGCATTACCAAGGGCCATAACAGTACCGTTACTGTCTGTAAGATAAAGTGTACCATTATAGAGAATGGGCTCTGTGCATATTGCGGATCCTGTGCTGTATGACCAGATGGTATTTCCATTGGTTCCAAGAGCGTAAACAAGGCCATTATTTCCAGCAAGGTATAGCCTGTGATTACTTGAAATTACAGGAGATACAGTAATATCTTCACTTAACGACTTCTTCCAGATAAGTGTACCATTATACCTGTTAATGGAATAAAGAGTGTTTCCGTATGGAATGTAAACATAGGTTTTGCATACGGCAGGGGTGTTGGTAAAATGGCCGTTTGGCAATGTATACTGCCATAGAATATTACCATCATTGTTTATGGCATAGAGAGTGCCATTAGATGTTGCGGCGTATATTGTTCCATCAAAATAGCTGGCAGAGGCCACAACGGGTGAATTAAGTTTAACCTTCCATTCCAATGTTAAATTAGAACTATTGAGTGCATCCAGATAGCTGGAATTGGAAAAGCCTAAAATTACAAGGCCATGCTCCAGAGTTGGAATGGTATCGAGTGCCCATGGCATATTTCGATATATAGGTCTTATGAGGTCATTTCTGAACATGGAAATATTAGTATTTCCATTGAATGAATAGTAAAAGCTACTGTTGCATGCTGCAATAAGTCCGTATCCGTAATCCCTGTTAAAGATCATAGATCCTCCTATGGAGGAAACATTTATGTTGTTCCCACTGCTAGAATTATCCAGAGTTAGCCAAGGTCCCTCCGAGAAAAAACATCCAATGCAGAAATCCTGAAGCATAATCTTTCCAGATGAAATTGCAGGATAATAGCTGCCCACAGAAGTTGGGTTATTATACATGGTATGTGCTGTATACCCAGTCCACTTTAATGATCCTGAGGAAGTGGATAGATCGTAATAATAACCATATTCCTGGTCAGGTTCTGTTACTATGAGATTGTTATCATATTCCAGAATAGTATCTGAACCCCCACCAAGATTATATTTCCATATGAGTGAATCGTTGGATGGTCCAGTAGACTGACTGAAACCGTTATGAAAAGAACTACCCTGAAATTGACTCCATTCTGAATTATTATAGTTAACAGCAACATTTGAGGCAAACGAAGGTAATTCACTATCAGAACCTAAGGTTCCTTGAATATTTACAGCATGTGAACTTTCCATCGCCATAGAGAGGAAAGAGATGGATAGTATCAGTGCTAAGAAAATAATTAGAACATGTTTACGTTTTTGTGATAAATTAAATATTTTGTGTAGCCTGTTTGAAATCTTAATGAATTTACTAACATTGTTTTTTAGATATTGTGTAATAAAACACAGTATAGCCTTCAATTCATTGTAAAGGCGTATTGAATATTTAGAAAGCTTTTCAACGCTAATCCTCAATTCAAAATAATAATTCTAACCTGTTTATAAATATTTCTTATACAATGTGGAACTATAATATATTATATAGTTAATTATTACTTTATGACCTTGCCTAACCGTGGAATTGCCACCCCTTATTTCATATCTCTCGGTATTAATAGTATATCAAGAATAATTAATGGGGAGCAAAAATAATAATGTATATATATTAAATCCTTTAGAACGCAATCCTATGGAATGTGTGAGTATCTTTACCTATTAGATATTGAGAAATCATCCCTGAGTATTACGCCATCCTTAAGAGCATCTGTTATAAACCTATCATTCTTACTTTTCATTTTGTTTATCTCTTCTGGTGTGAGCATTATTGTCTCATATCCAGGTGGAAAATCTATATCTTTAAGCCTTTCCAGGGGATTGCCTTTGAAATCGCCAATAATGAGGAGATCAATATCACTCCAGAGATTAAAATCACCCCTTGCATATGAACCTATGAGCAGAACTGAACATTTGAATGAGAGGTTTTTTGAATATGCTGTTGCATCATTAATTATCTTATTTCGTTTTTCTATTCTCTTTTCAACAACTTCCATTTTGCTTCCACCTCTTTGATAATAGTTTGCGAGCATAGTATGGCATCATTTGCATCCTCTACCGTGTAATAGTCATCAGGAGTCCCCTCCGACCACACATCGGTGTATCTAGTTGGAATGTAATACTTATCTATTTTCTTAGCTAGGTCTATTAGATTCTTATCGAAATCAAGATCTTTCAACAAGAGAGATACGGAATGCCCGAAAGAACTCATTCCTGTGCCCCTCAGATAGGCTTTAATTGCATATTCAGATGCCTGTTGAGCCTTAAAGCATGCCCAGTTATAAAATTTGGATGAATTATCATTTTCTGCTGATCTTAATGTGGTTTTTGCATTTTTCATCCAGCGATTGAATTCATCCTCATCAAGATAGCTGGTCATTATACCTACTGAACAGCATAGAATATATTAAGATTGTCCGAGGGCAATTTTGATATATTGTTTTACCAGTAAGTTATAACTTTATCTTTTTTTTTCCTTAACTCAAAGTCTTTTATAGACAAATATAAAAACATTTTCATGCTTTAAGAAATACGAGTTTCCTCTTCTTTCTTTACAGTGTTTACTGAAATTGTGTTGTAGATCATGTTAAAGCCATTAATTAGCATACCAGCGTTTGCAGTCATGAAATATTTAATAAACATAACTATATTTCCTAATTAAATTATGAGAAAGAATAGTCAAAAGAAGATTGCTTATAATATAGAATTACAGTTCTTGATTATTATAATTGCGGTTATTATATATATTTTCTTTTGGTCTATCATAGATATTTTAAGATTATACAGCATGCAGGACAGTGTTTTTGACTCAGGCATTATTTCACTCACCATGGGGTCAATATTTCATTATCATTACTTACCATACATAACGTATATGATTGCGTTTTCTCTCCTTAGAATAATATTTAGTCCCTTGATTTTAATTGATGGAATAACGGGAATGCTTGTAATTCAGGAGATCTTTTTAGGTTTACCTGCAATAGTTATTTATTTAATAGCGAAAACCCATATAAAGGATAAAACCAGTTCGCTTCTAATCTCTCTTTCGTATCTGTTATATTTTCCCCTTGCAGGGGTAAATTACTATGACTTTCACTTTCAGGCTTTTTTCATGTTATTTTTCCTTCTTGGCTATTTTACCTTTATAAAAGGAAAATATTTATATTCATCAATATTCTTCTTCCTTTCAGGAACTGTAAGATTTCCATACCTGGCTTTTCCTATTTTATTCTTCCTTTTGTTGCTTGTAGTTCAATTATACAATAGTTTTCAAAAGAGAGATCATGATAAGAAGATCATGAATTATGCTTTATACAACCTATTGATTCTTGTTCCCTTATTTTCCATATCATATTTCATTCTAACCAGATCAGCATATTATCAGGACCAAAATTCTTATCTTGGCGGATATCTTCACATACATGCGGGTCCTATACTGTCAAATTTAGAATTAAACATAACAAATAAGATCATCACCATATTACTTCTACTGGGTCCTCTTTTATTCATTCCTATCAGAAATAAAAAATGGATCTTATTTACAATACCATTTCTAGTGATATTGTTTTACAGTAATTATAATGTATATGTTTATCCAAATTTCTATCACTTTCAGTATATGGTTACAATTGCACCATTTTTATATTTAGGACTGATCTATTCTATTACGATTGAATCAGGAAGTGTATTGAATAATGTTTCTAAAACGAGGATTAAAAAAGCAATAGAGAAATTTTATATTGAACTAAAAAAAAGAAAAGAACCTATAGGTGTGTTGATTGCAGTTATTCTGTTCGCCATGGTATTCCAGCCTTATGGCCCATTAAACACATCAAATTCCAATCCTTTCGACATGAATATTTTTCATCCAGATATTACAACATACAATGAATATAGGGAGATAGCTAATCTAATACCTAATAATAATCCGTACGTAATTTATCAAAATAATTTACCATATATTGATGTTCATGATCCGTCCCTGTCCTGTTTGGCCTCCTTCCAGACCATTAATGGTTTTAACAACAATCTGTCTTTCATACTCCAAAATCTCACAGTAACAGATAATATAGATTATGCCTTAGGATACATAATTGGATTCTCTGGTGGTAGCCAACTAACTATGTGTCAGGCTATGAACAAACTTTATCAGAAAGGTGACTACGGAATAGAAGCCTCAAAGGGTGGATTTATCCTATTAACAAAAAATTACAATGTGGCACCAATGATATATGAACCAATTCAGTTTAATTCCACCTATTCGGCTTCCTTTAACAAATTAAACAATAGTAAAATTTCTACTTACTGTGATCTCATAATCCCAGGAACCTATAGCTTTAATATTTCATATAATAATACAGGCAACAATTTAATATTTAATAATTATTCGATTATTAGCTTCAATTATAAAGAGGTGAATGCGAAGCTTAAACCGAAAATCACCCAAACGAATAATAGAACATATGTTTCTTTTACAATGAAATCTAACTATTTCCTGTATAATCCAAAGATTGAAATAGGCTATTCCGGGCAGGAGTCAAATTTAACATTAAGCATTGAAATGAAAGAGAATGAACCCCTTTGAGAAACAGTACATGCAATTTTTAAAATAACTAAACAACAAAAAATATATGTTTCCGTAAATAGAATCCACAAAAAGTGAATCTAATCAATTTCAAATGAGTTTAGTGAAGAAATGCACATTAGAAAATAATAGCATTGCTTCTTTTCGATAGAACTTCGATTTAATAATTTGTTCCAGTTACGATAAGTTCTCTATTAAAAATTAGGTCGTGATTGGTGGTTTCAGTATTAATAACGTCAATTTAGGTATTTACAAAAAGGTATCCTGTATTTAGAGATAGTTTGCCCATGGTTATTACAGCGCGTCTTACTAATATTAAGGAAAAGATAATGATAACTTAATGAATCTAATACTATCTTTTTGATAGTGTATTGAATCTGCTGTAAAATTGAAAAGGTCCTGCAAGATTCAGATTTGGAGATGAAAAAAATGCAGGACCAAATGGAAATGGTGAAAGAAGTAATAAGCACTTTCCTGAACGACAGGAAAGAAGGAAAGAAGCAGCTGGTTGAATGGTTTCTCAATAAAGTGATGGAGGAAGAGGCGAGAATCCAGGTATCGGCTGAACCGTATGAGCGATCAGAAGAGAGGAAGGCACACAGGAACGGAACCCGCAAGAGAAAATTGAATACCACTGACGGTACCGTGGAGCTAGACAAGCCACAGATAAGGGAGTTCCCGTTCGAAACGAAGGTGTTCGACCGTTATTCGAGGGTAGAGAAGGCACTGGATTCTGTCATGCTGGAATCCTATCTGCATGGAGTATCGACGCGTAATGTGATGAATGTGGTGAGATCGCTTGGAATGGAGAATGTATCCGCGTCATACGTATCATCGCTTGCATCCGGACTGGATGCAAACGTCAAGACATTCCTTGAAAGACCCATTGAATCTCCCATGAAATTCATGTACATCGATGCAACGTACTTCAAGATACGTGAGGATGGAAGGTACAGCAACAAGGCCCTCTATGTGTGCATAGGCATAAACAGCGAGGGGAAGAGGGAGATCCTTTCGGCAAGGCTCCATGATTCAGAAACAGAGATGCAGTGGGAAGCCTTCTTCGACAATCTAAAGGAGCGAGGATTGAAAGGCGTCGAACTCGTTGTCTCCGATGGCCACAGGGGGATCATGGAGGCGGTATCACGCTCCTTCCTGGGAGCGTCATGGCAGTACTGTCATGTTCATTTCCTCAGGAACCTGATGAAGGTAATACCAAAGAAGAAGTGGCAATCGGTATCGCTCATAGTAAAGGAAGCCCTGGAGAATGAATCGCTCATATCAAGAGCACAGGATGTACTGGTTGCCAATGGATTGGAGGGTGCATCCGATATGTTTGAGAGATGGCATCCATCACTGTACAACTATCTGGCATTTGATCCAAATTGCTGGAGAAGATTGAGGACGACAAACGTGCTGGAGAGGTTGAACCTGGAATTCAAGCGAAGGACAAGGAAGATAGGTGCATTTCCTTCGGAGCAATCCCTGATGAGGCTTGTTGTCTCTATAATGATGGACATAAACGAGGAATGGATCACGGGGAGAAAGTATATTAGCATGGAGGGGAATTAGGATTGAGCTGGATCTTTTCGAAATTACAGCAGATCATGTACACTATCATCTTTTTAATGTTAATAACATTTATTGCGGATATTCCTAAAACATGTGTGTCTTAGGTTCAACATTATAGTTTACCGTTTTATTGAAGAAGAAAATTTTTAAGAAAACTTCCATTTTTAATTTGAATATTATATGCTAAGAGTAAACATAAAGGAAATAGAAGGATGTTATCTAACTGCTATAGTAATACATAAAATATACTCTCTATTCTTCAAGATAAGATAATTAAAATAATTTAAAAAATTGAGTTAAGAATTGGTTTGACTAGTTCTTTCTTCTCATTATCACAACGACTGCTCCTATCACAACTACTAGTGCGATAACACCGAATATGGCAAACAACTCATCGTTGGTCAGTGTTGAAACAGCCTTTGCAGGCTGGGCCACTGCTTTTAATGACAGATCCACATTCTTTGTAGCGCCATTGCCAAGAGTGAAATTGTCGTATACTGTTTCATAACCATTATCTGAAACAACAACTTCATAGGATCCTGCTGCGACACTCATATTGAATGCACCTGTGGATGATAGTGACACTGACTTGCCGTTTATTGTTACAGTAGCACCACTGGGTGATATGTTTCCTGCTATGTACGAATAGTGGAGATATGTAACTGATTCAGATACATCCTTTCCGCTGACCTTTACTGTAAACTGAGTTACTGTGGTGTAATAGTCTGTTGTATTGGTGACAGTGAATGTGTATGTTCCATTTGTCAGTGAGAAAGTTATGGATGAGCCTGAAACTGCACTTCCACTAACCGATCCATTCACATACCATGTTGTTCCTGACGGTAATCCAGTTTCTGAAAAGACAACGCTGTATTTTGCAGCTGTCTTTGGAATGGATACGTCCGGTGAGTATTTCCAGTATAGTGTTGGATCACCTGAGAGATGTGTTACTGTTAGAATGGCAGATCCTGTTGATGATATGGATATGGTGAAATTCTTGTACTGAACCCCATTGATATATACCTTGCTTTCCAGTATCTCAGTTATGGTTGCATTCTGTATCTCATTATATGGCAGCAGAATGATAAGCGTTCCATTAGGATTCGCAGTGTAATTCAGTGAAACATATCCATTTGCAGGTTTAATTCCTGAAACTGTCACATTGTACCCGGTTGAAACTGTTCCGTTGGATGTGCTTGTGGATGTTGGGGCAGGCTCCTTTACCAGTGCAATATTGCTCAGTGTTGTGGATGACGAAAGATTTAGTGTTTCGGAGAATGGGTAATATCCATTTTCCACCGCAGATATGGTAACACTTCCTGCCGGTACTGATACCTCGAAGTAACCGGTTGAGTTGACATATGCCACGAAACCGTTAACTGTGAGAGATGCATTCAACTGATCCAGGCGTCCCTGTATAATCACAGAGCTGGATACCTTTTTAAGTGTTACATCAAGACTGGTTGCTTTATTTTCATATACCTTCACGGTGGTAACATATCCCTGGTAGCCTGAAGCAGAAACACTTATGTAATATGTTCCTGGTGAAATTGTCGTGTTGAAATAACCGTTCATCAAGGGTATTACGGCTCCATTGGCTGTGACAGTGGCATTTGCCGGCAGTACTATACCTGTAAGATATCCATATACGGGAATTTCAGTTAATGTTACACTGTATGAGTATGAATGATTCCATGACAGATAGACAAGGTTTGTATATGGTGTGTATCCTTTTTCATCTACACTTATGTAATAGTAGCCCTCCTTTACGTAGCTGGTGTACTGTCCTAAAATTAGGGATTCGTTAGCACCGTTAAGGGAAAGACTGGCTGTTTGCGGATTTACATCAATTTTCAGAAACGCTTCCTTTTCATAGTTTATTACAACTGAAATATCAGCACCATGAACAACTATGGTTCCACTTTTCACGAAGTAGTGATCTATCATATACGGAATGTAGGAATAGGTTCCGTTTGTAAGCATCAAACTATATTCACTTCCAACGCTTAGGTTTCCTGAAGATGTTAAACTCACACCTGTTCCAATGTTTACACCCCATACAAATCCAGAAGGCAAACCTTTCTCCATGAATAAAACGTTATATTCAACTTTGTAGAATGTAATGTTTATGTAAATATTCTTACCATTGACGGTAAATGTTCCGCTTCTAAGATCCGGGGCATATATTTTGTTTGCTGAGGTGATTGTAAATGAATAGGAGCCGTTTGGAAGATAGAATATATAATTACCCAGCGTATTTGATCCCGGGATAGGACCGGATTTCATTCCATTTGAAAGATTTACATACCATGTATAACCAGCTTTCAATCCGTTCTCATCGAATGTAATCGAATAGTTTTCCTCGGAGAACTTTATATTCTGGGTAACGGATGATCCATTTATTATGAGTGAACCTCCATTTGAGTGGTAGAGCTTGTTACTCGATGCAATGTTATAGAAATAGGTACTGTTAAAGAGAATGAATGAAAATGTAGTTCCTGTTATTGGACCTGATGTGATCCCGTCTGTTAGATTCACGTACCAGATTGTTCCTGATGGCAAACCAGACTCATTGAATACCATAGTATACATTATGTAAAACTGAATTTGTTCATTCACAGAGGATCCATTCACACTAAAGTTGCCCATATCAAAGAAATATACATTATTGTTGGAGGATACTGTGTAATTATATGTCCCGTTGGTAGCATAGAATGTAAAGAAAGTACCATTAATAGGTCCAAATTTTGACAATTCACCAGGGCCGCATGTAACGTTTATATACCAGGATGTGCCCAATGGTAAATCTGTTCTGGTGAAGTTGATTGTGTATAAAGCTTCGAACTGTACTTTCTCGGTAATTGCTGATCCGTCTACCTTAAAAGATCCGCAGCAAGGTGCATAATATAGGCCATTGGTTGCATCCGAAGATGATGAATAATTATATGAACTGTTGATAAGATTAAATGTATATGATGTTCCACTAATTGGTCCAGAACTTAATCCATCTGTAAGATTTACATACCATGGAGTACCAAAAGGTATTCCTGTCCTTGTGAATGTAACATTATACTGACCTTTATGAACTGCAGGTGCTATAATGCTTATGGTTCCTGAGTTTTTGTTACCTACATATAGATTTCCATTCAATGGATCAAACAGTGTGGTGTATGGATAGGTACCCACAGTTATATTTCCGGCCAAGGAGTTTGTTGCACCGTTTATTTGAACCGTATTATTGTATACATCACTTGCACCGTATATATATCCGTTCACAAAATCATAGGATAACCCTGCAAGATGGGCTCCCACATTTATTGACTTAATCACTTTGTTAGACGAACCATCTATAACGGATACATTCTTGCTGAAGTAGTTTGATACATATATATAGCCGTTTGAGGAATCAAATGTCATGAATATAGGACCACTACCAACAGTTATATTTGCAACAACCTTGCTTTCTGATGGATTTATAACTGAAACCATGTAATGCTGTTCTATAGAAACATAAATATTTCCATTGATGGAATCATATGCCAGCCCACAGGGATTGGTTTGTGTCGCGATTGTTGCAGTAACTGTGTTGGTCATTCCATTGATAACGGTTACATTGCTTGAACCAGTATCTGCTACGTATAGATTTCCATTTGATGAATCGTATGCTATGGCCCTTGGATAGTGCTGTACCTTGATGGTCGTTATTACCGTATTTGTGACTCCGTTAATCACAGTCACATCATTTGAACCCTGGTTAACAACATATACATAACCATTCATTGAGTCGTAAGTGATTGCTCTTGGATGGGATCCAACGTTTATGTTTTTCACAAGCATATTAGTTACACTATTGATCACTGATACATCATTTTCAAAACAGTTTGCAACATATATATTTCCATTGGAAGTATCAAGCGTTGATGCAGTAGGAGAGTAAGTAAAGTTAATGAAACCCAAGAGTTCATTATTATTTCCATTGATAATAGAAATGTTACTGTATGTTGGAATGTACAGATAATTGTTTTGTGAATCATATGTCCCCTTTGTGGCGGTGCATTCCAGATTAATATTTTTTAAAATAGTATTGGTTGCAAGATCCAGAACGGAAACATTATTTGACCCCCCATTGCTAATATAAAGGTAATTTGAGGTCCCATCAAAAGTCTCAAAGGTTGGTTTATCGAAAGACGTTATATTTCCAATGATTTTTTCAGTGTTTGCATTAACCAAAGTTACATTATTTGTATTTGGGTTTGTAATATAAAGTAAGGAATTAGAATTGTCATAAGACAAACAAAAAGGATCCTTACCGACGCTTATATTCCCAACAATTTTATTGCTTGTTGTGTTCACAACATATACATTTCCGTAGGTGCAATCAGCTACGTAAAGATTTCCATTCTGGGAATCATAGGCCATTCCCACCGGACTTGAATTTTTGCCTGTAAAAATGGATGACACTACCTTATTAGATTTTCCTGAAATCACAGAAATATTACCTGAACATATGTTTGAAACATAAATGTTGCCGGTGGAGGGAACATATAGAGACGTAAATGGAGCGTTTCCAACACTTATACTTTTAACCACATCATTACTCGTGGTATTTATGACAGTTATATTGTGTGAGTTTTCTTGTGGCAAATATATATATCCATTAGCTGAGTCATAGGAAATCATCGAGGGGTAATAATCCACCTTGATAGTTTTTTCCACAACTCTAGACGATGTGTTGATTATTAGAAGTTGACCGCCGTTTGCATCTGAGTAATACAATAAACCATTTGATGGATCATAGAAGTCGGAGAAGCCTACTACCGAGCAATCGTATAAAAAGTTTCCCTTCACCAAACTGTTGTTATTCATCACAATAGTTTTCAAAACTGGACTCTGATTAATGGCCCCTGCAGATACCTGAGGATTCACGCTTAAAATAGTGTGTGTGCCAGCAGTATTTGTAGGCTGATTTATAGTATTAATTCCGGAATTGTTGTTTGCAGCTATAGAGGCTGCTGAGCTCAGCAAAAACAGGATTACGACAAATATAGCCATCCCTTCAGAGAAAAATTTATTATTTAAAAATTTGTTCATTCGTCCCTAATATCGACCCAATTAATAATAACTTGGATATACTTATTAATAGTGTAAAGAAAAAAATAGTTTTGAATGGTAATTCATAAGAAATAGTTATTAAAATTTTATAAAATATTATAAAAACGATCGCAATTTCAGATCTAAAACATTATGAAAATACTTTTTATCTCTTCTATTTAATTCCAATGATAAATGAAGAATGTGTTATTTATTCCTTTTTACAAAGATGAAAGGAATGATTATGGAGAAAGTATCCTGTACAGGATTATAAGTACAGCAATGCCAAATAGATTTATTATAAACAACGGAACAGAAAGTGCTATCCCATATTTCAATGAAAATCCATAATAGATATAAATGGATACAATTTCCTGCAACAGTATGAGTGTGCCAAGTGCAATAACCGGCCTGTAAACTTTTACCCTGTTCTTTCTCATCTCAGATGAAAACACGTATATAATAACCAGTGAAATTATCAGCTCTACTGCTAGCACTCCTATATTCAGGAACCACATTACCTCAGTCATACATTCATTCCCCTCCTCTTCATCATTGCCACAATTTCATCATATATCTTCTCTACCAATGCAGATGGAAAGTATATTTTACCATATCCTTCACCCTCCTCAACAACCATTTCACTTTTTATCAGTATGTTAATATGATGTTCAACTGTTCTGTAGTTCACATCCAGTTCCCTCGCAAGGCTGTTCATATTCTGTGGCCTATTTATCAGTGTTCCAATGATTCTCATTCTCATTGGGCCACCTCTCGTAGCTCCCAGAATATACCACACAAGCCTTTCAGTCTCCCTGTCCAAGTGTTACACTACCAATCTGTCTATTCAAATTAAGGTAAAAGGTTTTAGATTTCAAACCTTATTTATAGGACCAATTGCAGTGTTGTCAAAGTTTTCGTAAATGATCTCATAGTTGTATGCACCGGTATGAACATCGAAGCCCATGTTGTAATACTCTATTCCGTAGGTGACATTAATGTATTCGAACTTTGAAAGGTTAGAGCTGCTCTGCACTATGAACTGTACCGTAGCGTTAACATTTGCACTGTTTCCATGCATGGTTACCACTGGAGGTGCCTCTGAGTAGAACCAGACGGCGTTCCACAAACCAAAGAACTTGTTCCATGTTCCCATTATGGCACTGTATCCATTGTAGTTACCCTTTAATGGACCGCTTGCCCAGTGAAGTGTTGCATTGGAAGTATATTCCTGCATTACCGTTGTTATATTTTCTATGGCTATGTTATTCCAGTGGTTGAATGCCAGGGAATTTATCTGATTTGTCTGAGAATTCTTCTCCGTAGAAGACACGAATCCTGATCCTGTGATCTTCCATATCTCCTTTTGAATCATTGGTCCAGTTGCGGATGTACTTACTGAAGTATATGCTGTTACACCACTGGATGAAGATACGGATACTTTTCCAAGGCTGTATACCAGTGTGTAACTTACATTTATGTACTGAGCCTGGTTCTGACTATTGATAGGCGTAACAACAAACTGGTTCTGGGAAGTCACTGTAGCATAATTACCACTCATTGAAACTGTGGGTGGATTAACAGAGTAAAACCAGACCGCACTCCAGAGACCAAAGAATTTATTCCATGTAGATGTTATATTTACAACACCATGATATGTGCCTGTAAGTGGTCCGCCAACCCACTGAAGTGTTGCATTAGAAGCATACTGACTGCTTAACAATGTTGAGTTTTCTATGGATATATCATTCCAGTGAGAGAACGCATCTCCCAGAACTGCTGATTCCTCTGTGTTTGGGCTTGCCTGAGGGTGGGCTGCAAGATCCGAATAAGTGTAAGCAAAGGCTCCTGCAAAGCCTATCATCAAAACTCCAAGCACTACTGCTATAATTTTTGTTAAATTCATTTTGATCAGAAATATATATAATCTGTTCATAAGGCAGTTTTTCAAGATCAAATACACATTATATGCAAATTCTTTGCATAATAAGAATCAAATTTCTGTAATTTCTCTAAATTTGTGGATGTGACTTTACTATGGTTAATATGACAAATGTTGAGGAGGTTCAGAAGTTTTCATATTCCATAATGAATTTCATGCAGTATTAGTTTGAAATCTGTTAAGAAAATTTAACTTATGTTAATGTGTAATTGGAATTTATTTAAACGAAATGGAAAAATAGCTGCCAAGACTTAAAAGCAATCATACATTATAAGAATGATTAGCATGGTTAACTTCAAAGAATCCCTCAATAATTTGCCCCTTATATTCACAGTTATACCCTTAAGGGACAGCAAGACCGGAGATCCGGAGCATGACAACAGGATCGTGAAGAATATTGAAGCACGGATTATGGATATATCCAAAACACTGTCAGATTTCCCAGGATTAACAGCTATTAATGTTCCTGAACTGGTGGAAGAAAATCATGAGGGAAAGCCAAGATATAACAGCATATTTACAAGAAAACTGGCCAGGGGAATTGCATATCAGCTTGGAAAAGAAGCAATCATTAATAAGGTTGTAGCACACATGGAATCCTTTGATGAATTTGCCAACTGGATTGTGGAAACTGAATCGCAGGGCATCAGGAATATTGTTCTTGTTGGTGGAAATACAAGACATCACAGGTATACCGGCCCAAATGTTTCAGAGGCAAACCTGATTACAAAACATCTTATGAAGACGAAAAATTTGAATGATATTACCATAGGAAACATCTGTTTGCCTGAGAGGGGTGGTGAGGCAAGAAGGATGTTATATAAGACCATATCAGGAGCTGATTTCTTTACAACGCAGATGTTATTTGAGGGGGATCACATAACTCATCTTCTGAAGGAATATGGTGAATTATGTTCAAAGGCACAGGTGAATCCTGCAACAGTGATCCTGAGTTTTGCACCACTAAAGAGTGTTGCTGACCTCAATCTGCTGGATTTCCTTGGCGTTGATCTACCTGATGAAACAAAAGATTACATACTTGAGAATGAGCAGGTTTCCAAAGCGTATAAGAGATCTATCAAAAACGCATTAGATGTTCTGACGGCAATAATGAGTGACAAGATCCATAATTACCCTGAAATAAACATAGGAATAAATGTGGAACAGCTCACTAAATCCAATATGCCCTATTCAATCGAGATGTTAAAAGAATTTCATATTATGACCCAGAAAAAATAAAATTGTTGTTTAACAATAAAAATATTAATAAATTTTTAAAATTATGGTACAGTCTTCTTTCTAAGGACAAGCATAACCCCGGCACCAACAGCAAGACCCGCTATTGCGGCGACGGCTATACCCACATATGTCAGTGTTGGGGAAACTCCTGGCTTAGCGTAATTTACAGTCACACTGTAATTGCCAAATACTGCAAAGTTGCCAGTTCTCTCTGATGAGATATATCCCGTTTCATTGCCTACCCTGTAGGTTAGGTTTGATCCTATGGGCATTGTCAGCGAAATTGAGGACTGAGTGCTTGAATAAACATGTCCATTGACTGTTACTGTCCAGTTTGTTCCTGATGCAAGTCCATTTTCATTGAAGGTTACAGTATAACTTATTCCCATGAATGATACTGTTTGTGTCATATTTGAAGTAACATCAATTGTGCCAGAAGCAACAACAGGAGAATAGTGACTTGATGAATCAGCTACTGTGTAGGTGTATGTGCCCATTGGGATGTTTGTGAATGTCAGCATGTTAGTATATCCAGACATTGTCATATGATCCATGGTCACTGTCCAGTTAACTCCACTGGGTAAACCGCCACTCATAAACGTTACGGAATACTGTGGAAGTTTACTGAATGTAAGTGGCTCGTTAACAGATGAAGATACTACATCTACTGATCCAGATAAAGACCCATATCCATATGAAGTTGCCTTAAATGAATAGGTTCCTGGGGACACTAATAGATTTATGTATGAACCAGTTGTTGTATGTGTTGTTCCATTTACATCTACACTCCAGGCTGTACCATTTGCCAACCCTGATTCGGTGAAGTTAAGGGAATACAGATACTGGTTACTGGCCTGCGTTGATACATCCCCATATTTTATCAATGAGCTGCTTGCAGGTGAATTGATACTGACAAACTTGTTATGGCCTATAACATTATCACCACCGTAAACAATCAGTGAACTGCCTGCTCCATACTGATTTCCAAGTAGTTCCACATGCTTGGATTCAAATGTGTTTCCCTGAATGTTGTTTATTCCATACTGCACGATTAGATTTGCTGCTGAGTCTCCTCCAGATGTATAGAAAGTTGAACCTGTTACACTGTTTACACCGTCCATGAATGTAATGCTATTTAAGTTAACCTGATAGTCACAGCATATTGTTTCCTCATCATTCTGGAAGTTTATCACAGCAAATGTGTCTCCTGATAAAACGTTTGTTCCATCATAGGTCCATAGGTATGTCGGAAATTCGTAACCTTCACTGACAGATGTTGGAATACTCTGGATTATGCTGTTTGTAAAGGAATTGTTTGAGAATATTGATTCGAATTCAACGCCTATTATGAACGAACCTGTTGTAGAAAAGTTTCCATATTCAGAAAAACCCCTGACTCCAAATAGTTGAGAACTGCTGATCATAGTATTGCTCTTTTCTGAAGCAAATAACAAATATGAGCCTGTAGCTGACTCAATGTTATTTAGTCCGTTCAAAGAGTACAGTTCAGTGTTATATATTTTAACCGAGCTCAGCTTAACAGTAGAATTTATATTACATATGTATGTTGAATTTAGAACTTTTCCACTAATGGAAATCATTGAATTTTCTACTATCAGGCTCATGTCTATATATTCACCACCTACATCACTTGATGTAGAGTCATAGACTATGATTTTACTGCTTCCCTGATAATTATTCATTGAACTTGCTGAGGAAAGGTAATAACAATATACACTCTCAGATACAAGGTTATCTGTACTCATTATTTTCGAATCGACAACCAGTAAATCGTCATGCGTTACAATAGTTCCACGAATGTTTAAGGAAGCTCCATCACATGCTAGTAGGATAGTATCTTCTAAATGGCTGTGTACAAGATCTGCAGTTCCATTTACCTCGGTTAAATTTCCACAGCAAATTATGTCACTTGCAAGGATAACACTTCCACAGTATAGATATATATTATTATATTCCAGGGTAGACACGCTGTTGGATATAGTGATATCTGTAGAATTGACAGTTGTGATTGGAAACTTTGTATCGAAAGAGGTTTGGACTATGAAATCGTTTGAAGAATCCCAAAAAGTTATCTCTCCTGCAATAAACCCGTCTTCTCCAGGGTAAAAGATTCCACTAACTTGCATGCCAATCATTGAATAATTCTGAACTTTATAAAAGGCGAATGGCATTGAATTAAAACCTACATAAGAACCATTATAGGAGTTTTCAACACAGGGTTGTTCGCTATCAACTGAGCTTACATAGTCCGTAGTTCCACTCAAAAAGACTGCCATAAATACTGGAAATCCAAAATCGTTTAGTTGTCCAAATACTGGATCTACCTCACAACACTGGTCTGCAAGTATGTATGGTTCCATTGGTGTACCATTTCCCTGTACGGCTATGTTAGAAAGTTGATTGTTATTGAAAGCGTATAGTGGTGTGTACCCGCAGTACGACGTATTGAAAGGCAGGTTAACTGAAATAACTTTTACTGGACCATTTGCCTTGCCCGATATATTTGATTCGAATGCAGGTGCATAGTTTGAAAGAAGTACCTGAAGGCTGTATGTTCCTGGGGTGAGAGTGAGCATAAACTTTCCGTTCTGTTGCAATGGTGCCCACTGTGCAGTTAAATTGTTCACTTTTGTCCCAACATTGACAAATAAAAATGCGTTTGAAGGTTCAATCTGGCCTGTTATCTTCATGTCACCCATTTTTGTTGCGGACTGTATACCCCACATTCCTTCGAGAATACTTGGACCTGTGTTGATCTCTGCAACATCATTTGAATTCCAGTAAATGGATTCACCTGATGACGTTTCTCCAGTATCAGTACCATAGTCATATGCGCTCGGTACATTCATGTATGCTGAGCTTGTTGCATTGTAATATTTCAATGTCATATTTGCGTTTACATTATAAAGGGTTGTTGTGCTTCCACCACCTGGTCCACCAATCATTATTTCTGCATCATAAAGGAGATAATTCGTTGGTGTAAGATGTGAACCGCTGATGAGAAAGTTTGACTGAGGTGTCTTAAATGTGCTTGCAGTATGGTAGGTAGAGTTGAGTATTACCAAATCGTATGTGCCATGCACCGATAGCTGTGGAACGGAGTAATTGAAATAAACCGCATTCCTGTTGTCAATTAGTGTTGAGTTTAGGTATAGATGTACTGTAAAAGGTGTTTTCACAGCAAAAGTGGGCCCATAAGCAATATGTACACCAGGATATTTGATAACATGCCCAGTAGTGCTATAGATAGAATTTTGTGTTATAATAGCCTTAGGACTTGAAAAATTCCACATATTATCTTCAAAAGTTATAGTGTGATGATTGGATGAATATAATAGCACGTTTTGTGTCCAGAAGGTATAATTTGAATTTCCAAATAGGGTAGCATTATTTAAAACTGTATTCAGCTGCACTGTTATATTGCTTGGATCTTCATTTAATGCATACAATGCAGTAAGATTGCTTATGGATATTGTACCCTCAAAGCTGTTCGTTGATAATTGATATGGCGTAAGAACACCACTCACATTCTTTATTCCAAAGTCTCCTATTCCCATAGGAGCTGGAGCAGATACGTAATGTGGGGTTACATGACCATCTATCGACCTTTTCTATAATCTTATGATTCCTCTAACAAGACAGTACTAAACCTGTTTTATGGGCATGATCATGCCGCTGAATGTGGATATTCTTCTCAAAACCCCTTAATTTTTTCTGTTTTTTTCTTCCTTTTCACTCATTTTACATAGCTGCCGCTATCTTCCCTCTTTTTTTCAGGTTCATCAGTGTGAAAAGATTGTAGCAGAAACACTTGAACATCGCCTTTACACGAACACGCCTAACCATGGTCACATAAACATGATCACCGTTGAATTTTCCCTTGATGATGGAGTACGGTCTCTCACCAGGTGATCTCTTCCTTGATATGCGCAGATTCCGTCTCACCTGATCGATTGAAAGCGGATTATTTCTGGATGCATGATCCATTGTCCCGTTCAGTCCCCTGCATGGTGCACCCTGGTATCCCTTGTCCCTGTAACATGGCATATCCGGTACACTCAGATCAACATTGGCATCATGGAGTGCTGCTGTGGTTACGACAAACTCCCTGATCAGTGGCATGTCGACGCCTACAGAGCTGTGAAGCTTGTATCCGAAATGTGTTCTGTTATCTTTTTTTGTGAAAGTACCGTCCTTCGATCTTCTTGTCTTAGAGGATCTTCTCTCTTCCTTGCTGAGTCTCTTCTTTTCTGATGCTTTTATCTTCGCTGCCTTCTTCTGGGCCTTTGTCATCTTTTTCTTCTGATCTGGATCAGCAGCATCACCCTTCCCTGGCGACTCACCCGTTTCCTCATTCTTCGTCATCTGCGGAGGTTCCGGATCCACTGGAACTGGAGGTTTCCTCCTTCCATGTTTTCCATGATCCGACTCAATATATGAGGCATCCTGTATAACGCCCTTTTCTATCCTTATTCCCCTGTCATTGAACTGCTTCCATATGGCTTCCCAGAGTTTCTTGTCCATGCCGGATGATGAGAGTCTTTCCCTGAACAGCCATATGGTTCTGGCATCAGGCATCTTATCCGGATAGTGGAGGAAATGCCTGAATGATATCCTGTCATAGAGTTCCCTCTCCGTTGCCTCATCACTGAGGCCGTAAAGTTCCTGTATGAAGAGTGTCCTGATCATGGTTATCTCATCAAAGTTAGGCCTTCCACCCTTTTCGGTGTTGTTTTTGAAGAGAGATGATACCATGGATCCAAGGGCATTCCAATCCACAATGGGTTCAAGCCCGACAAGTGTATCCATGCTTCTGATCTGGTTATACGCTTCAGGGATGCTGAAATCACGCAATGAGCTCATTATAATACACATGAAACACGCATGAATAAAGGTTTCGCTATCAATAATAATCATTGGAGCTAGGAAAATACTGGTCTTAATGTAAATTTAGTTTAGAAAATCATCTATGATTTGGCTTAGGTTTTTAGAAAAAGTCTATCATCTTATAATCCTCAGCTGCCTTGTAATTTGGGAGGAAAAGGTTATTATTTAAGTTCTTTGTTGTGTTCTTAAAAGTAGATGAACTTGAAGTACTTTTTCCACTCAGATTTGAGCCAGTCACTTTGGAACTTGCAGTAGCATTCAAACTATTCTCAAAGTTATGAAACTGTGAAATAGCACTTAAATTCTGACTACCAGAAGATGTAAACTGGGAACTAATAGTTCCCACACTACTATTACCAACATTACTTTGAACTGCAGGATTAGTTCCTATTACTGCCATTGAAAAACCTATGACTGACATCATGGCTATCGAAATCACTATTAATTTTTTTAAGTCCATGAAAATAATAAGATTGATATCTATTTAAACATAATGTAGTATTAAATTAAAATGTGTCTTAATAAAGATTTAAAAAGAAGATGTTGATTTATTAACTTTTAAAGTTTAAACCAAAAACCCATCCACTACTTTTCCAACTTTTACCATACTTATTTCTGATTTCCCAAAACCAGAATACTGATGAGTTTCTTTATGGAGTTTAATCTGTTTGGAAACATGGAAAGAATGAATTCCCTTTCCTCCTTTGAGAACACCTTCAGTCTTGATGCAACAACTGTATAGATTAATGCTCCAACTAATATGAGAAATGGTAGAATAAAAAGAGAGTATCCATATCTTTCAACCATAAAATGAAGTGCAAAATAGACAATCAGGAACATGAAAATGGAAGATGCCCATATTTTCAGTGTGCCAGATGTATTGTACTGAACCAGATCCTCCTTCTTTGCAAGCCTGTATAGAATAACGAAAGAAACAACATAAACAGATGAGAAACCAAAGGCTGCTCCTATAAGACCAAAATATGGTATAAGAAGGAAAGAGAAAATAACATTTGCAACTAGTGAACCAAGACTTGAGTATAGGAAGAAAGATGTTTTCCTAACAGATGAGATTGCCTGTATCAGGAGATTTTGTGATATGAATAGAGTTGGAACAAGCATGACAACTATGAGTGCATATTGACCGGAAACATAGGCAGGACCTGCTATGTAATATAAAACAATTGGAGAAAGAGCTGCAATTCCCAATGCGATCGGTGTATAAAAATAGGTCAGAAGTAGAGATGATGCTCCTACGTTGCTCTTTATGAAAGCCCTCTGATCGTTACCGAAAAACTCAGAGAATTTTGGAAGCGTGATATTATTAAAGGGAATGGCAATAAAACTGATTCCCGAAAATATAAGAAGGGTAAAGTTGTAGATCCCAAGATAGTAAGTATTAAGTAAATACGCTACAACAAACCTGTCTGTATATGATGCACCATATCCTATGATTGATGATAGCAGTACGGGAATGGCATATGTGAATATGGATCTGCTGCCAACAGTACGGTGATGCTTCCTCATATATCCCCTGGCCAGTATTGCCAGAAGATAAACGAAATCGATTAATATTCCAAGGGCGAGACCAATAATCCATCCGTATATGATATCAATTAGTGATCGATCTATGTAGGCCAGAGTCAGTGCTCCAAAATAATATATTACCCATATTATTACTGATATCAATGCCGATATCTTAAATTTCTCAAAACCAATGATTGCTCCATTTAGTATGGAGAATATGATGTTTCCGAATAGTACTAATGATAAGAGTTTGATATAGAATGTGTATGATGTTGAATGAAAGAAAATGATTGATATATATCCTGAAAATGCGTATACAACCAGCAATCCTGCTAGTGCAAGTAATATTCCAAGTACAAGTATCCTGAACAATGTCTTTCCCGGTGAGTACACCTTTGAATTAAGATTTGATGAAATGAAATGCGTTATCGCACTGTTGAGGCCTACAGTGAAAACAATTCCGAAAAGACCTACAATGGCAATGAATAATGCGATCACGCCCAGATCGCTTGGAGGAAAGATTCTTGCAGCAAATATATAGAATAATGATCCTGAAACTACCTGGACACCGTTGCCGAGAAACTGGTAAATTGCACTAATCCCAACATATTCCTTCTCGGCACCTAATTCCATTCTTCCCTGAATTCCTCCATAAATAATTAACTTTTATTCAAATCCGCAATTTGGAAGAAATACAGTAAAACAAATATTATTAATATAGTAGAAAAGCTAAAGGATATAATTTTCATAATTTTTCATATAATGATCAACTGTTTGCCTGAGGGCATCGTTGAAATTGAATTCCGGTTTCCACCCCAGTTTTCTTATACTGCTGGCATCTATGGCATATCTCCTATCATGGCCGGGTCTATCATCAACAAACTTGATCATGTCGGTATTCTTTTTCATTAGATGCATAATCTCGTTAACAACTTCAATGTTTGAATGTTCACCATCGGAACCTATAAGATATGTTTTTCCCGCTTTGCCTTTTTCCAGGATAAGATCAATTCCATTGCAGTGGTCTGTTACATATATCCAGTCTCTTATCTGTCTGCCGTCACCATATATTGGAACTTTCTCATTGTTCATTAGATTGATTATAGTTTTTGGTATAAGTTTCTCTCTGTGCTGGTGTGGACCGAAATTGTTACTGCAGTTACTAATGGTCGCCTTCAATCCGTATGTGTTACAGTAGCTGCGGACAAGCATGTCTGCAGATGCCTTTGTTGCAGAATATGGGTTTTTTGGATTATAGGGTGAATCAACATTGAATTTTTCCTTTGAATCTACTGGCAATGCTCCATATACCTCATCCGTTGATATCTGGTGAAATCTCAAATCGTTTTTCCTTGCATGTTCCAGTAAGGCATGTGTTCCCATGATATTTGATTTAATGAAGGATAAGGAGTCTTTTATTGAATTATCAACGTGCGATTCTGCAGCAAAATTAACTACTGTATCTAAATCGCGAAATTCGTCCTGATGAATGGAAATATTATTTATATCGTCATTAATGAATTTATAATTTGGGGAATTTTTAATCTTCTCCAGATACCAGGGATTTGATGCGTAGGTTAAAGAATCCATGTTATAGATGAAATCGTCATATTTCTCCATTCTATTGAGTATATAATTTGAACCTATGAAGCCCATTCCTCCAGTTACAAGTATATTCAGAAATAATCACCTTCCTGGATCAGCTCCTTGAATGTTGTTAATTTTAAGTCCTTTTCTGATATCACGGGATTATCTATATTCCATTTTACGCCTATATCAGGATCATCATATCTTATTCCCCGTTCTGATTCCTTATGATAATATTCAGTAGTCTTGTAAAGCACATAGGAATCTTCCAGTGCCACAAATCCATGAGCAAAGTAGTCCGGGATATAGAGAGAATGGCAATTGTCCTCTGACAGTTCTGCCATCACATATTTACCGAAATCCTTTGAACTTTTTTTAAGATTTACTGCAACGTCCAGTATTTTTCCATGTATTACAGAAACAAGTTTTCCCTGTGAAAACGGTAGCTTCTGAAAGTGTAAACCCCTTATAACACCCTTCCTTGAAAATGAAAGATTTTCCTGTACAAAATTTATTTCTTTGAACTGACTTTTGAAATAATCTTCTCTAAAAAATTCAGTGAAATAGCCTCTTTCATCATTGAATATTGTCCTTTGAATCAAAAATACACCTGAAAGTTGAGTTTCGTTCAGCTTGAAATTCATCTTTTCCTAATCTTCACTTGGCTTATGTATTTTTTTGACTGTTAATTGATAGATATAAAATTAAATTTTCATAAATTTTTAAGAGTAGAAAATAAACTGGTATGTGTATTTAATTTGTTTTCTTACTTGATACACTGCTTTTTGATCTGAAGAAAGACGAAAATAGAAGTCCATTGAAGATCAGAAGTATGGAAAACGCAAGGCTCACTGCCAGAGTTGATGGTGCATTTATTCCAAACCCGAAAAGATAGTTAAAACCAATGGAACCTCCAACATTTGAAATGGAAGATAGTGGAAGGCCAAGGGCTGCATCCAGTATCATTGCTATGGACATAAATATAGAACCATAGGCAAGCCCCATTCTTGCTGTTTCCTTTAGCTTATCTTTTGTCAGTAAATATCCAAGCATTGAAACTATCATCCCTGCAGTGAAGACCAACAGAAGTAGCCAGTGAAGATATCCTGAACTTCTAAGAAGACTGTCATCTGTGATCAGGAATAGTGCAGAACCCATGGAAACGATGAATGACAAATATCCCATTGCGGCTAAGTTTTTGCGTCTAAGAACCATTGGTACAATTGCTGCCAGTAAAAACAGGATTATAACAGAAGATCCGGCTATATCTGTTCCATAAAGAGCAGTGAAGGACTTGGATGGTGTAACAGGAGGAGGAGTGGTGCTGGATGCATGTCCAGTAACGGAAACTGAAAGAACGGCAGGTGAACTGGATGGATCATCTCCTGTCGCATTAATAAACACGTGATAGGTACCATCACTAACTGTTGATGCTATTGAAATAGTCATTGTCCCTGTGTATGGTGGATCACCACCACTGTTGCTGAAACCGATCGTAAATCCGCTTAAAGAATTGGATGAAAGGCTGGTGCCCCAGGTGGTTCCAGACGATAGCTCAACTGTATATGAGTCGGTAGTGGAAGATCCAGGAGTAATGGATACGGAATTTTTACTTAATGTAATACTAGACGTTCCATCAGAGAATGGATTATAATTTCCATTCCTGTCTCTGGTATCATGTGCATTATCAACATTTATCATTGAAATGACCATAATACTCACTATGACAAACAGAATAATAGTTAGTAATTTATTGTATTTATTCATAATTATTATATATTCTAATTATAGTATTTAAAACTTATTTAGTTCAATTTTGAGCAGAAAAGGCTTAAGTAATATAAGAAAAAGATGAAGAAGTAATATACCCTGAAGGTAAAGAAATTTAAGGGGTGGGTCCTAACATGGAAACATACATTGTATGTCCATAGTATGATTCTGGTAATGATAATTCTACCAATGGAACATCAAAAAATGAATCTATCCTGAATTGCAGGTGAAGGATGGAAATTCCGTTCAATATATGAACTCCTGAATATGTCACATTTGTTGTTTCTTTAACTGATCTTGCCGTGACATTTATGTTATGAAGATTATAGGGGATAGTACCATTCGGAAATGTTATGTTAAGATAATAAAGACCCGGTATCATTACCTGCGGGTACAGGTTAATCATAGACCCATTATGTTTATGGGAAATGGCTGTAAAGTTATTAATCAAAGATATAGGTGTGAAATAAACAGGGGTATGATTGTAATTTTTGGCGAGTAGTATAAAACCATCCTGAAATGCTTCGATTCCATAATTCCCCCTTGAATATAGAACATTCATTGCCTGGCACATATCCAGACTGCTGCCGGTATTGAAGCAATTTATATCATATGCAAGGGCGTACTCCACATTTTGAGTTTCTGTCAGATTCTGAAGTCTATAGCTTAAATTACTATTATATCCAGATAGGGATTGAAATGCCCCAAGACATGAAAGCGATGGATCGTGGACATCAACATATGGGAGGTTGTTTTGATATATAACGTAGGGGTTATTCTGCGGAATCAGGTTTGTTATATTAATATAGTCATCATAAACTTTCAGGCTCGGATGCATAATGTCCATAGCAAATGGCTCCGATGAATATGCGTTTAATGGACTGTATGGCTGGAATATGACGGCAAACAGAATTACCGAAGCCATAACAGCTATGGGCTTTTTCTGTGACCTGACAGTATTCCTCAACCTTTTAAAGTAATTATGGGCAGTTTCCCCCATATGCTCTTTCTCTTCTGAAACTCCAGTTCTTAAAACATCAATGAGTCCAAGAAAGATGAAGGGAGCAACTGCTGCTATGTACTGAAAATGATAAAACGCAGGATAATAGTACACACTGTAATTGTTAAAAAATGCAATAAAGAAGAACGGAAGTGTAAAAATCGTCCATTTTATTGATTTAAGAGGTATAAGAAGGAGTGGAGAGAAGATAAATACTACAAGAAGCACTTTATCATCTATATTTTTTAAAAAGAGACCCAGTATGTTACCACTTTTTAGATGGAAATATCCATCAAAATATCCATGCTGGTAGATGTAATATGGTGAGTAAAATATGAGAAAGTATGAAACCACCAGCATTGAACTGAAAATTATTAAACTGGCGATTGAGTATTTTAAAAGGGGATCCATATCCTTTTTTTCCATCTTGTTGCGTTTGAGGTATGTTTCAATCAGAATCATTAACATTAGAAGGGCTGGAAAAACCAAATATGGAAATCTCACTATTCCTGATAAGAAAAAGAAAATGGTGGAAGAAATATATTTTCCTCTCAGGAACTGGTAATAACCCAGTAGAAAGAAAAGAATAAAGAACGCCTGAAAGTGGAAGTTGAAATAATTAAGGCCAGCAAGTGGAAAATATAGAAGATAGGATATGCCAATTATCATGGACGCAAACTGGTTTATGGATTTTCTCCTTGCGATCTTGTAGAGGATTAATGATGGGAGACCTAAAAAAATTTCCTGAATAATAAGCATCCCCGTGATCCCGTCAATAAGGATTAGTGGACTGAATATAATTCTAAGGAGAGAGAAACCACTCATATACATAATGTACTGGGCATAATGATAATGGATTATGGAATTCATTGTCAGAGAAATAATCCCTGAGTCAAAGACAAACTGCTGAAAATTAAACTGCTGTAGTATGTCGATGAGAGACCAGAAAAAGATATACACTATCAAGGCACAGATAACGAAGAATTCATAAGTTTCTACTCTGTAGAGATAGGCCCAAATTGCCGATCCTGTTCTCCTGAAATAATGCATCTTTTTAATTCCTCTTGCACATATCACTATATTATTTAAATTTTGAAAAAACGTTAATAAAGAAAAAATAGGAAAATTACTGCGTCTTGCCTTAATGAAATGTTTTTTTCACACATTATAGAATTAGGAGAAATCCACCTATTCCAGAAAGTATTGGTCCTATTACAAATCCTCCACCAAGGAAAAGTATGATTATGCTTAGCACTATTATGAGGACGCCATTCTCAAATTTACCCCTCCTTCTATGTTTGTGACCAGCGTTATATATAATTACTGCGAGTACTATCCAAATAATCGGAATAATGGCAAGCACAAGTGAACCACCTATGATGGCGAGCCCAGCAGGATTAAAGAATATCAAAGATGCTACTCCTCCTATGCCTGCTATAAAAATTGCCAGCAGTACAAGAATGCCAGAAATCACTGTTAATACTGCACCTAATGTGGTGAGGAAATACCTTAGGTTTGCCTGAGATGTCATAATAGGACGATACCCTTTCTTTATATAGATATTTGTATATTTGTAGATTAATTTCTCATAAAGCTAAACTACTAAAAAAATAGTGCGAATAATCGTTATTCCCTTATGCCACAAATAATTTTCAAAAAAACTATGGCATCTGAAACGTATTCTGATCCGTACTTTAGTTCCAACACTTGAAGTTCTGAATTTGTGGTAATTTTACCGTATTGATTCAACCTGGCGAAGTAAAATAATATTGACCCCCACTTAACTTCTTCCTCTTTCTTTGGTGAAAAAAGATACATTTCTATCTCTACCTCCTCAAATTCACATTTAATTAATCTTTCCAGAAATGAGAATGGAAATTTGCTACCTTCAATATTATGTTTTACACTGATGTCCGGTTCATTATGTTTTATTATTTTATCTCTTAAATAGTCCATATAGTATGCAAAACTATCGGTATTCTTGACTAACAACCCGATCTCCAGAACAAAGTAACCTAAATTATTATTCACTACCCCTTCCATTACGAATAAAATGTCCTTATTCTGAAAATGATCAATGTTATATTTTATCACTCCTATTAAGTCCTCTGGATTACTGGATTTAATAAAAGAGTCAACCGCTGGTTCAATGCACTCAATCGGTATCCTTGTTCTGTCATCATAAAGTTTGGCTATTTCTTTATACTCTTTAAGTTCATAAAGAGTAGTTGTTAATCTGCTAAGGTACCATTCGTTTTGATTTAATGATAATGCTTTTCTGAAATATGAAATAGACTCTTTCCTTCTTGCAGAATTGTAACTGATTTCTCCCATGGAAAGGTAAAGCAAATCTTCATGAGGCCATTCCAAAATAGCGTTTTTGCATAATTCCTCAGCCTTTTCATAAAAACTGTTTTCAATCAGAAATTCTATTTCAACAAGAATTTCAGTGAAAGTTCCTTTAATTTCCATAAATCCCTTACGATTTATTTCTTTTTCAGCCTCTTCCCTCTTTTTTGCCTTCATCAGTCTGCGTATCTTCTCCATTCTGAGAAGATTTGATTCTGGATTGAATCTAATTGCTATATCCAGTTCTTTAATGGATTGTTTTTCCATATTTTGATACTGGAAATACCTTGATAGGATGAAATGCGCATTCCATGATGACGGTAAAATTGATATGGATTTCATCGCCATTCTGTAGGCCTCATCTGGCTTCCCCATTCTAAGGAATATATCTGCCATTAGATCTAATGCTTCAGTATTCTTACTATTAATTTTGAATACCTCATCCAATGTTTCCATGCACTCCCGGTAAAATGAAAACTGATGAAGCAATCTTGCCTTTAGCATAAGGGACTTTGTGTTATCAGGGTTTAATTCCACGCTTTTCTTGGCCCATATTAGAGCTTCTCCCTTGTTTCCAGAACTGTTCAGAAGTATGGATTTAAGATAAACTGCTTCAGGATCCGAATGAGTTACATTCAGAATATCATCTACAATTCTTAACGCATCATTAAAATAACCATTTTCAATTAGCCTAACTGCAAGGGCTTTCTTTTCCTCAATAGGGTCATAAATTCTTTGCATTTACCTGTACAGGATGATTAAAACCTCTCATATTGATATTTGCATTTACCTGAATGTTCACCTAACAATGCGAATGTACCAAACTTTGATAGAGTAGATTTGCTATGAAAAATAAGAAAGATATAGTAAATAAGTAAATTCTCTTCTTCCAACAAATACTAAAGTGAATCTTTTGAACCTTTAGTTCCTTGTACCACAACCACTTTAAATATGAAATGAATGATTGATTATGGAAAAAAAATACATAGCGGCAATTGTGGCTGTTATAATAATAGCTGCCGGGCTGACAGGACTGGTATATTACCAGGCTTCAGAAGCTGCAGCGAATGACGGCCATGTTGCAATGAAAGTGGCAGATTCACCAAACCTTGGTGTTTCGGGAGTGTTCATGACATTTAGTAAGGTATCGTTGCACAGCAATGTTTCTGGATGGACAAATTACAGTGTGAAATCACAGACTATAGATATACTTGGTCTGACCACTACAAATGCATCGTTGCTGACAAATATCACACTTAAGGCTGGAACATATACAATGATAAGGCTGTATATAACCAATGTTTCAGTGGACATACTGGGATTGAGTGTTAATTTCACGCTTCATGCTCCATTTGCATTCATAAACCACCCATTCAAGGTTAGCGCCCACGGAAACATGAATGTGATAATTGACTTCAACCTGACACAGGATCTGAGCCTTAACGCGAAGGTATTCACTCCTAATGTTGGTGTGGTTGTCAACTAAAACAATTTTTATTTTTTATTAATAGTAAAAATAATAGTAAAAAACTTATTTCAAAAATTATTTCTCTTTTATTCACACGATTTGAATCTTATACTAAAAAAATTATTTGAAACTGCTTTTAAGATATCAAAAAGGATTGGTTTAGGCGTATATGAATTCTACGCTTGATATTTTATCAATTCTTTCCATATCCTCTTTTGACAGCTTTACGGAATCTGCACCCATATTTGATTCAACCTGTGATTTGTTCTTGGCTCCAGGTATTATAAGGCAGTTCTTGTGAAGTAAGTATGCGAGAGATAGCTGTGCCATAGAGCATTTCTTTTCCTTTGCCATCTTTCCCAGTTCATCCAACACTGGCTTCATTATCTTCCTGTTCTTCGGGTTGTTAAAAAGCTCATCACCCTTACGGATATTATCCTGAGGTATCTCACCACTGTTATACTTTCCTGTGAGCAGACCTTTTGCAAGGGGGCTGTATGGAATTAGTGTTATATTTTTCTCCTTCATGTAGGGTATGAGCTCCCTTTCTATGTTTCTCTCCAGAATACTGTATTCCATCTGGTTAGATACAATTGAATAATCCTTCATACTGTCTACCGCATCCTTGAGAACAGGTTTTGAAAGGTTACAGACACCAATCTGATCAATGTATCCTTCGTTCTTCAGCTTCTCCATGGAATGCATTATCTCTGACACGGGAACATAGGGCTCATACCAGTGTAGTTGATATAGATCAATTTTTTCTATACCCAGTCTTTCAAGACTCCCCTTCACACTTCTCTCCATTGTCCTGTAATTCTTCACATGTGGGGGATTAACCTTCGTTGCAACTATATATCTGTTTTTTGGAATTTCAGATAGTGCCTGTTTTATGAGTTCCTCTGAGTGACCCATTCCATATATTTCTGCAGTGTCTAGATAGTTCCCACCATTCTCAACATAAAACTTTATGGCCTCAATAATATCCTTATCTCCATAATCTTCTCCCCATCCTCTCAGTCCAGCCTGCCAGCAGCCAAGACCAACTCTAGTTGCCTGTAGCTTGCTGTTTCCAATATTTATTTTTTGCATTTTACCCCATCGTGATACATGTTTTTTAAATTATCGTTATGAAAAAAAGGTTTAATTATGAAAATGTTTGGAAATAACCTACTCAAGATTATAAATAGTTCCTTCACCATCAATATGAATGTTACATGCGGCAGGTTCCTTTGGTAATCCTGGCATTGTCATTATGTCACCAGAATACACCACAATAAAACCTGCCCCTGAACTCACTGATGCTGAGGTAACCCTTAGAATATTGTCATCATTCTCAAGAGGATTCCCACTTAGTGAATACTGGCTTTTTGCCATGCAGATTGGTAATCCTGCGTAACCATTCTTTTCCATTCTTCTAATATCTGAAAGAGCCTTTTTGGAGAATTCAACCCTGTTTACACCATATATGTTCAATCCAATAGATTCAATTTTCTCTCTTATTCCATCATCGAAATTGTAGGTATATTTGATATTATCCGTCGTCTTCTCACATTTCTCTAAAACAGTCTTTGCCAGGGATAGGGCACCATCGCCACCCTTCATAAAAACTTCAGATAACTGATACTCCATATTGTTCTTTTTCAGCATCCCGTCAAGGAACTGAATTTCTTCCTCGGTATCATTAGAGAATTTATTGATTGCCACAACAGGATGAAAACCAAATCTGGTCAAATTATCATAGTGACGTTTCAGATTATTGAATCCACTGGCAATACCATTTTTATCCTCGCTTCCACCAAGAAGTTTCATTGCCCTGATTGTTGCAACGATAACAACAGCGGATATTTTCAAATTGCCTATTCTTGAAACCATATTAATGAATTTCTCAGCACCAAGATCAGATCCGAAACCCGCTTCAGTTATGACGTAATCACTGTATTTCATCGCCATTTTTGCTGCCAGGATACTTGAGGTTCCATGTGCTATATTTCCAAATGGACCTGTGTGAATGAACGCAGGTACGCCTTCAGTGGTCTGAACAATATTTGGTTTAATTGCGTCAGAGAGAATGGCTGCCATTGCACCCTCAGCTTTCAGATCACCAGAATAGACAGGTTTTCCATTTATGTCGTAACCAATAAGAATTTTTGAAAGTCTTCTTACAAGATCATCATAATCCATGGAAAATCCCATAATTGCCATTATCTCTGAGGCTGGTGTTATAACGAAACTGTCCCTAGTGAGTGGCCCATTTTCCTTACCACCGGCATTAAGTATCATGTCCCTCAGTGATCTATCATTCATGTCTATTGTTCGTGGGAAAGTTATCTTCTCCGGATCGATTTTTAACTGGTTCCCATGGTAAATGTGATTTTGTATCATTGAGGAAAGAAGATTATGGGCACCTGTTATTGCGGGAAAATCCCCTGTAAAAAGAAGATTGATTTTGTCAGATGGTTCAACTTTAGATTTTCCACCACCGGTTGCTCCTCCCTTTACTCCAAAACATGGTCCCATTGATGGTTCTCTTATACTAATTGAAACATTTTTGCCAAGTTTTTTAAATGCCTGTGATAGACCGATGGTGTTTGTGGTCTTTCCCTCACCGTACTTTGTTGGTGTCATTGCTGTAACTAAAATGAGCTTTCCATTCTTATTTCCCTTATCCAGTGCCTTAAGGCTAATTTTTGCCATGTATTTTCCATAATTATCTATGTATTCCCTATCAATTCCAAGGTTTGCTGCAATATCCATTATATTTTCCATACCTATCATATAAGCATGCTCACTAAAATTATAAATATACCCTGACTATAAATTGCGTCCATGATTCCAGAGAAGTAAGTATACTTCTTAACTCATTTTCGTAATGATTTCGGCATCAGATTCATCCTTTTTCTTCAGTATTTTTCCTGAGAAAATAAGAAGCAAAATACTTACTGCAAAAATACCGGCTGCAAGAATCTGCCAGATTGTTGAATACTCATGGGTATAGTCACTTATGTACCCAGAAAATGGTGTTCCCAGGATTGTTCCAAAGGAGATAATGAGCAACCCAAGACCACTGTAAAGACCGATCTTTCCCCTTGGTGCTATCTCCGAGATTACGGTTATGTATACACCATTCCATCCTATGGCAGTTAGCCCCAGAACGAATGACATCCCTATGGCCAGATAAAAATTTAGGGTAAGAAAAGAGTAAATAAAGAAAAACAGAGAAGAGAGGATCATCACCATTATGAGAGAAAGAATCCTTCTGTTTGGAAACAGTCGATTACTAAGGGAAGCCCATAATATTCTTCCTATGAATGATCCAATGAGGATACTTGCAAGCAGTATCTCCGCGGTGAATAACTTGAACCCTATGGAACTTGTAAATAGAACAGAATAGGTAAGAAGTGACTGCTGTCCCCATGACATGGCTGCCACAAGAACGTTTATGAGTATAAACCTACCATTTCTAAATGCACCTTTTATTTCCTTAACATATCCTCTGAAATCTATGGGTGAAGCATTCTCATGGTTTTCACCTCTTATTAGAACAAAAAAGATGAATGCAATAATAGCCAGAATTATGAAAGGTCCGAAAAAGCCATATCTAATAGATATTAAAGGAAGAAGAATTGCAGCAGTGGAAGCTCCTATTGGAACACCTGACTGCTTAATTCCCATGGGAGTTGCATGATATGGGTAATACGTCCGCATAACTGCATTATTAGTCGCAGGAGTTACAAGTCCATAACCAAGACCTATGGCATAAAATCCAGAGACAAAAATGTAGAAATTTGGAGCAAGAGTTGCAAGTGTTGAACCTATGGCCATTATAAGGAATGCTATTTTTATTGCCCTGAAGCTTCCCAGATGATCGACAAAATAGCCAACAAAAGGAGAGACTGTTGCAAGTCCAATGAATATAACACTGGTCAGGAGTCCGACCATTGCGGAATCAATGAGAAAATGATCCTTTATAATTTTATCAAGTGGTGAATAAGAAGCCTCAATGAGATTGCCCACTGATATGAATAGGAGACTCTGGAACATCACATTGAGACTGTATACCTTGTTCTTTAGCATTTATTCACTCCTAAATGGTTTAGTAATTTTTCATATTACCACATAAGATAAAATTATGTTTAATTGTTCAAGGAGTGATATTGGTATATAATCACTTACTGTCATCTGGAGTTCTTCTTATTTCCCTTGCATTTGTATGAGTATCAGACTTTCTTCCCCTTACAAGAGCGGCTAATCCAGACACTATCAAAATCAAAAAACTTGCCAGCAAGGCAGCATGTACACCACCCAGAAATGAAGCAGACACGCCACCTTCAAGTTTGTCCTTACCAAGGAAAACTTCAAAAGCAACATAACGTGGGACAGCCAGAGCTGATATGGAAATGGCTATTACGTAACTAAACAAAGTTCCTATATTGGATAGTGTCCTCAAAAGCCCAGAAATTGAACCGTAAAGTTCTCTGGGCGCACCAGACATTACGGCAGCATTATTGGATGGCCAGAACATTGAACCTCCGAAGCCTGTCACTATTGATCCAATTATTACAAGATAGAGAGATGTACTGATTCCCATTGCAAGATAAACCAGTACTCCCCCAGCCATCAGAAATATTCCAGTGGCAGAGACAGTTCTTGGACCAATCCTGTCAGAGAGTTTTCCCATTTTAGGAGCCAGTAGACTCGATATTATATATCCAGGTATTAAAAGGAGGGCTGCATCAAGTGGATCAAAACCTCTTATTCCCTGGAGATACATTATAAGAATGAATAATACTGAGAGATACCCAATAGCCTGAAGAGTTGCTGCAAGAAGAGAAAAAGATAATACCCTATTTTTAAAGGCTTTTAAAACTATTACAGGATCCTTAACAGATCTTTCAATAAGTAAAAATGGAACTATGAGTATCAAACCAATAACAATGAGTAATACGTTGCTAAATGTTACTCCATTTCCGGCTATTTCCACGGCACCGTATGCGATCAAAGATAGAAATGTAAGTAGAAACAAAGTTCCAGCATAGTCTATTTTGGTTTCGGTTCTCTTATTATCTTTAATATACAGTAGGGCGAACACGAAGCCTATTAACCCTACAGGCACATTTATGTAGAAAATATATCTCCAGCCAATAAATGTGGTTATTATTCCACCCAGAACTATTCCTAAGGAACCACCAATACTCCAACCCATAGATGTGTATCCAAAGGCCTTACCCCTTTCCATTGGCTCAAAGTGATCTGCAATTATTGCATTACTATTTCCCTGAAGGAAAACTGCACCTAATCCCTGAAATGCTCTTGATGCAATGAGGAAAAACACATTTGGAGAAGCTCCAGAGGCGGCAGAACCGATTATAAATATAAGGAATCCTATATTAAAGATCCTACCTCTTCCATATATATCTCCTAGCCTTCCAAGCTGTGTTGTAAGTGCGGCCAGTACCAGAAGATAGATCAGTATAACCCAAATTGTATCCAGAAAAGGAGCCTTTAATTGATCTGTAAGGGTTGGCAGTGCGAGGATTACAATTGTCGTGTCTATTGCTGACATTAGCATTCCAATGAATACGCTGATCAGTATAAGCGTCTTTTTTTCAACCATTTTTATTTACACCTATGGAGTCGGGGCACTCCCGCAAGGTCGAAACACCTTAGCACCTGAACAAACAATTTTTATCTGCTAATAGATCTTCTTTCAGGTAAATTCAGGATTTCAATATCCTATTTAAGAATTTAACGAGAATTTGATGATAATTAGTATTGATACATTTGTTGGATGTTAACAACAAATGCAAGAACATGTGCTGTGAAAGTTAAAAAAATTGAGCAAACATACTTCGTGTTTACCCTAAATATTTCTGAACATAGTTTTTTACTTAAGGTAAATAATATAGGAAAATCTGTCTTTCCATTCCTTTTTCCAAATCTTCATTTTGTGATTAATAATAGTTTTAATAAATTTAAATTATCATCATTTTCCATAGGTTGAAGATTTGAATAACTGACATTTGCATTTTACTAATCCTTGTAAGACCTTTTCAGAAAATATTGGAAATGATACTTTTTTAGTTTGAATCTATTGTGTTTGTATCGTGAATGATGATATGCAGGAAATAAAATATAATGTATACTCTGAAAATCTAAATCAGTCCATGTGAAAAGTTGGAATATGACAGGTTCTAATTGGAGTCTTATTTAACTAAAGTAATAGATGATAATTTACGAGAAGGAATAAAGAAGTCTTAGATTTGAAATTAAAAAGATTAGAAGACCAAAGATACAAATTCAAACATTTAAATAAAAAAGATACAGTTATATAATGAAAAGAAGTATAGAAAATTAGGCAATTGATTAATGCAAAGAATTATTTAATTACAAATTAGGGGGGTTATAGATGGAAAGAAAACAGTATACTGCTAATGAAAAGTTAAAAATAATAAATAGAAGTAGGTACATTAAAATTGTTAAAAGTGAAAAAGACCTAAAAGAAAATGATATATTTGTCCAAATTAAAAAAAATGGAAAAAAGGTATATATAGTAGCTCAGAAGTAGTTTTATAAAGTGGATTACTTGTTTTTTTACCCGAATAGTATAGAAATTATAAGCAGACGTATAAATTATAGTCATTCCGAAGGATTACTTAAGAGAACTGTCAGAGAACGGATAACCTTCCAAAATAAGTCTGAAGATGGATTGAATGAAATAATTTTAGAAATTGAAAATTTTAAGACGAATCTAAAAATAAGTAATACCATTGGAAATGAACTGACATATTTACCAAATTATAAACTGATTAAGAGGGAGGATATCCCACAAAATATTAAGGAAAGTATAACAACGGATGACCCTGATAAAAGGATATATACCTTAGCAATTGCATTAAATGAAACAATAGAAAAGGATGAATATTGTTCAATATTTTTGGATTATACTGAATATCCGAAAGAGGAAAAAAATAGTAAATTAATAGATGGTAATACCGAGTCTAGTCACTTCATGTATAAGGAAGCTGAATATATGGATTTGATACTTTTTTATGGTGAAGAAACTCTTAGCATTGCAAATAGCTGGGGAAATGGACTACAAATAGATGAAACAAATGATCCGTACATTTTCGGTGGTCTTGTTTCGAATGTACAGGATGATGACTCCTTTAATGAGCTAGATGAGTTAAGAATGCATTTAGATATGAGAAAAAATAGTTACTCATTTAGTCTTTCCAATGACTATAGAAATGATAAGAATATAGATAGCATTGCCATTTTTTATAGTGTAAAACCTGAGAAAAATGAATACAGTTTAATCCAAACATTAGCTGTAATTACATTTTTACTCCCATTCACAGGTCTCACAGCACTTTATTTTAAGAATATTTCATATTTATTTGATTCATTGGAGATTGAAAGCGTTTTCATTTTAACCTTAGCCTTTGCACAGACAAGAACAAGACTACTTTCACATGAGAAGTACATAAGAAATATAGTCATATTTGCTGGTTTTTTATTTAAATTAATTTTAGGCCTATATGTGACCTACGTATAATGAAGAAGTATTTTTTCATTAAATTGATGTGGTCATTTTAAATTTTATTAAATAGGATTATATCCTCGCAAGCTGCCTGGTTGATGGTGAAAGAGATACTAGCGTTTTAACTTCTTGCGAAGTCCCATTAATAAATGTTCAAAAAGAGACTATTGAGGTTTTTAATTTCCTCTCTATTTTCCACAAGTATGCCAGAACTTAACGTGTAGAAGAGAAAATAGAACAATTTCACCTGATTACTTATAGAGTTATCCTTTTTTTCTTCTATCTTTTTTGAAAGATTAAGAGCTCACGCTATCCATTAACGATCTTAAATGCATGTATATTATAAACAAAACAAACAAACGAACTTCATTCTAACTCGTTTCCCTGCTGTACTGATTACCTGTGAAAATGAAATACCCTTTTGATGACGCAATAGAAAATATCAGGATAGTCAAGAAAGTTCATGAATGATATTCTATCATGGATCTCCTTCTCAGAATGTTCATCCATTAAATTGTATATGGAATGAATGTAGAGATCCTTTACCATTGTTATGATTGGAATCTTGGGTCTTCCTCCCTTATCTGTATCATTACAATACAGATCCTTAAGAAGTGGATCAAATCCACTCCAGTCAATGGCATGCTTCATGAATGCAAATGGACCATTTAAGAAATATTGTTTGTATTTCTCCGTAAGAGCTGTGTCGAAGAGATCACTCACGCAGTAACATGCGTGTTTCATGAATAAATTTTATGGTGTTTTCTGGGAGATTTTCAGAACTCCCCTTCAAATATTATCTGCAGAAATATTTAAAAGTGCTTTCCTTTCTATTACGAGGGTTATTAGTTATAAAAGAAGTCTTGGAGTATAATAAAGTCATCCATTTGGGTACCTTTCAGTTATCGATAAATGAATTTTTCATATATAATTGATTGATCGTAACTTCAATTTACAAAACGGAATAATTAAGAATATAAATATTGTTTTAAGAACAACTTTATAAAATTAATAGGTATACAAAGACAAATAAAAATGAGGATTAAAGAAATTAATATTGAGAGCTTCAAAGGAATTGATTCACTGGAATTTAAGCCGAGGCTTCTAAATGTTATCGTTGGCAGAAATAATACCGGAAAAACTTCAGTTCTAGAAGCTATTGCTGTGACAATGGACAGAGTGTTCTTTGAACAAAATTATTCAGATTCCCCATCCTCTATAGTAAACTATTTAGTAAATGCACTTGAAATTAACTTAGTTCTTACCGGAAATACAAATAGCAGCAAATCCTTAAAGGTTGAAAAAATAAGTGAACAGGATGTATATAAGAATATTGCCAGCACTATTTTAGAACGGGTTAATCAAATTAGAAAAGACAAACGGTATAATTTGGAAAGAAAAAATAGTCCTGGCAAGAATAAGAATGCAACCAAGGTTGAGATCCATGATGAAATTTCTATCATCCAACAAACCATAAATAATGTTATTAAAGATCAGTTAAATTCCGATAATAATAAAAAATTATTTCAAGACTGTGTGTTAATTAAATATAATAGAGGGGAGTCAACATTGTTTAAGGGAGAAAATTTTAGGTTGAATGAAATAATAATGACCGGTGAGGTCATCGAAAGACTTTACAAAAATAAAAAGTTGCAATTAAAATATCTGCTTGATTATCATATGAGGCATGATTTAAATCCGTTTGTTAACTCCAGAAAAGTAAAAAATAGGAAATTTGGAGAATATAAAAAGATAATTTTAGTTAATGATCCAGTCAAAACTTTGAACACGCTCTTGGACCAAAAGGACGGAAATCAGGAACTTGCATTGAAAATTGAAGAAATACTAAAAAGTGATATAATTTTACCAAACCTGAAAAGATTTGATTTTACTGAATTAGTATTTGATACGGTAAATGGCACAAAAACAGTGAAATTTAGTATGATGGGAGAGGGGTTTCAAACACTTGTTGCTATTTTAGCAATATTGAAATCAAACGAAAATTCGAAATCTGTTATCTTATTAGAGGAGCCAGAGATTCACATGCATCCCGGATACGTGACAGAATTGGTCAAGTATATCTCACAAATCTCAAGTTCTTTAAAAATTCAGCTATTCATAACGACACATAGTTCAGATTTAATACAATCACTATTTAACCAGGAACAAACCCAAATTCAAGAATTTCTAAAAAGGAATCTAGTGATGCTTAGATTGAATAAAATGGATGACTCCATAATTGGAGAAAGAATGACGTATAAAGAAGCGAAAGAAAGTGTTTATGATCTAGAACTAGACCTGAGAGGTATTTGATTGAAAAAGCTTGTTATAATAGAGGGCTTACATGATGGAATTTTTCTTAAGAAAATAATGGATAACAGTATTGGAAATTCAGAATATCTCTATTACAAAAATCGAGGAAAAAAGGAACAAAAGAGGTATAGTGAAACTGACATTTTAAGAAAATTTATTAGTGAAAAAAATAAATTAGATTTTTTAATAAAAGAGGAGGGTGGAAAAAGTTTTGTAAAGAATTTTTTTTTGGGGAATATTATCAACTTTTCACTAAATTATAGTTCTCTAGAACTAACTGTAATCTTTGATCATGACGGTAAACATCCGACACAGGAAATCACCCAATGGAAGAAGGATTTTGAATCTAAAAATAATAATGTCACATTTGATAATGTTAGTAATCCAGTAAAAATTACGAAAGGATTGTATTGGAGAAAGTTCGACCTATATCAAATTAGAGGAAAAAATACAGTTAAATTGAATTACTTTCATTTAGTTACATTTGACAAATCCCTAGAAAGCGAAGTTGCTGAATTTTGTAATAAAAGTAAGAAACAAATTACCGAACGGGACATTCAAGACTTTGCATCACAGGTTCCTTTAAAAAATTTATTTCCTTAAAAATAAGTAACATAATTTGAATCAGTTCACAATTATAGCTCTTGCTTTATGGAGTTCTAACCTTTTGTTATGACGCCCGAGCCGGGATTCGAACCCGGATCAAAGGCTCCGCAGGCCTCTAGGATATCCAAATTACCCCACTCGGACTTATGTGCCTTTTATTAAAAATAAAACGCAAATTCAGTTACTGAATGTTTTCAGAACTATAATATGTTTCCCAAAGGTGATTAGTTGTTTCAAGAAGTTCCATTTTTATAGGATATTTTGAGATAACTTTTAATAGACACATTCAATTATTTTCTTATGATAGCAATTGTTAAAATTATTATTATAGCTGTTATAGTGGTTGGTGTTGCAGCCCCAACTTCATACGTTGCATACAGTTATTTATCCTCATCAACACCTCCAATGACTCATTTTATTCCCGAAGGGGTTTCCGCTCTTGTTGACTATAAAGTGAACAATACTAATTTCATAGTTTATGCATCAAATACCACAGCAGGTGTAATTCTGAATTACAACCTTAGTGCCTTTGAAAATACAGCAAAAAATTCCTCTAACACAACTGCAAACACAGTTAAAGGAAGTAATGTTTCAGTAAAATATTATATGACCTATGAGAGCTACAACATTTACAGGGTATCAAACATATCCTTATCGAATTCAATAAACCTCTCCGCAGCAGGTAACCTTCCAGGGAATGTAACCAGTTCTATATATGTGGCACCTATAGGCAACTCATTTATTGTGCTTTCCAATCTTTCAGGTGTAAAAATGGCAATCAATGCAAATCATACCGGTAAGTATTTGAAAGAACATCAGTCTTTCCTTGCAATGAAGGGGAGCGGAATTTCATTTTATGTAAATCTTTCAGCGTTGGACTATTCAAAAACGATTCCAATCTCAAAAAGCTCAGGTGTAAGTGTGTATTCAAATATGTTCAGTGGTGTAGTAATATATGGAAACGTTTCAGCTAAATTTACAAATATTACAATCACAGGCGTAGATCATTCCCTCGACAAGAACATTTCCTTAATTACTGGTATTCTTCCGTCTAATCTGACTGTTACTTATAATTATAATTCCGTAAATGGAATTTACAGTGCAGAATTTAATGTAGGTTTCGCCAATTACAGATATGTGGCAACAGAAATATTATCTGAACTTGGAAATACTAAATTTTAATTTGTAAGAATTTTTATTGACTTTTTTTAAATATCTTTTGGACATTACCTATTATGTTTAAGAGAGCTTCTCTTCTAAAAGATACTTATGTATATTACTTCAGGAATTATTACAGATCAAAAAGTTTCTACTTGATGTTTCTAATGGCAATTCTCGTGTCCATACTTTTAATTTATCTTTCCTTTAGATATCAATCTCAAATTTCATCTTTTGCACATAGAGCAGGGCTAGATATTATTGGACCTCACGGAGATGAATTGGTTCTTGCCTATCTATGGACATTTATACTTTCATTGCTCCCTGTATTTGCATCAGTATTTTTTGGTTCACCAGCCATTTCAAGTGAAATAGAAAGTAAGACGGCATTTCATATCTTTACCCTTCCTATACCCAGAACTATTTTGTTAACGGGAAAATACCTGGCAGCAGTTACAGTTACTTCCCTAATAGTTGTGACCTTTACTGTAATTGAGATTGCTACTTTCCAGTATATATATGGCATAATTCTAATCCAGTTTCTATATAGCTTTCTTCTTACGATCCTATTCATATTTTCAATCTCAGGAGTTACTTTTTTGATAAGCAGTTTATTTAACAAAAATACCTACGCTTACATATCAGTTCTCCTGATCTATCTATTAATCTTCAATGCAGGGACCATCATAATAGAGTTACTTTATAAGGTAACCCCATACTATCTATTAAACGAAGCTGAAACCATAGTTTACAGAGTTTTCCTGAACTTTTCCTTTGGTATAACAACAACTGTACCATCAAGCTTGTCAGCATCTACCCATGAGATAATTGCAAGTTCACTGATACTTGCACTTTATGCAATCATAAGCTTTGGAATTACTTTAATATTATTTGAACGTAAGGAGGTGAAGTGATGATGGAACTGGAAGCAGCTAATTTAAGCAAAAAATATGGAAATTTTTATGCTTTACAAGATTTTAATTTAGATGTTCATAAGGGTGAATGCGTAGCACTTCTTGGTCCTAATGGTGCAGGAAAGAGTACATTGTTAAAAATTTCCACAAATATAATACATCCGACAAAAGGGACTCTTAAGATCGCAGGAATAAATGTACAGGATGATCCAATGAAAGCGCTTGAAAAGGTTGGTCCACTGGTGGAACTCCCGGAGTTTTATCCATATCTCAATGGAACTGAAATTCTTAATTTTGTATGCAAGGTGAAGGGAGCCTCAAAAGAAAAGATAAAAGATGAGATAGAAAGGCTATCTTCTATGCTAAAAATGGAAGAATTCATAAATAAAAAGAGTGGGTCATATTCCAGAGGGATGAAGCAGAGGCTTGCACTGGCATGTTCTATGACAATGGATCCTGAGCTACTTATACTTGATGAACCAACCTTTGGCCTTGATCCAAGAGGGATGAGAGAATTTATTGAAATAATTAGAGAGATAAATGTAAAGGAGGGGAAAACGGTAATCCTAAGCACACATCTGATTTCAGAAGCGAGGGAAATAGCAGACAAAGTTGTAATTATTAATCACGGTACAAAAATGCTTGAGATGAAAAATGAAAGAGAAACAAATCTAATGAATGTCACATTTTACAGTAAACCTGAAGCATCTTCCCTGGAAACATCTTCCATAAAGGTCATTGAGGATCATGGAAATACTGTAACTATCCAGAGAGATGAAAACATATCCAACGATGACGTAATTGATTACTTCCGGGAGAAGAATCTAAAGATAAGATGGATAGAACCCACGAACCAGATAGAGCGCAAATACCTGGAACTCATTAATTGAACTTAATAAATGTATTAATTTATTATTTAAATATAATCCCAGAGACGATCCTGCCAGAGATCGTATTCCTCCTTTAGTTCCTTAATTTCCACTTCCTTAAATCCACCCTTTTCCTTCGCTCTTTTATATTCCTTCATCAGATCTTCCTGACTGTTCTTTGAGAGATCGTCAAAATATTCTTTAATTTCCTTTTCTATGGCAGGGTGTAACTTTCCTATTTTTTCCCCGCTATAAAGTACCTTGAAGAATACATGATCTCCTAGGGTTACGTGGAAAATACTCCACTTCTCAACGTAATTATTCAGAAAATGGTTTCCCGTTAAATTACCTAAAGCCTTTACGATTTCCTGATTCTGATCGGAATCGTTCAACTGAAACGATATCTCCACTCCTTTCTTCATTTTCTCTCTTCCATACATGCTAATCATAATTTATAAAGAGATTGGGATTTTGTATTAGATTTCTGTAGCCCACGTCTCAATATCCCTTCTTTCCATTTCCTGTGAACCGAAAACGATCTCAGGCATCTTTTTTATATCCCTGCTCACATCTGGTTTGAATTCCATCTTCTCTACAATATCCTTATCAATATCTATTCCTTCTGGCACTTCTGTTATACACAAACCTTTTTGTGTCAGATCAAAAACACATCTCTCTGTAAAATACTTTACAGTTTTACCATATTTCAGAGCCTCATTTCCGCTAAAGAATATCTTATACACCTTCTTGACAAATTTAACTGTATTCGCATCTTTTAATATTTTCAATTTTCCGTCCTTAAACTGTAATTCAATTTTCCCAGCGGTGAAATTACCTGCAAATAAAGATGTTGGAGATCCCTGTGCAATAACTGAAAAACCACCAGGTCCTGTTAGCTTATTCGGGATATAGGAAGGGTTCACGTTCCCACTGCCATCAATTTGAAGAAACCCAAGTGATGCAACATCTATTATTCCGCCCTCATAGTTTGAGAACATATCTGGAATTGTGGACAGGGCAAAGGCACCCATGGATACCCCAAAATCGCCACCAGTTAGAGCTATACCTCCCCACGGTCCCGATTCTACAACTGTAACAATATCCCTGGAATACCCTGCCCTGGAAAGAATTGATGAAACTAGTGCAGGTATTCCAACACCAAGGTTAAGTAAAATTGTATTTCCTTTCTTTTTTCTCATTGATACGAGTTCAAGTGCGATTCTTTTTGCGATTATACTCTGAATGTATGGAACATTGGAATTTTGAAGATCATGAAGGATGCTGTCGGTAATGTTTGAAGGATTAATCTTAAAACAGGCCCTTGGATCATATTCAAACGAAGGTGCCTGCCAGTGATATTCTCTGGGGCTTCTAACAACTATGTCCACTAATGGATACGGTACTTCAACCATCCTGGGAGCAAACTGTTTTTCATTATCCAGCAACTTCACCTGTGCAATTACTGTCCCAGGATTGGGTCTAGCCTTCACTGCCTGTACTATATTTATTACTGTTCCCCTGATAGGTTCGTCTTCCATTGATAGACTGCCCATAATATCAGATGATGATACCCTTACAAAGCAGACATCAGGTTTGGGTGCCTCATAAAGTAATAAGGGGCTGCCAGAAATGTTCAGTTTTGTAATTTTGCACATATTGCTCTTTCTTGCACTTTCATTAAGTGTTCCACTGTCCTGATCCGGATCAAGAAATGTTCCTATTCCTATCCTTGTCAAAAGACCTGGTCTTCCTGAGGCAACTTCCCTGAACCAGTATGATGCTATTCCAATAGGCCACCCATACACAGGTATTTTATCCTCTAGGGTTATTTTCTGTAAAAATGGAGAGAAACCCATGAATGGTATCAACAAACCCCTAATTAGAGAGAAATCATTTGTCTCATACATTTCTTTAAGAACTGCATCAAGAGCCCTGTCAACTGAGGCAGGAAGTGCATCTGTTTCTATGAACAAATCTCTAGGGTGACCCGTTAGTTTATAATTCTCGTACAACTTTTTGAGAAGAAACTCTGGGGTATTTGCAAGATTAAACCCTGAAATTGCAAGAGTGGAACCATCCTTGATATCTTTGTAAAAATTAAGTTCCTGATTTTCTGTATATATTTGAACCATCTAAATCATTCATGTAGATTTAACCAATTTATTAATTCTTTGAAAAAGATTGGGCATCCTTAATTTTTAAATAATAATTGTTTTAAAATGCTATTATCATACAAGTGTCAATACAAACAAAAAGGATTAATTAAAACGTTTCTGCAAATATTCATAGGCTGCATTTATTTCCTTTATTTTTTTAGTATATTCAGAGTTGTCAGCATTTTCAGAGAGATCAGGATGATATTTTCTTACCATTTTCCTGTATGAAGATTTAATTAGTTCAGGGTCTTCTGTTGGATTCATTTCAAGCAAATTAAACATTTCTGTTTCTAATTGCAAATTATCGGATTCACTTTGAATGTGGGGCTCGTAACCAAACTTATTTTTGTATCTATCATTATCTACATACTCATAAAATATATCATGGTCTTTTTCGGGGAAACCGTAAATTTTTACAGCTTCCATTAACTTGAAGAAACATAGTTTCCTATCCTTCCTCTTTAAGGAATTATTCAGGGAATAATAGGCCTCATTAAGATTAGAATTTAAACCATCACTAAAATTGCATAATACTACAAAATTCTTTATGATATCGGGAAGTCTGAGAGACCACCCAATATTGCCAAATGACTCAAAAACACTCTTCCTGTAAAGTGGTTTGGCCTTTATCCCGTCTCCTGTTATGTAAAATCTAATAATTCCTTTCCTGTCAGAAATAATAGATTCCTCAATTATCCAGTAGATGAAGATATTCTGGAATAACTTCTTTCCGTTGAATATACTTAAATCTGTTTGAAATTTAAGAAATCCATTTTCCTTTTCAACTTTTAATGGCTTTGAAAAGTTTGAAAATGGGATCTGATTTCCCTTTACCATTATGAGGGGGTATAGATTTTTCTTTTAAGATGTTTCGCAGATGTTTATACACTATTTTATACGATTTCATAATGCAGCCTGGTGTTGATAGAGGATTTAGATAAATCTCAGAACTATACCACAACCACAGTTGCATTAGTTACCTCTAGAAATGGAAATGTGGATAATGTTATGTCAGCTGAATGGAGCATAAGGGTGTCCATAGATCCATTTCTCATAGGAGTTATGGTGGGGTATGAGCGTGAATCATACAGACTTATATCCAGATCTGGAGAATTTGGTATCAATTACTGCTCAGATGAACAGGGAGAACTTGCTCATATTGCCGGTAACTACTCTTTGAAAGATACTAACAAATTTCAAAAAGGACATATAGCTACTTTTTATGGCAAGTTCATAAAAGCGCCCTTAATAGAGGGGTGTATATCAGTATACGAGTGCCGGGTAATTAATGAATTCAAAGTAGGAGATCACGCTGCTTTCATTGGAGAGGTACTGAATGGCTACTACGATGGTACTAAGAAACCTCTGGTTTTCCACCAGGGAAAATTCTTTCATCTTGGTGACAGAATCTCCCATTAAAATTTAGTTCTGTAATCCTACAAATAATTATTCATAAATTTCATAATCGTCAAACGAATCTTTGAATTTTCTGTTGAACTTTGATCTTATAAAAAATTAATTTATTCAAAAATGAATTGAAATAAAGGTTAATAAAAATCGTATGGCTGATTAAAACAGCCTGGAAAATATACTTGAGTCAGCCTGCATAGATGATACGAATGCCTGTACATTGTTTGATGAATTTTGATTTGCTACTGCCACTGAACTGGATGCTGAAGATCCGTGATATGAAATGGTCAGTAAGTTATAGAAGTAACCAACGAACGCGTTATCAACGAACCCGTGGACATAGGGCTGTATGAAATATACGTTGTTTGGCATTGGAAGCCAGATATATGCTGATAGGTTATAGGTAATGTTGTATATTTCTTTCATGTCATGGGCCTGGACTGCAGATGACTGGAAATCAAGGGTTGAAAAGAGATTCTGCAACGTCTTATTATTTACAAACGCATCATTTCCGCCTAGAGCTCCACCCTGCTGTATATCGTACACAGGCATTAACTGCTGTCCAATTGGATCTGGATAATCAGGTACCCATCCAAGGTCCATAAACCTCGGGAATGAACTGTTTTTCGTAAGACCTGCAAATGTTGCCTCAGTAACTGATTTTGATGCAAAATGCAGTCCAATTTTAGCGAAGGAACCAATAGCATATGTAAACTGAGCAGTTTCTATTGAATTTATTGGTGATATTCCAGTAAGATTGAATGTAACTGCAGTACTAAGATCATATCCAGATGTATCTCCATATTTATGAGTACCAACTGTTACGTAGTATCCTGATTCATTTCCAGCCATTGATATGTTCTGTAATGCGTATTTAAGATTCTGGCTCTGCAATGGGAGGTTTAGAGGATTGTAGAATGCGCTACCATATGAAGGGGAAATTGGTCCAAGCTCATTGTAAGCCTCTGGTTGACCATTGTAATTGTTGTTATATATGCTAGTTTGTTCTGTATAGTTATTTGCCTCTATAAGTGCTCTTCTGAAATGTATGTTGTTGGTGTATGATCTTTCTGTATTCATTGAGAAGTAAAATACTCCATCTATTGGGAATGATTTTACAAGATTATAATTGGCTTCTGAGCTATTATAGAAACTAGTTATAATGTTCTTGAAGGATGCAGGGGAAACTGTAGATATTTGTGACGTATTCTTGTCAAATTCCTCAACTCTGTCTGCGTGAGATAGTGCATATTTTATGACTATTTCCTGAATGTGAGGAGCTTGGAGGGATGAGGGTGTGTTTGTGCTTTTAGATACCCAGTAGTTAGGATTTGCCTGCAGAACCACAGTATCAAGACCGGCACTTGCAGATTTTACTTCGTATGGCCCAGTTCCAATTGCACCATTATCGTTGATGTAGGTATTTTGCTGATTATATATCACTCCACCATTTGCGTCAACTTGTCCTGGATATATTACTGCTCCCCACCATCCGGCCAGATCTGATAGCATGAATGAATAAACATAGAGACCCTTTACTGTAACAGTGTAATTCCCATTAACAACAACAGCCTGATGAGCATAACTCATTAGCATCATGTTTGATTTGTTTGTGTTAAAATTAGACAGTACATAATCAAGAGCGTTTGCAGTATTTTTAGTTGTTACTGTTAAGTTATTTCCTTTAACGTTGTAATGAGAAAGAGTATCGTTTTCAAATGCTCCAATTGTGCCCCATGGTAATGCAATACCAGTTGCTGCATAGTCAGAAGCATTAAACAGTATATTTGGGTAGTTAGATGTGGATACTCCCTGCCCCATTATGATTGTCCTGTAGATTGAAAACCAAACATCAGGAGCAGTCATGGGTTTTCCATTACTGAATGTGACATGTTGTCTCAATGTGAAAGTATAATTCTGTTGTGAAACATTTGTTACACTTTTAGCGAGAGCCGGCACAACTCCTACACCAGAATTATGGAACTCAGTTAATTCCTGATACAAGGCAGTATAAAGCGGCTCATCTGTCGTAAAAAATCCCGTTGCTGGATCCAGTTCCCCTGGTGCAGCAGTTTGAGATGTGTCAGTAAGTACTGAGGATGTAGCTTTAGCTGGATGATAAAATTCCAGTACAGAAACACCCGCGGCAATCAAAATGACAACAACCACGACAGCTATTATAGCATTAGTATGTTTTACCATAAGCCTAAATAGTTAAATGCTAAATATAAAGATTATGGTAATTTTTAAGTCAATTATATATCATGGAAACCAACAAAATCCGAGAAAACCTACTAATTAATATTAAGAATTTAATATATATTATTCACAATTCTATCAAATTTACTTATTTCAATCGGAAAATCTTTCACCCAGAACTATTTTTAAGTCGCTGTGAATTTTATTTCCCAGTGGTTTATCTTTTATGAGAAGATTTCGTCCCCTTGATATAATGTAGATTGATTCCAAACCAAATTTCTTTTGAAGGTAACCTTGAGTTGAAAAAGCCTCAGACACGTTTCTTGATAGAATTGTGTGATTGAGGAAGAAATTCTTAACTTCTATCTCTGAATCCGTTATTATAAATTTATAATTTCTTTTCCAAAGTATATACAAAGCAACCAATAGATAGGATATTAAAAGGAAAATAAGATAATTGGTGAAATTTTTTGGTGAAATTTCTAGAAATACAGAGAAAATGGCTATCAGGATTGTAGCTTTTAATGTAGTTTTAATTTCCATTGCTCCCATATAACCAGCACATCACTTTTACCCCATTTACATCTGCATAACCAGGTTCCCTCGTTTTGCATATTTCCATGACGAAAGGGCATCTGTTATGGAATCTGCAGCCCTCAGGAGGATTGATAAGGCTTGGTACGTCGCCTACTGGAGAGGCGACCTCCTTGCTGTTAAAAGATGGAATAGAACTGATCAGAAGTTGAGTATAAGGATGTTGAGGTGACTCAAGAATCTTTTTAGTATCGCCAATTTCAACTGCCTGACCAGCATATATAACGACCATTTCGTCACTTATGTATTTAGCTACTCCTATATTATGAGTTATAAAGATGTATGTAAGATTGCTCTTTTTCTGGATAGATATAAGAAGATTTAACATCTGAGCCTGTATCGATTCATCTAGGGCGGACGTTGGTTCGTCAAGAACAAGTAATTTTGGCTCCTTAATTAGTGCCCTTGCAATCGCGATTCTCTGAACCTGACCTCCAGAAAATTCTCTTGGCTGTTTATCCTTCGAATCATCATAATCCAGTCCAACGGAATTTAGAACATTTTTTACTGCCTCTTCATCGAATCTTCCCAATGGTTCTGAAACAAGATCCTTTACTTTCATTCGGGGATTAATAGATGTTGAAGGATTTTGAAAAACCATTGAAACATTTTTTCTCACGTTCCTGATACTGTTTTGATTGATCTCTTTTCCTTCATAATAGATCTTTCCTTCAGAGGGCTCTTCGATAGTGGCAACAATCTTACCAAGTGTAGACTTTCCAGAACCACTTTCTCCAACTACTGAGAGAATTTTTCCAGTTTCAATTGTCAAGTTAATGTTCTCAAGTGCCCTTACATTCGGTATCTTTCTCCTTGCAATAGTGTCTAGTAACTGTTTTTTCTGGACAGGATATAATTTTTTAACATTTTCAAATCTGAATATTTCACTCATAAAGCCAGCACCTCACCATAATATCTTGCTGGTAATTTATCAACTTAGGTTCTTCCTTTCTGCATTTATCAAACACCTTATTGCATCTGGGGTTAAATCTGCATCCTGTCGGCATATCGAAAAAAGAAGGTGGAGAGCCAGGAATAGAATATAATTCCCCAGAGGATTTATAGTTACTAGGGACACTTCTAAGCAGACCTTCTGTGTAGGGGTGCAGAGGCTTTTTTACAATATTTTCAGCAGGACTATTTTCTGCAATTCGACCTGCATACATTACAAGTATCCTATCGGATAAAACATATGCCAAACTGAGATCATGTGTTATGAAAATAATGGACATTTTAAATTCCTTATTTAACTGCTTCAATAGATTTATAACCTGTGCCTGTATGGTTACATCTAGAGCTGTTGTTGGTTCGTCGGCTATAAGCAATCTTGGCTTTAAAATTATAGCCATAGATATGACTACTCTCTGAACCTGACCTCCAGAAAGCTCATGTGGGTATCGTTTCATTATTTCCTCTGGATCTGGTAGCCTCATGATTTTTAACGTTTCTACAGCTTCTTTATGCATATCATTTTCAGAAAGATTCTCATTCTTTCGCTGGCTTCTAATTCTGATTGCCTCAATAAGCTGATACCCAACTCTCTTAACAGGGTTTAAACTGTTCAGAGGATTCTGAAAGATCATGAAAACACTTGTTCCCCTGTAAATTGTCATTTGATCCTCAGTTAATTTCACCACATCCCTGTTTTCAAACAAAATTTCCCCGGATACCACTCCAGACATGGGTAACAATTTTGTGACTGCCTGCCCAAGAGTACTTTTACCTGAACCCGATTCCCCTACTATGGAAATAATCTGTCCTTCTTCCATCTTCAGGCTGAAATCCTCAAGCACTGTTGAAATGCCATTTATGGTTTTGTAGCTTACCTTTAAATTATTTACTTCCAGTAACAATTGATCACCTTAATAGTCTATCCTGTTGTTTATGAGGTCTTGATACCTGTCTCCGACCAGAACGAATCCTATCACTATAACTAAAATTGTAATCCCCGGGAAGAATGAATACCACCAGTCCGCTGGTAGATAACTCAACCCATTTGAGGCCATTGCACCAAGCTCTGGTATCGGAATCGATAAACCTATGCCTAGAAACGCAAGGGTTGAATACGTTAGAATTACATTTCCAAAATCCAATGCAGCATATGCAATAATCGGATCTACACTGTTCAGGAAGAGATATTTTATAAAGAAATTGTGAGTTTTAACGTTATTAATTTTTGCTGCCTCTACAAAATCCATGTTCTTTAATCTCAATACCTGACCTCTGAAAAACCTTGTATATGTTGGCCACCATACTATACTCAACCCCAATATGACACCAGAATAAGTAGCTCTCAATGGAATTGATATTGCAATTACAAGGATTAACGCAGGTATTGCCAGAAAAGAATCGGTCAACCTCATAATTATTGTTTCGAGCCATCCACCTTTATACGCAGCACTAATCCCAAGAATAGCACCTATGACTATTGCAGAGAAAACCACTATAACAGATACGAATGCATCTCTCGGCATTGCAAAGAGCATTCTAGATAGAATACTTTCCCCTTCAAGGTTTGTTCCAAACCAAAATGCTACCGATTTTGTTGAAGGTGGTAAGAGACTATTTGCCAAAACAGTGTGATATGGATCTGATGGTAACAAAATATAACCCCAGCTGGAATACTTAGGAAATGATGACATATACTCCAGAAAACCCTGTATTGCGGACCAGCCAAGAAATGCAACGACTATAATCATCCCAATAATAGCCGACTTATCCTTTGACATCAGTTTCAGGAAATTTGACCTCTTTTTGAAGGCTGTCTTTCTTGCCCCTTTTTTTTCTTCGTCCTTGTGTGTTTGTTCATTGATCATTCCAGCCTCACCCTTGGATCAAGAATACCATATAGTATATCCGCAACCAGATTTGCTATTATAATAGAGATGGCTATTATGATAGTAGTTCCTAAAATTGCAATATAATCCAAATTAGTAATGGCATAAACTATGAACCATCCCATTCCGTGATAGTCAAAAATATCTTCAACAACAACTGCACCTGCAACTGCGTATCCAAAAGACAGAGCTAAAAGTGTAACTATTGGTATGGAAGCATTTCTGAGAGCTACGGTATAAACAGCTCTTTTCCTTGAGATTCCTTTCATCAAACCCAGCTTGAAATATTCTGATTCCATGGAATCTAGCATACTGGATCTTGTTAATCTTGTAATTATACCAAAACTTAGCAATCCTATTGCAATAATAGGCAGAATCATATGATGAATTAAACTAATAAAATAAGTAAAGTCTCCAGCTATTAGAGCATTTAAAAGCGGAAACCCTGTGACATTTGGAGGAGATATTAACAGTGGGTTCACTAATCCGGTAGCTGGTAGTAGACCAAGGTCATACGCAAAAAATAGTTGCAAAACTATTGCGACCAAAAAAGGTGGTGATGCCCAAGTAATAAGATAAACACCCTTTACTGCCTGATCTCCAGCCTTCCTTCTCTTTGAAGCGCCGAATGCTCCGGTAAATAATCCAAGAAACATAGATAATATAAGCGCCGGAATGACAAGCTCAAGCGTTCTTGGTAGGTATCTGGCTATTAACTGAATTTCAGGCCTGTGATAAGACGGATCAAATCCTAGATTCCCGTGAAAAATATTAGAAATATAGTTAAGCACCTGATATTCAAGAGGTGCCTTTAGATCATATTCGCTAATAATTGCATCCAGTTGCGATTTAGTGGTGTGTCCCGGCCCAGCGTATACCTTGGCGAGGGAGTAAGGATTTGGTGCAACAGCGTGAATCAGAAGATACACAATCGTTATAATAAGGAGCAGAGAAACTACCGCATATATTGCTCTTCTTACTATATACAGAACTAGATTTGTGTTCACTAGTGCAGAATTTAATTACACTATTTAATGATTTATAGCATTTAAGTGAGAATTATGTTTCAATTTACTTAATTTTATGCAGATTTTGTATACAAAATTACAATCAAATACTAAAATAAATTAGTAGATATAAAAAAGAGATATATTACTATATAATTAATTTTTTACAAAACTAAAAAAAGCGGGCTTGGTGGGATTCGGACCCACGATCACCGACTTAGAAGGACGGTGCCTTATCCAGACTAGGCCACAAGCCCATGCAAGGAAAATACTAACTGGCATAAATATTTTTGAGTTAAATGCATATCTAATTGTGGTAGAGAAAACAATTTCAGTTACATTAGATTTTGAAAAGAGCTGGTATTTGAAGCAAATACTTGCAATACTACCAAATATTGATGAAATATCCGGTAGAACTCAAATAAACACTCGGGAAACTGAACAATCCTTTCAAATTTATATAGAAGCGAGGGATACTGTTGCAATAAGGGCTGCACTAGGTTCGATAACAAGATGGATTCTAATTGCAGACAGGTTAGTTAAAGAGGTGCAATGAGTGGAAGGTGGAATAAGTAACTATTTACAAAATCAAGTAAGACAGGCTCAACAGATTGAAAACCAGATAGAACAGATAGGCACTCAAAAATATCAACTTGAAGTGAGAATTAAGGAACTTTCTAAGACCCTTGAGGAACTTGGGAAAGTGGGAGAAGGAATGCCAATATATAGAAGCGTGGGACCGGTCTTATATAAAGTTGATGACAAAAACAAATTAATAGAAGAACTCAAAGAGCAAAAAGAGTTGAGTGAAATTAGGATAAATACCATTGAAAAACAACAGAAAGCCCTTGAAGAGAAATATAAAGAAATAGAGGAAGTTATTAAGAAAGCATATTCAGAAAGTAAGACTAAATAAGGAAGTTTTATGGATAAATATAAAGATGTTCAGGGTGGAGAACCTGTTCATCTACTAAATGTGGACAGAGTTGGAGTCAAAAATGTAAGGGTTCCAATAACGGTGAGAAGGGGAAATGATGTTTTTAATTTGTCCGTTAGTCTAAACGTATTTGTTGATCTTCCTTCCTGGAGAAAGGGTGCTGATATGTCAAGAACCATTGAATCGATAAATTCCGTTATTAATGGTCATAAAAGCGAAGACGCCATAGAACATGTATCTATGGAGATTTGTAAAGAATGCCTTAAAAGATTTGACTATTCACAAAAGGCAATGGTAGAAATGAATACAGTGCTTTATCTTAACAGGAATGCCTCTGGAGGTTCTGAATCGTTTGTTCCCTATGAAGTTAAGGTAAATTCAGAACTTGATAGGAATGGAACCAGCAAGACTACCTTATCTGTTGAAATAATGGTAATAAACGCATGTCCATGTGCAATGGAAACGGCAAGGACAATACTAAAGGAAAGTATTCCTGAGGCTACTGAAATACTTGATAAGATTCCAGTAATAACTCACAATCAAAGGAATCACATTGTAATTAAAATAGAATACAGAGGTAATCTTGATATTGAAATCAAGAATTTAATAGAATTTGTGGAAGGTAGAATGAATGGTTCACTTCTACCACTCCTGAAGAGATCAGACGAGGGTGAGATGGTTGTAAAAGCTCATTTAAATCCTATGTTTGTTGAAGATATTGTAAGGGATATTTCATTTAATATAGTGAGGTATTTTTCTGAAATCGGAGATGATGTTAGATTAACAATATCATCCGAAAGTGAAGAAAGCATTCATCCCCACAATGCATTTGCGGAGATAAGTTCGACTTTTGGACAGATAAGAAAAGAAAATAGTAATTAATTCTTATTTGCTTTCAGCATTTTAATAACTGCTTCAACCGCGCTTCTGGCCTTTTCAATTCTTGCTTCTGCCTGTAATCTTGTCTGTCCAGGACCAGTAACTCCAAGCGACACTGGCATTCCTGTTTCAATGGATATATCCATGATTTTTCTTGCTGCGTTCTGCATTATAATGTCATCATGATCTGTTTCTCCCTGAATGACAGCACCCAGTGTAACAACACCGTCCACGTTTCCTGCTTCAATAAGTCTTTTTACGCCGAGTGGGATCTCAAAAGTTCCGGGTACCTTAAGTACTTCTGAAACCTCACCACCAAGAAACTTAACGTGATCTATGGCTCTTTCCAGCATCATCATTGTAATATCATAATTATATTCCGATACAACTATTCCAATTTTCATATTTTTTCACCTCAATGTGTTATTGCACTTCCTTTTTTCCCTTCGCCCAGTACGTCCCCCGCATCTGCATATCCCTGCCTTAATCCCTTTCCTGCATTCTGTGTTAATTTATCCGGAAAGAAAAGTAGATTGTAGGCGTTAATGGCATGTTCTCTTGCTCTCTGGTCACAAAGCCATGCCAGCTCCCTATCATCTTTTGCCTCATCTTCATGAACAAATACTTCAATTATATGTTTTCCTACCTTTAATTGCACTTCCATTAATCCAGTAGATGCGACCTGACTTGAAATCTTGTCAACTGGTTTCCGTCCAGGCATTCCGCATGCAATGACGATGTCACAGCCTGTGTTGAATAACAAAAGGCTTGCCACTGGAAGATCCTTAATTCCTGGGACTGTATATCTTGATATTCTGAATCCAGTTCCCGTTGAACCAAGTTCCTCAATTATAGACTTTGCCATGTCGTATCTTGCAAAAGTTGTGTCTGCGATCCCAATAAGTTTCATGCCCTTATACCTTCCATTTCAACAATCTTTCTCTTGATCATTCTTGTTCCTACTGGATCAGTTGAATCAAATTTCTTGCATCTTACCACTCTTACCTTAATATTTCTCTTAGCACATTCTTCCTCGATCTGCTTTTCATCAAATTTCTGATCGAAGCCTAAAGTGATAATATCAGGTTTCAGCAATTCAACTGTTTTGAATATATCACCGTGATTCCCAACTATGGCCTCATCAACCATTTTGAGATTGGAAACCATTTCTCTTCTTGCACTTTCTGAAAATACTAACTTTTTACCACTTTTCTGAGCATTCAGATCAGTTGCAACTACAACCACTAAATCTTCTCCAAGTGCTTTCGACTGGTTTAGATAATTTATATGCCCAAGATGAAGGATGTCAAACACCCCTGTTGCCATTACTTTAGTCATTGGTCCACTTTTCTATGATTTCCTTTCCCTCTATAAATGTTAAGTTATGTTCCACTGCAAAGTTTCTGGCTTCCTCAAATGTCATCGCTCTACCTGAATCTGAAAGCATCTCGGCTAAGGTTGCACTTGGTACCAAACCTGCTCTTTCTACTAAGTATGTGGCAAGCTCTGTATGTCCTCTTCTCTCGCCAAAGTAACCTTCTCTTGCTATCAGCAGATGAACATGGCCGGGAATCCTGAATTCCGTATAAAATTCATCCACAATATCTTCCTTCGATTCTATGTTTTTTATGAATTCTACAAGTTTTGAAATTGTTACCTGCCTGTCCATATCTGGTATTCCAGTATAGGTACTTCTATGATTTATTGTAAAAGTGAAGGATGAATGTTTATCATATCCCATATCTGAGGTATTCGTGGCCTTTTTCCCGTATGGCAGGAACCTTTCATAGATCTCCTCAAGATAGGGTAACTGAATTAGATCAGCCTCTTTCTTCCTAATGGTAGTGCATATAAGACCACCCGCTTCCTTTCTTAACATTTTTATTGAATCTGAAGTAACAAACTGTGATGCGAAAATAAGATCTGTCTCACCTTCTCTCTTTGCATCATCAAATATTAATATGGGTGAACCATGCTTCATATCGTCGATGGCCTGATCGAATGCCAACTCTTTCTGTCTAATCATAGATGGATATTGAAGGATGCATTAAAAATATTTGGTAGATACTCTAATTTGAGTTGATTACATGAAAATAGACAGGATTACTGATGATGACCTTAGGAAACTGGTGAAGCTAGAGGAACGTGCTTTTACTGTTGGACCCTATTCAGCCGATATGCTTAGATATGCACTATCAGAGTCTGGAGACATGGCGTTCAAGGTTGAAGATGAAGAAAATATAATAGCCTACATAATGGCATGTCCAGTATCAGATAGTTCTCTGGATATAGAGTCTGTAGCAGTTGATCCAGAATATAGAGGTAAGGGACTTGCAAAGGCTCTATTTCAACATATAGAGGATATTGCTAAACAAAGAGGATATGAAAAGATAGTTCTTGAGGTCAGAGAGCACAATCCGGAAGCCATTGGTTTATACGAAAAATTAGGATTCAAAAAAACAGAATTCCTCAAGAACTACTATAGTGAGAAATTGAATGGCAGTAGAAATGCATTCAGAATGGAAAAACGTTTAATCGAGTAGGCTTCTAATTTCTTCCTGTCTTATTTGTAGTTTTTGTGGTCCATATATGGTTATATATCTCCTGTTGAAGCTATCATAAAGCGAGTTAATCAATGGTGAAAGTGAACTAATTTCCATGAATTTTCTTCCCTGTTTTACCAGCACCTCATTTTTACTTTTCTTTCTGTCCTGATATGCATATGGAGGTACATAATCAACTATAAGCTCAGGATATTTTTCATGAATCTTACTTTCTATTTCAGGATTCCTTATATCAGGAGCAGAATCCCTGTATACGACCTTGTATAGATCTCTTCTATCTATCTGCCCGATCATATCTGAACTTGAAGCCTGATTTCTTAGATAATTCAGGAAAATATCATCATGCATATCCATCATTGAACTGTCAACCTTATCCAGTGAGTCCATTGCTCTCTCAATCATTTTTTGTGCAATCCTGACGGTTTTATGAAAATATACTGACTTATGCATCAGGTTTCTTGATAGAAGGATCGATTCCACTGATGTTATTCCTTTTTCCTCAATGAATATTTTTTCGCCATCTGTCCTGAGTATGTCTACCATTCTTTTTATACTGAAAGCTATGTTTCCTGTTCCTGTAAAGTAACTATCTCTTACAAGATAATCCATTTCATCGGCATCTAAAGGTCCACTAACGATTTCACTTTCCAGTTTAAATTCTCTGTGACCTCCAGAAAGGATTCTGGTCACCACTTCAGGATCAATATCATTAGACTCCAAATATTCCCTTATTTCACCCGTTCCTTTCTTACCAAGTATAATTTCTCGTCCATTTTCTTCATGATTTACGTGGAATTTATCCTGAAAAAAATCTTCGAATGAATGACTTAAGGGAAAATGACCTATATCATGCAGGAGAGCAGCAAATGTAACCTCCGTGGGATATTTAGTTTCAAGTTTCCGTGCGATCTGGTCGGCCAGTGCCATAGTTCCAAGTGAATGCTGAAATCTAGTATGAACTGCACCCGGGTATACAAGATAACACATTCCAAGCTGCCTGATCCAGTGCAGTCTCTGAAACTCAGGAGTGTCTATTATTTTCAAAAATTTTTCCGGAATCTCTGTGTAACCCCAAACAGGATCCTGAATGGCTTTGAACATTTTTAACCTCAAATACCGGACGCGCCCAGATTGGGCCTGACGTCCTGCTAAGTTTACCCCTGAGTTCACTCGACCCCGGTATCCAGCAGCACCAAAAGTTCCACCTACCGTTGCTCCCTTCCGGACCTGGCGGGTTTGGTGAATAAGTTACGGAAAGCATTTCCTTTGAATTGCTTTCTGTAATCCTCCGATCCGCTGGGCCGAAATCTCATTGATTCCTCAAGGCTTAACAGAGGCCAGGTTGGCCTCTCTGGACTGTCGTTCCCGCGTATAGGCTTCGGGTAACAGGAAGAGCCTGGCTTCCCAACCTAGTCCGGCTATTACCTTTATTAATCCTTCCTTAATATTTTTTCCATAGTTTTCGCATGTTTTCGCATTTCCTTTGTGACATCCTCCCACCCCTGAAGAGTGCGGGATTTCCCGCTCACACGTGTTGAAACTTATTTATACGAAGGAATGAAAAAGTTTTTTGATTAAATGGAAACAGGATTTTCACATAAATGATTCGTAGACGTCATCGATCGATTTTATTATTCTTTCAGTGCTTGCTTCCATCTCTGCCAGTACCATAGATCCGCCCATTCCTGCTCCTTCTTTAACGTATCCGTCCTCAAAGCGTCTTATTCCATCGAACCTTGATTTTGTTAAATCAGTACGGGAAAACCTCAGGTGATCCGGATCGACCAGATATTCCATAGTTTTTCGTGAGTCTTTCATTACCTGTTTAGTTGTCCACACTTCGAGATTATCCACCGGTAGTTTCATAGAAGATGCAATGTAATATATTGTTGCCATCTGTGTACCGCCAGAGAGAACTATTCTGGAGTCTTCGTTCTCTGAAATAATTCCAAGTGCTATTTCCTGAGTATAATCCCCAACCCTTGATATGGATTTCAGTGGATCATTCTGAATTCCGTGTCTCTGAATCATTTCTTCTATAACGTCACTCTTAAGGTTTGTAGGGTTTATTCTAAATGAACTGCTTGTTTTTATATCCAAACCGAGAAGTGATAGGACAGATTGTGCAGTAGTCGTTCCTCCTGGTATGGATTCTGAAATCATTATGGAACGACCATTTTTTAAAAGTGTCTTGCCAATATATCTGCCAGTTGAAACTGCAAGTGATGCCTGAGGTAAAGCCATCTCTTTCCTTCCGTCTCTCGCTGGATTTAGATCTGTATGTAGATAGGCACACTTTGGTTTTATCCCCATCCCTCCATCCACTACCAGAGTTTCCAATCCAGAAATACCAAGACATGCTCTGGCTATGAGGGAAGGTGTTGGTAATCCATCGGGTGTCATTGGAGGGACATCAAGAGATTTACATTCCCCCTCTACAAGTATTTCAGAGTCAAGGGCTGGTGTTAGAAAGGTTAGATCTGGAGTTTTACCAGCTGATGTTATACCTGGGATAAGGGATATCTGTGTATTTCCCGCTATCATCAAATTAATGTCAGGTTTTCTATTCATTTTATCATACCACTATTTTAAGGGGAAATAAAAAGAATATGTGTGGGTAAAGAATATATGAAAAAATGAGGATCAATGGGATTGTTACGAAAATTACCATGAGAAAGAATGAGAAATAGAATATTCTTAATGCTTTCTTGAGATCGCCAAGAGTTGGGTCAAAACCTTTTCTGTTAATCACATAACTTCCTTTTTTCTCAAGCTTAAGATTCAAAACAATTGCCATTGTACCCATGGAATATGCAGCATTCCTACTGGGTACGCTATTTAGAACGGATGAAAGCAGTGATTTCCTATTGCTATAGTTCAGCATATATGCAGAAATTGATATGAGTGCAGATGAAATTCGTGCAGGAATATAGTTAAGAATTGTATCCATAGCAGCAGAAGCCCTTCCAAATTTCAGATATTTTTTATCCCTGTACCCAAAGGTTGAATCCAGTGTGTTCACGATTCTGTAAACTATGGAACCAATAACACCAAATATGGAGAAATACAGTAAACTTCCTGTGAATGAATCTGTGATACCTTCAGCAACTGTTTCAATGGCCGCAGATATTAGTAAGGGTTCGTTCAACTCTGAAACATCTCTTCTTACACATCTGGAAGTTAGGACTCTGGCACTGTCCATATCTCCTTTTTCAAGACTCTTTATTATGGGATTAATGTGCGCTCCCATTGAGGTAAATGCAAATGTTGATTTTGCAATTATGGCGTAAAATATCAGGAAAAATATGTATATAAGAGGAAGACTGTAAAGGAAATCAAAAACCACTCCAAAAAATATGGTGATTGGAATTACTGTAAGCAATGCAGTAATCCACCCTGCCCTCACCAGCTTCCTGGATTTCTGCATCCCACGCCCAATGAACATGGCCCATCTTCCTGAGATTACTGCAATGTGTAGAAAACCTCTGGGTTCTCCGAATATTATGTCTATTATAAGGGCAAGGAAAAGAGTTGAGATTATGATTGAAAGGAATTCAGGTTCCATTTACGATCTGCATTAACAGTTCTCTTTTTAAATTTACGGATAGATTCATGGAGAATGATTTGATATTATCTTCCAGGGTTTCTTCGAAACTTCTACTTCTATTTATCCCTGTAAACCACTGAAAAACATTGGAATTTTCAAGGATCCCATGAAGATTGGTTCCAATAATTTTTCCGTCTGTGCTTATAGAACCTTCTGGACCAACGTTTGTATTGACAAAGTTTTCCTCATTTTTACTCTGTTCCTTTCCATAATGGATGAAATAGGCAGATCCTTCTAAGGGCAGGTTTCCAAGAGAACCGTGATACTTAACATCCCTAATCTCCTTTTTAGAATCATATAGGAAATTGGTATTTAGTAAACCAAGACCTTTAAGCTCATTCACAGGTAGCTGAACATGATCTGGATCCAGTATAGATCTTGACAGCATCTGGTATCCTCCGCAGATTCCCAGTATTTTCTTCCCATTCTCTAGAAATTCGCTTATCTTCTTCCCGATTCCTGTTTTGATTACAAAATTAAGATCTTCATAAACATTCTTTGAACCTGGAAACAGAAGAGAATCTACACTATCAAGCTGTTCCGGAGTGGTTATATATTTACCAAGCCCCATCTGTATAAGTGGATCAATGTCACTGTAATTCTCAAAATATGGATATCTTATAATGCCAACCTTTGATCCGTTTATATTGCTGTAATCAAGAGAATCTTCTCCAGGTAATGTAGTGTTTTCCATATGGGGAATTACTCCCATGCTGATCATCCCTGTCATAGAACTTATCTTTTCTATACCACTGTTCAGTAAATCCACCTCACCTCTCATGTTGTTTATGATGAAGTATTTTAGTACGTCGGGATACTGAGCAAGTGCCTTTGTTCCGTATAGTGATGAGAATGAACCACCATTTTCAATGTTGGTAACAAGTATTCCAGTACCTTTGAATTCATTTGTTAACCATGTATTCGCAAGATCCCTCTCATAGAGATTGATCTCCGCAGCTGACCCAGATCCCTCTGCAACAACCACATCATAGCTTTCAAGAAGAGACTTTAAAGCCTCCTTTACTGCTAACCTTGCTTCATCCCTCAGTATCTTTCCATAGTCATCAATGGTTCTGCTCCCGATGGACTTTCCCATAAAAATTACCTGGGACTTTCCTGATCCCTCGGGTTTAAGTAGAATAGGGTTAACCTTCCAGTCAGGTACTATTCTTGAGGCTTTTGCCTGTAACCATTGAGATCTTGCTATTTCATAACCATCTACAGTGGATATAGAATTCAATGACATGTTCATTGCTTTGAATGGCGATACTCTGTATCCCAGATCACTTAGAATTCTGCAAATCCCCATCGTAATAGTACTTTTCCCAGCATTGGATGATGTTCCCATAATGTGTATAAGCTTACCCTCAACCATTTATTACCGCCCGTATTGCCTTAATTAACTCCATATTTTCGTCGTGACCTCTTATATTTATTCTAAAGTCTCTCCCTGTAAAGCCATAAAAGTCACCCAGATTCCTTATTAAGAATCCCTTTTCCATAAGTTTTGTTTCAAAAAACAGAGGATCTATTTTTTCATTTAGACTGAAAGCCAGAAAGTTAACCTCTGACCTTCCCAGTACCTTTAGTTTCATTTTCTTTAATTCTAATACTAGATTTTCCCTTTCCCTTTCAATGTTTATGATATCAGGCTGATACTCAGACCATTTTTCTAATATAAGTTTGTAATCCTCTGGAATAGTCCACGGTCCCCTGATTTTCTTAAGAATTTTTATAGTTTCGGGTGAACAAACACCAAATCCTAATCTAATTCCAGGTAATCCACTCACTTTAGTAAGTGACCTTCCTAATATTACATCAGGATATTCTTCAGTAACTTTCCTAAATTCTTTTTGCCTTTCCGTTGATAAAAAATCTATATATGCCTGATCTAAGAAGACAGTTGCACCTTTCTTCGTTGAAATCCGGATTATTGCTTCAATCTCTGTGGAGTTAAGCATTTCACCTGTAGGATTGACAGGTATATTCAATGAGATTATATCATAACTAAAATTTTTTATAATTTCAGTGTTCTTAATCAATGCTCCTAAGGATAATCTTGCTATTCTACAACCACTGACCTCAGCTGCTCTTCTGTGCTCTGAAAAAATTGGTTCTATTAACAGAGCGTTCCTTCCTGAATGTGATTGATATACATAATGAATTAGAGATGTCATTCCATAGGTTGCAATAATTCTTTCAGGGTTAATGTCGAATAGTTTCCCTATGAGTTCCTCTAATTTTTCTTCACCCGCAGGGTAGTGTTTCAAAACTCCCGTCTTTTTACCCACAAGATATTCTGGACTGTTGTGATTGATATTCGCTGAAAAATCTGTTATTTCGGGATATTTATCCTTGATCCTCAGGAAATGATCACCGTGTGTAAAATTATCATCTGAACTTAATTTCATTTTAGTGTAATTAATTTCATATTTATATCACTTAAGTATATTCCAACGTGAAAATATCAAAATATGCAAGGGCATCGATTTCTTTCTTTACAATCATACCTGCAGGAAATGCAGAATTCATACCTGAAGCTATCTATTTTCTCTGGTTACCATATCTTCTATCAGGACTGGTCTCCTTTATAGTTTTGTACGAAATTGAAGGTTTCGTTTCAAAGTTCATTCTCGCAATAATTGCGCTCAGTATAATAGGTATTATACACGGTGCACAGAATCTTGATGCGCTATTTGATCTTGGAGACGGGCTCATGAAGAGAGGAGAGGCAGAGAAAAGACTTAAGGTGATGAAAGATCCATCTGTTGGTGCTGGAGGCTTATTTATGTTCTTTGTTGTATATGGGATTAGTGTTTCTGCCTTATTTTCTGTTCCCACAAACAAAATTCCCTACATGATACTTTTTTCCCAGTTAGTGGATATCATTTTCATGTCAGTGGTATTCTTCAGAAATAAGCCAATAGGTGAGGGTTATGGTAAATTCTTTTCAGTCATTTCATCAAGATGGACATTTTTAATAACTTCCTTTGGAATTCCGTTTATATTATCATTGTTACTCTTCCCAGAGTATATTGTTGTTCTTTTTTCTGTAATTATAATAGCAATTATTCTGAGGCTTTATCTTTACAAAATTTTCGGAGGCGTAAATGGAGATATAGTTGGAGCGTCTGGGGAGATCGGAAGAATGTTTGCCATTCTTCTTTCAACCATTTCAATTTTTATTGTGTGAATTGAGGATTCAGTAAAAATGTGTTAGTATTGAGAATGATAATTTTTTATGCACGTATACAATGTCCATTCTATGTCAAGATTTTATTATGCTTGTAAGGACGTAGGATTTGATTGCAGTTACCATATTGATGAACCAACTCATAAGGATCTGTGGAACAAAATAAGGATACATAATAGATATGCACACAATCAATTTGATATTACCCCTGAATGGGAAGAAAAAATAAATAAGGCAATACAGGAAAAGTGAAGTAATGAGACCGATACCGACCATACTCAGGTCTGATGAGCTTATAGATAAGAGCCTGAAGAAAGCGTCAAAAATAGACGAGCCTTACGACAAGATATTTGAGAATAAGGTTAGAAAGGAAAATATAGACAGAATTGCAACTGCAGAGAGTGTTTCCGCAATATATCTAAAAAGGATAGTTAAGAAATTTCCAACTTCTGAAAAACTCCATCCGTTCTATGAAGATTTTCTTCAGTTAAAATTTGGAATTGATAATTATAAAAGATCACTGAACAATGTGCAGTGGGCTGGAGAAAAGATTGTTGAACTTGCGACAGATTCTATACATGATCTTAAGAGAGCAAGAACAGCACACGAAATGGTAAATGTAAGAAAGAAATTTTACGGTCGATTTTGCTCTGTTCTTGAGCACGTTGACAAGGACCTAAGATTACTTGGTGAATGCAGGGACTTTCTAAGGAAACTTCCGGAAATCGATCCAGAAAAACCGTCATTTGTCATAGCAGGAATGCCTAATGTTGGGAAAAGCTCACTGCTAAATTCACTTACTAATAATGATGTTCAAATTGCACCTTACCCATTCACGACACTTAACGTATTCATAGGTCACATGAATGCGGGACCAAGAAAGATCCAAATTGTGGACACACCCGGTTTACTTGATAGGCCGATGGATGAGAGAAATGAACTGGAAAGGAGATCTATTCTTAGCCTGAAAGATATACGGGGAGTTATTCTATTTCTTATTGACTATTCTGGATTTTCAGGATATACAGTGGAGCAGCAGGAGAAACTTTACAACGATATAAGGGCAAACTTCCCTAAAAAGATAGTAAGGGTACAGACAAAAATAGATATAAGTGAAAGAAAAGAAGAAATTGCTATATCGAACATCAACAAAACAGGGATAAAAGAATTAAAGGACTTTATTATTAAGGAGTCTGGTGAATTCACTGAATACGGATATTGAAAAGAATGTCCTTAAGAATGCCATCGAACACGATGGTAGGGCAGAACTAAAGAGCGTAGTTAATAAATTACTTGGTTCCTATCCAGAACTCCGATCCTCGATCAAGGATCTGATGGCAGATATCAATCTGAGTATTTCAAAGATAAATTCTATGAGCATCGAGGAACAGATTTCTCTTGCCAATGAGAAATATAGTGATATCCTTATAGTTGAAAAGAAGAATGAGGAACATCACCTACCAGATCTTAAAAATGTAAAGGGTAAAGTTGTGATGAGGATGGCACCATCCCCCTCTGGACCACTCCATATTGGTCACAGCAGGATGTTGATTTTAAATGATGAATATGTGAAAAGATACGGTGGAGAATTAATTCTCAGAATAGAAGATACAAATCCAAATAATATATATCCTCAGGCTTATGACATGATCCAGGAAGATACCAGATGGCTTGACGTAAACTTCACACAGTTTGTTATACAATCAGAGAGGATGGAACTTTATTATAAGAGGGCGAGAGAATTAATCCTGATGGGAAAGGCCTATATTTGTAAATGCAGAGTTGAAGATTTCAAAAGAGACCTTATGGAATCAAAAGCATGTCCCCATAGGAATCTTCCACCAGAGATGATGGTTGAACAATTTGACCAGATTATAACAGGACATGATAAGGACTTAAAGCCTGTTCTTGTTATAAAAACTGACTTAAACCATCCCAATCCTGCGGTTAGGGACTGGATTGCATTCAGGGTTATAGAAACCCCACATCCTCATACTGGTAAGAAATACAGATTCTATCCTCTGATGAATTTCAGCGTGGCTGTGGACGACCATGAACTGGAATTGACACATGTAATAAGAGGGATGGATCATCTAAACAATACGGAAAGACAAAAATATATTTTCAACTACTTTAAATGGGACATACCAGAATATTTTCACTACGGTCTCATCAATATACAGGACGCCATACTGAGTACTACATCAATGAGGAAGGGTATTGAAGCGGGCGAATACAGAGGATGGGATGATGTTAGGCTCGCAACTCTCCTGGCCCTAAGAAGAAGAGGGTACCAGAAAGAAACCTTTAGAAAATACTGGATAGATTCTGGCCTGAATGATGTAAACTCAGATTTCTCATGGGAAATATTCAACTCAATGAACAGGCAATTCATAGATCACTCTGCAAACCGTTATTTCTTTGTCTCTGATCCGGTGAAGGTAAAGATCAATGGTTCTCCTGAAACAGAATCAATGATACCTCTCTATCCTAAAGAATCTGAAAGGGGATTTAGGAAATACAGTCTTGATAAGGATCAGACCCTTTATCTGCAGAAATCTGACATTAACGATGCAAAGGAGAATGATACAGTTAGGCTAAAAGATCTGTATAATATAATCTATAAAGACGGAGCCTGGCATTATCTTGATTCTGAAAATAAGACCAGAAGAAAAATCATTCACTGGGTGAAGGACGATTCTCCGGAATTTGAAGTTTATAAACCAGATGGTACAACTGATAGAGGTTTCATAGAATCTGATGCAGTAAAAGCAAATGGGATAGTACAATTTGAGAGATATGCATTTGTGAACAAGACATCGGAAAGATATGCACTATATCTGCATAAGTGAAAATAAAAAAGCATTGAGTTTATTCAAAGCCAGTTTCCTTTCCAATTTTTATATAAATAGATGTTTTAACCTATATTTATTGAAATGTCTCCTTCCTTAACGTAATATGCTATTGCACCCAGTATTATGAATATAGGGCCAATATAGAATCCTGCATGAATTATTAGCAGAACTATTCCGAGAATTAGAAGAACTATACTGTTATGTTTTCTGTCACTGTTTCCTACCTTAAGTTTCTCACCGTAAGAGATAGAAATTGCAGACAAAATTATCTGTAACAGAAAAATTGCTACAATAAATCCAAAGGCATCCGGGAAAATAGAAAGATTTCCTGTAACTCTAACAATACCTCCATTAAGTGAGGCCGCACCGATTATGATTGCAACTATAAGTTCCAAGACACCTGCAATTATTCCTATTACTGCACCGATAAAAATTGCCAGACTCTTGAGATCATTAGTAATCTTCATTATTTATAATAACGTCTCATTATAAAATATTTTTCTACATACAAATTAAACATTGGTTTTACAAAAAATTTGTAGAGTTAATTTATAAACTTCTAATAGGTTTATTAAGTAATTGCTGGAGGACTGCCCTCAATCCCTGACGATTATATCCCCTTCCTTGGCAAAAAATGCAAAACCACCCAGTATAATTAATATAGAACCAATGTAATCCCCTGCTCCAAAGGAGAATAAAATTATACCAATTATGAGTATGGCCATTCCATTTCTTCCACTCAACTTAGCATTTTTAAATGAATTTTTCGCAAATTTAACTGCTATTATTACTAATATCACACTTAAGAGTAATAAAATCAACATAATCACAATGGTATGTTCTACTGACAATACAGCTTCCTCTGTCGGATTTATAAAAGGACCACCTGAAAAATAGTTTGTTATGTAATCATATTGAATAATATAGTTAATAAAACTTATAATTCCCCAGATAATGATAAATAGTGATCCTATCAACACTGAATAATATTTAGTGCTGTTTTCAATCTTCATATATTAAGAATGAACCTCAGTTAATAAATTTTGCTTTAAGTTCAATTTACTAAGTTTCTTTACATATAACTAAGTTCTGAAACTCATTATTAGAGTGTTTTAAATAAAATGTACGTATATGATTGACAATGGATAGGGAATTGGCAAGAAAGCTTATTTCAGTAGTTTCACAGGAAAAAAAGAATGCGAGATCTATTTCTGGCAAGGATATTGTTAATATTCTGGTTTACAAAAGGAAATTTTTAAAGGAAGAAAGTTCGGTAAGGTTTGAAGATGAATGTGTCAGGGAAGGACTACTTTCAAGAGAAGGAGATAGTTTTCTCATCAACTTCAATGCTCCTGCGGAACATGTTCCAATCGATCTGGTAATAGATGAGGAGGAACTTTTCCAGGAGCAAACCAGGGATGCTTCTTATCTAGACAGATTGCTCAATGCTGTAGTTGCCTCGGGTAAATTAACAAAAAAAGAAGCTCTGGAAAGGTCAAAGAAGCAGCTTGAAAACTTAAAATATGTTAACATGACAATAAGGCTTTGTTCACTTATGAACGATCTATATATTGATTATTCTGACATTAAAAAAGATATGGAAAGAGATATCTTTAACCTTATTTCTCTCCCTTAAATTTTTCAGCTAAATCTCTTGCCCTTCCGATGTCCTCGTTCTCCATTGCAAGATCTATCGACACATCGTATAGGTAGGAAATAACGTCCTTAAATTCCTCCTTATCTTTCTTTGTCTTGAATGAGTTCAGGGTTGCCTCGGCCTTATCTATATTCTCGGTTGATAACTTGTTTGCATCCTCCATTTTGTCCCTGTCTCTTAGTAGCTTTATGAGACTTACACAGGCTTCATAATATATCTCCCAGATTTTCTCCTTCTCTGATTCCTGCATGATTTCTTTATATATTTTCGTGGCCTCCTCTGTATTTTTTATGTCCTCAGCAAGAATGTCGGCAAGAGCATTCTTAAGTGACAGAGTAAGGCTTATGTCCTCAAGTTGATCAGCAACTTCCATTGCCTCTTTAAGTGTTTTTTCTGCATTTTCCAGGCTACCAGCCTCATCCTGCAAATATGCAAGATTCATCATTTCAAGAGCAAGAATCTCTGGTTGTTCCAGCTCTGCTCTGATCTTGAGTGACTCAATAAGATTGGAAATGGCATTCTCTGTTTTCACACCTTCTTTTCCATAATAAGCCTCTGAAATCTTGCTCAGAATATCTGCCTTAAATTCCTTCTGATCACCGGCCTTCTCAAGCATTCCTTTGAGGGCAGTTAAGGCATCTGCATATTTCTCCTTATTCATTAGCTTTTCAACTTGCTTCATACCAGAATCGTATTCACTTTTATCCATATTATTCACCTTTCATTAATTTATCAAGAATTACCCTTGCATTAGTCATATTAATCGAACCAGATTTAACCAGCATTTCGGCAACTTTCTCAATATTATCACCAGTGGCTCCTACTGCCATCGCTAAATTTTTGGAGTGGAGAGCCATATGACCTTTCTGTATTCCCTCATCACTTAAAGCCCTCATTGCGGCGAAATTTTGTGCGAGTCCTACACAGGCCAGCACTTCTTCGAGTTCTCTGGCGTCTTTAATATCCAGAATCTTTTGACAGATTTTTGCCTTTGGAATGCTAGCAGAGGTGCCTCCAACGGTGCCCACACTTACTGGTATCTCAATTGATCCTATTATATCTCCATTGTTATCCAGTTCATAATGCGTGAGAGAGCCGTATGAACCTTTTATTGCTGCATATGCATGCGCATTAGCCTCAGCTTGTCTCCAGTCGTTCATGATTGCAAGTAATACTGCATCGATTCCATTCATAATACCCTTGTTATGTGTAGCAGCTCTGAATATATCTTCCTCGGCTAGCCTTGCTGCGTGAATGAATCTCTCAACCACCTCAGGACCACCAATTGCATCTTTCCTGAATGTTGCATATGCTCTGACAATTCTTAGAGGTGAAAGATTGCTAAGGATCTTAAGTACAACAGTACCTCCTGTGATTGCTTCCAGAAAAGGCGATACTCTTTCTACCATACTGTTTATAATATTTGCACCCATTGCATCTCCCGTATCGATTTCAAGATGTATAATCAGAACATGCTCATCATATTTCACATTATGAAATGTGATCTCTCTGGCACCTTTTCCCAGTTTGCTTAATGTCCTGCTTGCCTCGTTGGCAATTCGCAATATGTTCTCTCTTTCCATGAGAATTTCCGTCTTGGCTTTTCCTATATCATCGAGATTGGTTAACTGTATCTGGCCATACATAATAGATGAGGATGCATAGGCCCTGAATCCTCCTGCCATTCTTGCAATCCTTGCACCGTTTGAACATGCTGCTATTACAGAAGGCTCTTCTATGGCCATTGGAATAAGATAATCCCTTCCATTAATACTAAAATTTGTTGCAATTCCCATGGGAATTTCCATATTAGAAATATAATTTTCAACCAGTTTTTCTCCGGTTTCCCGATTCAGAGAACCGTTGTTCTTCAAAATGGATATTTCCTCATCGTTAAGATGGCAGTAATCCCTTAAAGTCTCTATTCTTTCCTCTGTACTCTTCCTGTAAAACCCTTTCAATTCTGAATTTTTTACTGGCATAAAATGAAGACCTTTTCCAAAAATAGCTAAAACGTATTAAACGCTTTGGTTGGTTTTTCACTTTACACTTTACCTTATAGAAATATGAATTTTAACAATTTAATAAATGATTTAAAAAATTACTGTGTTATCTGGGATGGAAGTTTCTTAGCAAATGGCTTGATCATTATGTTTGTAATAATAGAAAGAACAAGGAATGAAAGCATTAAGATAAATGATAATTCCATTGAAATTTTTAGCGTCTCAAATAGAGTTGTGAATATTAATATTCCAAAGGCTCCTCCAACTGTATTCCCTATACCCCAAGCCCATGTGTTTGCCCTGGTTGATACTTCCTTCGGTATTTTTTGATTCAGGAAACCAAGAATTGATGGGAAACCGGTAAATGCTCCAAAGGCATAAATTGAAAAGAATATCAGAGATAGAACATAATTCTGTGAAAAATAAAGGAATGGAAGGAAAGCCAGCAATGATAGAACGCCTGCAAAGAGTAATGTGAAATCTCCCCCTTTTCTTCTAGTTAATTGTCCGAATATAGGTTGACCTACTATGGGTGTTACCAAAGCTACCGCAAGGAATAAAAATGACAAAAAGCTACTTTTAAAGATTCCATCAATGTATGTAAATGCATAAGTAGAGATTGCCAGCTGAAAGGCAGACCTGAGAAAGAGTGTGACTGTCAATATGGCAAGAAATCCTCTAACTCCCGGCAGTGATTTCATCCTAACAAGCTCTTTCCTCTCTATTACAGCTTCCATTCTCTTTTCGCGGTAAGTTTCTGATTTTCTTAAATTTCTTGACATTATGTAAATGACTATAGCAACTACGAAATAGTACAGAGAAAGATAGAACAATCCCCTAAAAGCTCCATAATCTACTATCATAATACCAACTATAATGAGGATTACAGCCCTTCCAATGCTACCAAATGAACCATTTATTCCAAGTAAGAATGATGAATCTCTTCCCTTAAGTGAATATCTTAATATATCAGCACCAAGTGGATGATAAAATGCCTGCCCCAGTCCGAGGATGAATGCACCCAATCCAACTACAAGATATTTGGTCAGTATTGCCATAGATGATGAAAAAAGGAACGGGATAGAAAATGTAACTAGCGATATGGCAAGTAAGAGTATTCCCAGTGACATGAGCTCCGGATCTCTATCACCTGAATCTGACCATCTACCAACTGGAATGCTAAGTATTCCCGAAACAAAAACATATATAGTTGCGAAATAACCCAGAATTGTTATATTCAAACCAAGGGATGGTTCTGAATAATACACTATTAAGGAAGAAAACAACAGGAATACTCCATCGTTTGATAGATGGGCAAGAGAAGTACTCGAAAGTGCTTTTAATTCAGTTTTCATGAGACATAGGTATTTCAAAACTGTATTTAGAGATATATATTTTGTAGGCAAAGGAACGCTTGTTACCTGTAGATCATTATTGAAGAGTTCCAAAGAATATTATAGGTAATCTAATTACAGGTTTAATGGCGGATAGATTGGCAGAAGTTGAAATATCCAAAGATGGTGACGTATATCAGGCTAGGATAACATTACCTTCCGGTGAAGTTGTCAACCTTGAGAATGAACAATTTGAGGATATTTTAGAGCAGATAGCAAACGATCTTGGAGAAAGATTCTCCAATTAATGAAAAATGCGAGGATGGCCCAGCGGTACGGCGGCAGCCTGCTAAGCTGTTTTTCCTATGGAAAGCGTGGGTTCGAATCCCACTCCTCGCGTCTAATGATAATTTTTTATTAGAAGTTAATCTACAATAACTGTACCTTTTACACGAAACTATAAATGATGGTTATGTCCTTCTTTCATTTCTCTCCACTAATTCTCTTCTCAGCACTTTTCCCACAAGACTTTTAGGAAGTGAGTCTACAAATTCAACGCGCTTTGGTATTTTGTAAATTGCCAGTTTCTCCGAGCAATATGAAATCACCTCTTTTTCAGTTAAATTCTGGTCTTTCTTGAGCACAATATAAGCTTTAACCGTTTCTCCACGATGCGGATCCTTTATTCCTATGACAGCAGCATCTTCAATTTTCCCATTCTTAAGTAATACTTCTTCGATCTCTCTAGGATATATATTATATCCACCAGCGATTATCATATCTTTCTTTCTGTCTATTATATGAATGTATCCCTCCTCATCTACAAACCCTATGTCACCAGTGTATAGCCATCCATCGCGAAGCACCTGATCAGTTTCTTCTTTCTTATTCAGATAACCAAGCATGACCTGCGGGCCCTTTACCGTTATTTCTCCAGATTCCCCCATATCTATAACTTTGGTTCCAGTTTCAATATCTACAATCCTGATTGATGTATTTGGGATCGGGAATCCAACTGTTCCTCTCTTTCTCTTTGAAGGATCTACAGGGGTTATAGTAACAACAGGTGAAGATTCAGATAAGCCATATCCTTCTATTATTATGATATTCGTAAGGGAAGTGAACTGACTTTCTAGTTCCTCTGGCATAGGAGCTGCACCTGAAAAAAGCAATGAAGTGTTTGACAGGGCCTTTTTATCTCCCTTAAGGTTTTTCATTATGGAATGATACATTGTTGGAATTCCAGGGAATGTAATATTTTTTCCTTTTTTCATAGTACTGATTATAAGTTTTGTATTTCTTGGGTCCGGTATAATTGTTATGGGCATTCCGTTAAAAATTGGGAAAAGCATAGCTGTCATCATACCATAGACATGAAAAAATGGGATAGCAGCAAGGACCTCTGCATTTTTTTTATAGTTTTCAGGAACCCATTCATTGATCTGATATACATTGGAGATTAAATTCTGATGTGTTAAGATTGCACCCTTTGGCGTCCCTGTTGTTCCACCTGTATACTGTATTATGGCTGGTGTTGTTGAAGGTTCTATCTTTGCTTCTCCATTTTCTATTTTTCCCTTTTTATAGAATTTATATAGAATTATATCCTTGTTTAGCTGAATTTTTACCTTGCCTTTTTTAAACACTCTCCCTAAATTGTATAAACCCCTTATTGCACCTGGAAGGTAATCCTGAATTTTACAGAAAATTATCTTGTTTAGATATTTCTTATAAAGTGTTGCAATCCTTTCGTAAAAATCATCAAGGGTAATTATGACATCTGAACCAGAATCAGATAGTTCATTACTGATTTCAAAGCTTGTATAGAGTGGGTTTATTTGGACTACTACTGCTCCTATCTTGCAAATAGCAAAGAACATAATCACATATGCAGGAGAATTTGGCAACATTATGCCCACTCTATCACTGGGTTTTATTCCATTTGCCTTCAAAAATTCTGCTGCATCATCAACCATATCTTTCAGTTCTGAGAACGTGTACTGTTTTCCAATAAACTTTAGTGATATCTTATTCGGATTCCTTAATACAACATCCTGCAAGACTGAATAGAGGGTTCTTTCGGGGATGCTCAATTCGCGTCTTGTCCCTCCTGGATAATTCTTTTTCCATAATTCTTCCATATGCTGCAATATTGATGTCTCGTCTTCCATTTCATTTACACTATACTCATGTATAATTTTAACTCTTATGTTAGTTTATATTGATTTTATTATATTAAGACTTATAAAACTGATATAATAGGTACTGAACTTAAATATCAAGAAATAGTATATTTAAAAATGAAAGAAGATTCTGTTGGTACGGATGATCAGAGATCGCTATATAGGTGGATAATGGCAGGCATTGCAGGACTTCTTATGACTACGAGTTTTATCTCACTGACTGCATTCGGCATCATGTCTACAAAAATGGCATCCACTTTTGGGATTAGTTCCGGTACACTATCTATATACGGTGTTGATGCATTTTCTGTTGGCTTATTTGTAGCATTTTTTCTGGGTCATGGTGGTATATTCGATACAAAATTGAAAACTGGTGTTCTTGTTGCACAGATTTTTCTCATAGTGCCTCAGTTTCTTATTCCCGTCTTTCCCAATCCATATGTGCTCATAGCACTCCGTTTCTTTCAGGGTTTAATGATAATGATGCTTGCACTGTTTTCAATTCAGCTCGCTGGATGGTTTCCAGCAGGGGAGAGAGCTAGGTCTCTTGCTTTTACATTAGGTGCCATAAGCCTTGGTAGTGCTGCTGGTGGAATTCTCTCTGGTGCACTTATTGCACTTTCATGGCAAGAAACGTACTACATTACAGGTATAGTGATGGTTGCAGGTGCACTGATCTACTTCATTTTTGCAAGAGATTCTGAGTCTCAGAGAGATGCCATAATTCAGGCAAAGGGTGAACATCATCAAAGCGCATGGAAAAACCCCATGGTAATCTTGATGGGATTGATCCAGTTCCCGCTTACGTGGGTCTTGTTTAGCGTTGGTGGATATTTATCTTCATATTCTTATCACCTTGGCTATTCAAGTTCACAAACCAGCAACCTTATAATTGCCTGGGGTTTATCTGGATTTGTAGCCGCATTTATCGGAGCGATTCTAGGAGATTATCTCGCAAAAGGAAAGAAAACCAACAGAGGTATCCTGAATTCAAGACTTTTAATAATGACGTCTGCTGATATTCTTATGGCCATTGGGATTCTTCTCATGATAGTCATAGGAAGTTTCTCCTATTATGATCTTCTATTTGCCGCTGTGGTTAATGGATTCCTGATGATGTTTCCACCAAATTACTGGGCTCTACCTGGAAATGTATTTCCTTTGGCTATAATGAGTGCAGGGGCTTTTGGAATGGGGCTTATATCTAATTCAGCGGATGCAATAGGACCGTTTGTAACTTCATCACTCATAAGCGATTTAGGGTGGGATGGTGTGTTTTTAATTATGCTAGTCCTTTCATTAATAGGAATATTGCTTAACGTTTATCTATCCAGATCGAAATTACCTCTTCCACAGGATTAAAATTATATAATATATTTCCATTTATATGTTCCAAAAACCAAAATATTTTTCTACAAATAATGAAATTGAATTTTAGCTCTCTTTATGGTTCTAAGCTATGGTTATATCCTGTGTATTATATTTAGATTAGCTTTATTGAATAGATATTTAATCCAAAATTATAAATTCTGAAAAGACTTGTATTATTTATGGCAGTACCAAGAATAAAAAAGGGAAAATTGTCAAAAGAAAGAGAAAGAAATGATGATGGAACTTGGAGAAAGAAGAGAAAAAAGTGAAAATGCCTAATTTGGAATTTTCACAGTTTTAAATTAATAATGGATTTGCATATACGTTTTATAAAATCTTCAAAGCCGCCGACGGGATTCGATCCCGCGACCTCGTGCTTACCAAGCACGCGCTCTACCAGGCTGAGCTACGACGGCAGTAACCACCTGAATTCATAATCCTTAATAAATCTTGCAAAAAATTCTGAATAGTTCCTTATTTCCCTTAGGACTGCATACTTCTGTTGATTTAAAAGGTGCTTCTGCTATAATTTTAATAAATAGTAAGTGATTTTACCTTGTTGGAAGAGAAATTACCTATTATTTCTGTAATTATAACACTGTATAACAGAACACAATTTGTTCGTGAAGCAATCGAATCTGTTATCAAACAAACACTAAATAAAGATCTCTATGAGATTATATTAGTGTCTAATATACCTTTAGATACAAGTGCGTATGGAGAAAACCTGAAGTTCTCACTAATTCCTGATGAACAAATAGGGAAAAAATATTTGAGAGGACTCGAACTTTCAAAGGGAAAAATAATAACATTCCTTGATGATGACGACCTATTTTATGAAACAAGACTGGAGAAAATTGTGAATTTCTATAAGAAAAATAGTGGCACAATATATTATCATAATTCCTTTTCATTTATCAGTGCTGATGGGAAGGATGTGAAGACGACATTTAAGAAACATTCCCAAAAATTTTCACAAGGAAATAGACCCATGGTTATTAGAAATGATGGAAAACTTAAAAAACTTGTAAAAGCTAAAAAAATTTCGGCTGATTTCAATATGAGTTCCATAGCAGTTTCTAGAGAACTTATAATTCAGAATTCCAATTTGCTTTTCTCAAGTAACAAAACGCCTGATATATACCTGTTTCTTGAGGCTATACATCAGAGGGCCACAATATACCTGGATCCTGAAAAATTAACCAAATACAGGTTGAGAACAGAAACTCAGCCTAAATTATTTACTGAAACTATAAAACCCGGACATGTTCAACTTGATGTCAGGGATGAAATTGTCTCGATTGCCTCAAAAAGTGGTGATAAATTATTTTTGAAATATTCATATTTTGAACGTTATGATTACCTTGCATTTTCTGAATTAAAGAAGTTTAAAAACAGTAGGAACAGAAATAGGAAAAAGGTAATCGATAACATGAAAAAACTCCCTTTAACAAAAGTTTATTTGATACCTTATTTTTTTAAATACATATTTTTCTACATAATTTTATTTATTTATCCTGAGTGGGTAAAGCACATAAATATTTGACAATAGATTATCTCTGGTTAACTTCAGTCATAAGTGAGTTTATCAAATACTGCTTGATCCGTAATAATAAATTCCTCCAATCTCTTTTTTGTCTAATGTCCCTGTACTTTCCATATGTCTTAAATGCGATATGGCTTCACCAATTGCAAAGTTGGATTCCATCATATTCATGGATTCCATGGTTCTCCCCTTACTCCAGCGCATTTTGTGTGCTGTTTCATAGGCTGTCAACCACTTATCCCTAACGAGTTCCATGATTTCATTCATCCTATCACCATGATGTTTTATCAACTGATCTATCCTTTCATTTTGGTTTCCAAAAGGCTTTCCATGACCCGGGAATGTAGCCTTTACCTTAATGTTTTTAGTCTTGATGAGGCTGGAAAGGTATTCTCCAAGCATATCTTCCTCTTCGTCGTAATAGCTGATGTTGGGTGTAATTCGTTCTAAAATATGATCACCAGACATTAGAGCGGTACTATCATTTACAAAGTAGCAAGTAGATCCTGGTGAATGACCTGGAACATGCAATGTTCTAATTCCATTTGGTAAATTTTTAATTGCTTCGAGAGGCTCCAGTTTAAGGTCCAAATAATTTTTCAACTCCCTGAACACAGGATGACTCTCGGTAAGATTTTCTAAGAATTTATCTGGTACGCCATTCCTTCGTAGGTAATCGATCTGCCATGATATGAAACCTTTAGCTGAGGATTGAATTGCCTCAATTCGTCTCAAATCTTCCTTTCCTATGTACCCGTTCAGACTGTAATTATTATGTAATTTATTAACTCCCCCTACATGATCTATATGCAGGTGAGTGAGGAGTACCATGTTTATACTTTCTATGTCAACCCTCTTACTTTCCAGAAATGTATCTATTTGATCATCCATTCCTGTGTCGATTAGAATTTTATTTTTACCATCATCAAGAATGTAAATGGAAGCAGTTCTTAAAGCCCTTATGGCAATGGGAATTTCAAATGTGCTGATTTCGAATGTCATGAACTGGTATTACGATAAATCTTAAGTTACTTACTAGTTGCTATTTTGTTAAAATATCAAACAGAAATGTGATTATTAAACATTAGAATTTGAATTCCTTAATGCTGACTTTGAGGGTTGGGATAAATTATAATTTATAATTGGAATACTGGATTATGAAGAGTTTGGTTCCACTTGCTGTTTTTAAGGCAGGGACAAATGTAATTCCATATATATCTGCAATCTTCCTTGTAATAGCAGTCATTTTGCCAATCTACTTTTACCCTGGTTATTTTTTGGCAAGTGTCGTAAACTACGCTCCTTTTCTGGTACTATCCATCTTTATAATTGGATACAATATTGTACAGTACAGGAAAAGGGCTGACATAGAAATATTTGAAGATAAGATAATCATAGTTACCACAAACAAGAGATTTAATGTCTACTACAGTGACATACAAGATATTACCAGAGATATGAATGATGGCAAAAAACTGTTCATAATTCAAACCAAGTCTGGTCGTAAAATAGCGCTATATGACAGAAAATTAATAACATTCAAAACTACATTAATTGACTTTATTAAGAGCAGGACATCGTCAGGACAGGGTCAAAAATAAAGACCTACCTCTAAACTCTGGCATATGGTGATCTATTTTTTGATATGCGTGAAAAGTTCTTCTAATTTGGCATCTATATGGACATAATGAAGTTTAAATCATTTAAGAGTTGACATAACTATGATTTATTATATGGTTAGACTTACCAGCCCTTGCTTATTATTGATTAATTCCATGACTATATTGATTTTAATATGTTTGTATATTTATATTATAAAAATTGCCATACAGACGTACTTATTTAAAAATTGTAAATTATTATTAGAAATGTAATGTATGTTTGTTAAATCCTCTTAATTATTGGTTTTTAATTAAAAAATAGAATTATTTACTGTAACAATTTAGACTATTTTTGTATATACTTGTGTACAGTCATTTACATAAAATTTATATACCTCCAAGTATATCTATTAGAGATAATAATGAATCCTGAATCAAAAGACATTAAGATTACACTAAGGATTTCAGAAGAAGATCTTGACTTGATAGATAGTTTTCTTGAGGAAAACATGTCTTTTGGAAGTCGATCAGAGTTTCTTAGAAACTGCGCCCTAGATTTTATACAATCTAAGAAAAATTTCAAAGGAATGGATCTGGGAAACGGTATATCCCTTTCTAAGAAACAGGAAGAATACATTGAACGAATGATAAGAATGGGTTACTATCCATCAAAGGAAGATGCAATTAAGTCGATTCTGGAATATGTTTTTGATTCTGGCTTTATAAAAAAGATTTTTGAGGAAAAAATAGAGAAGTATCAGGAAATAGAAAAATCAATGAAATCTAACGAAAGGGTAAGTTTGGTAGACAGGGATGAAGAAAAAAAATATGGGAGGTATTAGGTGATTTAAATGGAGGAAGTAAATAAATTGAACCTGGAGAATGAAAAGCTTGACTCGGTGGAATTGCAGACCTACATGCAACAAACTATTGTGCTGATAGGTGACAGAATGAGTGATGTGTATAATGGCCTCATCAAAGCAAATGAAGGAAAGAAGAATGCAATTATCTATATCACACAGGAAAAGGAAAGAAAATTGAGTTCCTCAGGAAAACTGAAATACGAGGATTTTAATGATGAATATGATAGTTCCTTTGTAAAGATGACAGATAAAGACGGAAATATAATGGACGAAGAGGACGGTGCCAGCAGGATATCTTACCCTGACATTGTACAGGTAAAATTCAGAAATCTATCTTCGGATCGTGAGCTGAGGCACGCTGCTGAAATTGTATCGGGACTTGTGGATAACAGCTGGGTAACAATAGTTGCAAGTGATCTGTCTGAAGGCTTCGCTAGAAATATACATTCATCCTTGGTCTACAGAAGAAAGAAGTTCAATAATTCTGTCGCATCCTTCGTTTTTACAAGAGCAAGCAATCCCACTGATGAATTCAATCTTAAGATAATCAGAGAAAGTATAAAAAAGAACACTAATAAGTATAAAGAAATAGGCGAAGAGAAAAAAATAAGACACAATATCTTCTCAAAGAAAGGAGAAGAACAGGAAATACAGAAGATGATAGCTGAAATCTCAAGTCTGCAGAAGAATTTTTAAAAATTTAATTCTACCGATTACCTTAGAATTAAAAATCTACGCTTTCCTTCTTTTAAGATTTCAAGAGACTTCCACAAATTATTTTAGTTAGTGGTTCACTGAGCATTATATAAAAATAATCACTAACCGAATTTTTAGGCTGTTTATAGGGGATTTATTTCAAAAAAAGTGGTGTAAAAGATTATTTCATCAGGGATTCTCTTACTTCCTTGATGTCCATGGTTCTTTCACAGTAGTGACACCTGAATTTTTCACTGTTTTTTTCTATTTCTACCTTAAAGCTTGATTCAACTGGTTCTTTAGAATTTGTTACACAGTTCTGGTTGCTGCATTTTATAATGCTCCTGACTTCGCGTGGTATCCTCACGCTAAATTTTTCCTTTATCTCGAATTTTTCGATTACATTTATTGTTGCGTTGGGGGAAACGATGCTTATTAGGTCAAGCTCTTTCTTTGCAAGCTTACGGTTTTCAACCTTAACTATATCCTTTGTTCCATCCTTCTTGCTTGGAACATTCATAAGGACACTTACTGTAAGTTTATCACGGCCATTAATCTTTAAAACTGATAAAACTTCAAGTGCTGCTCCTGGATTGATATGATCAATAACTATACCATCAGAAATCTTGTTTATCTTCAATACCTTTTCTTCACTCATATTCTCCACCTCTCAGAATTATATCAATCAATGCCATCCTTACAAAAACACCATTTGCAGCTTCTATAAAGTAATAGGCCCTCTTATTGCTGTCTATTCTCGGATCAATTTCGTCCACCCTCGGAAGTGGATGCATAATTATGGAACTTTCCTTCATTCTTTCAACCAGATCCTGATTAAAAGAGTATGAACCAATTACTTTCTGGTAGTCATTAAGATCAACAAATCTCTCCTTCTGAATTCTTGTTACATAAAAAACATCCGTTGTTCCGAGCACATTTTCCAAACTGGAATCGGGTCTAATCTTCGCCTTAGATTTAATAGAACTCAAAAAATGTTCAGGCATCCTTAATATTTCTGGCGAAACAAGGTTGATTGTATTATTAAACCTGCTCAAAGCCTTTATTAATGAATGAACAGTTCTCCCATATTTTAGATCCCCAATCATCGAAATTTCAAGATCTTCTATTCGTCCATATTTTTCCCAAATTGTAAACAGATCAAGAAGAGTCTGTGTGGGATGCTGTCCTGACCCATCTCCTCCATTCAACACAGGTACTGTAGAAAATTCTGAAGCCAGTCTTGCAGCACCCTCCATTGGATGCCTCATAACAACTATATCTGAATATGAAGAAGCCATTCTTATGGTATCGGCTATGGTTTCCCCCTTTGCTGCTGAACTGCTTTTTGCCTCGGAAACACTTATTACGGAGCCACCGAGTCTATTCATTGCACTTTCAAAGGATAATCTTGTCCTTGTACTTGGTTCAAAGAAAAATGTAGCCATAATTTTTCCTTTCATTAGATCCAGTATTTTACCCTCCTTAACAGCTCTCTTGAAAATAGACGCACGTTTAAAAATTTCATAAAAATCTTCGGTTTCTACGTCGTCTATACTGACAATACTTTTACTCTTTAACATTAAAAATAGACATGGATAATTGTTATTTAGATTTACCTTACAATAGATCCGGACTAGACCCCGCAGATCAAATTTTCAGGACAGATCCACTGGATTTCATGTAAGTTGATATGAAACCTGTGTGAATAATTCCTGTAGATTTAGGACGGGTTGCTCCTGTTTTCACCTGAATGTCCCTTCCTTCTATTTCAACTGTTTCCAGATGTAGAAATCCATTTTTTTCATATTCCTCTCTTGCTTTTTCTACCTGATTAAATGTTGGTAGGTAGGTGATTATCCTTTTTCCTGACAGGATCCATTTTCTCTGCTCAGATACATTCTTCCAGGGTTCGGGCAGATCTAGAAAAATGGCATCTACTTTCCTCCCTTCATACTTATAGTCCTCAAATTCACCTATATCTATTCTTATATCCATTCCTGTGAAGTTCTTCACGTTCCTCTTAGTAAATAATGCCGAATTTTCATTATGATCAATTCCAAGGTACCCTTCAGAATTCTTGATTATTTTCAGAATGTATGTCGTTAGTGCTCCTGAACCTGTTCCACTTTCTATCACCGTTGATCCAAATTCTATTCCAGATGCCATCACCATATAAGATGAATCCCTCCCATTGATAATCTGTGCTCCCCTCTCACCTATATTTGGAAAAAATTGTGGAGTATATGACATAATTACATAATTTATACCGTCAAACAGAACACTGTCCCCGGGACTCAAAACCGCTGCGGGATTAACTTCAATTCTCTTCTTACCGTTTATAATGATGTTTTTCTCATCGTCATACAGCATTGTTCCATTATCAGAGTGAAGAAGCATCATTGTAACTTACCACCATAATATCCAATGACAACATCTGATACATTATTTCCTGAGGGGCCTGTGTTTATATCTCTCTTAAGCTTGATTGCAAGATTTCCAGTGTCACTGTTCTGAATATATCTTTCAATCTCGTCATTGTCAATTCTTTCTTTCAGAGTACTATCAACCAGGAACCCGGCGAGGCCACTGTTTCCATCCTGACCATCTGTAGCAAATGAAACAAAAGAAAATTCCTCTGATTTTTCAGTCTTTTTGAGTATTAAGGATGATAAGTAACAATTTCTACCTCCCTTTCCATCTCCAGTCACCCTGGATGTTGTCTCTCCATATGCTGAAAAGACGAATGGCTTTCCAGTCTTTTTATATTGATTTCTCAGGAGGTCCAGTAATCTATCTGAGCAGATGTTAACATCTCCATCAAGTATATTCCCAAGGAAGATTTTTTCATAGGGCAGTTCGATACTATTGAGCATATCTCCTGCATATTTCTTACCGGCCAGAATTATATCTGATTCTATCCTGCATTCTCTGTATGTAATATTATGTTTCTCTATTCCGAGCTTTGCCATGAGTTCTTTATCCGGGTCAAACCTCTTTCCTGGATAAAATGGGTTAGAACCAATGACTGAAATGTCATCACCAGGAACGTCTGATATGGCAAGAATAAGGACTTCACCATAATTACTGTGATTCAACATTTTTCCGCACTTGACATCTGAAAGTATGCATCGGATTGAATTTATCTGTTCTATGGGATAACCTCCTGTAACAAGTATATGCATGATTTCCATGTAACGATCGATTGAAACCCATGGAACAACTTTCTCGAATAGTGATGATGACCCTCCTGAAAGAAGGAAAATTAGTTTCTCCGAATTATCTTTCCCGATTAAATTAAATATTGCCTCTGAAGAATTAAATGTGTCATTCTCTGGAAAAGGATGATTTCCCTTAAACACCATGAATCCGTCAACATTTTCTGGACTTGGCGTCAGGCATATGCTTAGATTAGAATTTTTTATTACTGATCTGTCCAGTCCTTTTACCATTGGAATGGATGCCTTACCAACAGAAAATATACTGTAACTGCTATGTGATATAAATGTCCTGATTCGTTCACTCTGATTCTTCATTATGATTTCCGGAGATTCTATTTTCATTACCCTCAAGACAACATCTCTTATTTTTTCATTGATCTCCTTCATGTTTCCTGACATGTTTAAGGTATCAGCTTAAGGTCAATAAACTTAATTTTTCATAAAAAATTAGAAAAAACATTTTAATACTATTATCATTTAGATGTCATGAGGTGAAGCCGTGTTATTCAACTATAGACCTAGGGATGATGACGACGATGACGACGACGATGACGATGACGACGATGGGTTCTGAAGGAGCAATTTAAATGGTCGTTATCAACGAGAATAATTTTGAAAATTTTTTCTCACAGAGAATGTATGATTTTTTCAACACCCTAAAATTTGAAGAATTGACAGAAGCTCAGGAGATGCTCATCCCAGTAATTAGAAGTGGAAAAAGCGCCATGCTGATATCTCCAACAGGAAGCGGAAAGACAGAAGCCGCTATTTTTCCCATATTTGATTATATACTTAATAACGAGACAAAACCAATAACAGCACTCTTCATCACACCACTAAGAGCTTTGAACAGGGATATGTTACTCCGACTCAAGAATTATGGAAAAAAGATGGGTATAAGTGTTCAGGTTAGACACAGTGATATCTCTGAAAAGGAAAGGAGAGAGATCAGGGATAATCCTGCAGATATACTCATCACTACGCCAGAGTCGGTTCAGATACTGTTAAACTCAAAAAAGATAAGAGAGTACCTTAAATATTTGAAATATGTCATTGTAGATGAACTCCATGAACTGGCACAGAATGAAAGAGGGACGCAGTTAAGCATTTCTCTGGAAAGACTTGCAGAATTGTCACCAAATTTTCAGAGGATAGGACTATCTGCAACAGTCGGAAATCCAGAGGAACTAGCTAGATTTCTTTATAATACTGGTAATGTAGAAATTCTCAAAACATCCATGATAAAAACCATGGAGTTTGAGATTACAATTCCTGAAAAAGCCTCAGATGACATAGCAAGTAAGATGGGCTGTGAACCAGAGTATGCAGGGGCAGTTAAAAAAATTAAAGAACTGATTGAGTCCCATCAGGGTGCACTTGTATTTGTGAATACAAGAAGTGTGGCGGAGGATATTGCATTTCGAATGTCCCTATATTATGGACAATTACCAGTAATGGTTCATCATGGTTCCCTTTCTAGAGAAACCAGGGAAGAGGCAGAGGCAAAATTCAAGAACAGGGAGATCAAAGGACTGATTTGTACATCATCTCTGGAACTTGGGATAGACATAGGTTCTGCAGATCTTGTAATACAGTTCAATTCTCCAAGACAAATAAACAAGTTGATTCAAAGGATCGGTAGGTCAGGTCACTGGATACAGAAAATCTCCAGAGGAATAATTCTCTGTGGAGACCTCATTGAAATGGAGGAAGCTATGGCAATAGTAGGACAGATCAACAACCAGATACTTGAACCGGTGTTTATCAGAGATCTGTCCTATGCAACAGTGGCAAATCAGATACTTTTAAGATCTCACGAGATGAGAAAGTTTAATACTGAGAAATTCTACAAAATACTTATCAGAAGCTATCCCATGAGAAACCTATCCTATGAGGAATATCTTTCCATCATAGATTTTTTAAAAGTTTCAAGAAAGATCAGGTACGATTCTGTTAACGTTATGTCATCATCATCCTCGCTTGAATATTTCATAAATAATATTTCAATGATACCAAGCGAGAAGACATATAGGGTGATAGATGTAATCAACAGGAAATTTGTTGGAACACTTGACGAAAGATATGTACTGAATGAAATAGAACCCGGAGCTTATTTTGTTATGAGGGGTGCAACATGGAGAACAATAAGACTTGAGGAACAGAGTATATTTGTTGAACCTTTTCATACTGCTGCCCTCACCCCCAAATGGACGGGAGAGGATATACCTGTCCTTACAGATGTAACTGAAAGAGTTTCATTTAACAGGGAATTCTGCAATATAGATGAAAGCGTTGATCCCAGATCAAGAAAGAAACTTGAAGAGTGGCTGAAACAGGATCTTGCTCTTACAAGGAAGGTGTTCGTGGAGACCCATGGACAGGAGATACTTATACAGATACTATTAGGAACAAAGGGAAATTTTGCTCTTTCTGAGATAATAGGGTCCTTACTCACTGCCATAACAGGTGAAAGCGTTGAAACAGACTATTCTCCATACCACATTTATATGAGAACTGGTAAGAAATTGAGGTCAGCCGATATGGTTGAGATAATTAGACAGCTGAAGAATCATGATCTTGAAATTCTCATAGAAAATACTGTTAAAAGATCCAGATTTTTCAATGGAATATTCCTTTACGAGGCAAGAAAATTTGGAGTCATTAAGATGGATGCTGATCTTTCAAGAATGAGGATAGAGAAGATAATTGAATCTTATAAAAACACGGTTCTCTATGAAGACTGTATAAGGAAGATGATGAATGATTATATGGACATGGATACTGTGAATCTATTCATTAAAAACATTGATGATATTGAATTTGTTGAACGTGAAAACTTCAGCCAGGGATCAGAAAAGTTCCTGTCTCATTATTCAGAGAGAATTGCACCATTAAAACCAACCAAGGCAATTATTGATTCGATCAGGGACAGACTACTAAATGAAGAGATGACACTGCTCTGCACAAAGTGCCTGTGGACACATACAGATAAGGTTAAAAATTTAAATAATTTTAGATGTCCTTCCTGTGGAAGCAACCTTGTTGCAGCAATTTCACCGTTCAGCAGAGATAGCATAAAGGAATCAATTGACCGCGAAAAACTTACACTTAAGGAGAAAAATAGCCTGACAAAGTCCATTCACATTCTAAGGGCAAGAGGAAAGACAGCATTAATGACCATGGCAGGTAGAGGAATAGGGCCAGAAATGGCTACAAGACTTCTTTCGGTTAGATATTTTGATGAGGATGACCTTATTAGGGAAATAATAAGACAGGAAACTGATTTTGCAAAAAATAGGAGGTTCTGGAACTGAGGGAGAATAAATTCGTCAGAGAAGTTGAATATGTTTTGAGGGACAATATTAATTCGCCTATTATTGTAGAGGGGGATCATGACGTTTCAGCGCTAAGGGAAATTGGTGTCACTGGAGAGATCATAAAAATCAACCAGGGTGTATCCATAGAAAATTTCTGCAGCAGAGTTTCTTCAGAACATACTAAAGTAATACTATTAACGGACTTTGATAGAAAGGGAATAGATCTTCAATCAAAAATATCCACTATTCTTCAGAGTTATGGATGCAAAGTGAACTCCAGATTCTGGTACTTTATAGACCACAGCTTTAAGATTAAGAGTGTTGAGGACCTTCCCTGGCTTCTTCGGGAAAATCAGTGAAATCCTCCATTTCAACCGGATAAAATCTTATTCCCTCTGGGGATGAATATTTAGCAAATTTTGCATTATATGCCATTTCTAGATTGTGGATTGTTAGAACATCTTCCTTATCTCCGAAGGCAACAACCTTACCTTCCCTGAAAAGAAGGATAGAATCAGATATTCTGTTAGCTAAGTTTATGTCATGCATTACAAGCAGAACACCCTTTCTCTTTTCCTTTAAAGAATTAAGAATCTTAATAAGAGTGCTAATTTTGTCAAGATCAAGAAATGACGTAGGTTCATCCATCATTATATAATCTGCATTCTGATAAATACCGCCGGCTATGGACACCATTCTTTTTTCTCCTCCACTCAACGTAGAGAAATCCCTATCGATGAACTTTTCTACGCCACATAGTTTTAGAGCATCTACAATTTCTTCATCACCACCCATTCTTGTAAAGCCAGAAATCTCCATAACATCCCTTACTGTAAAACCCATGGGGTCCGGAATTTCCTGTTGAACATAGGAAATTTTTCTTGCTACAACTGATGGCTTCAATTTCCTAAGATTGTCGCCATCCACAATTATGGAACCTCCAATCAGGGGTATATAACCACTGATTGCTGTGAGTGTCGAAGTTTTCCCTGAACCATTTTTTCCGCAGATTGAAAGGATTTCTCCAGGGGAAAGTTCCATGGAGACAGGACCTATCTCAAGCTCACCTCGCCTGAAACGAATGTCATTCAGTTCAAGCACTGTAATACCCCCTTTTTGATATTTTTGCCATAAGAATCATGAAAAATGGTACACCAATTATGCCCGTGATAATACCTATGGGTAAAACCTCTCCCTTTATGATCAAATGTGCAAGATCATTGCTGAGAATAAGGAATGTTGCACCAAGAATAGCAGAGGAAGGGATCACATACTTATTGGAACCACCATACAATAATCTTGAAACATGTGGGAATATTAGACCTACAAATCCGATGAGACCGCTAATTGAAACACATGCAGATACTGCCACTGTGGTAAGCCCTATAGCAGCGAGTTTAGATTTTTCGGCATTTACTCCTACAGACTTTGCGTAAATCTCTCCCATCTGGAGTGCGTTTAACTGCCTGTACATTGACCCCAGTATAAGGGAAGTTACAATAACCAGAGGTACAACGATCATGTCATCAAGCCAAGAAATACCTGAAAGCGATCCAAGAATCCAGTAAAATATCCTATTCTCAAGAGCCGGTTTCGAATAAAGCAATAGGGCCACAAATGATGTTGCAAAAAGTGATATGGCGATACCTGTAAGCAGGAATACAACAGGAGGAGTTCTCCCATTTCTAAAGGATAAAACATAAACACCTGAAACAATAAGTATTGCGAATATAAATGCAAATATGGGTAATGTGAAAATTCCGAAAACTGTTATTCCAAAAACTATTGCAATGACAGCTCCAAGGGTTGCCCCACTGGATACTCCTGTAATATATGGCTCAGATATGGGGTTCCTAAAAATACTCTGGATAACAGCACCTCCCACGCCTAGGGAAGCTCCAACAGCGGCTGCCCCAAGAATCTCGGGTTCTCTCAGCTGAGTTACTATAATATAATCAGAATATTTTACGGAACCTACATTGATTCCGATCTGCTCTCCTACTGAGCGCAGTATGGTAAAAAATTCAACATTTACCGACCCTACCCCCAGAGAAAGGAAAAATGATAGGAAAAAGGCTATAATTGAAATTGAAAATATGGTATACGTTCTACCATGTGATACCATTAATTTCCTAATCTGTTTATTTTTAAACATTAACATCCTCATAGATACTCTGAACCTTTGGAGGTTCTGGATTGTAATTTAATTCAAATGGAAATTTAGGAAGTTTGACTGTTATGTGATATACTTCATAGATCATCCATTCTATGGCAAATATATTTCTGAAGTTAGGTTCTGAGAAAAGATTTGTATTAAATGCGGTATAGATCGTATTATTCTTATAAGCACCAGTTGAATCAAAGGGTTCTTTGTCAAGATCGGATTGATTAAAGCATGTTCCAAGAAGTATTACCTGAGGATTTGAGTTTACTATGTTTTCATTTGATATCTCATAGAAACCAGATCCATTTGCTATATTATTTAAATGAGAGTAATTGAACATAGCATTCACAAATGTACCTTTTCCAGTGGTCCATGTTGCACCATTCTCAACACACATTGCATATAGCAATGTCTTGCTGACAACACTTACATTAGAGAATTCATTCAATGATTCCCTCATCCAGTTATTGAGAAGTGTTGCATTCTTCTGGTTGCCAGTTAATTCACCCAGCAACGTGTTCTGAGCCATTATTTGTGTAAATGTAGAATTCAATCCTGCGCTGAGAAATATATAATCAATACTTGCGTTCAGAAGTTCCTGCACCTCACCTGGTGGATAAGAGCTAAATGAAATAACCGCCTGTGGAGAAAGATTTACTATCTGTTCAATACTCATATCTGGATAACATGTCATATTTGGTAAATTACTCTTTGGATATGTTGTGTAAGGACCCTTTCCCAGAACATCTTTGAATGCCCCTATGGCATAAAGTGTAGCACTTGCCGCCGGATCGAGTGAAACGATCCTGTTCAGATGAATGCCAGAAACGTTTGAATTTACAGTTATTATTCGTCCCTTTTTCGAGCTGGAAATGTGCTCATATTCAATCGCACCAATTGCTGATAAAATCACAACAATAACAACAATAGTTGCTATTATTTTCTTGCTGCCTTTCATTCTGTTATTTGTTTCCATATGAAGTCTCCTTTACAAAAGTGAAATTTAATTCATATTTATAAAGTTATCTTCATAACAATTATAGTGTTCGTCTAAATAAAATATCTTTAACAAAAACTTTTAAATGGATAGCTAATACCATAAGTGTGCCAGAATCCTTCACTCAACAATTGAAATATTATGAGCTTAAAAAGAGCCAAAAAGCCCTAGTATCACTTAGTTTTCTATGTCTCTTCAAGGGTAAGGAAACTCTTCTTGAAGATTCTCTGAATAGCATTGTTGATATAGCTGAAGAGTCTGGAATGGATTATGAAATAATAATAGTAAATACCACGCTGCTCCCAATTAATTCAGTATCCACTGAAGGAATAAGAGTTGAAAAGCCACTGAAAATTGCAGATTATGGATATTATAAAAGGGGTCAGGCTAAAAATGAAGCCTTTAAAAAAAGCACTGGAACACATATAGTTTTATTTGATCCTGAAAAAGTTTACGATATTAAATTTTCAGATGTCCTGTACAATTTTGTAAATCAGCGTGAGAAAAGGATGTTATACAGTGAATTCATAGTTATTCCCAGAGAAATACTTACAGAGGTAAATGGGTGGAACGACCTTTCTGTTTCAGAAGATTTAGATTTATTTGCAAGGATAAGTCAGGAGTATAACATCCTTTTTTATATAACAAATGGTCAGGAGTCAATTGAGAGATTCCTTACTTACAAACCAACCCAGATATTCGCATCGAAAGAATTTCAGCGAATGATGAAGGAGAAAAGGAGTAAAGTAATTACTGATCTTTTCATGGGATGCAATTATGGACTTAGAGATGCACTTCTCTTATCCCATAATGAGAATGTGAAACTCAAGATAAGAGATTATATGTCCCTTTATGCCTCATATTTCTTGGTAAAAATAAGAAGATACAACCGAGGAAAGAAGAGTAACTTTACCACAATAATGGAATCCATGTTCGAATCAATCATCCTTCAGGAATACGAAAAGGTGAAAATAGAGAGTTATCCCCTCAACATAAGTCTTGGAAAAACAGAGATTCGATATCTCATGGTTAAAAGCGACATATTTCCCAAGATATCAAAAACCCTTGACAAAATAATAAAAAGAGAGAATTAAATTTTTTCGAAATCTCTTCCCCTATCCTGTCTCTTTATCATCCAGCCTGGGTAAAGTTCCCTATCTTCAGAAACATCATCCAGTCTCTTAACCTGCTCTGCTGTTAGATTCACATCAAGAGTCTTCATGTTTTCTTCAAATTGCTCCAGAGTTCTTGCACCAACCAGAACTATTCCCTTTTTTGCTATTACCCATGAAAGTGCAACATTTGAAAGTTTGCAATCCTGTTCTTTTGCTATTTCTTCTGCGACCTCAAGTACAAATCTTGCCTTTTCCTGATCGAATGGTGGAAATACCCCTCTATCGCCAAACCTGGTACCTGCTTTCGCTTCAACTTTCTTGCCATACTTTCCTGATAAAACTCCACCGTGAAGTGGACTCCATGCAAGCAGTGATAGTCCATCATGATTCATGTATGGCAACACCTCCTGCTCTATATCCCTGTTCAAGAGAGAATAATTCATCTGTGCCGAATGATACGCCTCAAAGTGGTTTTCTCGGGCCACAGAATTGAATAGTGCCATTTGCCATGCCTGAAAATTTGAAAATCCTGGATAATCAATATCCCCTCTTTCGACAAGATCCTGAAGTGTTTCAATCGTTTCTATTATTGGCACATGATAGTCAAACGAATGCATTTGATAAAGCTCCACGTGATCTGTTTTCAATCTTTCAAGACTTCCCTTTATGGATTCCCTTATATGATGTCTTGTTAGACCAATCTGATTTATGCCTTTTCCAGTTCTCCCTCTTACCTTTGTGGCTATGTGAATCTCATCTCTAAACGACTTCAGGGCCTTTCCAAGAGCTATTTCAGATTCTCCTTCATCATATACGTCCGCAGTATCGAAAAGGTTTATTCCATATTCGTATGCTCTCTTCACCATTTCATTTGTCTGTTCCTGGCTTAATCCACCGAGTTTCCAGCTGTTCTTGTCGCCAAATGTCATTGCCCCAAGAGCCATTACTGAGACATACAATCCTGACTTTCCCAGTCTTACATACTTCATAAATGAATAATACAAGTGCATATTAAACCGTTATGACATAATATTTTTAAGGAGAAAAAATCACGAATGATGAATGCAATAAAGATTCTTCTCCCTGTGGTCCTTGTTTCAATCTTAATACCTCTTATACCAATTACCGGTGAGATTAATAGTCATAATATAAAATCCCCGGAACAGCAAGTGACAAATTCCAATACATTAAAAAACATTTATATTTATAATAATTTTACTATAAATACCACAAACCAGAATATTGCAAAGTCTTACATGCTGATATTTGAGGGTCAAAAACATATATTTCTTCAAATCCGGACTAATCTATCATTTGAGAATGAGATAATAGTTACCAAGGGAACGAATCTTACAATCGAAACACCTTCCGCAGGATACGAAGTTGGAATTTGCAACTCTGACTTTCTCTTTAATGGATCCTTGAGTTTTGATGGTGATAGAGTTCAAGTTTCTGATTCCATAATTGGTAATAATTTAAGTCATATCAGAATGTATTACGCCAAAGACATGATGGTTTTTAGAAATTCAACTTTCAGGAACCTAAATTCATCAAAAGTAGTATACAGAAATGTTGATTCGCTAAGACAAAGTTCCCAACCGATTAGTGCTGCTGGTAGTTTTACATATAGTTATATCCAAAACACAACCCATAAATTCCCCATAAGCGAGATTAAATTTAAAGGAAATTTTTCATACAATGGAAGCGGTATTTACCTAGGAATGGCATTCACCTTTGGTTGTAATTCCATAAGCAATAAGATTAATATTACAGCGGGAAATGGCAATTTTGAATCAGCTATCTACATGGTACATCCAGTTTATCTAAAGAGTATTTGTAATGATGATAAAATTGTAAACATCAGTATGCCATATGGTTCAAACCTAACTATCTGGAAATCTTCTATATGTTTTATTTCCAATTCAACGTTCAATATTACTGGATTTAGTACGAACTACATTGTGCTGAATGACACACATCTGGTTACACTTAACTCTTCATTCTCTGCTAATTCATTGCCTTTCACAAACTCGGGCTTTTATAATCTGAAGAAAGAAGGATTTCTATTGAACAATGGATCAGAACTCATAATGATAGGATCGTATTTCTCTGGAAACAATCTCAGTTCTGAATCTCCGGTTATAACAACAGATAATTCATTATTTTACTTCCTACCCTTACTGAGTGTTACTTATTCCATGTACCATAAAATTATATATTATCGTCCTGTGGGGATTTATCCAGCAGGTACGGTTAAACAAGATTTTAACCTAAGTTGTATCCTCGACAGTAATACTTATTCATATGGTACTAACACTTCCATTATCATCCCGGCGTATAAACAGGGGAGTAACAAATGTATGAATTCTATATTTTCCTTTACAATGTTTAACAAAACACAATATTTTTCAATATCGTCAAATGATATTTTTAAATTAGGGTCTTATACATACACAAAAACATATTATGATATTCCATATGTGAATGTAAAAACTGAGATCTCATACAACAACTCATCCATTTTTCTAAATATATCTGCAAATGAATCTATTTACAAACCAATCAACGTAACATATATTACCAAATTAAGTTATGATAATTCAACTGAGATATCCAAATATGACCTAAAAATCACTTCAGAGAAAAACTACTCATACGCTTTTAATATTCCCAGAAAAAGGAGCCTATACTATGAAAACATTGAGGTTAACTCTGAACTAAGATACTTCAACACCGTAAAGAATGTGACTGAATATTATATGAAAGTTTTCACTATTCCCCCTCTTTTTTCAGTTTTTATTCTAAAGTCAGTCAACCTTTCATATGGTTCCAATTTCTCGGTTTACATTGGTAGTCACTTATATCAAAGCTCCAATGGAATCATTGAATTCAGAAATGTGAAACAATGTCTAAACGTTCTAACAATGAATTCAGGCTTCATGGCACCAGAGGAAAAGAACATTACAGTTCACCCAGGTTTAAATTATATCAAATATAAGATAGAGTCAGGCAAGGTGGTTTTTACCGGTACTCTTTCTGAAAAACTTATAATAAGCGTAGGCAACACGAACTATGAATATTCAAATGGGCTATCAATTACCCTAACATATGGAAACCACACAATAATGTTGAACAATTCCGGAAAAGTTACATTTATGGATATTTTCGTACATAGTAATATGACAAGTATTTACCTGTATCAAAGGAATTTAAAACCCCCAATAGATTGGAGCGCTGAAGTTCTTCCTATATTGCTTTCTTCCCTTGCCATATCTGCAATATACAATATTTCCAGAAAGAAGTTAAGAAGAATTTGTCCTGTTTGTATGCAGGAAGTAACTTTTGATCGTAAACACTCACACGAGTAAGCTTTTATCAAAACCTGATGTTTGAAACGCTGAAGTTCTGTGCTGATGTTCCATTGGTATAAAGTTCGTAGTTAAATACTGTTGTAACGGGAACAATATGGAACATATTGCTTATTGCATATATCCTGGTGAAATTTATATTTCCATATCTTTGAATAAATATGTACTGGTTTATACCTGAATAATACGTATTTCCACTTACTGTTCTATTCATCCCAATGTAAATATCATAGATTCCATTTATAGTCATTTCTACTCCAACAAAATTTTTAATCTTGTCATTTGTCACAGAGGTCCCATTTCCTGAGTAGGAATAATTAAAGTTAAGATTATCCCCTGAATTCTTTAAATAAGATAGGTTTACTGCAGAATTTGAAAGCCTTATACAGTTAATCTTCGAGATATTATGATCGGGTGAAAGGGAAATCGTAAAACCGTTACCTGATTTACCATTCCCGTTATTTAAGTGGTAATTAAATCGATTACTGATCTGACTTGTGTCAACACCCCAGCATAAAAATGGAGATTTCAGGTTGTTTGTTGGATATTGAAGATTGTAGTTTGCAATCCCTATTCTGTTTATCTTTGGAGCTTTGACAGTAATATAATCACTAAGAAAGTTATAGTATGCCTGAATCCTAAAGGTGGTACCCTGTTTCAACAGATATGCATATGATTCAGGATATGCGGTTACATAATTTTGCCCAACATGAAGTGATGAAGATGCGTACCAAAGCATGCCATTATAGTTACCTTCCGTAGCGGTACTGGGAATTATTCTAAAATAAATTGGAGAGGTAAGATTAGAACCTAGCGCTGGCTGGTAAGTGATGCTGATATTCATAGATGTTATGTATCCAGGAATGCACTGCTGATCTGACATATTTTCAACTGCATTTATGTGGTAAATATTACTATCATTATCATTGTATGATAAATAGATCGACCCGGCAGTCGTTAAAGATATAATTATTATAACTATTACTGCGAACGTTATATTCTTCTGCAAATATTTCCTGATACCTGTTATATAAATACCTGTGTTTAGTGGCTTTGCCCTAATATCAGAGAGCGTTGGTGGTTTTATGTTTTCTTCTCTTAAATAATCTGCAAAACTTATAACGATTAAAAGCGACCAGTCAACAATATACCCAAGCAGTACCCTGTAATTTACAAGGAACATGAGCATAGGAAAGATAAATAGTGCGTACTTCAGCTTACTGTAGAAACGTACATAAAAGAGGAAGGTAATTATTATCGTTGCTAAGAATATAAGTGTAAAAACAGTGGATGGAATTTTAAACAATCCTGTGAATGAAAGTTCCGAAAAACCTATGCCTATACCAAGAACAGGCTGGAATTCGGCTTCGACGATGTTCCTAAGCCAGTCATAAGGCTGCATAATTATAAAAGGAAGGTTGGTGAGGAGAAAAGAAAACGCGGCGAGACTAAAGAAGACGAAAGACTGCTTGAAAGATTTTCCTTTTTCCATGAAAATCATAAAGATAAGAAACGGAAAGGCAACTATAGCCAGCTGCTTGGATGAAATTGATAAGCCGTAAAATAGGCCAGATAGCCAGGGTTTTTCCCTGAAGATATAGGCCAACACAAGAAAGAAAATCCATAGTATATCAGTTGAACCTCCTATTGAAAGCCCGAATGTATATACACTTAACATTATTATTAAGGAAAAATAAGGTAAAATCTTCTCCATATGAGTTTTCCTTAAATATAGAAAAACAGCCAGAAAATTAAGGGCTGAAAATATGAATAAGGTTGTATAATCAGGAAGATGGAAATATACAACTGGTAGAAATGCAAGAACCGACATTCCAGGATATAACAATATTTCCACCAGTTTACCATTCAATCCCGGTGTTACATAAAGTGAATATGGCTTTATGTAACTGAATGCACCAAGCATGTTGCTTTTAATATATGGGTCTTTGCCCTCAAGAAAAATTTTCGCAGCATATGTTTGAAGTATAATTTCATCGGTTAATGCATTGGGATATAATGTTGATATAACAAAGAAAAGTTGTACAATTGATAACACAAAACCAATATAAGGAAGGTTTTTGATAATTTTTGATTCTTTTATGCTGGTTAGAAAAACAAACATAAGAATAATTCCTAGAACGACTAGGATTACTCCATTAATTATTGAACCATAATCTAGATAACTCGTATAATTTATAGATATGAATGGTAAAATAATGAATACTAAGCCAAAAACAAAATAGCGGATTCGGCTCAACTTCTTAACTTCGGTTTCTGACTTCATATACAGATCAAATAAAACTAAATTTAAAAGAAGTTGTTAAAGATTGTTATTGTATCATTATAAATGCCATACTACACCCTGACTTCCCCCGAAGTTTGTCGAGAACGAAGCCAGAATGCCGATACCCGTAGCAAGCATATAATTTACACTGAATGCAGTTAAGAGAAATATCATTGCAAAATATATTGCAGATCCAAGACTGCTCATCATATTATATCTTGCGTACTTTCTCAGTACTGAGCCACTACTCCTTCTTCTGCGATATGTCCAGTAATTGTTTAGTATGAAGTTGCTGACAATCGATGCTTCTAGAGCCAGTATGGCTCCCATATATAGTGGATCATGAAAACCACCTACTATTAACTTCATCATCAACAGGTTAAGAATTGCCCCTGAGATTCCAACAACAAGAAATTTAACCATCAGGTAGTCTGAAAGATTGAGTAATAATTTAAGGTATCTTATAAATTCCTTGATTCCAAACTTACTCTTTCCTGCAGCCCTTTTATTGAATCTGTATGGAACCTCAACAACATTCCTGGTGCCAGATGCAACCAGCACTTCTAGAAGAACCTTGTATCCGTTTGACTTGATCTGTTCTGGTTCTATAATGTCCCTTTTGAACCCAAAAAATCCTGACATTGGATCTTTTATTCCTTCTGTTTCCTGTAAGTTTATGTGAGCTAAAAGTGTAGCTACTTTAGATATCATTCCCCTTGAGAAGCTAAAATCGCTTTTTCCTCCCCTAATATATCTTGATGCAATTGCAACATCCTTTCCCTTCTTTAACTCTCTTAAAATTCTGGGAACTACCTCTGGAGGATGCTGTAAATCACTATCCATTACAACTACGTATTTACTGCTGGATGCCAGCATTCCATCCCTAATGGCTGTGGCAATACCCAGCTTACCTTCTCTTTTGACCAATACAATATTCGTGTATTTCGCAGCAAGCTTTTCTACAACATTTGACGTACCGTCAGGGCTGTTGTCATCCACAACTACTATTTGATGATCAATATTCATATCTTCCAAACGGTGTATCAATATAGGTATGTTGCGCGATTCGTTATATGTCGGAATTATGATAGATAGTTCAGGAATAAAGCTCCCCCCATATAGTCAACATAATATCTTTTAGGATATTAAATTTTTTCTATGTCAATATTTAAAAATATATTGCTAGTTTAAAAGAGTATTTATGCATCTGCATAAGAATCTTTATCAACATTTATTAGATTAGCTGCCTCGTGTCTGACTGATTTCCACTCTAATTTGTTTTTAAAACGATTAAAGTAATTCTCCTAAACATTTATATTCTTTCCTATATCTATATGGTACCAGGTTTCAAGATTTGAGTTGTAAGCTATGATTACATAGCTGTTGTGCTCTTCAAGAAAATATGATGTGTCATTGGTGTGTATATGAAACGATGTATACAATTTTCCTGAAGCGGGTTTAAACTCAGTAGAATTCCAGAAAAAACCATTTGGATTGTTCAAAAAACCATCTTCAAGTATTCTGAATCTTAATGAAAGATTTTTAATCTCGCTTGAATATGTAACATTAACATAGAGACAATTAACACTTCCAGTACTATTCATACCTTCTGGTGTTACGGATTCTATTTTTATTTTTTGCTTATATGAACTGTCATTCTCCAGAAATACAAAGGTTGGGAGCAATATGATCAGTACCAACATCACCGGCACCATTATCCGGTAAATTTTCTTTATTTTATTGCTGTTTAGATGTATTGCCTGGTAAAATTTCTGAATAAACTGAAATGAAAAATCTTTCCTTTGCTCTATGGTATTTCCCTTTCTAATTATATATGGCAATGTTGAAAGAGTCAGTATTGGCCAGTACATTAAATAATTCTCCAGAAGTCTGAAATTGAATATCAGAACTATAATAGGGAGGGCTGTTAAAGAATATTTTAAGGTGTCAAATTTATATGCATAAATCAATACAAAGAAGAGCCACACGGATATCATTAGAGTGGTAAAGAACTCCCTGTCTGCAAATGGTATATATCCAGATATATAAAATTGAGATAAACCAAATCCTATACCAATTATTGGGGCATTTTCAGGTGCAAGGATCGAAGTGAAGAATGTTGTGGGACCCCTCATGATAAACGGTAAATTTAATAAAATAAAAGAAACGGCTGCCATTAAAGTAAATTCTAATAATTTCCTACTCCCGTATCTTTTGTATATAAATATTAGAAGAAATGGGAGGATAAATATGGGTAGCTGTTTGGATGCAAGAGAAAGACCAAAAAGAATACCAGGAATATAACGTTTTTGAAGTAGCATCAGAGAAGAAGCAAGAAAAGTAATCCAAATTATATCGGTTATCCCATTCAATGAGAAAAATATCAAATTTATATTGAAAAGTGAAACAGCAATAGCCAATGGAGCCATAAAAGCTAGGTCTCTTTCTATAAATTCCAGGGCAATAAGACTTAGGAGCAATAAAGTAAAGAAGAAGAGGACTACTTCAGGATTTACGTGAAGAAGTATGAATGGTATAAGAATTAAAAATGATAAATCAGGATATTGAAGATTTGTGACGTACCCTCCGGAAAGCTTTGGAGTGAGGCTTGAAAGTGGAACACCATAGGATTCCATACTTTTCAACGCGTACTGAAAGCCATAAGGATTTAAACCAGATAGAAATCTCTTTGCCGATAGTACCTCAATGGCGAATTCGTCTGTATATGTTTGTTTCATTGACATGCCTATTAAAAAGATTACTGAACCAACGCTAATTATTGCAATTATGATTACTAGCCTAAGAAATCGTTTGGTTATTTCCCTTCTTTTACCCGATAGCGTAGAAAGTACTATAAAGAGAAACCCGAAGATAGCGAGAAGAAATTCAATCATTATGTAGAATGGGCCTGAATAACCAACATAACCATATATGCTATATGGAAGATAAATCAGGAGAATACCAAGAGCAAGGAATCCAATCCTCTGGATTATAAGATCAAAGTTCTCAAGATTCTCCCTTTCTATTTAAATCACCTGCTATTAGCGCTGTACTGCTTCAATTTAAGTTCCTGCTTAATAACTGTAATTGAATCGAGACTTAAATAAATTTTTATATTACGGAAGTATGAATTCGATCTTATTTTTATGAAATCGTTCCCTTTCCCTATGACAGATATCTCCTTATTCAGCGATAATAATGAAAGATTGTTCTTTCCGGATAACCCCTTTAGAGTTAGATTATAGCAACCGGGAGCAATGAGACCTACATTATAATAGCTTATTCCCTTATCTTTCTGGATTACTGATGATGAATTCTCATTCAAATAACCGTATATTACTGGTGATAAAACTGAATTAAGCTGATAAAGGGCGACTCCCTTATAGAAATAAGTGAGTTTATAATTAAAATTATTTAGCAGGTAATTTATTTTAATTATGGGAGAATTATTAACATGAATCCCTGTTGCAACAGGCGATGTGAAAAAATAACTGTAAGGATCTGTTATGATATAATCTGGAATAGTTGTATTGAAATTAGAATTTAAACAGACTGGCATATATCCCTGTTCCAACTCAGGTAAGTTTCCTGCTATTAATACTGAAGAACCATGTGGAATATTGTTGATGAATGACATTAGATAGCCATCAGCCTTTGTTGGAATTATCTTTTCATATGTGCTATAAAGGATGGTTGAAGACCCCACGACGTATTCTTCCTGAGGATGATCATTCTGCTGTGCTGGAATTAAATTTCCTATAGGCGTAAAGAGATAGAAAAGAATTATGTTTAAAATTAGTATAATCACAAGCAATTTTCTAATATTGAACCTCTTTCCTGATATTTTAATGAATCTTCTCAACCCAAATATAAATGCAATGAACAGTGTGGATACATAAAGACTTGGATACTGGAAAAACATCTGAGATTCATAAGGTAGGTATGAATTTGTAAAGAGGAGTAAGCCATAGGGTAAGAGTAAAATCAAAAATTCAATTCCAAGAAGAGGTATAAAGAGAAATGGTAACATGATTCTGACAAAAAATTCAGCCTTAAACCATACATTACCATAAATCCCAGGGTTAAGATTTATGCCAATATAGTGGGAGGGGTAAAATTTTAGGTAATATATGCTTGGGAGAATAAATATTATTATCGCAAATATTGCCTCTGATAATTCATACTTCATAATATTGAATTTACCAGATGATATCCATCTCTGCATAACCATGATAGCAAGGAACAGGAATACAATCACTGGAGACATTAGGTCTGTGATAGAAGCCAGAGAGAGGAAAATCAACCACTTTGATGTATCTCTTCTAATATAATAATATACTCCTAGCAGGAAGAATGTTGGAAAGAATGCCATATAATGGAAATCAAACCAGAATACACCTGATAGTGGATAATAGAGATAAAATATTAAACTGATCAAAAGGGCAAATTTTTTTGACTTTAACACTTCGCTGGCGATCAAATAAACTACAACTCCAGAAAATGATAGAAAAAAATCCTGTAGAAAAAGGAGAAAATATTCTTTTGGAAATAGAGCATAAATAAATCCAATAGGGATATATATTAGCTTATTTGTGGCTACTCCACCACTCATTACCTGTCCAAGAAAGGTCTGCCCGTAAATTACGTTATATGCAAGGGATGCATTAACTCCCAGATCATAAACATTCTCTGAAAATGATAAATATCTCAAATATGAAATTGATGAGTAAATTACTGAAAAAGAAATAAAAAGAAATAAAACCCATCTAATTTTCCATATTTCCGTGTAGATCTTTCCAATGCTAAAGTTTCTTTTGGATTTCTGATTTTTAGGGATATCCTCTTTATCACCTTCATTATACATCAAATCTACTTCGTAACTGTGATCAATTCAATGATTTAAAATTATGCAATATCGAAAACATATATAATCAGAGGCAATGCTGAACCAATGTCGATAGCCATCTTTCTGACAACTGACCTAAAAATGGGCGGAGGAGTGGAAAGATGGACTTTGAATACAGTAAAAGGAAGACCAAATGATCAAAAGATAATAATTATTTCGACAGATTATGCTGATAGAGCCAGATTTTCAGTGGTCAATCAAATTTCACAAATTGACCATGAACAAAAACTTAATTTGATTGAAAATAAATTTAATTTTTTGAGAAGATCTAAAATGCTTTCTTTCCTCTTAGATAATGCAATTATACCAATTATGCTGACATTTTTTAAAAGATCATATTCCAAAAAATTAAATTTGTCGGGCGTTGAAATAGTATATTTAACAAAGAACCAGTACTGGAAACTGTTTAAAGGAAAGAAGATAGTTGGAAGTAATCATACAGAATTTGGCAATGATGGTTTTATCTCCAGACTAAAGGCAAAACTGTACAGAAGTGGTATAATCTACAGGGATATCTCATATTTTCACGTATTTCCAGGCAGGGAAAAAATAGAGAAAATTATAGGAACGAAAGCCGAAGTTGCAGTCATTCCAAATGGCACTACATCCAGAAACTGTAATAAAAAAACAGGAGATTTAACCAGATTTCTCTTTGTTGGGAGACTTGAAACAATAAAGGGTATTCAAATTCTGCTTACTGCATGGACAAACATCAAAAGAGAAGATTGTTACCTTGATATTGTTGGTGCTGGAACACTGACGGAGGATAGCTATTTAGGATTAAAAAATGTAAATTTCCGGGGAATTGTAAGTGATGAGGAACTAAATAAAATATATTGCAAAAGCGATGTTTTTATTTACCCTACTCTCTGGGACTCATTTCCAAACACAATTATAGAAGCGATGTCAGCGGGCTGTAAGATAATAACCTCCAGATTTCTGAAAGGAGCCTTTGGTGGAAGCGGAAACGAATCGTTTCTGACTTTCGTAGAACCGAATACAAGTTGCATTATAGAAGAGATAAATAAGGCTGCAGACAACCTGGATGAAACCAGAAAGCAGGGAGAACTAACCTATGAATTCTTTAGAAAGAACTATGAATTAGCCATGGTCAATGAGAAATTTTTCAACTTTTTAAACAAAATAAGAAACGAATGACTGTTTTGGGAAAAATGAAGGCAACTAAAAGATTTTTACATATGAATAAATTAGCTTCTATGAATATACTTGTTACGGGAAGCAAAGGGTTCATAGGAACAGAGATCATGAAGTGCCTTCAGGAAAATGGTTATAGTCCGGATGGCGTAGATATTGGAGATAGTGTAGATGAAAAAAAGAAATATGATATTATACTTCACTTTGGAGCCAGAACACTCATAAGGAATTCATTTTCTAAACCATATGAGTATTTTGAAGATGGATTAGGTCTTACCATGAAATATCTTGAGCTTGCCAGAAAACATGATTCACTATTCCTCTTCCCTTCATCAGGATCAACTGCTGAACCTTCTAATCCCTATTCCCTAACCAAAAAACAGGCTGTAGAATGGATAAACCTTTACAGAAAACTGTATTCCACAAGAGTAATCATCTTCCGCCTTTTCAATATATATGGAACGACTGCAAGAAAGGGTGCAATATATCTTTTTACCAATGCAGCACTTAAAGAACAGACCGCAACAATCTATGGAGATGGAAGCCATGTAAGGGATTACGTCAATGTGCTTGATTTAGCCAAAACAGTTCTTGAAGTTGTAAATGGAAATATAAACCCGGGAGATTATGAAATTGGTTCTGGTGTGGGAACGAGTGTTAATGAAGTTATATCAATGGTAGAAAAGGTAACTGGAAAAAAGTTAAAAACAGAGAAAAAGCCGTTCATAGTTGATGAAGCAGACGAATTGATAGCCCATAATACAATTGTAAAGAACCCGATGAAACTTATTGACGGTATAAAGTTAATAAGGGACAGTCTTGTAACGGAAAACAAATGAATATTGCACAAACCAGTCATCATTACTACCCACATTCCGGTGGAACTGAAACTGTAGTAAAGACTGTGGTAGATGCATTGGCTTTAAGGAATAATACGGTTCATGTTTTTTCCGACTATGAAGACCTGAAGCAATTAAAGGATGAGAAAAACATATTATATCACGGTATTAGACTAAAAAGAGTGGGGAAGTTCAGGTTCCCGGCATCCGGATACTGGAAAGAAATTGAAGATTCTGATTGCGATATTCTTCATGTGCAGGGACAGAGGGTATGGAGCTCTGATTACCTTTATACTCACCTGAATAGAATCAAATCAAAGAAAGTTTTTACTGCTCATGGCTATTATCAGCTAATTTACGGCGGTATGATTAACAGGCTTTATTATGGCAGGTTTATGCCCTCATTTCTCAATAAATTTGATAAGATAATCTGTCTAACAGATGTGGAAAAGCGAATTTCTGAGAGAATGTTTCCTAAAATAACAAATAAAATAACTGTTCTTCCAAACCCTGTGGATTTCAAAAGGATGGATGAAATTTCATTAGACAGGGGTGTTCTGGAAAAATACAATCTGGTTGAAAAAAACTTTTTTATACATGCAGGTGGGCTTCAGAGGAATAAAAATATTGAATTTATACTGGAAGCAATGAAGGGGTTAAAAATTCCATTAGTTCTATGTGGAAACATACCAGATACTAATTATTTTGAAGAAATTAAGTTAAAAGCCACTCAGATGAAAGTGGAGATAAGGGTACTGGGTTCCATAAATGAGGATGAACTATTTTCACTTATTAGAAAAGCGAGGTTTTACCTATCTGGATCTATCTTTGAAGGATTCGGCATATCCATGGTTCAAGCATCCTATCTTGGTACTATGGTAATCGCAAACAACGCAGGCATTGCCACCGAACTACAGGAGATGGGGGGTCTAAAAATTGCAAATAGCCCAGAACAGATGCGAAAGATTATTGATAGTGAAATGAAGATAGAGGATCATGAACAATTGAAAGAATCTCTAAAAAAAAGATTTTCAAAGGATGAAATAATAGACAGACTGATAAAGCTCTACGGAGAGTTGATATGATAGAAAAAGTCTCTGTAGTAATAACTGCCCATAATAGAAAAAAATATCTTTTGGAAGCAGTTAACTCAGTGTTGCATCAGGTGAATCCTGGTGTTGAAATTGAAATCGTGGTAGTGAAGAATTTCGTTGACGATAAAATAGATTCTTTCCTCATGAATTCTGGTGCAGTGAACATATATACAGATGAAGAGAGTTTTGGGAGTAAACTCTCCCTTGGAATCAAAGCATCTTCAGGGAATATAATCTGCTTCCTTGATGACGACGACATGTTTAATCCTATTAAAATAGCACTAATAAGAAAGATTTTTGATGAAAACAAGGGGCTTTTATTCGTTCACAACGATATCCAGATCATTTCTGAGGAAACTACATGGAATACCGCTCGGGCTACTAATGAAGAAGCGACTAAGTTTAAAGTATACAGTAGCGAGAAACTAAGTGGGAGAGAATGGGGAAAAATTCTATCTTCCAGAGCAGACTGGTACGTATCATGTGCTTCCATGGATGCGCCATTCGCAAAATCTATTTCACAAATAGTGTATCAATCTAATAGAAGTTTAGATAAGATCCTGTTTCTTCTTGGTACAGGTAAAGAGGCATCGTTTGGGCTTTGCAAAAATCGACTTACTATGTATAGAAAGCATGAAAGTATTACTGGACTTAAAACGGATGTCACAGATTTTAGAAACAGGAGGCTAAAGTTCACCAAAGAGTCAATTGAAAATCTAAGAAGAACTTTCAAGAGTTATATAAAAGGAGTGAATAATTTACCGTATAACTATATGCTTTTGAAGATGAAGGGAAATTTAGCAATATACGATAAATATAGAAGGGGCAAAACTTTTAGAATAATGACCTCTGAATTAAAACATTTTATAAGATATGGTGGGGAAGAATATGCCTTACTGTCGATTCTTCTATTTCTAAATATTTTTTCAAACAGGCTCTCTATTAGAGTATTTCGGTATATCCAAATAAGAGATATCTAAATATTTCTGGAAAAGAACTCTGATTCGATCTTATCGATTATTGTCTTGATCTTGCTAGATTTTTTGTGCTTATTTATAATCCACATACCAAAAACTGAAAGAAACATTTTTGGGATGGTCTTGAAGACCCTAAGTTTTGAACCGTGCTCGTTGTTCCATTCTATACCCACTTCAACCGGCTCAAGGCCATATTCCATGGAGTGATAGATTACAGAGACATCAAATGCCCAGTCAAAAACCCTTACCTTCTGTATTATCTCCTTCAATGATTTTGATCTGAAAACTTTAAGGCCACACTGTGTATCCTTGATGTCCATTCTGAATAGAAAAAATACGAAATAATGGAATACCCTTCCAAATATGATCCTGTAACCTGGTTGCCTTACTTTTATTTTAGAACTTCTCATCCACCTTGATGAAACAACAAAATTTCTATCCGTTAGAAGGGTTGACAACCTATTCACTTCTGAGGCGGGAATAGAACCATCTGCATCAACATATGCTATTATATCTCCAGTAGCCTTTTCTATTCCTTCCTTAACCGCTCTCCCCTTTCCAAGCCTGTGATTGTGCTGGATTACCTTACAATCAGGACAGATAGATTCTACGATTTCAGGTGTTCTATCCGATCCGTCAAAAACAACAATAATCTCCTTAAGATTTTCTACAGAACCCTTAATGTCTTTAATGGTAGAAGCAATGCGAGATTCCTCGTTGTATGCAGGGATAACTATAGATATTGTCTTATTTTCCAAGTTGCTGAGTATTAATTGAATGGTTTTAAACTTTATTACGAATTAAAGAAATAAATAAGCATATTATTATTTTTTAATGTGATTTAACTGCTTAAAACTGATTGTGCTCACATTAATTTTAGTTTATGAAAACTCAGCGAAAAGTGGGATTTTTAATATTATGGTCATAATTAATTTCTCCCAAGATACTTCCTTGGAATTGCTACCAGAAACAGCATTAGAAGTAGGAAAGCAACAATAAGAGAAATATACTGATTATCTAACTCCAGTTTTGGCATATATACGTTGGTTGCGCTGTGCCTGGTTGATTGAAGAATAACGGGAACTGAAGTGTTACCTTCTATTGTTATATTGAGATAGTATGGCAAATATGTATTATTACTGAAATTTATTTGAAATCTATAAAACCTGTTTTCGTCCACTTTAAAACGTAGATCTGAAAGGTTGGATCCTGTTACATTCATTGCCAGTCCTCCATTGATGTAGAATCTTCCCGATGGAGTTATATTTGAATTTGCCTCAATTAGGATAAATTTTATTTGCGTGTGTTTCAATGGAAGTAGCACCTGATGAGATGAAACCTCCGTAGACACGTTTATTTTAGAAATGGAATCATTTATCCAATTCGTTCGATCTCTTAAAATGTTATGATCCTGTGTCTGATACAAATATATGGATGATAACCCGGAAATAATAATCATAGAAATTAGAATGATTGTTATCAACCTTGGCAACCTGTTCATCAGAATAAGGAATTTAAACTAATACTTAAACTGCATTGTCCATTGAGAGCAAGAAATATTTAATCCCATTGGCTGTGCTTTAATACTACAGCTTTTCAAACTCATCTTTGAACCAGTATGCGTCCCAAGGAGAAACAATAAGCAGATCACCATGTTCTATTTTCTCGTGTACTAATTTTCCAAGGATGCACATCCTCCTATCTTCGTACAGGATTTTGTAATCTTCTGGCATAGCATTTGAGTAAAATATAAAAAATGCCCTGAAAAGAGACATTGTAATCTCAGAATTTAAGGATTCAACAGATTCGTTGATATTTTCCACGTACTTTGCAATCGTTTCAAGACCTAGTTCAAGGACTTTCCTCTTTACCTGTAGGTCAGTCGATTGTCCTTTGTCTGGAACTTTTCCTGCAAAATCGCATTCTACAACATTGACTGGAATATTCTTGAATTCCTCGGTCAATTTGTTCCCCACAGATTCACTGTTAGATTCCAGACTAATGAAAATTCTTCCGGGGTTCAATCCACTTATTAAACTAACAAGCTCTTTTAATGATTTTTCCCTGTTTTCCTCCTTTCCTGGTGCATATATAATAACTTCAAGTTTACTCAATTATTTCACCTAGTATAGTCTAATGGTTTCAAGATTCCTCAGTGCATGAGATTCTATTCCGAATTTCTGTCTAATCTGCCTTGCGAAATCCTGTGCATTTTCACTTTCACCGTGATTTACAAGTATTCTCTTTGGTTTTGGCATCATGGTTGCAATATATGCAAGTAATTGCTTTTTATCCGAGTGCCCAGAAAACCCTTCAGCGGTCTCAACGTTCATATTTACTTGATAGGTTGTCATCTTACCACCCTCACTCAGGCTTACTTCCTTTGCTCCTCTCTGCAACCTTTTACCGAATGTTCCTTCAGCCTGATAACCGACAAACACCAGAGAATTTTTTGGAGAATCTGACCATGCCTTGAAGAACTCCATAACTGGACCACCATTCATCATGCCTGAAGTTGCAAGAACAATATTACTTTCAGATGAATCGCATATCTGCAATCTCTGTTCTCTAGTTTCTACCTTCTTAAAAATAGGACTCATAAATGGGTTTTCTCTCTGAATCATGATCTGTTCCCTTAGATTTCTGTTTAGGAACTCTGGGTAAGCTGCATGAATTGCTGTAGCCTCCATAATCATTCCGTCGAGATATACAGGTGTCTGTTTTATTGCTCCTGTTCTCATGGCTTCTTCAAGAACCATCATTACCTCCTGGCTCCTTCCTACTGCAAAAACAGGAATTAGGACTGAACCACCTCTTTCAAATGTACGATTTATTATATTGACAAGAATTTCAGATGCATCCTTTCTTGTCTTGTGGTAATCATCCCTTCCTGAATAGGTACTTTCCGTCATGAACGTTTCCACTCTTGGAAACTTATTATTGGCAGGATTAAAAAGCCAGGTCTTTTCAAACTTGACATCACCACTCAACACCACATTGTATAATCCATCTCCTATATGCAGATGTACAGATGCTGATCCAAGAATATGACCAGCATTGTAAAATGTAAGTCTCACATCGGGAGTAATGTCAGTTGTTTCGTTATTTCTCAGTACTATAGTTCTCTTCAATTCCTCCCTTATGTGCTTTGTTTCGTATGGAGCTTTATAACCCTCCATATGCGCTACCTTTATGAAATCGTTCTGGAGCAATACTGCAAGATCTCTTGTGGGCTGAGTCATATAGATTGGACCCTCATAGCCATACTTGTATAGCATTGGTGCCATTCCTGAATGATCTAGATGAGCGTGCGTTAGAATTACTGCGTCAATTGAACTCAATGGCTGAACTTCTGGAAGATATAAATATGGTGAACCTTCCCACGGCTTCTCTCCTGCAGTGTTTGTGTTCATCATTCCGCAATCTATGAGTATTTTGGAGTTATTTGTTGATACCAGGGTAGCGCTTCTTCCAACTTCCCTATGACCACCAAGAGCAGTTAACCTTACCCAGGTCTCACCAATCATAACAGGAGAATTCAATTTCTGCCCCAATGAATTGAGGAATTTCTTTCTTTCATCTTTGACCTCCCTCATGAATTCCCTTACTTCTTTTACAGTATGTGAATGCATTGGTGGTGCCCTGATTATCCTTGGAGACCAGTTAGTATTGTTTTTTATTGAATGTACATATTCGGAATCTTTCTGTGAAATAATAGAAGGTTCTTCAAGCTCTATTACAACCTCACCGGTATCCGATTCAAAATAAATATCCTTGAGTCCCGCCTCTTCGGGGATCGTATCTTCAACGATCTTCCTCACCTGATCCTCGTCCTTGAGAATTGATGGATCTGGCCTAATGAATATCCTTCTTCTGATTTCCTGTGCTACCTTTATTGCAATATCATCCCTGTTCGCAAAAAGATCCTCATTCTTTGTATAAACAACGATATTTGGCCCTTCATAGACAACTTCTGTAATTTCGTTATCCGGAACAAGTCTCTTGAATATGGATTTTGCATCCTCAATATAGTCTCTGAATACCATTTCTGATGACTCCTGAAAAATTTATTTTTTTAAAGTAATTAATAATAATATTTAAAGATTTAATTTTAGCTTTTTAATTCTGCTCAAAACGTCTGATTCTTCGAGTTGAACATAGCCTTTATCTTTGGTAATTACGGCTACATCTATCATTCCACCTGATGCTGAATCCCTTGATTTAGCTGCAGATATACCCTTAATTACAAGGTCTACCCCTTCATCAACTGTCATGTCTTTGTTATACATCGATTCAAGAACGCCGTACACAAATGGAGATCCTGATCCTGTGCTGACAAATATATCCTCCACCGATCCTCCTGCTGCATCTACCGAAAAGATGTGTGGCTTTGAATCAACCCCACCTATGAGAATTTGTACCATATAAGGATAGAACTTTGTCTGGTTTAGTATATTTGAAAGTAACGTGGCAGCGGCGCTGATTGGAATGTTTATTTTTCTTTGCATCCTGTATAGTTCTAGCTCTGCTTTCATGTATCTTACCAGTACCTGAGCATCTCCTACAAGTCCAGCAATGGTCATTCCAGCGTAGGTGTCAATTTGAAATAATTTCTGCCCGTCCTTGTGTGCTATAAAATGCTCCATTGTAACTCTTCTCTCTGTTGCCATTATAACGGCATCTTTGAGAGTGATAGCTACAGTTGTTGTTCCAGTTTCCATTAATTTTTCCATTAATTCCACTCCATTCAGTCAATAGCTATGTGTATTAAATACTTTTTAATTTTTTTAGCTCCTCGGACTTTTGTACTCACTGGGACTGCATAATTCACTTAGAAACACAATCTCTTATTTGATCCCAGCATAAAAATTGGTAGAGATATAAATTTTGAAATATTCGTGGTTTAATTTCTAATAAAATTCAATATTAAGCGATGATAATTTTCCATTGAATCTTTATTTTTACTTTAAAGAATTGGAAGAAATCTTTAAAATTGTTAAAAAAGAAGAATAATCTTTCAAAATAATGATAAACTACATTAAATAATATTTTTTCCTTAAATCCCTTAAGAAGCCATTTTAACTTACATTGATTTTAAATATCTTATGAAAATGACAGGTTATGGTACTAAATGCTGAAGATATCATGTCACCAATTCCATCGCCTCTTCCAGAGGATCTTGATGTGGCATCAGCCACAAAGCTAATGGCAAAGGATCATAGAGGATACGTTCTCGTAGGAGAAAATGGTACCATAAAAGGAATAGTTACAGAGTGGGATTTTGTCAGTAAAGTTATGGCAGCAGGAATAAATCCTGAGAAGGTAAAACTTGGTGAAATAATGTCAACCGATATCAGAAGCATTCCTGAGGACACACCAACAAAGAAGGTTACTGTAATAATGAGCAAAAACGGAATAAGAAGGATACTGGTTGGAAGAAATGGCAAATTTGTAGGGATTATAACTTCAAGGGATATTCTTAGAATTTTCGAAGACTATGTAGAAAATGTAGAAAATGTGGCAGGCAAATATGGCCTGCTCTAAACATTCATTCGTAAATTTTCATTTTTTTTAGAATGACATTTTGCTCAACATGAAGATTGAAAAAATGAATTGCAACAAATTTCGTTTCAATATTTAAAAATGGATTTGTAAAGTTCTATAACATCATGAACATCACCAAGGGAATATTCACGTAGTTTTTTAGAATCATTTTTCCACAAAAATTCAACGGCTTCAGCTGGATTCATACCATCAATCTGAATATTTTCTTTGACTCTCATTAGGTCAAGTTCATTATATAACTCGGAATTTACTATTTTCCTGAGGCTCCTGATATTGTAATCTCCTGTTTTTACTCTCATATCAAGAGCGCAGGCATACATCATGTCAAGTAAATAAGATGTGCCAAAGAAAAATTTCAATGCAAACAACTGTTTGGAGTATGGTAAGCTAACCAATTTTGTGTTTATCAGTGTAATATCATAACTCACGTGGTTATAGCCGATGATAACTTCTGGCTGATATGAATCCACAAAATCCTGTAACTGGAACAGGAGATCATATTCGTTATAATTACTGGGATCAGCCATTATTACATCATATTTTCCCTGAAGCGTTCCTACAGATACTGCTACTATTGATTCATTTCTCAAAAATCCTTCCTTCACCAGTGTTTCCAGGTCGAGGGCAAGGACACGAGTTGCCCCATTTATTCTTCTTCTGATTCTAGAAAGTCCTATATCAATGTCCATTGAGTATAATTGTTTAGATAATATTATAACTATTTCTTTATTTCCCGATCATGCACTTCACAAATAGAATATACCTGAATGAACAGGTAGATATGCAGAAACTTGGAAATCTTGTATTAAGCTTCTTCAAGGAAGAGGGATTTATTACTCAGAGAATTAATCTGGATCACACTCAAATTATTCAGGCAAAGAAAGGTGGTATAATGAGGGCTCTTCTTTCTACAAATAAGGCTTTCACCATTATAGTTAAAGGTGATCCAAATAATATAGATGTAATTATGGGAATACGGGAGTGGATAGAAGAAGATTCAGAGTCAAAGTTGAAAACGGCAATAAAAACTCCGATTTCATTCTTTGAATCGGTACCAGAGGCAATCTGGGCCTACGAACTTGAACACCACCTTTGGAATCATCTTGAAACCAACATTGAACTAGGTATATAGAGATTGCAATTTCCAAAATATGTAGGAATATTCACCAGTTTTGACCGGTGATCCTTTCGTACATTGTACGATATAATTTTGATGTTGATTCTATAATATTTTTTGGTAGGGCTTCAATATCTGGTTCCTTCTCCCCTTTTCCTCTTGCCTCGTACAGTCTATCGTAATAGCCATTGTCCCTGTAATATTTTCTGACACTTTCCTTTGAAAGTTCCACGATTTTCCCATTTTCATATTCCTGCATTTCCCAGAACCTGTCCTCATCCGCCGTCCCGAATGTGTCCACAATTATTATTTCCCTGCCATCTCCAAGCGCAAATTCCTTCTTTCCATCTGCATGAATTAGTCCTCTTTTTCCTACTTCGTCCTGAATCTTTCTATCAATTTTTGCAATGATATCACGTATTTTATATACTTCCTCTTCTGTCAATCCACCAATTTCTGAAGCTTCTCGAAAATTCAGAGGTCTATCAGTTTTTTCAAATTTTGTTGTCATTTCAAAAAAAGGTTCATCTAGCTTCTCTCCCTTTTCAGGAATATGATTCATCCCGAGGTCTTCCTTTTTGATTTTTCCAGACTTAATTCTATCAACAAGTGTACCAGCCGCATAATGTCTCATTACAAATTCCAGTGGGATGAGAAAGTTGATCCAGTGTTTAGATCCACCAGACTCATTTACTCTGTATTTCCTGACCTCCATTTCATTATTTGCTTTCAGGGAGAGAAAATGAGTTTTGATTCCCAGGTTCTTCTGAACAAAATCAAACCAGTAAGCAGAAGTTCTGCAAACTGATTCCCCCTTATTGGGCACATTGACCGGTATAATTTTATCAAAAACAGAGATCCTGTCCGAAAATTTAAAAATTAGAGTGTTTCCATTGTCATATACATCCTTAACCTTTCCCTTTCTGATCAGTTCCATGGAGGTATATTATCATCCTTTAGATTTAGATTTCTAAATTTCCTGTATGATTTCATGAATTTTGAGTACTGGACGATCAAGTATTGCCCCCTGTGGCATTGGCATAGAATGTGATTCTTTGAAGTCAGAGGAATCTGTCCAGGTATCAAAGTCCTTCCTCGAGTCCCACAGAGTCATAACAACGTATTCGTCATCATTTCCCGTTGGTTTAAGTATATAATTCCTGACAAAACCGTGAAATTTCTTCAGGTTAGACTGTCTATTCTTGAATCTTTCCTCAAATTCATTTCTGAAGTCCCTGGCAACCCTGATCCTGTTTTCAACAACAATCATAATTATCAATAGTTAATTGTTATATTATAATTTCCAGATCTTTGGGAATAGAAGTTAAAAAGAATTTGCCATAGATATGGACAGAACATCTAATAATATTGATTGCAATAGACCCCTTGGTACGTATGAAGGTAGCTGAATTTAAAACAACGGCTGGAAATTTTAAGGTACAGTTAGATGAGGAGAACATGCCCATAACTGCAGGAAATTTTATTACCCTTGCAAAAAAGGGGTTTTACGATGGTACAATTTTTCACAGAGTAATTGATGGGTTTATGATACAGGGAGGAGACCCTAAGGGAACCGGAATGGGTGGACCAGGATATACGATCAAAGATGAATTCTCCAAGGACAATCACAACAAAAAGGGAACCATATCAATGGCAAATGCTGGGCCGAATACAGGTGGAAGTCAATTTTTTATAAACCTTGTGGATAATATTTACCTTGATGGAAAACACCCAGTATTTGGGAAAGTTATTGAAGGGATGCCAGTTGTTGAGGCCATAGGAAAAACAAAGACTGACAGAAACGATAGACCTGTTTCCCAGGTCAAAATCATCAAATGCACTATTCTTTGAACTGATTCATCAGTTCCATAGCCATTTTTATACTTCTTTCTCTGATTTTCCCAGCGTTAAGTTTTGGTGAAGTCCTCTTCCCTTTATGAATGATCTGTTTAAGCAATGGAGTCATTTCACCGTGATCCTTGCAAACCTGTTTTTCATTGAACAACCCTATGGTAGTGAAACTGCACTTATCACATCTATACACGTTCTTCATCCCAGATAATTTTCCCCTCTTTGTTATTGGCCTGCCATCAATTTCAACGATATCCATTGCAAAATCAATTGAACGAGCCGAAGCAATTGAGGTTCCTACTCCAAAACTATCAACTCCTGCATCTTTTAGTTCCTGGATCTGTTCCTTCTTCAAACCTCCAGATACCATTATTTTGATTTTGGAGAAACCTCTAATATCAAGCTCCCATCTAATTTCCCTGATTATTTGTGGAAAATTTCCCCTCCTTGATGAGGGTGTGTCAATCCTTATGAAATCAATTTGTGGGAACTTTTCAGCAGCTTCAATTGCCTTGAACTTTTCGTCACCAAATGTGTCTATCAAAAGAGTTCTTGTGCCAGCTGGAAAATTATTTGCAATATATTCCCATGCTCTTTCCTCTCCCATTAAAAGAGCCACTGAATGAGGCATTGTACCTGAAGGTTCAATTCCAATTGCCTCGGCACCGAGTATTCCGGATACACCGGCGGCTCCACCAATATATGCTGCCCTGTCAATCATTGGTGATATGCCTGGATGCATTCTCCTAATACCAAAGGAGACATATGGCTTTGGATGGCAGGCCATATAGACTTTTGTTGCCTCTGTACTTATTCCGGACGATTGACATATAAAACCAAGAATAGAGGTTTCCAGTTCCATTATTTCAGAATAATTCCCCTTCATTACAATAAATGGAATTGACCTACCCAGGGAATCCCTCGTTGCCATAAGAGTACCCTCTGGAATTGCCCACACATCGATATTTCTGCCTTCTAACAGATTAGTTACCTCCTCCAGACCTGTAAAGTTAATCCATTGTTCGATGACAGAGGATGTAATTTCAGCAACTACAATCTTCTTTTCTGGCATTACAAGATTCAGTGTTCTGCTGAAATATACATCGCTTGCCTTTCCATCAATTATCTCCTTCTCTGTCGCAATAAAGAACTTTCCTTCACTCATTTAGATTCACCAGTTCACCTGATTTAATTGTTTTAACACCGTATAGCCTTTTCATCTGATTAAGTGCCAGATTGTGATCTTCCTCTCTAAGGGATGCGCACAGGTCATCGATTATTGTGATATTATAGTATCTAAAAAATGCACCTGCAACTGTATGAAGAACGCAAATATCTGTACTTATACCGAAAATATAAACTTCCCTTATTTCCTTAGCTCTAAGAAAACCGTCAAGATCACTTTGAAAAAATGCATCATAGAATCTTTTTTCAATGTGGTATGCATTTATTTTATCCAGATTTCCATAAAGGTATGAACCGGGAGTATTTCTTAAACAGTGTTCACCCCAAACACGAAACTCTGGATCATTTGTCATGTGTGAATCCAGTGTAAGTACGACTGTTTCTGATGAATCTATTTTTTTCAGGAATTCTTCAGCCTTTGTTGCAACCTTTCTCGCATTTTCTGACCCGAATTTCCCATCTACAAAATCTACTACAAAATCAACACCGATGAAAGCCCTATCTGAGTTCATAATGCCACCCTGATTTTCCCTGGCCATCCTCAATTATGACCCCAGATTCCTGAAGTGCGTTTCTAAGTACATCAGAATACTCATATTTTCTCTCTTTTCTTAGATTTTCCCTTAACTTTACAAGTTCCTCTATTGATTTTTTACTTAAAACTGTGCTTTCTCTTACCAATATTCCCAGATAGGAGTCGATCTCATCTATTCTAGTTTTCAATAAATTTGCATCGGTCTCATCCATATTGTCAATGTTTTTATATATCATTGAGCATACTTCAAGTAAACCTGCTACTGAACTTCTTGTATTCAAATCCTTTTCCATCTCTCTATCAATTGCCTTAAATAAATTACCGTAATCAAGCTTCTTCCCCTTTCCTCTTACTCCAGAAAGTAGCATATAAGCCCTGTTTATGTATTCCACGTTTTTCTTCGCTTCTTCAAGCAGAGATTCGGAGAAATCTGTCTCCGAGGCATAATTATTTGACAGAAAGGCCATCCTGACAGTTTCTGATGAATATTTCTCTGATATCTCCTTAACTGTAATGAAATTATTCTCTGACTTGGACATTTTTGTTCCATTAATTTTTAATAATCCGGAATAAATCCAGAAATCAACCACTCTGCTATTACCCTTCAGTGATGACATTATGGAAAGTTCAGATTCATGGTGAGGAAACAATAGATCTGTTCCGGCACCGTGTATATCATAGTGGTTTCCGAAATACTTACCAGATATTGCAGTGTCTTCTATATGCCAGCCTGGTCTTCCCATTCCCCATGGACTCATCCATGCAGGTTCTTTTTCTGTCTTCTGAAATTTCCATAGAACAAAATCCCTTGTATCTTCTTTGAAATCGGAAACTGTTGCTCTCTTACCCTGTTCGAGTTTATCTGCCTTTTGACCGGATAAAATACCATAGTTCCGGTCCATCCAGACCCGATAATATATCCCATCCGGTAGTTTATATGTGTATCCACGCCTCTCCAGAATTTTTATTTGCCTTATTATTTCCTTAATGTGCTCAGTGGCAGGAGCATAAAAATTTACGGAATCTATTTTTGCGAATTTCATTGCTTCTATGAACTTTTGAAAATATAACGAGGAAAGTTCAAGAGGATTCTGATCCGTTTCCATTGCTCTGTTTATGATCTTATCGTCTATATCTGTAATGTTCTCAAGAAAAAAAACTGAATACCCCTTATGCCTCAGATATTTTGCTAGAACGTCAAATGTAATGTATGTTTTAATATGCCCAAGATGTGGTTCATCATAAACTGTCGGACCACAAACAAAAAGTTTGATAACATTGCCCTTTTTGTTCAATGACTTCAATTTGTCTGAAAGGTGATCGTGTAGAATCATGATTTAGGTTATGATATATGGCTTAATATAATATTTTCTTCCTTATTAGGATGCATTTCTTTTGAACATAATAAAAGATAGCCTAATATTTAATAGCATAAATTACATGTTACATCTGAATGGACACTCAGAATGGAGATAAAGACATTAGGGTGGCTGTAGACAAAAACCAGTCCATACTTAAAAAGATTCAACTTGTAATTCCAGGTTTTAAGGGATACAGGGAAAAGGAAGATATTAGAACAGCGGACGAACTATTGAGATCACAGATAGGAGGAGTTCTTGGAAGAGCTGTAAGTTCATTAACAACCGCACGTCAGAATGCAATAAATTTTAATAAATTCGGTTCTCTGAACTTTATTGGTAATACAATATCAGTGGTTGAGACATTTCAGGGTGATATAGTTCACGGACAGCAGGGATATTCAGGATTTGCACCCGCGATTCAGGTAAATACTACAGTTCTTGACAGACTTTATGAATATGACTTTGAATTTGTTTCAAAATGCAAGGAAATTGCGGATACCTGTTCACAGCTTGAAAATGTGTCTGGGATGCAGGACCCAGACATACTTGCTTCCCTGAACAGAATTTCTGATATGATTAAAGATGCTAAAAGAGCTTGGTCTCAGAGAATAGAAACTGTTGAAGGTATAAAAGAGTGATTTAGATGTTTGGAAAGAAGTCAAAAGATATTCCATATAAGGGAGGAAGCGTATTTGGATCAATAACAATAGCATGGGAAACCCAATTTAAGGAAGGAAACGCCATGTGGAAGGTTCCAAGATTAATACGTCTTAATGATAACATTGTAGTAAGAGAGGATGAAACTGCTGTTTTTTACAGAGATGGAAAAGTGCTGACTTATTTTGATAAGCCCGGAAGATACGCACTTACAGATTTCAATGCCCCAGTTGTAGGCGATCTCCTGAAATATTTTTCAGGTGTTCAACAACAGGCTGAAGTCTATTATGTACAGAGAAGAATCATGGATGGTAAATATGGTAGTAGCAGCCCTTACCAGTTCATGGATGCCGCTTTTGGCATTGTAAATCTAAGAGCATTCGGTGAATACAGATGGAAAATTTCAGATCCTGCATTATTCATAAATCAGTTTGTTGGAACATTTAATGTCGATTCAACCACAGACGTAGAATCAAGGTTGAAAGATCAAATAATACTGCTACTTTACAATGCACTTGGAAAGTTAAAGGACACTGGAATGAAAGTGACTGATATACCAGCAAATCTCTCAACTATCGAGCAGGCTGTTCTGGGTATGGCGCCTTCAAGCTTTCAGCAATATGGAATTGAGATAGATAAATTACAGGGAATTAACATATCGCTTCCTGATGAGGTTCAGAAGGCTGTAGACACAAGATCAGAAATGTCAGTTCTTGGTGTTAACTACATACAGTATCAGGCAGGACAAGCTATGGTTGATGCATCAAAGAATCCCAATGGATTTGCCGGTTTGGGTGCAGGTATGGGAGTTGGAATGGGTGCTGGAGCCGGAGTTGGTTATGCAATGTCCGGTCCGATGATGGCAAATATGCAAAATGCAAATAACCAAAACGTAAATAACCAGAATGCTGGAACAGCACAGCAGGCTCAAACAAGGACATGCCCAAAATGTGGAGCAGCGGTACCCTCAACAAGCAATTTCTGCCCGAATTGCGGAAATGACATGAGAATACAGCAGCCAGCAACAATTAAATGTCCAAAGTGTGGATCTGAAATTCCAGCTAATTCAAAGTTCTGCCCAGATTGTGGACAGAAGATAACGGGGTGAAAAAATGTATTGTGACAAATGCGGAGCTCAGCTCCCAGATGACGCTGTTTTCTGCTCTAAATGCGGAAACAGGGTAGGAACTGCTAGCCAACAGAATGCTGCCGGAAACCAGAATGGACAGCAAAACACAACAGAAGCCAGAACAGTGATTGCACAGAGTGGCGTCACAGAGCTTAAATGCCCTGGATGTGGCGCACCCATAAAACCCACACAGGGAGAAATGGTTGTGACATGTGAATACTGTGGAACCAGCGTTACACTTGGTAATACGGGATGGACAAATGTTTCAAAACATACAATGCTCAATCTTTCAGTCGAGGACACAAATCAGTTACATGAAATAATAAAGAAGCATCTTGACAAGGGTCTTCTTGGGAGACACATGTTTGAGGAGTCTAAAGAAGAAGAATTGACTTTGACCTATGTTCCATACTGGATAGTCCCCACAGGTGCCAATTCAAGTTTTAAATACCTGAATGTTGCTGCTGAGGTTGGAACTCTGGCAATGGATGCCGCCATTATGGGTGTTGCAGATGATGCAATGGGCGGCCGTGGAGGCGGAATGGGTGGAGGTATGATTGATGGAATGATGATAGGTGGAATGATGAGTGGAGGCATGGGTGGAAACAATGCCATCAGAGGTGGAACTTTTTCTCAGAACTATCAGTTCCCAGTACTTGCAATTAAAGACAGACCCCATCTACAGCCAGACTCTTATAATTTCAAACTTGAACAGAGAGTAGATTTCAACAATTCAAAAATAATGAAAAGCATAAAGGTTCTCAATGGAGATATTGACGAGGACACGTCAAAGGAAATGGCGAAGACTCTTGTTTCTCAGGTTCAGGAAAATATAATTAAGCAAAAACATCATCATCTTGAAGCACTTCAAACCCAATGCGTAACTGGAACACCAGAATTACTTCATGTACCAATATGGCAGGGCAAATACACACATAAGAAGAGAGAATATTACGTAATCGTAGATGGTTCAGACGGACAGGTAATGAAAACAGATGTTGAAAAACTGAAGTAATTTATTTCATAAGAAATTTATCAACTATTTTAAAAAATTTCTCTGTTTGATCCAGGTACACTGGATGACCTGAATTTTCCACTATTTCAATTTCAAAGTTTTTATGTTTTCTAATTTCATTCAACATACTGTTATACGGAGCAACGGTATCATTCTGTCCCCACAAGAAAAGGGTTGGTGGTGTGATTTGGTTTAACAGTTTCATGTTAAACCATGCAGGTCCCACTACAACTAATCTTAAGACTGAATCTGGAAAGAGAGCTGTGTTCATTATTGCCATACCACCTCCCATTGATGCTCCAATTAATGTATACTTATCTATTCCCATAAACTCCATAAATGACTGTGCAAATGATTCGGAATTTTCTATGTCCCCTCTTTCTATTTTGAAATTCGGGTTTTCCTCGCTCTTTCCAAAACCAGGGTAATCTGGCGCATATACGTTATAACCCATGTTAGAAAAGTGTTCCATTGATCCTATCCTTTCCCAGTCCTTTGAACTAAATGAATAACCGTGGAGCATTATGAGATTTTTCTTATTTTCCTCCTTTTTGCTTTCCAGGTAGAATAAATTCCTGCCGTTAAATTTTATATTCTTTTCTTCAGTCATATCAATCTTAATGATATCACTGCACTGAGATTAAATGTTACACAATTTTTAATAAAGTATTGGGAGAGATTTGATGAACGATGAATATGTTAACTTATATGACAATTCATCATTGTCAACCTTATAAACTGGAAAAACTTAAAGATTAAACACATAATAAGTACCAATGGAAGTAGTAATTATAGGTGGAGGAGCTGCTGGAATGTCAGCAGCTTCAAAGGCAAAAAGAACTGCAATTGATTCAAGGGTAACAGTCGTGGAAAATGGAAATTTTGTATCCTATGCCGAATGTGGTATTCCATATTACCTATCCGATAAGTTTGAAAATTATGAAAATCTTATACATTACCCAATCAAAGAATTTACTGAAAATAGAGGAATTAATGTTATGACTGGGAAAAAAGTGAAAAGCATTGATTCTAACCAAAAGAAAGTAATTCTTGAAGGTGGAGAAACCCTGAAATTTGATAAACTTGTCATAGCAACTGGTGCATCTGCAGTCAGGAGTGAATATGAATCCCTTGGCAATGTTTTTGCCGTCCGAACACTGGATCAGGCAATTGCAATAAAGAAAAATGGTTTAGGAAAGAAAATCGCCATAATTGGTGACGGGATTCTTGGAATGGAGCTTGCTTCAGAACTGTCAATTGATGGAAAACAGGTTACACTTGTCTCTAAACATGATAGATTATTTCCAAAAATGGATGAAAAAGTTACAGAAGATATGATTTCATTCTTTAGTAGAAATGTGAAAGTTATTCTTTCTGAAAAGATTGTAAAAATCAGCAAAATTCAAAATGGGTTAAAAGTCGAACTTGAACATACAACAATTGAGGTTGATTCTGTATTCTATGCCATTGGTATTGTTCCAAACACGGGTTTCCTTAAGGGATCTGGAATAAAACTTAGCGAACAGGGACTCATTGAGGTAAACTCCCATATGGAAACAAATGTGGTTGATATTTACGCTGCAGGGGATTGTGCAACGTCTATCAATAGAATAAGTGGAAAACTGGAGGCTCAACCACTTGCACAGATCGCAAATAAGATGGGAAGGATAGCGGGATCAAATCTTGCTGGAAAGGAGATGGTATTTCCTGGAGGATTAGGAACCACTCTAGTAAAGGTGTTTGATTTTGAACTTGGATTTTGTGGGTTAAATGAAGTGGTTGCGAAGAAAGAGGGCTTTGCACCAGATGTAAAAATAGTGAGGGGAAAGAGTAGAGCAAATTACTATCCTGGAGGCAGCACCCTGACACTAAAGATAGTTTATGATAAGGAAAGCAGACGTCTTCTTGGAGCTGAGGTATGTTCAATGGATAATGGGGCATGGAGATTGAACACCTTAGAAACTGCCATATATTCAGGAATGACCGTTGATGATTTGTTCTATAACGATCTTGGCTATACACCCCCATTCGGTCCTGTCTGGGACCCAATAATTATAGCTGCAAGCTTGACCATGAGGGATTGATATCAGAATACCAGTCTTCTCTCATATTTATTGACAGAAATGGCGAAAAGATACCATGCTTTACTTCAAGTCCAAGTAGGGCGCAGTTGAGAAATGTTCTTGGCTTTGGAACCAAATTGAGTTTTTGATGAATAATTGACCACATAACACCCCCATGTGTAACGAGTAATATTTTCTCATTATCCTTTGAATTATTCAGTATATTATCCATACACTTTTCAATTCTCTTGTGAAAGGTTGAACTGCTTTCAACGCCCGGAATGAAATCAATGTTTGGCGTTACTGGAGAAAAATTCATTGAAACGCCAAAATTTCTCATTATTCCTTCAGAATCCAACCCTTCGATTCCCCTGAAATTTCTTTCACCTAGACATTCGTCTATTATAATTGGGTATCTTGAATCTTTACCTGTAACCATTTCTGCAGTGTCAATACATCTTTGGAATGGACTACAGTAAACCCTTTCAGGGTCAATTTTAAAAATCACATCTTTAATAGCCTCAGCCTGCTTCCTGCCATCTTCGTTTATATGGCTATCCTCTGGACAATACCATAATCCTGCCTTATTGCAGTCTGTTTGTCCATGCCTCAAAATATATATTTTCCCAGTAAAATCATTACCCATTCCATTGGCTTAATTCTTGATGTAATAAAATTTTTCCCAATGATATATGGATATTATGTTTTAAACCACGAATATTTCCAGTAAAGTATAATATCATAGGCTGCTTTTATACCTCCAGCAGCGAATATTAAAGATGATGGTAACAGGTCAACTGCAAGACCTCCAAGAAGTGGACCAGGTATTTGTGAGGCTGATCTGGCAGAGGTAAATCTTGAATTTGCTCCTATTCTGCTTTCTTTTGGTATAAAAGTGTTGATGAAACTATCCCTCGCTGGCACATCCATCTGGCTGGTTGTCTGGCGCAGGTACAAAAATGCCTCACTCCATAAAAGATTATGAACAACTGGCATGAACAGGAGAAAACCATTACTTATCAGATGAGTAAAAACCATTGTCCTTATCAACCCGATGCTGTTCTGTATCCTGGATGAAATCAGAATAGATATGGCCGTTAATATATTTACAACCAGGAAGATTGCCCCGGCAGTACTAAGATCTACATTATATACAGCCTTGAACCACAGGGTGAGCATTGATGTGGTTATAAGGCCTCCTCCAATGGAATCCATGGAAAATAAAGCAGTCAATATTCGAATATGACCCTTCATATCTTCAGATATTTCTGGGCGATCACTTTTCTTATGATATACTGGAAATTCAATCAAAAGATAGAAAAACAGTTGTGTTACAGCTAGAAGCATATCCATAATAAAAATTTCCTGAAATGTTATGGTGCTCAATATGAATAGAACGAGTGATCCAATTGACGCTGCTCCATAAGAACCAAAATTATAAATGGAGAAGGTACGGTTCTTAATTTTTTGGTCAACTTCATAATGACTAATTGTGTATTGTTCTATAGGCTGATAAGCTGAAAGGTCCCTTCCACTTAAGGATATACCACCTACTATCACACCTATCACATAGAACACTGGATTGTGAAAAATTATGAGAAGAACAAATCCAATGATCAGAAACGAGGATAACAGGATTGATCTCAATTTGAGTGATTTATTAATACGTCCGTATAATATTACAAATATACTGGTAGAGAGAAGACTCAGAAATAATACCAGACCGATCTCTATTGAATTATAATGGAAAGAGGCGAGATAATAGGGCGAGCTAACAGCCATCGTAATGAAAATAAATGATCTAAAAGACTTTGTTAGAGTAAGCAGACCGGATTGCCTGTTCATTTCCCATAAATACATCTATCATTAAAAATAGTTTTGAGAGTTTTATCTCTTTATGGCTCGATCCTCCTTTCCTCTTGCGAATGAGAATAATGCACCTACGAGTAATATTGCAAGACACACAAATAGGGCTGATCGTATTCCACCTAATAATGCAGATGAAACAGTTGGACTCAAACCACCATCCAATTCGCTTGTGCCTGCAAATACCTCATATGCAACATATCTTGAAACGCTGAGACTTGCTATGGATATAGATACTATGAAACTACCCAGCATTCCAATGTTAGACATTGTTCTCAGGAACCCTGATGATAAACCATAGAGGTCCCGAGGTGAATTAGCCATTACTGCACTGTTGTTAGCAGGGAAAAACAGTGAGGAACCAATTCCTGTGAAGAATGATCCAATTATAATTATATCCAGTGTTGAATTCACCTTTAAAGTGGAATATATAAGAATTGCCACGCCCATGATAAGAAGACCCGAAGTTGCAGGGATCCTCGCTCCTATCCTGTCCGCCAATCTTCCAAACAGTGGACCAAGGATACTCCCTACTACATATCCAGGGAGAAGATACAGTGAGCTAACAAATGGTGTAAGATCCCTTATTCCCTGAAGATACATTATTAGAAGGAACACAACAGATAGAAAACCAAGACTCTGCAAAAAAGCAGAAATGATTGAATAACTCAAGACACGTATTTTGAAAATTCTGAATGGTATGAGTGGCTTAGAAACATACCTCTCTACGGCTATAAAAGCCAAAAGTACAATTGTACCCACAAGAATGAACATTTCATTGTAAAATGTTAGACCATTAGAAGTTATATCAACACCTCCATATGCCAGAATTGCCAGAGATGCAGCGAGTAGAGTTGCCCCCGGGATATCGAGTTTGTTAGGAATTTTCTGCCCCGGATTAATATTCTGTATTGCATAGATGAATGCAAAAATTCCAATTGGGACGTTTATATAGAAAATGTACTGCCAGCCAATAAACGTAGTTATAATTCCTCCCAGAACTATCCCAAGCATGGCACCAGAGTTGAATCCGATTGCAGTGTATCCGAAAACTCTGCCCCTCCTCTGTGGTGGAAAATTATCAGCTACTATTGCTCCACTGTTTGACTGAATCATAGCAGCGCCAAATGCCTGGATTGCCCGGAAACCGATTAATTCATATATAGTGGTAGAGGCTCCACTCAGTGCAGAACCAATGGTAAAAATTCCAATTCCTGCCGTGAATATTTTTTTTCTAGTAACTATATCACCAAGCCTTCCAAGCTGGGTTGTCCCTACGGCAATTACAAGCAGATAAATCAGGATGACCCATATTGACAGAGAAAGTTGAGTTTTGAAATATCCGTTTATGGTTGTAAGGGCAAGGAGAACTATGGTGGAATCAATTGCACCCATTAGCACTCCGATTAGAAGTACAAGTATCAGTTTACTCTCTCTTTCCATGGAGGGATATTCTATTTTCGATATTTAACTTAATTATAGATAATATTAAAATTTCCCATAAAAACCACCATATATAACGATAAATTGGTATGGTTAGTCAACCTGCAAAACGGTTCAATATTACAAAGTTTATTAATCTTGATTATAGGAAATGTTTAATTAGTGGCAATGTAATAATATACTGATAAAATGGCGATTAAATTACGCAAAAGTGAGGATGACAAACAATTTGAGACGAGAAGCAAAATTAGAAATTACAAATCTCAAATAGACAGAGGGCTTAAAAGACAGCAACAGCTTATGGCTCAGGCCATAGCCAACATTAAAAAAGCAGCATCGATCAAGGATAAAAAAGGGATGCTGAATGCAGCACAGAATGCAGTCAGAATAAAAAGTTCGGTGGAGTATCTGAAGAGCTTTTCACTTTATCTGGATAATTTGGAAATAACATTTGAATTTGTATATAACGAAAGGCGAAACAATGAAATATTATCTGATGCAAACAGGGAACTTAATAAGAGAATGCTCTCAGAGGAACAGGCAAGGCAGATTGAAAATAACATCCAGGCAATAAACCAAAAGACAGAGGATTTAGAAAGAAGACTTGAGGATCAGTTTGGTAACATAAATCAGAGTCTTGATGAATTTGCTGCAAGAGGAGGAGAAAACGTTGATGAGGTAATAGGAAGCATATTAGGTCAAAATCCACCAGAGAATCAGGAAAAATCAAATAATGAAATCGATGATCTCATAAATAAAATAATGGGGGAGAATACAAAAACATAATGATTCATAGAGTGAGAAGCCATCCAAAGAATAGCTTGAATGCGTAATTTGTTTCTGGATCATATGGTATCCTTAGAATTCCATTTATTTCCTGTGACTCAATGGAGGTTTTTCCCTGTTTATCAGTTTTTATCTTTATGCTTGGTCTTAGGTAGATGGTGCTTGATTTAATACGGCTCTCGATTACTTTTCTTGTTTCTGGTAAAAGCATAACAACTTCCCTTGGTGTCTGACCCTCAAGATCCAGTGTTCCCAAGGGAAAATTGAATAGAACGAAACAGAACTTCGGATCTGGAAGATCATTTTTCCTGTTATCAAGAATATTCTTGAGTATTTTTACAATTTTAATATCGTAATTTTTTAAATCTGAGTACATTGAATGATCTATAAATATGGCATAGGCCTTTCCATTGCTGAGATTATCTTTGAATTTTTCTGACTCCGTTTCAAGAGTTATACCCGACCAATCTACTATGGTCAAATTTCTGAATGTACTTTCATTTTTTGGCTTCAGGAGGATAGATATTTTATTACTTTTCCCATTTTTATTTTTCTCCGGAAACTGACTATTTACGATTATGCTATTTAGAAGTGATTCCATTAATTCTATGCCACTGGTTATATCCCAGGTGAATTTTGTATCAGATGAAAGCGCATCTATGTAGTTTAAGAAGAATGCGAGAAAGGTAGTCTTGCCTGAATTTTCTGGTCCTACTAAACTCAGTGTACTATAACTCTCACTATTCACCCCATACAGAACACCATATTGATTTGTTCCCCTGGAAATCATCGACTCCTCGTATTGCTTGTATCCCGAGCGGGATGTTTCATCAAATATAGAAAATCTTAAAGGCGTTGATATAACAGAAGCTGCATAGGAAATAGCCATTACAGTAAGGATGCTAACCAAATAGGTTATTCCAGACGCATGCACAGAATTGAAATTGGGAATGTAAACTGTTAAAATGAAGTAAATGCCGATTATTGAGGCCATCATTCCACCTTTTCTGGTGCCAGGAGATATGGTTCCACTCAAAATATACGCCAAAGCGAAAAGGATAAGAAGTATTATAAGTGAAATTGTCAGTGGTATCCAATTTATTCCACTATTGTACTGGAAGAACAGGGTTCCCTTATTGAAAAGCTTTTCAAAGAAAGGTATTTTCTCAATGATCATGGTAAAAAAAAGAAATATGAGAATAAATGAAAATAAAAGACTCGACATATTAAGGATTTCGTTCCTGATTTTTGATAGCAGTCCTCTTGTTATTAGGTAGGTTGTGGAAAGAAATAGAATAATCAGGAAACCAGATTTAATTAGATCTGAAATAAGGATAAGGGAGATTATGTCTCTAATTAGGAAAAAAAGAGAATAATAAACAACGACTGGACCGGAGGAGAATGACCCTGAGAAAAGCAAAAAAATAAAGATTGCAATAAAACCTGTTAGAAAGGAGAATACATAGAGTGTTGTCTTTGCATTGGACCACTTCATTCTGTAACCCGCAGCAGATGATATTGCAATGATTAGTGAAAACGAAGGAAACCAGAGAAAAAGATACTCAAAAAATGTAATAGGTGAAATCACTGAAACGAGGCCAAGACTACTATTAGTATTTAGAATAAGTGCCAGTAGTATCATAACTACGGCAGGCCCAGATGAATTTATTAGGAATACTGGATCACTATCAGATTCCTTAAATCGAAGAAAGTACCCTATAAGAATCATAACGAATAATGAAAATGGCAACAGGTAGTACAGAATCTCCTGATGTGGAATGCTTGGATATCCCACATATATCTCCATGGAGATAAATATCAGGATTATTGTTGAAAAGAACGCTGAGAAATATGAAATCCTGATTCTCTGTAGAATAGTAAGAAATTTGCCCTGTATCCCAACAAGCAATAATATGCCGGAGAATCCAGATATTGCAAATGCGGAAATTATGAGATAAAATAAAGTTTCAGTACCGTTAGAAATTGATTTATATGTCGTCCCTAGAGCCAGTAATGTAAGTACCCTGATAAGGAGCAATATGATTATATAAGAAATTGAAGAGAATATAAATTTGTACAGTCTCTTTATAACGATCTGATTTCTCACGCCCACTATGTATTTTTTTAGGTAGGCGAATAATCTACGCATTAAAAATGTATAAATAAAAATTGCAAGAAATATTTTTGATATTAACGGAATTCCAACATGACTGTCTATACCAAGAAATGTTGCAATTGATCTTTCAATGTTTGCGTTCAGGTGAATGCCTCTGGAATTCAGATAAAAGTATGTAATTAATAGGTACAGAATGAAAAAGAGTGGTGATATTATTCTAAATATTTTGTGTAAAGCCCTGATGTCAAGTTTTTGCTCTCCACTACCTTTGAGATCTCTATTCACTTCACGACCTGTGTCTTATATTTTCTGCTATTTCGATAACATTCTCCATCTCTACCCTTGTTATCTTGTCTGTTCCCCTTAGAGAAAAATTAACTGAAAGTGCTGATAACCTGTTTTCAAGGTTTTCGTCTCCCTTTACATAATTTTTTAGTTCGTCAATAGCATTAACAACCTTTCTTACCTCCATTGTTTGTATGTCTTTGATCAGGATATCGATACTGTTTTCTCTTCTCTGCTCTGGCTTTGTAGCTTTAACAGAGGGTTCTTCAGTATCACTGCTGTGAACGATTACACTGGTTTCCTTTTTCGCCTCGTTTATTTTACGTTCAAATATGGCATCAAGAGTTAACTCTCCCCTCCAAAGATCTGAAGCTTGCAGCTCTACTGTTCCCTTTAGATGACCACTTGTTTCGGGGATCAGTCTTGATTCTAATTCTCTGTAATCATTTATCTTCAGGTTTGACAATGATATTTTTGTTTGACCAACCACATCAAATGAGCCCAAAAGTCCGTTAAGATTTATGACAAGATTCTCCATGTCCACTATGGGTCGGATCTTAAACACCAAAGAAAACTCCTCTCCTTCTCGAAGTATGCCAGAGAGTGAATATGAGACTGACATTTTAACGTAATTGGATGGATCGTTCGTAGAATCCACGATGGTAAAAATTGCATCGCGTACCATATCATTCAGATAGGCATAATCTCCGTTGTGCTTGAATTTAATCATATAATCTGGTATATTCAGTTTTCTGAGATTTATCCGCTCGTCGTTATCTGAATATTTGATCAACTCCTGAATGGCCTTTGTTGCCCCAACCCTCGAACACATTAAAATTATGATTGCTTTAATCTGGGGATCAGCTGAGTTCAGAGTTGAAAGGAGAGTTGATTCAAACTTCTTATAAATATCCGGCTTATAAGAACAGCATTCAAGAACGAATATACCTGATGATAAAGCCAGTTCTGTTTGATCTGATGACATGTTTTTTACAGCCTCTGGAACATATATTTCGAATTCGTCTCTCCATGACTGTTTGACGTACTGACTCATTTCTGTAAAACCCTTTGTTCTGTCTTCAATAACATCTGACTTGAATAGATTGATAAGCGATTCAAGATCTCTGTCCCTTTTCTTCTCTCTTTCTTCTTGCTCCAGCTTAGAAAGTGAATTTTGGAAATAAACTAAGTTCTTTTCATCAATCTTCCTGCTTTCTATTATGCCTCTTAAGGATATGAGCAGATTGCTAAGAAGTACCTCATCACTTGGATTTTTGAATGTTGACTCTATGAGTGTCCTGACATATTTTATGTTATTTCTCTCTACAGGTGTTATATCTCTCCTTTTCTCAATTTTCTTGCATTCTTTAAAAATTCTTGTTGCAAGTTCCTCCTTGCTCTTAAATATATTTTCTTTTGCCATTCTCATCCTCTCAGTCTGAATCTGCGCTTTTCAGTTGGTTCTTCATCACCACCTATCATTTCCACTATAATATTGTTGAGTTCTGGTGGAATTAGAACCTTTCTTTTTACCAATCCTTTCTTTACCTGCGTGATGAGATTGTACATCTTTTTCTGATCAAATACTTCATTGTTTTTTGCAATAATTTCTAAAACTTCCTTTAGGAATTCTAAATCTTCAAATTTGTTTTCAACTATAGATTCCTCAACCAGTGAGAACAGGTCTTTCCTTGCAATATCGAAACTCTTCAGAATGGAAATGCTCTGATCGATCTCTGTTGGCGTCATCTTCCTGCTTGTAGAATATTTTGACCACGTCCTGAAAAGTGTTGGTATTGTGGTAAATAAAGTTCTGCCCATGTTTACGTTTGAATCACTTTTCAACATGTTTTCAACCAGAATCTCATTTATCTTTCCATAATTCGATAAACTTATATTCTTTAGGAACTGAACGAGATTTCTACCACCTACAGTATTTGGGTCACACTGTATCAGCACAGGCATCATGTTGTCAATTAGATCAGTGTCGTATCCCTTTGCCTTTTCCTCCTCAACGTTATTTTCAAGATACTTTACAGTAGCATCAATTAGATCGTCTCTGAATCCACTTTTTCTAATAATATCGCTTACTATCTTGAAATATTCTTCCTTTGGTCCATATGATTCCATATTTGAAACTTTCAATGCTGTGTTAATTGCCATTGATGGCTCAGCATTGTTGCATATAGATTTTACTATTCTTGATATAAATATGTTGGCCAGAATTGTTCTATTACTACTCTGCGGTAAGTCGTCTGATTTTCCTATATCGTAAACTTTTCCTGTCTCAATTAGTCTAAAATACTCATTTGATACAGATCTTATGAGGCTATCTTCACCTGGAATTTCAACATTCTTTCCATTATAATTTATGATAACATTTGAACTATTATCAGTGGAAGGGAGTGTACACACCAGATCAAAAATTCTTTCTTCCTGCGAAGGCGGATAATCATATGTAGAATAAGTGAGTACTATCCATGGTGGAAAAAGACTCTCAAGAGTCATTATTTGCCTGAACATGGTAGTGATATCAGTGGATATAACACCAATTTTTATCTGGCTTTGGAAAATATTCAGGAAAATACCATAAAGTGCATCTCTGGAAAATTCTCGATTTTTATCTGATATTAATTCTTCTCCGTAGGACTGGTCATTTACATCTATCTCTATATTAACTACTGGAAGTTGCATAAAATTGCCATTAGCCAGTTTTAATTTTTCTATGTCCTTAACCGAAGCAATACCTTTCAAATGATGTCTGTCCAGTTCCTCAAGGTTCTTTCTTGCCTCGACAAAATTCTTAAAATCAAAAATAAGGAAATGACTCATCAGGGCTCCATCCCTTCCATGTATGTCTTTTCCTATATTTTTTACATAGTTCATTGCGACTTTTCCAGACGGTAATGTTAACAATCTTCTGGATTCCTTAAATGCGATGTTATTCAGACCGATTGGTATACTGTACTTTTCTATGTAGCTAAAGTCCTCTTCACTTAATGAGGAACTCTGTGTAATGAACTGATATCCTGACCTCCCTTTTTTTTCCGCCCAACCATAAAGAACCTGGTCTGCAACAATGCTAATTAGACTCATAAGTCTCCTACCTCACTAATCCAGTTTGCAATTAAGATAAAACCTGAGTTTAGTTGAGGATCGAAGTTTATTCCGTACATTCCACCCACACCAAGATCTAACTTTGGAACAATTTCTCCATTTTGATCCCTTTCAGTCTTTATGAATATCTTGAATGCTGATGGATTCTTTATGTTTTTTGTGATATATGCATAGGTATTTCTCAATAATTTTAAGAGGTCAATTGCTGAATAATTAAATACTGCGTCAGGAAGTGTATCTGTTTTCGTAAAAAGGAATGCTATATTTGGACGGCTTTTTTTGTCCACCCTTGCATTAAGAATGGTTTCAATGATTCTTCTGTATTGTAGATCCCGTGTAGCCCACTCACGGTATGAAGAACAATCGATCATTACCAGATATCCTTTTGCTTTCAGGAGGTATTCAAATCTTGTATTCATCAACATTCTCCTTACATTATCGGGACCACCCTGAAGACTGTTAAACGTTTCCCCAGCAATGTCGTTTATCCGCAAGTATATTCTATTTGATCCAAATCTTTTCTTCTTCGTGAATTGAAAGACTACCTCACCAACCCTGTCTTTCGCAGTGAGTTCTGGGAACTTGTGTTCGGAAAATATCCTGTTTATATATTCTTCCATAAGGTCTATTCCACTCACAACATCTGCTTCCACGTTTATGGCCGCTTCAATGTCCTGCAAAAAATGAAAAAAGTATGCAAGGAATGTGGTCTTACCGGCTGCTGGTGGTCCGATTATGGCAATTGCGTCTTTCTGTTCATATTTAGTGTTTATAGTTGATACTGCATTTCTCTGCTGATAATTAGTCTGATTTTGACTGCTATTGACCTGTTGCTTTTGATTTGCTGACTGATTTTTATCACGGTTAAATTCAGGCTTGTACCCCTCATTAATAACCGGATCTCCTGCCATTGACATCGTATTAGTTACATTGGTTTCTGCAATACCAGTATTGTTTTTGACAATCTTCATATGAAGCACCTTAGTTGTATGATAATTCACCATAAACAATAAAGCTATTAAGATTTCTGTGAATTCAATAAAATATATAATATTATAATTAAAAATTGTTGATCCTGACGATAAGATTACACCCATATATGCAAGTATAGAAAGTGTACCTACAACTCCTGTAGCACCTCTTATCCCGGGTGTAGATACTGACAATAATGTCCCAACCGATACTGTAAAATATATGGGATACCAGAGTATTTCAAGATAAAAGATTTGAGCATAGGAAGTACTATTATGCAGGAATCCTATTCCTGCTAGACTAACCAGGGTGCTGATAAACATCCCCAGTCCTGTTAGGAATGATACCATTACATATCTCCTTGAGGCTTTGGAAAAGTTATGATTTATGGCAGCAGTAACCCTTCTCATCCTTGAAATAGAAGATGAACTTAAAAACATAAAAATAAAACCGATATAGGGTATCATTGATAGAATCACATAAATTCCAGTTTCAACGGAACCACGGGAGAGGTTTCTATAATAAATCTCCTGAGAGCCCAGTATCTTCTTATTGGCCTCTTTGACATAATGACTTATTGAAAGATACCATGATAAGAGAACGAGAGAACACACTACCGTGAGAAATATGACTAATCCAATCTCTTCACCATATCCGAACTGGTTAAGTGGAATTCCTGGCATTATGTTAGCTCACCTGTGGACCTTTTTTTGTATTCCTCATCTTCGAGCAAACATTGCAAAAAATCCATGGAATGTAATGAAGATTTTGTATAAATAATCACTTTTTCTTGAATACTTCTTCATCCTGAACTTTTGACTGAATTCCAAGACCTTCTTTTTCCATTAACTTCCATACGTATATTACGTCCTTGCTACTGCAGTCTGTCATCTTTCCTATGGATTTCAATCTTGCAATACCTGAAATCTTCAATTCGTCAAGTGTCTCCCTTCTTATCTTTTCTATCTTATCCTTGCCTGGAGGTTGATCCTTTGCCATAAGTATATTACTGATCTCTACTGATTGACTGTTATTTTCGTTAAAATAAACATTACCATTTCTCATATCTCTAAGCAGTAGCAGGAAGTTCTTGCTATCAACTCCATTATTTGATGAGTTCTTAACCTGATCAATCACACTATCTTCAAAACCATTTGGAGAGCCTATAACTGCTATAATGTAGGAATTTTCCATGTTGGAAGTTTCGATTAAAACACCCAGTATTCTTGCAAGATCAATATTATTAAATGGGTGCTGATCTATTCCTATTCCCATATTTCCTTCCTTTCTGTAAATCTCGGATTCATGAACATTATAAATAAAGGCCACTCCTATCCTGACATCATTCCTCAGAAACCTTCTCTTCTGGTAACGGTACATTATTGCCCTACTTTCTACTGCATATGTTCCATCTCCACTCAATTCGTACATTTCTGAGAAAGTGTTTCTGTTAATTATGTCCTTTACCTTAACACCTCCTTCAAAATCCATTCTTGGGTTGGAAAGTCTTATGGATTTTTCGTCTGTGAATAAGGATTCTGCTGTTTCGAAAAATGCAACTTCTCTTATCCTTGCCTCTTCTTCAGTACAGGCAAATGTGGAGTCAAAGGCTCCTGTTCCACTTTTTCCTGACACTGCAATGAGTTTTTTGAGCGTATTCAGGGTACTAATCTGCGATTCTATATCATTTTCCATTTTATAGTTTGAATCCTGGATCAGTGATTGAATCCTCTTTACTTCTATTTCCCTTAACTCTGGATTGCCTGATATGTCAGGGTCTGAATTGAGTCTACCCATTTCATTCTCCAATTCGTTTATCTTTCCTTTCATTTTAATTTCAAAGGTCTTCAATTCCTTCAATGGAGACTCAATGTCAAAACTTTTAAGTGAAGCCATATCTCTGTTCTTCAGGAGGACTGTTGCTTCCATAACCTTGTTATAAATCTGATCAAGTTCATTTCCCGATAACATTTCTGTTAATTCATTCTCTATTTTAGATCTCTTATTTTCCAGATCCAGTGAAATTTTCAGGACTCTTTCATAATTGTTAAACAGTTTCTTAATCTGACCTGGATCAATCTGAATAAACGAAATGACACCTTCGGTAATTTTCTGGAACCTGTTTCTGTATTTTTCCTCCATAGCCTGAGAGATCTCCCCTCTAACATTTTTTCCTGATAGTATATCTATGGTGGAAAGGAAATTCTCCATATTCTCATTGTACCATTCCTTGATAAGCCTGTATATCTGATCATCCCTGTTTATTAGTAGTGTCCTTATGGACTCACTGTTCATTGAATCTATTTTTGAGAAATGTTCAAGTTTTTCTACAGCCTCATATTCATCATCAGTAAATTTCCTTACGTACTGTTCTATTTCCTGATCATCTATTGTTTTATTTTCAGATTCTTTCCTGAAAGAGAGTGATATCTTTAGCTGTGCCAGTTTTATATTAGCCAGAGCGCTCTTCGCCATTTCCATTCCAATTTTATCGCTGCATCTGGTTCCTATGGTTGAGTAATAGTTATCAAGATCTCTCATCATTCTCTTTCTGCCACTCGTGTCCATTGTAACAATGTCCATGTAATCTCTTCCAGCCTCCTGAAGAGCTCTCCTGAAAATTGTAATGCATTCACTTTCCATTTTATTACAAAAATAAAAGCACTTACCCCTTTATATTAATTTCTACATCATGAAAAGAATAGATTTATTTAAGTGAGATATTATTAACATTGAGGAAGAGTATGGAAAATGAAATTTTTAATAAAATTACAAATCTAGAAAGTTTGATGAACAGGAAAGTCATTATTTTAAAGACGAGGCTCAAGAACCTGCAGTCACTCGATGAGGATACTGTACAGCTTGCCTTTTCCGTATTAAAGAAGTTTTTTCCGAAAAGAGATGAAAAAAATTATGGAAATATTGAGACAATTTTTTTAGTTTCAGGATACTGGCCATACAACTCCCACTGCACTAATTCCCTTATTGAATTTCAGAAAAGATTCGATTATGATACAATTGCAGATGGGACTGTAGGTGGTGGTATGACCTTATTTTTTAAAAGTGGAAGGAAGAGGTTCAGAAAGAAGAACTCAATAATTTCAACCATTAACATTGAAGAAATAATACAGGATTTCAATTCTACAATACTCCAGAATATGAAATCTTTCGTTCCTGAACTGACAGACCAGCAAAATGTCCCTGTCAGAGAAATCCTGAAGAATTATTCCGCAGATAAGGTTCTTGATGTGGATTTGATAGACCAGATAAATATAAACAAAATATATAAGAATTACATTGAATCCATGGGAAAGAAGATCTCTATCCTGACTGGAAATTCCGGAAGTTATAAGGATATCGTGGATGAATTTGGTAACTGTCCTTATGTGGGCGAAGGTATTGATGAATACCTAACACAGGAACAGGAAAATGGGGTGAATGAAATTGTCGATTTCATTGACGAAATAGAAACGGACGAAGTAATGAAATCAAGGGATTTCAGGAAGCAGTGGATAAAGATATATTCAGGTAACTCGATGTTCTCAATTTATCTTGATAACCTTGGAGCTGTTAGGGAGATAAAGAGTATATGAGGGAGATTTAGAACATGGAACATGAAAAATTAAGGGAATTGCTGGAAAAAGGTCTGAAGGCTGAATACGATGGTGATAGAAAAACAGCACTGTCTCTCTACAGCGATGCAGTATTGATACTAAACGATGAACTTAGAACGGATAACCAGATAAAAAAGGAGAAAATACAGAGACAGATGAAATCTATCCAAACTGCTATTACGAGGTTAAAATCGGGTGAATCTTCGGGAAGCAGAGAGGATGCAGACGGGATCAAAATACTTGAAGAACTCGGACTGACACTGGAAAATGGCAATGGCCCCACCATGGATGAGGTTGCCGGTATGACAAAGGTAAAAGAAGAAATGTACACACAGATAATATATCCATTGAAATTTCCAGATCTGGCAAAAGAATTCAATATAAAATTTGGAGGTGGGATACTCTTATATGGTCCTCCAGGAAATGGTAAAACATTCCTTATAAGAGCACTGGCAAGAGAGGCAAAGATGAATTTTATCTACGTTAATCCTTCAAGCCTGTTCAGCCAGTGGTTTGGTAATTTTGAAAAGAATATTACTAAACTGTTCAAAGCGGCTAAAGAACTGTCTCCCTGCATTCTTTTCTTTGATGAACTTGATAGCCTCTTTCCATCCCGTGATCAGGTTAACAGTGATGCAGCGAGAAGAGGGGTTTCACAGTTTCTTAATGAAATAGGAGGGTTTTCATCTGATTCCTCAGATAGACCTGTAGTAATCCTCGGAGCAACAAACGTCCCATGGCAACTGGACCCTGCAGTGACAAGGCCAGGAAGATTTGACAGGATGATTTACATTCCACCTCCCGACCTAGAAGCAAGGAAACTGATACTTCAACACTATCTCTCTAAAATAAAGAGACTTGGTAAGGTAGATGTTGACGAACTTGCTAAAAAGACCGAGGGTTACAGCGCGGCAGATCTTGAATATCTATGTAAATTCACGACTCAGAAAGCCTTTTTGAGGGCTGTAGAAGGGAACAATGAAGAGTTCATAACAGATAATTCCATGAACGAAGCAATGCTTGATGTGAAGCCTTCCATTAATCCTTCTGTTCTGCAAAGGTATAAAAGATTCATGGATCAAAGGTCATGATTAAATAAAAAATATAAAAATTTTATGGAGAAAGCGTTAAGTTGAGTGTATTCATTATCTGTTATGACCGATGACATAGAGAAAGTAGTTGAGAAAGTGAAAAAAGAAGAAATGATGATACTCGATATGAGAGATTTTGAATCCTACATGAAAGGACATATTCCAAACTCGATTCTAGCTCCATATGTTGAAGGTAGATGGGCGCCAGAAATTTCAAATTTCCTCAGTTCCAGAGATAGCCCTACCATTGTGCTATATGAATCCGATGAGGAAAAGAATGTTGCATCCAGTGAACTGAGTAAGATTGGACACGAACTTCAATTCCTGAAGTATAAAGAGTTTAAGCAGGCAGGAAATTTCCAGGAAGCCCATGCCACTAATCTAGGACCTGATGAATTTGGAGAACATATCGAAGATTATCAGGTAATTGATGTAAGAGAGCCATATGAATGGAATTCCGGATATATAGATAATGCTCATCTTATACCATTGAATGACCTCTTTATAGAGTATGAAAAGTTAGATAAAAAAAAGAAATACGCCATTATTTGTGCCCATGGAAATAGAAGTCTTTACGGTGCAATTTTCCTTGCTGACAAGGGGTTTGAAGTTTATAACGTTGATGGAGGCATGGATGCACTGCAGCGTTCTGGATATGTGTGAACCTTAAGGACTCTCAAGAAATTCTAAATCATTTATTACATCAAAAATTTCTTTCTCCTGAGTTCTGCTCCCCCGTGACCTTATAGGTTCAACAACTTTCTTGTTTACTATGACAAACAACCAGGTTGAAAATGACATTATACCGACGTAAAGTGTGATGAATGATATTGTTACCGTGTATGAACCACCTGTACTTATTGACTGAAGATAAGCCGTAGAAATGATAAAAAGCAGAAAAATTATACCTACCACTGATCCAGCTCTAGTATAAAATGAACCTGAAATAAAGAGTCCGAGTAGAAGTACTATTGACAAAAGTGTCACGAAATCCTCGCTCTTTAGAATTAACGGTGACACCAGATATAAGACTATAATAGATATTAAAACTGGCAGAAGTATATTTAATTTCGATAATTTTTCAGTCAAACTTAACCTCCATTTTAATGAGTTCTTTTGCAACATCCCATTCGTTTTTAGAAATAGAGAATTTTGTAACTCCCGCAAAAAAATCGTCGTTTTTCTTCAAAAGATAACTGTGAAACTTCATGAACTTCTGGATAACCCTGTATTCCTCTTCTGTTAACTTTATCTTTTTGAATAGCCCTGCATTTACTTTAAGAAAGAGCTGAAGTATTAATTCTTCTTTCGATATTAGTTGCATACCTACTTCCATTTCATCTCTCGTTTTTGAGGTTTCAAGGATCTGCTTGATCTTTTTTGAATTGAAATAGTTTGTCTTTATTCCCATTGTGGATTTTTCCATTTGAAATGTACAGTATATGAAGAATGCATCTTCAAGTGTGAGATTTCCAGCCATCGCTTTTAATTTCAGATTTTCAGAAAGCTTCTCAAATGTATTACTGGCCCACTGATGATCCGCCATATACCTTGAAAGGTTTACCATCCATTTATCTAACCTCTCTCGTTCAAGTTTTGTTCTGTTTTTTCTTTCTATGTCCTCGAAATTATCAAATGATGGCCCTTTAACAGTGTTTTCCCTGGGAGTATTATCTCTTTTTGGATTTCTGGCATATTGCATCCACTTTTCTCTTTCATTCTTGGCCCTTTCCAGTGAAAGATCATAAACTCTCCTTTTACCTGGGTCTGATAAAACCTCATATGCTTCGTTCAACTGTCTTGCCATCAACTCGTTCATCGTGGCATCTCCCTTGGCCAAATCGGGGTGCCACTTCTTTATGAGAACCTTATATGAACTCCTGATTTCGTCTTCTGATGCGGTTCTGGAAACACCTAAAAGAGAATAATAATCAAGCACTGTGGTGTAATAATACCTCAGGTTAAATTACTTTTGTCCAGTGAAATGAATTTTTTAAACTTCATAATTTAGAATTAATTAATTTAATATGATCCATAATTTTCTTTTAAGTGCAAAACATTGTGAAATCCTGCTTAATAGTGAAAGAATAATTCTATAAAATATGACACTAAAATAGAAAAGATTTATAATGAAGAACATATTTACTTCCAATGACCGAGACGTCCGATAATATGGAAATTCTTATTAATCCCATACAGAATTCCATAAAAAATGCCAAGAGAAGGAATTCCATGAGAAAAGTATCTGTAAAAATTGAAGATGATCAAATAGACGAGCTTAAGAAACGAAATAATGATTTACTTAGGAACCTAGCTGACCTACAAAATTATTTGAAGATATCTCAGAGGGACTTTGAGGCACAGAAGAAAACTGCTGGAATGGATATTCTGAAGGGCCTTCTTCCATTTCTGGACACTCTTGATGCAGGAGTTGCATCTGAAAAGGATAACCAGGTGCTGATTTCATTAAGAGATAATCTACTCAATACCCTCTCCAAATATGGTCTAAAAACCATTGAGGCTGAAGGGCATAAAGTTGATTTAAAACACCACGAAGTTGTGGGAATAGTAGATGGGGAAGAAGAGAACAAGATAGTCCATGAGATTCAGAAGGGATACCTTTTGAATAATGAAGTAATCAGGACATCAAAGGTCATAGTACAAAAAAAAGGTGAAAAAATTGAGTAAAATAATAGGAATTGATCTGGGAACAAGTAACTCTGCAGCTGCGGTAGTAATATCCGGGAAACCAACCATAATTCCAAGTGCGGAAGGTATATCTGTTGGGGGTAAATCTTTCCCCAGTTATGTCGCGTTCACAAAGGATGGCGAACTTCTTGTTGGAGAACCAGCCAGAAGACAGGCACTTCTGAATCCGGAAGGTACCATTTATGCCGCAAAGAGGAAAATGGGATCGGATTATAAGTATAAAATTAATGGAAAAGAATATACTCCACAACAGATTTCTTCATATATTCTCCAGAAAATAAAGAGGGATGCAGAAGCATATCTAGGGGAAACCATTTCAGAAGCAGTTATAACTGTACCGGCCTATTTTGATGATAATCAGAGGCAGGCTACAAAGGATGCGGGAACAATAGCTGGTCTTAATGTTAAAAGAATAATTAATGAACCTACAGCAGCTTCTCTTGCCTATGGTATAGATAAAGTAAATCAGTCTATGAAGATCCTTGTCTATGATCTTGGTGGAGGAACACTGGATGTCACAGTAATGGACTTTGGAGAAGGCGTTTTCGAAGTTGATTCCACATCGGGAGATACAAAACTTGGTGGAACAGATATGGATGATGCAATCATCAAATATCTCATGGATGAGTTCAAGAGAACGGATAAGGTCGATCTAAGCAAGGATGAAAAAGCTAAGATTAGACTGAAAGATGCAGCAGAAAAAGCAAAAATTGAACTTTCAACAACTCTTGAGACAGAAATTAACCTTCCTTACCTTACAGTTGTTAACAATGAACCAAAGAATATGCTCATAAAACTCAAAAGATCAAAGCTCGAGGAATTAATCGCTCCTATAGTGGCAAGATCAAAGGAACCACTGGAGAAGGCTTTAAAAGAAGCTAACCTCACGAAAGATAAGGTTGATAAGATAATTCTCGTAGGTGGACCTACTAGAATTCCTTATGTGAGGAAATTTGTAGAAGATTTCTTTGGAAAGAAAGCGGAAGGAGGTGTTGATCCAATGGAATGTGTTGCAATAGGTGCGGCCATTCAGGGTGCAGTACTTACTGGAGAAATAAAAGATATTGTACTTCTTGATGTAACTCCCCTTACACTTGGTATAGAAACACTTGGAGGTGTAGCAACCCCAATCATACCAGCAAACACAACCATCCCAACTCAGAAGTCACAGATATTTTCTACAGCTGCAGATGGACAGACCGAGGTAACAATACACGTTGTCCAGGGAGATAGGGCAATGGCAAAGGATAATGTATCACTTGGAATGTTTAACTTGCAGGGGATTCCCCCGGCCCCTAGAGGAATACCTCAAATTGAGGTAACATTTGATATAGATGCAAATGGTATATTGACAGTAACAGCCAAGGACAAGGCAACCAATAAGCAGCAGAGAATTTCCATAGAAGCAAAGAATAAACTCAGCAAGGATCAGATAGAAAAGATGAAGAAAGAGGCGGAGGAATTTGCTGAAGCAGATAAGAAGAGAAAAGAGGAAATTGAAAAGGTAAATCTTGCAGAAACACTGGCATATACTACAGAGAAGACCATAAGTGAGAACAAGGATAAGATAGATCAGAAGGATCAGGATGAAGCAACTGAACTTATAAAACAGCTAAGAGATGCAATAAAGGATAATGATGCTGAAAAAATCGACTCTCTCTCGGAGGAGCTGTCAAAGAAAGCGCAAGCAATTGGAATGGCAATGTATTCAAAGGCACAGGAAAATCAGTCCCAGCAGTCTTCAGAAACACCAGATGAAACGAAAGATCAGGAAAATGGTCAAACCGAGGGTCAGGAAGAGAGTCAGTAAGTGATAGAATTTGGCCAAAGACTATTACAAAACACTGGGAGTTGAAAAGAATGCCTCCCCAGAGGAAATAAAAAAGGCATTCAGACAACTTGCCAGGAAATGGCATCCTGATGCCAATCCAAATAACAAAGCAGAATCAGAACAGAAATTCAAGGAAATTAGCGAGGCCTATGAGGTTCTTTCTGACGAAAATAAAAGAAAGGTATACGATCAAACCGGTCAGGTTAATTTCGGATCTAATGGAAGCGAAGGATTTAAATGGCAAGATTTCTCCCATTTCAATGATTTCTCAGACATTTTTGATGATATATTCAGGAACTTCGGTGGTGGAGGTTCATTTAGATCGGGATATGGTGGGAGAGATACAAGGCAACTTGATCTAAGTCTTAGTCTCTCAATTTCAATGGCAGAATCTTACAGAGGGGCAAAAAAAGAGGTAAGATATAAGAGAACCATAGACTGCCCAAACTGCAATGGGAAAGGATTTGAAGGAAACGATGTGAAGACATGCCCAACTTGTAACGGTACAGGTCAGGAAAGAGTTGTTCAACAGTCAGGTATATTCAGAATGGTAAACGTGATCACCTGCAGGACATGTAATGGGAGAGGTTACGTAGGCAGTACAAAATGCCACGTTTGTCACGGTTCAGGCAAAAAGACAGAAGTTGAGACAAGAACTATAGATATTCCCGCAGGAATAAGCGATAATACTCAATTTGTAATAAGGGGTATCGGTGATCAGGAAGGGGGACAAACTGGTGATCTTTACGTTCTAGTGAACGTGAGAGAAGAAAGCGGATACAGAAGGTCTAATTATGATCTTATAGTGGAAAAGGAAGTGGCCTTTCCAGATGTGGCCCTTGGGAAAGATGAAAGCGTAAATATATTCGGAGAGGATATTAAATTTAAAATACCGGCGGGGACTCAACCTGGCGAAGCCATAAGGCTAAGAAATCTTGGATTCCCTCACACACGGGGAACGGGAAAAGGAGATTTGCTTATAAGGATCAAGGTAGTTGTTCCAAAAAAACTCAATTCTACCCAGAGGGAAATTATAGAGAAGTTATCTGAAGAACTTAACACAAAGCATTCCTGGTTTGGAAAATAAGTTGTACTAATTATAAGTTCAATACTAAATTAAAAAAAATAATATATTATTACTATCCAAAAAATCGAAAAATCTTTATAAACTTGTATAAGTTTACGTTTAGAGGTAAAAATGGAAATAAAACTAACCAAAAAGAGAATCAAGGAGGATCTAAAATTTTTTATGGAAGATGATCCAATAGGAAAAATGGTATATGACGCTTTAGATAAATTATAATTTTTTAAAACCGATTAATAAGTTTCAAATCTATACAGTTCTTTTAGCCTTGGAACCTTGAACACTTAAAATTTATTGGATATATGAATGACTGTAATTAAATGGCGATCAACTAAGACGTTTTATTTCAAAAAATAATAAAGTGAGACTGTATGATTGTTTACTTTTTTGTTCACTTCTAAATCATATATAAAATGGAGGATAGGCAAATACTTAAATACGAACAGTCCCTTAATATAAACAATGAAAATGCTAGTAGCCTTCGATAATTCGCCAAGTGGTAGGAAAGCCCTGAGCTTCGCTTTAAAATTTGAACCTATTTGTGAATTTTTGACCGTACTATATGTGAATCCCGGGATGGTAAGAGTCGCGTCTAATGTGGATACAATTGTTCCAGAAGCAGTATTTAGTGATCAGAACAAATTTGTAGAAGAAATTCAAAAGGCAGCCGTTGAGTTAATTGGTGATAGGGCAATTAGATATGAATTTGTTAAGGTAGAAGCGACCGGAGACGAAGTTGCAAAAAAGATTTATGATACCGCAATGTCTAAACAGGCTGATTTTATAATAACCGGGACAAGAAAACTGACAGGTTTAAGTAAATTCATTCTGGGCTCTGTGAGTTCCGAATTGATAAAGATTGCACAGATTCCAGTAATGGTAGTATCTCCAGATGATATTTGATTCAAATTGAAAAAAAATTCTTTGATTTAATAAACTAAGAAATTTCAGATCAAAGTAAGATCGCATTAGATTATCTTTAAATAACGACCATTATAAGAACCAGAAACAGCGCCATAATAATGTACTGAACGTACCTGTTTATATTTCCGTTCATAAAAAATTTTCCAAATTTTATAGACAGTCTTGAGTAAAGTTTTGCCAGGTCGATCATGAATATCCAGAAGATATCAAACGTCCTCTCTTGATATTTTGAACCTTCTCTTTCTTCTCTTGAAAGATACACCTTTTTCAATATGATTCTCAACGTGTTTGCATAGGCAAATGAATTCATTTCCTCACTCTGATCTATTCCACCGTTCCATACAGGAATCTTTCTGTCATTTCCTCTTGATAATAATGATACTATAAGGGCCGTCAAAAATATGAATAGAATATCAAAAGTGGGTGACAGAAACCCAAAGAATCCCACATGAGCTGGAGAATACAGTAGAAATGGGTATATTATTCCTTTCAAACTGGATAGAAAGATCGTTTGTGTTCCAATTCCAACAAATGTTCCAATAAATTTTGAATACATATAAACATAGGCTGGGGCTATAACTGTGAGAGAGAGTATTATAGTTCCTGAAATCTTCAGTGGAGTTCCTATTCTATGACCACTTTCACTATTGTCATTCTTTCTTGTTGTAAATCCAAAATATTTTGTAAAGGTAGGAATGGTTATACCTGCACCCAGTGCAGCCATAGATCCAGAGATTATTGCAACAACTGCGAATATTAAATTTGATGAAATAGATGAAATAAAGAGAGATTCAAGAAGAAGCCATTCGCCTATACCCCCACCGAGAGGGGCCAGTCCCATGAGGGATATCACTGATACTGCTGCTCCAACTCTTGCATATGGTGTAAGACCATTTCCTCTCATAGTAGGAAGATTATTATTGTCTGAGATGCTTGAAAGTATGAACACTGAAGATTTAGCCCATGCGTGGGCTGTGGCATAGATAAATATCCCCAGCATGATGAATGATGCCATTACGGGGTCATTCATTCCCTTCCAGACAATGAGAAGACCTACAAAAATGATCATTGCTCCTGAATTTTCCACTGTGCTGTATGCCGGTAACATCTTACTGTTCTCAGAAGATAACGCAAAAATTGAACCGAAAAGCAGAGAGAATGAACCTATCACCATAAGGATCAAACCCAAAACAAAGTTTGATGAAGATGTGAGAACAAATTCAACTATACCGTAAAGTGCCAGAGTTGTCATTGCAGCACTAAACAGTATTGAACCAGGAGTAGGGGAATTTCCATGGGCAATTGGAAGCCACTCGACCATCTGTAATGGAACTATACCCATTTTGAAAGTAAATCCCAGAATAATTATTAGAAGAATATATGGATTTGTAAGGGCTGCACCAAGTAATAAACTGCCAGTTGATACATAATAACCTGCAAATCCCAAAATAAGGAATACTGTGCTGAGTTCTCCAAATGAAATGAAAACAAAGGGGGGATATGATTTAGTTTCTTTCTTCAACCCAATCATTAGATAACCACTTATGGTCATGGATTCCCAAAACATCAGAAATAGAACGATATTGTCAGAAATGAGAACTGAATTTATGGATGCTATGGTAAGACCCACAAAGAATGCGAGCTTTCTGTCCTGAGGCATATAAAATAGAGAGAATACGAAAACGAGAAATTCTACAACTGAGATTATAAGTAGAAAGGTTACGTTAGGTCCCTGCAACATTATGCTGAAGTTACCTATTAACAGTGTTCCCGTTGAGAGATATCCAATCATAGAAATAATGGCAATTGCAGAATTCAGCAATGTAAAGAAAATGCCAAAATAATATGATAGTCTGGCCGAAAAAAGTGATATAGGGAGTGAAAGAAACGGTAGTACAAAAAGAAATAGAAGAAGATAGATCATTTACGCCCCCTCACTTTTTCCAGCGCTTCAATTATAACGAAAGGATCAGGAGGACAACCTCCAATGATTAGGTCAGGATCTAAAAGAGATTCAAGATCTTTTCCGAATATATTCCCAGATAGAGCACATGCACCAAAAAGTATTACAACCGCAGGCTTTGACATTGCACCAATAGCTGCCCTGATCACAGGAATCATCTTTTCGCTGTAGACCCCCATTATTACAAGCGCATCTGCCTGTTTTGGGGTATTGGTGAAGAAAATGCCAAGCCTGGAAACATCGTAATAGGGATTATTAATAGAATGAAGTTCTGTATTGCATGAGCCACATGTTCCTGAATCTATTGGAAATATCTTAAATGATCTTCTTAGTGCCCTTTCTTTTCTCTTTAATTCATAATTATCTGTCCTCAGAGATGGTTCGAATGAAGTTACACACAGACCACAGGAAATGCATTTTCGCATATCTACGCCTTTTTTATCTATGGCATCCGCAGGGCAGAAAACCTCTTCATCTCCTCTCCTTACCGGGATTGTACTCCATGGTGATATGGTCTCGTTTTTCTTTGCTGGAAACTTTGTGGTTATGATACCCTTTCTTATAGAATCAACAGGCCAAATCTTCACTCAATATCACCCATTTCACTTAACCATATGCCGAAGCTTTCAAATGCAAAGGGTATGTCTGTTTTCACATTTCCCTTTATTCCCAGTGCAAAGGCTTCCATGTTCAGCACGGAAGGAGTGCGAATGTATAGTTTACCAATTTTTTCATTTTCCACATCTAACACAATCCTTGCATCTCCAGATGGTGTCTCGATACCGCTGGAACTCAATGCATCATATGTCTCACCTTTAAAATCTTCAAACTTCCTTGAGACTGCATCTTCAATTAGCTGAAGGGAAGAAAATACTTCAGCTGAGAATACAAGAAAGCGGGACAATGAGTCTCCTCCATCCTCTGTTACGGGTTTAAAATTTGACTCCTTATAGTATGGATCAAACGATCTGTAGTCATAGGAAATACCTGCTGCCCTGAGAACAGGCCCTCTCTGGAATTTTTCTTCTATTTTACATGTGTTTTCAATCCTGTCTATGAATATTCTTGAAACTGTCAACCCATCAATTATCCTCCTGTATTCAGAAACAACTTCTTTTGCAGTATCTACAATTTTCGTGACGTTTATTTTTCTTCCTATCCCACCTATCCTGTTCACTCCGAACATGTACCTATGACCTGTTTCCGTAGCCACTGCTCTCATCATTCTTTCCCTCAGCGCAAGCAGCCAGTACGAAGCTATATTTTGTGATGCCGCCTCACACAGCCTTGCAGTTTTAAAAATGTGAGAAATTATTCTCTCTATCTCCAGCAGAATCAGTCTTATTTTTACTGTTTCACCGGTAACAACAAGATCTAATTTCCTTTCAATCTCCCTTGCCAAAAGTGTGCTGTATGAAAAGCTGTGAAAACCATTAAATCTCTCCATCATTAAAAGTCCCCTTTCAAATGAAGATCCTGAAAATTTCATTACTCTCTTCTTAAAATCTGGAATCGCATCCAGTGAAAGAATTCTTTCACCGTAGGTATAAATCTTGAAATCTACTGTTTCTACCATCCCTCCAGTACTCGGACCATAATTGAATGGAAATACATTTTCTCCTGTTACTCTGTGATGGTATATTCCTCTTAGGGGATCGTAAATTCTTAAATTCTGAATTTCCTTTAAGTGGGATTCTTCTACCATCTCAGAATCATCTCTAATAAGGTAATATATTCCTTCCCTTTCAAAAAAACCAGTTACATTTTCTGTGTCCGGAATCATAAGAAACCTCCCAAATATACAAAAATTATGGAAAAAGCAAAGAGTACAGACAATCCTGCAACGTACTTTTGAGTTCTTTCCAACTGGATTACTTCCTGCCCATCTGCATTGCCATCAAAAATCATTACTGAAACTTTCTGTATAAGTGATATAGAAATGATAAACAGACATATCACAATAATGATTACAGCAGCAATGGTTCCATTGTTGATCAACTGGTAAATGATCAAAAATTCTCCTAAAAAAGTAGTAAATGGTGGTGCACCAGTAACTATGAGCGAGGATGCCAGCAAGGACATTGAAGTTGATGGCATCCTGTTCCTCAATCCTCTAATTTCATCAATCTTTTTTGTACCAAAACCATTCAGAATATTCCCAGAGGAAAAGAATGCACCAGATTTACCAAATGCATGGGTGAGAATGATGAAGAGAGCTCCCACAAGGGCAAGACCACCTGTGATCAGGCCAAGGGTTATGAGGGCCATATTCTCCATTGTTGAATAGGCAAACATTCTCTTTATATTTCTCTGTGAGGGCATTATAAGGGCAACGAAAACAAGAGTTGCGAGGATGAATATAAGAAAGATTTCTTCAAGGCGTGGCGTGTATGTGGCAAGAAAGAATCTGTATAATGCATATGCTGCAACAGGCAGGAGAATTCCTGAAAACATAGCACTGATCTCAGATGGGGCTTCTCCATGTGCATCAGGAAGCCATGTGTGCATTGGGAATATTCCAATCTTTGTTCCAAATCCAACCAGAGCAGTAGCACCTGCAATTGTGAGAATAAAGGAAGGAGAGTGTCCGGTTTCTATAATGGCAACAGAGTTCAGCGTGTGATAATTTAGATATATGAGTATCACTGAAATTAATGCGAGTGTAAGGCCAGTAGATACAATCAAAACATATCTCCATGCTGCCTCTATCTCAGTTTTCTGCCTTTCTATTATTAGCAGTAAGGCGCTTGATGCCGTTGTCGCCTCTATTCCAATCCACATCAATCCAAAATCGTTTATGACCAGAGTGAAAAGCATTGTGAAAACAAACAAATGCATCAATGAATAGTGCAGCTTCAGATTTCTTGACTCTTTTATTTTACTGTGATAGGTCGACGCAAAGAATATAGATAGGGTATATACAAGCGATACTGAAATAACAAGAATCCTGTTCACAGAATTTATGTTAAAATGTGAATATACCCCCATTGGAATTGATAGCACTACAAATGAAACAATGACTTCTATGACACTTCCTATCTTTCCAATCAACTGGGAAAGATTACTAAAGTATGAAAAGGATAGAACTACCGGTATAATCAGCAAAATATAGATGAGTAAAGTATCCAAGTTCATCCTATCAACTCCTCCATCTTTTCAGAAGTGTGATCCCCTGTCAGTAATACGGCTGCAACAATAACCAGAGCTAAAACATCCAGAAGTACACTTATCTCAACAATAAGTGGCAAGGGGAATATGCCAAGACTCAACAGAATCATTGCATTCTCCTCTTCAATATATCCGGTGAACTGTGTTATCTTGTTCTTTCTTGTTCCTATAAGCAGAAGTCCCTGTATAGCTATTACAAAACCAATTGCTGTAATGGGACTTGGGGCAAACTGAAATATTGTGAGTCTATAAATTATCAGGGTTGCAATTAGAACAATGATGCTTACTATGATTATTGAGGGAACTGTTGTGGACTTTTCTCTTATTAATTCCCTCCTTACAGGGAACTTTTTTATTAATATATATGCTGTAAGAATTCCCCTTATGAAAATTATGAGGAATGCTAGAAGTATCAAATCATAATTTACTGTGTATAGACCACTGATAAAGGCATATATGGCAAGAAGTGTAGTCTGTATAACTATTACCTGAATCTTTGTTATCACATAGCTACCTATTTGTGCCCAAATTGCCACGAAAAGCATCAATGTCGCTATAAAATCATAGACCTCATCCAGAGGGATCATATTATTGCACCTCCAAGTTTGAATAATACCAGTGCCAGAATTGCGAGAGTGAATGAAATGGCGAGGAAATCAGCTATCTTGAATAATCTAACTTTGGCTAGAATTTGTTCAATAAATATGATGATGAGAATCAAAACAATCCATTTTCCTAGCATTATAATTATATCGATTAAAGAACCCGTTATCCCGGTAAACATGAACCATGGAAAGATGAATATATTCAGTAAAACTGACCCAAGTAAGAATTGCTTTATCCAGGCTGCATATTTAAGAAAGAAGAGATTCCTTCCACCGTATTCATAGGTTCTTCCCTCATCAATCATTCCCATTTCTGAAAGTCCTGAACTTTCCACTGGCAGCTTGCCTGTTTCAAATATGAATATCATGAAAAATGCTATACTTGAAAGTATATGTGTAAGGGATAAGTACAGTGAAGCGTTTGATGAAACTAATGAGGCTGTTGTGTATGGATTATTTGTTCCACTTTCTATTGCCACTGAGAATAGTACCAGTATAAGGGTTGGTTCTGCAAGAGCTGAAAATGATGCTGATCTTGAGGCACCCATTGCTGAAAGGTTACTCCTTGAATCAATGGCACCAAGGATGAGGAATACAGATGCCAGTGAAAATAACATGGCCCCTCCAAGGAAATCTACCATTGGAGCAAATAATGTTGGTATTGGTATTATAACAGGAATTACAAATGAAATTGAGAACAAAACACCAAATACCAGCATTGGTACCCAGCGGTAAAGAAGATTTGTATCATATGTTGAAGTTTTCTCTTTTTTAAGATACTTTGCCAGATCATAGTATGGCTGAAAAATACTCGGCCCACGTCTGAATTCGGTTTTTGCCTTGAGGTTTTCGTAAATACCTGCCACAAGCGGAGCTAAAAGTAAAACTCCAAATATCTGAATTATGGTTTCTCCAAGCTGAACGTCCATTTGAACTCTACCTATTTAAAGATCAGACGTTATCAGCCCGGAGGGCGCTTAAAGGCTAACGTCATAGCCTTTCTTGAAATTACTCTACAACTTCTCCTGTGAATTCGGCTTCCTTTTCTGCTCTGTGTCTTTTCTTTATTACGTATCTGGTGGCATAACCTGTTATTTCGTTAAAATCCTTCTTTGATGCCCCTGTAATTACTGTTTTAAGCAGTTCCCTGTTCTTGTGAAAATTCTCAGTAAATAACTCTGGTTTTGAATTTGCAAGTTCTATTGCAATCTTTTTTACATATTGTGGTCTGATGCTTCCCATATTGTTCCGGATATGCCAACTTGCTTAAAAATATTTTTAATTAAGCTTCAATTTTAGGAAGTTTTATACAAATTCACAATATTTTTATCAAAAAACTTAACTGAATCTTGAATATGTGGTACTGATGATCAATAGGGAACTGGCAGCAGAGGTAAAAAGCCTTATGCCTTCCAGGGAAAGAGAAACAGATAGGAACAGTCCTGTTTCGATGTGGAACGAAATGGACAGGTTGAGAGGTAAACCGGAGCCAACAACAGTAGTGATATTCAGGACAAGAGGCTGTTCATGGTACGATTTCAGCTCATGCTCAATGTGTGGTTATTTCAACGACGTAAACACAAATGTAGGGATGGAAAACCTAAAGGCCCAGATTGATAAGGCCTATGACTTTATGGAAAATACAAAGATATTAAAAATATTCACCTCAGGTAGTTTTCTTGATAGGAGAGAAGTGCCAAAGGAGTCCTTTGATTACTTTATGAAAAGGATGTCAGATAAGGTGGAGAAACTTTTGGTAGAATCAAGAACAGAATATGTTACAGAAACTACCATTAAGGACATGAAGTCCTATGGCATTGATACACGGATAGCCATAGGAGTTGAAAGTTCTAATGATTATGTGGTAAAGAACAAGGTAAACAAGGGGACAAACTTCTCTAAATTTATTAATGCAGCAAAAACATTACAGAAAGAAAAGGTAGAGTTAAGATCTTATCTTCTACTAAAGCCACCTTTCATGTCAGAAGAAGAGGCAGTTATAGACGCTATTAAGTCTGTAAGGGACTGTGCACCCTATTCAACAGATATATCCGTTAATCCAATGAATATACAGAAAAATACCCTTGTGGAGAAATTGTGGAAAAGAGGAGAATACAGACCTCCATGGTTGTGGAGCGTTGCCAGAGTACTTTTAGAAACAGGGGATGTTGAGGCAGATGTGCTATCCTACCCAACCGGCGGAGATCGTGAAAGGGGTGCACACAATGATGACAGGGATCAGGAGCTCGTTAAGCTTATTTTCAATTCATCACTTAATCAGGACTTTAGAGAGTTGCAGGAATACTATGAAAGGGGTGAAAAGACAAAATATTTCTCACATATAAGGAATGAGAATAGATTGCCTGTTCAGTACGATATAGATTCATTTATCAGAAAAATAACATCTGGATCGGTGAAAATTCAATGAAACTTAACAAAATTGGAGAACGGGCCATAATAGATAGAATATTTTCAACTGGAGATATATCACAGGAACCAGATGACTGTTCTCTGATGGACTGCGGAGAAAAATATATCCTGTTTACAACGGATTCCATAAGTGAGAAAATTCATATTCCTGAACTGGCAACCCCTTATGAAGCAGGAAGGTTTTTTGGAAGCATAAATTTGAGTGATGTGGCTGCAATGGCCGGTATTCCAGAAAGCTTCATGGCAAGTTACAATCTGAGGAATGACATGGAAATAGACTATCTTGAAGAGTTCTCTAGAGGCCTTTCAAACCTCCTTCAGGAATATAAGGTTGAATTTGCTGGCGGTGATACAAAGGAAGCTGACGAAAATATTTTTGTAGGGTTCTGTATAGGTAGACAGGAAAAGGATCTTGTAAGGAAGAGGTCATATATAGGTCCTGATCAGATTCTGTGCTTGACAGGTAATATAGGCAAAGTCGGCGCTGCTTACATATCCTATAAAAATGGGATTGATGTTAGAGAATCATCCAGAAGAATGCTAGATATTAAGCCAAGACTTGATGTTGCGGAAATTATTAGCAGGTCTGGAGCTAGATTTATGATGGATCTATCTGATGGTTTATTTGGTTGCCTCTCCCAGATGAAACATGATTATGGCTATGGTTTTAGAATAGTTGAACATGAGATTAAAATGCATGGTTCTGTTGATGAGATTTCCAAAATAACAGGTGTATCAAAAAGAGATATGGCAATGAATATTGGAGGTGACTATGAACTTCTGTTTACCATAGAGAATGATCACTTTGGCGAGTTTTCAAGAGAAATGGAAAAAAACAACATAGATGTAAGTTACATAGGGAACACGTGGGAAGGAAACAACATCATTTTTAATGGGGAGAGATGGGAAAATATTGAGGAAAAGGGATGGGAACATTTTTCAGTGGAACCTGATTCCTCAGAAGAATGATCACATTTTCCTTATGGCCAGTTTTAATTCCCTACCATCTATATCCCAGTTCTTCGTAAACGATTCTCTGTCATCTCCAGAGAATTTTGAGTTTTCTATACTATCGCTCAGGGTTTCTGACTTTATGTTTCCAACAGATACCTTCATGGCTTCTCTTATGAGATCATCTCCGTCATACTTAACTGATATATGCTGATCGTATGGCAGATCCATTTCCTTCCTCATCACCTGTATTCTCCTTACAATTTCCCTGACCATTCCCTGAACCTCCAGATCATGGTCTATTTCCTTGTTAATATACAGATTAAAGGTATCCTCACAGACCATTGTATAGCTTGGTGAGACCTCCTCAAGTATCTCAACTGATCCTTCTGGAAGCTCCTGACCCTCAAATGAAATACCGGTTCCTCTTGAGAATGATTTTGCCTCTCCTGAATCGTTTATTTCTTCCAGAAACTTGTTAAAATCTTTCATCTTTTCTTTCAATATGGGTGCAACCTTACTCAGCACAGGTCTGAGATATGTTTTTACAGGTTTCTGATTTTCATTTATGAATCTTATCTTTCCACTGTTTATCTCTTCTCTAACTGGAATTAGTGTCTTCTCTGTGACACTGTTTCCTTCAATCAAGATTTCCTTGATAGGCTGCCTTCCCTTTATTGCAGCAGCCTGTCGCCCCCTTCTTACAGCTTCAAGCACCTTCCTGGACATTGCCATCTGATTTTCCAGTTCCTGATCTATGAGATTCACCAATACTTCCGGGAACATTTCAGCATGAATGCTTAATGACTCTGGGTGCAGCTTTCTGTATATGTACTCAGTCGTGAATGGAGCTATTGGCGCCAGCATCTTGCAGATACTTTCTATGGCAAAGTGAAGTGAACTATATGCATCATTCTTCTGCATTTCTCCGGAATTTTCCCAGAATCTTCTTCGTGAAAGCCGAAGATAAAAGTTGGATGTATCGTCTATGAGTTCTGCAATCTGCCCCTGTGCCTGGCTGAAGTCGTAAACATCCATTGCATTTATGACGTTTGAAACTGTGGAGTTTACCCTGGAAACAAGCCACCTATCAAGATCATTGTCAGAGCTGGAAAGTCCTTTATAAACATAATTATCTAGATTAGCATTTGAAGCAAAGAATGTGTATATATTTATTAGTGTCCCAAGTATTTTTGTCTCTGTTTCCCTCACAGTCTTATCCACAAGGGGTTTAGGCTTCCAGGGAACGGTGGTATAGAAGAATAGCCTTGATGGGTCCGGACCATATTTTTCTATCATTTCCTTAGCAAGGACCCCATTACCCTTACTCTTGCTCATTTTTCTTCCCTGAGAGTCCAGGATAAATTCAGCACAGAATACATTTTCATAGGCATTTTTACCGAAAAGAAGTGTTCCGATGACATGAAGGGTGTAGAACCACCCTCTTGTTTGATCTATTCCCTCTGTTATAAATGAGACTGGGATGTCTGGCTCCTTTGCACCGTTAAATGGATAGTGGGTTGCAGCGTAGGTTGCTGAACCTGAATCGAACCATGTGTCTATTACGTACGGTTCTCTCTCCATCATTTCTCCGCATTTTTCGCACTTTAGCTTTATTTCATCAACAAACGGTCTGTGGAGATCCTCTGGTGCCTTTTTAGCTCCATTTTTTATAAGTTCATCAATCGAACCTATTGCCTTCATGTGCTTGTTACTACATGACCATACTGGAAGAGGCGTTCCCCAGTACCTGTTTCTTGAAAGATTCCAGTCTTTCGCTTCCTCAATGAAATTACCAAAACGTCCTTCCTTTATGTGTGCTGGAACCCAGTTTATTTTCTCGTTGTTACTAACAAGTTCCTTCCTGAAAGATGAAACTCCAAGGAACCATGCATCAATTGGATAATACAGAAGAGGCGTCCCGCATCTGTAGCAAAATGGATATGAGTGCTCATATTTCTCACTTCTCAGGGCAAGGTTTCTTTCCTTCAGGTATTTCACAATCTCAATATCTGCATCCTTGACAAACAGACCGTTCCACGGTAAGGATTCGTATTCAAATTTACCCTGAAGATTCACAGGGTTTACAAGCTTAACATTCTGCTGCTTTCCTATCTCAAAATCTTCTGACCCGAAAGCTGGAGCGGTATGTACTACACCTGTACCTTCCTCAAGAGTCACATGATCTCCATGAACTATCACACAGGTATTATCAGGTAGTTTGATAAAATCTATAGGTCTCTCATACTTGAGATTTATTAGTTCTTTACCTTTAAACGTTCTTAATATTTTGTAGTTGTCGTGAAAAATGTTTTTTACCAGATTCACTGCTACAACATATGTTTCATCGTTAAATTGAACATCACAGTAATCTATATTCTCATTCACGGCCAGAAACATATTTGAAGGGAGTGTCCACGGCGTTGTTGTCCACGCCAGTACATATCTGCCATCATTTAATTTAAACTTTGCATAAACAGAAAGATCTTTTGTATCCTTATATCCCTGGGCAAGTTCGTGTGAACTGAGTGTTGTACCACATCTTGGACAGTACGGAGAAATCCTGTAATCTTTGTAGAGTATTCCCCTTTCGAATAGTGTTTTGAGGGCCCACCACTCACTTTCGATGTAATCATTCCTCAATGTCACATAGGCGTTGTCATGATCTATCCAAAACCCAAGTTTATCATCAACTTCCAGCCACTCCTCCACATACCTAAATACACTCTTTCTGCAGTAATCGTTAAACTTATCGACTCCAAAATTCTCTATTTCCAGCTTGGTTGTAAATCCGAATTTCTTTTCTGCCTCCAGCTCTACTGGAAGACCGTGACAGTCCCAGCCGGCATCCCTTCTCTTTATGTTATAGCCCATCATTGTCTTGTATCTCAAAACCGTATCTTTTATGGTTCTGGTTAAAGCGTGGCCTACATGTGGTATTCCATTTGCTGTTGGTGGTCCCTCCAGAAAAGTGTAATCCTTTCCGTTCTTTCTCATTTCAATTATGGCTCTGAATACATTTTTCTGATTCCAGTAATCTAGAATTTCTCTACCTATGTCCTTTTGATTCTTGCCAGATTCTATTGGTGAAAATACCATAATATAACACTCTACCCTATACTGAATTAGTTAAAAATTTAACCATCAATCATTCCTTATAGGATCACATTTGATGTTCAACTTAATAAAGTCATATGGAATACTGTATCATGGATGTTGATGATTATGAGAAAATGCTTTCAAAAGCTTCAGATGTTCTTGCTAAGGCAACTGTAAGCCAGGAAAGATTGAAAATACCAAAGGCAATAATAATGGAAGAGGGAAAGGTTACTGTTGTCAGGAATTTCATGGATATTGTAGAGATGATAAATAGAGATCCGAAAGAAGTCGCAAAGTTTCTCACGAAGGAGTTTGGTATTGGAATGACAATAGATGGGAGAAGGCTCATCATTAATAGGAAAATATCTGAAGAGGACTTCAACAACAAGATGGAACAGTATATGAATGTGTACGTGAGATGCTATGAATGTAACTCCCCGGATACAGAAATTATCAAGGAGGCAAGGGTAAGCCTGATTTCATGTAAGGCATGTGGTGCGCAGCATCCCATTAATATGTCAAGGGAAATCATGATTGACAGGGATGAAATAAGAGAAAACAAAAAATATACAGTAACCATAGATTCCATTGGTAAATCAGGTGAAGGAAGGACAAAACTGTATGGAACCAGCATAATCGTTCCCGGGGTTAAGAAAGGGCAAACTGTGAAGATTCTGGTTAAAAAAATAAGGGATAATACAGCAATTGCGGAGGTAGTAAAGGATTAAAATTCTAATAGATACAAATATAATAATATATTCAGTAAAACAGAAGATAAATCTTCTTATGGAACTGAAATTTTTCGACGGAAATGCTGAGCCATTTCTCAATAGATGTGTTGTTGAAGAGCTTTATGGACTTTCAAAGAAAAATAAAAGTGCAAAAATCGGACTTGAGATGTTTGGTAAGATAGAAGTGGTTGATGGCGAAGGGAGGGGCGATGATTGCATCCTTGACTCATGCTTGAAATACAACCTGTGTTTATTATCCAGTGACAGAAATCTGCTCAGAAGAGCAACTGATTTGAACTTGAAAACATTAACTCTTCAGGATGGTAGGAGGATAGGATGGTTCTGATAAAAAAAGAGGATAGTCTTTCATTTGATGAATATGGTGCATTAAAAACGCTTGCCAGAATAAAGAAAAAACATGGTAGCATAAGACTCAGTTCATCTGAGCTAGGCGAAATGCTCCTTGCGAGTCAGCAAACTGCATCTCGTTTGCTTATCAAAATGGAAGAAAGAGGATTTATTAAACGAGTACTCACTGGCAAGAAACAGAATATTACCCTTGAGGAAAAGGGAATCAATGCACTTTATGAGGAAATGGCTGAACTATCTGATTTACTTGGAATTATGGAGAATTTTTCAATTTCAGGGACGGTGAGTTCAGGACTGGGTGAAGGTAGATACTATGTGTCGAAAAAACCATACGTTGTGCAGTTTTCTGAAAAGCTAGGAATTATACCCTATCCAGGAACTCTAAATGTAAAAATATTGTCAGAAGATGAATCTAAGCTCAGAATGCTGAGAGCGAATGAAGGAATCCTTATTGAGGGTTTTGAATCAGACGATAGAACTTACGGTGACGTAAAGGCTTTCGGCTGCAGAATTAAAAATGTGGAATGTGCTGCTATCTTCCCTTACAGATCAGTCTATAAAGATATAATTGAGATTATAAGTTCAGAATATCTAAGAGAAAAGCTGAGTCTTAACGACGGTGATCTTGTTAAGATTGATTTTACCATTAGAAACTAACATCAAGCTTTCCGCTTTCAATTTCATCGCATACCTTCTTGAATCTTGCCTTAAATTTTTCCTCGTCCAGCCCACATTCAAGAAGTTCTGAATATACTTCAAATGATTCGCCATCAACATTCCTTCCATTATAAACTGTTATGGCTCCACAGCTTCTGGCTGCATCGAAATTGTATCGGTATGTGCCTGTCACGGTAACATTTCTGCCTTCTATATAATCTGAAACTTTTTCAAAATCTTTCATATGCTTCATCCAACTATTGTTTCTAATCCCGTCTCCCATATGGTTCTTAGGGATTCAATACTTTTGTGTAATATGATCTGTTCATCATTTACCACAATTGCCTCTTTTCCCTCAACGATCCCAATTTTCCTTGTCATTACACCCTTGAATGCCTCTTCGAACTCTGCCTCCTTTCCTCTGGCAACCTCAAAAATAAACCTGTTTCCTGATTCTGAGAATAACTTGTTCAGAACCCTCACAGGGGATATACTTGATATATCAACCTTAAAACCCTTTTCTGATCCAAAGCTCATTTCTAACAGTGAAATTATGAGCCCACCTGTTGAAATATCGTGAATAGAGTTTATCATAGCTGAAGATTTGTGCTTTATGATCAGACGTCTGAAACTTGCCAGTTCTTCCAAATCCATTGGTTCAAGGGATCCAGTCTGTTCGTCTCTCATAATGGAATATTGACTTCCCGCAAGGCTATATCCAGAGGATCCAAGAAGATATAATGTGGAACCTTCCTCCTTAAAATCTGGTGAGAATATTTCTGAATAATTGTCAGTAATACCAATCATAAGTATATTGGGTGTTGGTGGAATGTTATTTTTCCCTATGTGATTGTAAAGGCTTACGTTCCCAGCAACAACCGGAAGGGAGAAGAATTTGCAGAAGTCTCTAATGGCCTCCAGTGAATTCTTGAATTGCATCATAACAGTCATGTCGTTAGGGTTTCCAAAATTCAGGGAATCTATTACGGAATGTGGATCTGTACCTGAACAGAGGAGATTTCTAAATCTCTTTGCAAGAGTCCATATGGTTCCATTATATGGATCTATCTGAGTTGCGTTTACCGATGAACCTGATGATAGACTTAATCCATAAGAAGAATGATCATCCATCCTCAGAACTGATGAGTCAGAGTGCGTTTCTTTATTTGGAAGTCCAACAAATGGTTTCTGAACAGTGTTTCCTCTTACTGTATGGTCATACTGACGAATAACAGGAAACTTTCCACTGTTGTTGAAGTCTTTTATCACTTCAATAATTTCATCCTCCAGGTTGTTTGGATCTTTCAAATAAACGGTAGAGCGTGTCTCATGTTTACTGTTAAAATAGGGTTTAGAATATAATGGACCGGATGTCAGGAAGTTTAAAGAAAGGTCCATAACAAGGTTTTCCTGATAAAACAATTTCATTCTTTTTCCAGGAACAGACCTTCCTATAATACTAAATGGAAGATCCCATCTTTCAAATATTCCTGATATCTCATCGATGCTTTCCTGTTGAACTGCAAGGAGCATCCTCTCCTGACTTTCACTTATCCAGATTTCCCATGGAAGCATTCCCTGCTCTTTTGTGAGTACTTTATCAAGGTGAATTTCGCCACCAGCACCTCCTGCAAGACACATTTCTCCTGCTGCGCTTGAAAGCCCACCTCCTCCGAGGTCCTTCATTCCACTTATAAGTCCTTTATCATTGGCCTCTAGTATTGCCTTTATGAGTGGTTCCTTGACAATAGGGTTACCGAGCTGTACCGCTTTCCTGCTTTCTCGATCATCCTTTTCCAGGTTACGGGATGCAAAGTTTACTCCATGTATTCCATCTCTTCCAGTTTTGCCCCCAACAAGAATTAGTATATCGTGGGTTGAACTGACCCTGCTTCTGCTTATGTTTTTCTCTTTTATTACCCCAACGCATCCAACATTTACCAGTGGTATTCCCTCAAATTGCTTTCCAAAATATAGTGATCCTGCAACAGTTGGTATGCCTACCCTATTACCATAATCCCTTATTCCTGATATTATATGGTTAACTGTAAAATGTGTATTTAGATAACCTTCAGGTATCACACCCTTACCATTACCAAGGTACAGTGAATCTATGACTCCAATTGGTTGTGAACCCATACATAGTATATCTCTGAGAATGCCTCCAACTCCTGTTGCAGCGCCACCATAGGGTTCTACTGCACTTGGATGATTGTGACTTTCCATTTTAACTACGTAATCCAGGTCGTCCTTAACATTTACAACTCCTGCATCATCTTCCATTGCAAGTACAGTATATGGAGTACGAAGATTGGAAAGATATTTCTTCAGATAGATTTTAGATGATTTGTAGCAGCAGTGTTCACTCCACGCCTGACCCATTGCCTGTAACTCTGTCTCAGTTGGGTCTCTGCCCATATATAAAAAATAATTCTTAAGACGGATCATCTCCTCAATATCAAGCCCCAGCCCCATTTTTGAGCTTAGTTCCATGAGAGAGTCATTATCAAAATTCCCTATTGGGATGGCCCCATATAGAGGCGTTTCTGGTCCAGAATTCAAAACTACTCACCCAGGACGATTAACTTATAGTTATTTATAACGGGATTGATCAAAATGCTCTCTGCTATGGTTTTTGCCATATTTTTTGCCGTTTCTTCATCCTCAGAGAACTCCATTTCATAAACTTTTAACATTGAAACCTTATCAATGCTATAATAACCCAGAATTCCTAAATTGTGGTGAAGTGTAGTTGCCTCAGGATCCTCAACTCCGGGAAGATAACTTATTTCTAATCTGATCTTGACCATCTAAGTACCATATGTCATTATGATTAAATTATTTTACATTTTCTATAGTTCCTTTTAATGGTTTCATCTGCCATATAAAACTTCAACTCAAAAAATTTCATATTAGTAAAGGGTTAAATTTAGAGCTTTTTAATCTTTTAAATGATCATCTTATGGAATCTATTATTGGCTTTAGGGAAGAATAAACATCAACGGCCTGTTCGGCTAAGGTCCCTGTAACAATTATATCAGCACCCGCGTTACATATTTCTTTAGCAGATAATGGTGTCCTGATTCCACCTCCGACAATCACAGGGATAGAGGAGTATTTTTTAACTTCCTTTATCACGTTTGCGCTTATATGTGATGGTGCCCCGCTTCCCGCCTCCATATATACAAGCTTCATACCCAGCAGTTCTGCTGCAAGGGCGTAGTTAACGGCAAGAGATTTATCTTCTCTACCTATGAGCATTGCTTTACCAACCCTTCCTACGGTCATTCCCGGTTCGAAAATAATATATCCCATGGGGATAGATTCAATTCCACTTGTTTTAACAAGCTTTGCCGCTTTCACCTGATGATCCATTAAGAATTCCCTATCCTTAGAATTGAGAAGTGACATGAAAAATATTGCGTCCGCGTTTTTCGTGAACATGTCGGATGAACCTGGAAAGATGATTACTGGAAGTTCTGTTTTTGATTTAATTCTTAGGGCAGCCTCGTCCATCTCTTTTATGGTAAGATGAGTGCTACCACCCAGCAGTATGAAGTCAGTACCGGCCCTTCCCGCCTCATGGGCTATATTTGCGCTACCTTCAAATCCTGAGGTTGCTGGATCTATAAGGGTCATGTGAACCTTTCCCTTCTCCGATTTCTTAATAATTTGATCATATACATTCATGTTAATCCACCTATAGTAAATGATAAGAGACCGAGAATCATGGATAGTTTAGAGAACTGCTGACCCTTTTTAGCGCTCCTGTACTGGGTTATCATCGTAATCACAAAGAATATATCACACAACATGACTGCTAAAAGGTAATAAACTCCAAAAATTTTTTCTGTATAAGGAAGAATGGAAAAAGCCAGAGTTATGATAATAAATATTGTGGATAAGTTTAAGGCATTTCCCTTTCCGTGCACCCTGGGAAATGTCTTTCTGTCTACATCGCCATCAAAATCCTGAACGTCCTTAATTAGTTCCCTTGATGCATTTGAAAACATTGCCAGGAAAAATAGAAGGATAGTTTTTTGGGGATCATTGAAAATTACACCTCCATAAAGAAAGATAAGTCCTATAAGTGCACTCACTGTAAGATTGCCGGGAAGACCTGAATATTTTCCCTTAGTTTCATAATAAATGAGAAGTATAATTGCGGCCAGTGCAATAAATGTCCCATATAATGGTAAGAATACTATGGCTAGAACCACGGCGACTATGTAGGAACCTGAGAAGATATATGTTGCACTTTTTCTGGAAATTACCCCCGTAGGTATTGGTCTTTCTGGATGATTTACTTTGTCTGTCTCAGAATCCAGAACGTCATTCATTATGTTTCCTCCTGTCAAAACAAGAAATACAACCAGTGAAGCTATGGCAACAGTAAAAAGATTGTACTGAATTGAATATCCTATAGCCACCAGTGACGAGATTACAGTGCCTATAACTGCCATAACGGCATTAACTGGACGAAACAGCCTGACTATTGGATTCACTATGGGTTAAGTGTTAATCTTTATAAATTATTTCCCATATTATTCCGGACGGGTCTCTATTACGACTCAATTCCCAGTGATAGTATTTGCGTATAGATGATAGAACATTAAGATCTTTCCCTTAAAATTATCCTTTTTTCTGTTGTATAAGGGTATTTATGAGTTCTAAAGGTTTATCTGACTTAAAGCCCGTTGGGGAGAAATGTGTCCTTGCTACCTTAATTCCATTTTCTTCAGAAATCTTAACTACGGAATCAGTTGACGGCAGGTTGATCTTTCTCCTTGACATACTTTCGCTTAAGTCTGTAAAAAAAAGTTCCATGTCTTCATTCTTTAGTTTTCTTATAAAATCTGAAGTTTTTTCATACACTGTTGATGGAAAAACCATTTCTTTTTCGATGAATATAGTGTTCATCTTTCCAGACCAAATTGGTCCAATATATCGATCGGGATATACCGTATCTTTAATCTCATGCAAATTGATGTGCTTTAAGTTGAGAAGAGAGCTTTCTGCATCCTTTACGCTCTTGTTTATCCTTACTATAACCCTATAATAATGACCATGCCACATTGAGATCATTGGTTCCATTCCACAATCAAGAGTAGCGGCCCTTCTTGCTATAAATCCAAGTAAATTCCTGATTCCCATTTCATGTCGCAAACTATTATTTAGAACTTCGGTACCATATCTTCGTAGATTCTTATCCTTCAATGATCCTGAGAGAACGCTTAAATCTGTGGCTGTGAAACCAATATAACCATGATTGCTTACGTAATTTATGGCGATGTCCACAAAAGGTACGACTGAACCATATGGGTCCACATCGATAAAATCAAAGTGAAATTTTGATACAATTGATTCAAATGGCTCATTATATATCTCAATTTGGGATTCGTTACTTTTAGCATTTTCAATTATTTTTTGAAAAGATACGAAACTTCTCTCACTAACAACGGAACGAACGCCTGTCTCCTTTTCTGCTCTTAAAGCCCTTATTCCTGTTGCCCCAAATCCGTCCAGATACAATCTTGGTTTTACTGTGTTGATAAAAGATATGGTAAGATCTCTGTTTAACTTTTGAGAAAAGTTGAGGAAACCACTGGAAATCTTTCCTGGTCCCTTCTCTGGTCTGGATGACCCATCAGGAACGTTGAAATCAACCTCTACTTTTCCTTCTCTGTATATACTTATGACACTTCCTCTCCATTGAGTACTTTCATAACCCGGTATGGAAGTAGGCTTCTATTTATTGGTGTTATATCAAATACCCTCACACCTTCAAGAGCACGAATTTCCTGAAGCACCGGGTTTCTTGATTTCTTGTGAACTGTTACTATCATTGGTTTTGTGTAATTCAGGGTATCGTTAATTTCTTTCTGAACATTCTTGGTTGTTAACTCAAGTTTTCCGATTTCATCAATCACTATTACATCTGCAGTCTCTCTTGCTCTCTGAAGACTTGGGATGAGGATTTCTTCAAGAAGCTTAGTATCGACCCCAATCTTATCTATCTTCACTCTTGATACTAATCCAATTTCAGCAAATACTACTTTCTTCTTAGAGTATATATCAAAAATAGTGTATCCTGTGAGTCTATTCTGTTCGAAGACTTCCCCAACCAGAACTCCCTGTACTTCTTTCCCCTGATTTCTAATCATTTCCATTATTTTCGCAAGCGCATCTGCCTTTATGGACCCAACTGGCCCGGTTATACCTATCTTAACCGCCATTTTTATTCCTCCAGTGACATTAGTGGATAATCAAGTTCCTTTATGTATCTCATTCTAGCCCTTACTTCTTCCTGATTATATTTTATTGTGAGGTAAACATCAAGCATTTCTCCCTTAAGAGTGACATATTTATAATGACCTGTTGATCTTTTAACCATAGCTCTATTTATTTTAACTTCCGCCTTTTCTACAAAGGGCTGTACCATTACACTTTGTTTAATTGCAGTTTCTATTGCCTCTATGTTGGACAAATTCATTGGAACCCCAACATACTGATGATAAATGGAACCAAGCTTAATTCCAGCCTCAAATATTGCTCTTTCGCGATCAGTACAGTGAAAATAGGAGGCTGCTTCATCTACCATTTATCGGATATTTAAAAACTTGTAATAAAAGTTTTGAATTTTCTTGACAGTTTAATAATATGTATACTGTATGAATCTTTTTCATCTAAATTGATTGGGAATGCTTTTCGTAGAAAAATTTTATAACACAATTTGGAATATACTTCAGTAAAAATGGAGAAGAAGAACTATTTAGAGGGAAAGAAAGGCGTATCTTCCTATATTAATTACAGTAATGCCTTACTTGCCATAAGTTTCATATTTTTGATAATCGGTGTACTATTCTATCTCTCGTGGTCAATTCTATATAATACATGGTCAGACCCGGGACTCTATTCTTTTTGTCTGCCTATGGCAATATTCGGTATACTTGGAATAGCTTTCGTAAAATCTGGATCTTTTAACTAAAATTTTCAATCTCCCAGTCTGAGGCTATAATTTTTATCTTAGTCATTTCATCCTGAGAGAATAGAATTGTTTCTGAGAATGGACTATTTTTTCCACCTGAAAGGGACATATGTAGATTTTTTAAACCATAATCTGATAGATTAATACCAAATTTCTGAAGATTTGAAATTAGTTTATTCCTAAATATGAATATATTGAGTGAATTATTTAGAATCTTTTTTCCATTTTCTGTGGTGAAATCTGACGAATCCTGAGATACAATGAGAACAGAGGTAAGAAAGTGCCTTGAAACTTTTATCATCTCTACTATTTGTCTTTCACATTCCCTGTTTCTGAAAAATCTGTGACCCTCTTCAATAAGAATAATTGTTGGAACATTTCCAGAACGCTTCATGAATAATTCTGCATACAAGAGATGGTCAAGCAGATCATCATCACTGCATTTTCTTATTTCCATTTCGATATTTTCGCTTCTAGCTGATTCACCAGTGATATTCTCTCTCCAGAGTCTTTCATCGTATTCACCCAGAACATCAAGAACCAGAATTCTGGAAACATAACCAAGCACAATCATTCTTGTAAGTAGAATCTTCGAAAAGAAACTTTTTCCAGATCCTGTTTCGCCCATAACCAGAATATTGTGACTGCTCATAGGATATGGATCAAAAAATACAGGATTACCTGTAAGGTCTTCATTTCCAATAATTATCCCACTTCCTCTCGATTCAAACAGAATTGGAAAAAAAGAAACCAATTTAGATCTGGGTTGAGGGTATTCTATAAGTATTCGGTTCAGGTTGAACCAGTTAAAAGCAATGTTTCTTTGTTTTGGTATTACCAGCTCTATTCCCCATAATCTGGCATGATTTTGAAGTTGGTCTATAATTCTGGCAAGTTGGTAGAATTTATCAGATGAAACAGTTAATAGTAATTCCACATTGTAACAGTATTTATCGACATCCTTTCTGAACTCGGTTGCTGCGTCCACCTTATTTTTCAGAGTGTTTCCTATATGCCTTCCCTTTTCTGACAGTAATCTTTTGCGGGTTAGTATTGATGTAACTCTTCTTTTGAAGTGTGGATTTTCCTTTGAAATTTTTCGAAATCTAACAAAGGTATCAACTGCCAGATTTGAAGCACTAATAAATCGCGATATTTGAAATAATGAACCATTGCTTATTTGCGTTACCAAAAGTGTTATGGATTTCTGATTTCCCATAGAATGCATTCTATATCCATTTCTGTATCCCTTGATCTGAGACAACCTTTGCAATATCCTCTTTCTTTCTTCCCCATCAACAATGGTTGCCATTATTCCATGTTGTTCAAGATTTTCTATTAGGTTTAAGTGTGAATCATTTTCCTGAGAAACCAGTTCCATAGCTATATAAGACGTATTTAAAAAAGACTTCGCTCCAGCACCAATAACATTGTCAAGAGATTTTGTAATAGGTCCTCGATTATCCAGATTTCCATGATTCTCTTCAGATATGGATAACATTATGAATTTCTGATCAAGATACTCACTGATGCCGTTTATTAGGGATATTTGACTTTTAACCTTTTCCGAATTTCCATTCCATGAAAAATTTGCATCAAGTTTCAATATTAGGAATCTTTCCGTTGAAAACGGCTTCGTCGAACTGGAGTATCTAATTTTTATGAGGTAGTATGAAATTGAGAAGATTGCAGCTACTGAAATCAATACAATCATTATGAGTGGGTTTTGGTAACCATGAATAATGTATAGCAGGGCTAAAATAGAAAGAATTAAGACTACCACAGAGATTAATTTTTGATTATCAGCACTCCTGTAATCAAAGATATTAGATAATGGTTTAATGGGGTTTGCGATTTCACTATCCATCATAACCCTCATCTTTATCATTGATTCTGAAAAACTGGGGCTGATTTAATTCAGGATTTTGGGATTTCAAATTTCTTACCCTCTCTTCGTGCTTTTGCTTTTCCAATCTTATCCCTTTATCAAACGCAGTACTCAATAAACCATATCCAGATAGTAGAAAGAAGTTTGAGAATAATCCTGAATTGGATTGGTTTAACCTGTAAGATGTATATATAAAAGAATATGGCAAAATGGAAAGGAGAGAAAGGAAACCCAGCTGGATGAAGAAATATCCTGAAAAATTGAAGTAGAAGTATATTAACAGTAAAATTATAAGTGGTGATACAAGCAACTGCACATACAGGAGCCATAGTTTGACCACGAACTTTCTAAATGCATCTATTCCGGTTAATAGGGAAAGAAATGGGAGAAATATGTACAGAGTTATAAGAATGGCAACCCTGAGCATGAGAAAGCTCAGCATTGACATTGCGGCAGTAAGATAAATACCATCGAATACTATCTCAAGGATAGAGCTTTTGGATGAAAAGAAAGAAGATACATTTCCAAGCATGTATGAAATGGAAAAGTAATAAGACCATTTTGTTGATTGAGATAAAATGAGTTTTGACACGTCCATGGTTCCAATTGAAAAGCTATTAATGAGTATCATTGAAATAACAAAGAAAATGGCACTTTCCGAGAATTTAAGTAGAATTTCTTGAGATTTCCCATTTTTAGAAGATATCAGATAAAATGAAGAATAGATGGCAGAAAATAACAGTAAATAAGGAATCATAACAAATAGGTCAGAACGAAAAGTCTGTATGTTAAGATTGAACGCCTTCCAGAATTCAAAATCATAAGTGCTCTCTAATCCGTCATGAATTGCAATCTTCCATAGTGATGAAGAAATTAGTAATTCTAAGGATAAAATAAGTGTCCCTAAGGGAGACAGGATGGAAGAGATGCTTAGCAATTTTACCCAACTGCTATATACTTGAAAATTGCAAATAGGGTTCCACTTATCGCCAGAACATATATGAGGGTGCCAATTGCAGCATTTTTTGCTCTACCATATGACTGATACTTTCTTTGTTCATCTGCACTGAAGAAGGAAAACGCGATAGGAATCCAGAGTATAGCTATTATAAAAGCAGATATTCCAACAATAATGTCAGTTGAACGGGATATTAATCCTGTAAGGCTCGATGAAGATGTATAGTTTCTCATAGTTTCTAAAAAGTTGCTTAAATACACAACTGGATAAAAAAGTAATATTAAAAATTGTTTTCATGAATGCTTATTAATGCATATCATCGAAAATCTGAGCTTCTTTTTTCACAGATTTTAACAGTTCAAGCCTCCTTAAGCTCCTTTCTTCACCGGACTTGAATCTATCCTTTGAATCGTCGTCATCAAGTATCAATCCTGGAACTGGAGATGGTCTCCCATCTACATCAACAGCCACATAAGTGAGGTAAGCTTTTGTGGTAAACCTTTCCTTCCCTGAAAGTGCATCCTGTGCAGAAACATCTACTTCTATTTCCATTGTCGTCTTGGTTGTGTAATTAACCCTTCCCTTCATATTGACAATGAACCCAAGGTGTATGGGCGCAAGAAAGAATAAACTATCAATACTTCCAGTGACTGTTCCCTGTCTGCAATGCTTAAATGCAACTATTGATGCCACGTTATCTATCCATTCCATTAATCTACCACCATAAAGAGCATTGAATACATTGGTATCTGCTGGAAGAACCAGTCTCTCTATCTGTGTATAACTTTCTTTCCAAGATTTTGATTTTATTTCCATGTGTACGTATCGATTGATTTAATTTAAAGAAATCATATTGGATCTATGGATGAAAGTAGATTAAAGGAAAAAGCCGCTGTAAAAGCAATCCCATATGTTCCAAAAGAAGGTTTTGTTGGTATCGGTACCGGATCAACAGTAAAATTCCTTATCAAACTTTTAGTTGAGGAATCCAGGAAATATTCTGATGTTACATTTGTTCCAACCTCCCTGGAAACTATGTATTTGTTGAATTCTGGTGGATTAAGGACATCTACTGAATTTCACGGGAGTATTGCAATAGACATAGACGGAGCTGATGAGATTGATCCAAATGGAAATTTAATTAAGGGAGGGGGTGCAGCTCTAACCAGAGAAAAGATTGTAGCGGCAAACAGTCAAAAGTTAATTATAATAGCCGATCAGAGCAAACTAGTAAATAAGCTTGGAAAATTCAAGGTTCCTGTTGAGATACTACCATTTTTGGCAGAACAGACAATTCAAAATATTGAAAATAAGGGTTGCAAAGTAACCCTGAGACCAGAAAATAAAAACAGAAGCGACAACGGTAATATTGTTATTGATTCGGATTTTGGATTGATCGATAATGTTCAGGATATTCAAACAAAGTTGAAAATGATACCTGGGGTTGTGGAAGTGGGCATATTTCATGGGATGACATGGAAAACCATAGTTGGTAAGAATAGTGGTGTAGAGGAAATTAATTATAAATGAGTCAAAATATATAATAAAATCTTAGAATACTGGAAAATTTAAAATGTAGTTAGAAATAAGGTATTGAATTTTCGGAGTGTCCTTTTGATGCAAAACAGTGGTCTTGATGTTGATCTAGATCGAGTATTCGATCGAAAAATAGTAACGGCTTTGGTGGGTATGAGGGTAGAAATTAATAGAGTGGAAAATATTGCTGCCGAAATAGTGTCAGAACCACACGTTGAGGATGTATTTGTTGTAACCGGCGATTTTGACATTATAGTAAAGGTGAGATTTCCAGATTATAACGAGTTTCAAAAATACATTCTGAACAGGCTCAGTAAAATATCTGGAGTTAGAGATTCAAAGACCATGATGGTTGTAAGCATCAAGAAGGAAAATAAGAGAGTGTTTGTGGAGTGATTTATATGGATTCGAATTTGTTTAACGAAGTAATGTATTTGCTTGAAGAAATGTCGCTAGATACGTCAGTGCCAAAAAATGTAAGGAAGAATGCTTCTGATGCCAAAACAAAGCTTGAGAATCAGAAAACAAGCTTAGATATAAGGTGTGCAACCGCAATTTCCATGCTGGATGAAATTTCGAACGATCCAAATGTTCCTTCACATGGAAGGGCATCCCTGTACACTATCATAAGTAAACTAGAGGCACTTGCAAAGAGTTAGAGGAAAGAATAAATAATATTCAACATATTTTGAGAAGAATATATATATTATAATTATATTATTATGTGATAACAATGACGTTAACAGAAGAAGCAAATAAATTAGCCAAAATTCTGATTGTTTCTAACATTCCCAGAAGCGTTGCATACACACTCGTTTACACAAGAGGGAAGGAAGAAGTAACCAGTATTGAGATTGAACGCGAGGCTGGTCTCAGGCAGCCTGAAGTGTCTATTGCCATGCAATGGCTTAGAAGAAGAGGATGGATAAATAAACGTAACATGAAGAAAGAAGGCAAAGGAAGACCAGTTCATGGGTACAGATTATCAAAGGATTTTGATGAAATACTTGAAGAGATTATTCAGGATCTCACCACTCAGATCGATGATATAAAGAAAAATATTCAGGATCTTGCAAAATTTAAAACTGCTTAAAATTACATTTAAAAATTTACTTCTTAATTTTTACCATTTAATTTTTCGTTTGCTTTGCATATGGCCCTGATCACTCCAAGATGGGTGATTGCCTGTGGAAAGTTACCAAGTTGTTCCCCTGTTTCCATATCAATTTCTTCAGAAAATAGATGGAGGTGGTTTCCCTTACTTATTAGTGTTTCCAAAACATGTTTTGCTTTTTCAACATTACCCTGTTCAGAAAGGATCTCTGCATACCAGAATGAAGTCAGTAGGAATGCATTGTCCTTGCAGTTGAATCCATCATCGTTATTATATCTCCTCATAAGGTAATCTTTCCCCATTAATTCTTTTTCAATCCTGTTCACAGTTGACTTAATTCTAGTATCATTGGAGTCGAGAAATCCTGTAAGTGATATTCTTAAGAGAGAACTATCAACATCTTTGGAGCCATAGTACTGTACAAATGACTGTGTTTCTTTATCCACCCCATTCTGTAATATATCTGATTTGATTTCGTTCATCTCCTTTTCCCAGGTTATATAATCACCCTTGAAATTCAGCAATTTGCCAATTTTTATTGCCCTGTCATAACCCATCCAGCACATAACTTTAGAATAAGTATAATGTCTTGGAGGTGTCCTAAATTCCCAGATACTAGAATCGGGTGTTCTCCACACATGACGTATTTTGTCGATTATTTTTATTACAAGGTCCCACATGTATGCGTTTACAGTACCTCCGATCATTGCAAGATGGTAGATTGCATTAATCATTGAACCGTATATATCAAGTTGAAATTGCTTGGATGCTAGATTTCCCATTCTCACTGGAGAAGAATTCATGTACCCTTCATAGTCGATTTCATACTCTTCCAGATCATCTTTGGAATCTATGCTGTACAGTACTTTCATATCGTCTTTCTTTTCTATAATATCCATCATGTCATACAGATAATTTGTTGCAACAAACTTCAGGCCCATCATGGAAAGTGCCTCAATAACATATGATGTGTCCCTTATCCATGAATATCTGTAATCCCAGTTCCTCTCGCCACCGATACACTCTGGAAGGCTGGAAGTTGGGGCAGCTACCATCATACCGGTTGGATCATAAAATAGTGCCCTTAAGGTTAGAGCTGATCTCAGTGCTATATCCTTCATTAAGCCATTATATGTGCTCTGCGAGACAAAATCCTCCCAGTAACTTTTTGTTTCATCATATCTCACTTGTGACTTATAATTTCGTAAATCATCATCGGCCATATTATAGGATATCACAATCCACTCCTTTTGTCCAGGTTTTAGACTTATATTGCCTCTGATTTTTCTGTCTCCATCCCTAAATTTGGTATTTGCATATATACCAATTTTTCTTGAATTCTTGTGATAAACTGCCCCATTTTCCAGTAGCAAAATTTTTACAGGGGATAAGCGGTAATCAAGTGTTGCCTTGAGTTCAATTTTAACATCAATAGCCTCATCAAAAGCCTGTATCATTCTGTGCATTTCTGGAAAATTTATGCTTGCATAGGGAGTTGCAGGGAGGAAATCTGTAAGCATAAGCACAGGTTTACCATTCTTTAGAAATGTGGTTTGCAGAATCAATGTTTTTGGAACATATTTCTGGGTGACTGTCATGCCCTCGGTATCTACTGGTCTTGTTGTGAGATATCCCCCCTTATTTTTATCGAGAATCGAATCGAACACTGGATTTGAAGAAAAATCTGGGAGACACAGCCAGTCAACTGTTCCATTCATGGAGATTAATGCTGCTGTTCTATTATTAGCAATCATCCCGTGGTTTGCAATTTTGGTGTATCCATTAACTTCAACACTGTTTATATTTAGTCCCATTGTCTCCATTTTTTAGAATTATGCCATATATATTAAAATTTAAGAAATTGTGGTTATACTCGTATAAATATTTATTAGAGAATGTGCCCTTTTAGCATTATAAATTTAATTTTATTCTTAATAGTTATAACTTTCTCCTAAATTTTACTCAGATTATGTTGCATTAAGGGAAAATATTTTTATGAACGGTTATCTATGGGTATTAATCCCGACTTAGCTCAGCTGGTAGAGCGGCGGACTGTAGAGGGAAAGTACGGCACGTAAATACCGCCGTAATCCGCAGGTCTCTGGTTCAAATCCGGAAGTCGGGATTTAGAATTTGATGTGTGTCTCGAACTATGTTCCAACAAAATGGAATGATGATAATTTTCGATGCCGGGCTCTTATCCACATCATTACACCTTTGAATCTAGAAAGACCCCGATGGTTTTTTAATGTTGTATTATTGATAAATTCTGAACTGACGTTCTCTCGCATAGGTGTGCCAATAGAACTTTCATTGTGTGGGTGTACATTATACATCCATAATAAAAGAGTCACCAGCAAACTTACATACTCTTAATCTCCTGTAATACGATCTTACTTAATGATACCATCTTAAATTTCCATACTAGAGTATTTCTTTGGTGCTTAGATTGACTAGATCCGGCATACTTGGTATCCAAATCTGCCTTTAAAGTAGAATAATCTTTGAACGTAGGAACTTATTTCTTAATAGACACCAAACTATTTCTGATAAATTTCCCGCTCTGATTTAAACAATTGAAGGAGAGTTGATAAAAATAGGTTCTGAATGCTAATAGGTAAACTTAACCAAAAAATCCTAGGGTTGTGAGGCTTAATTCTTAACATTTAGCTTATCACCAAATGCTTCTTTTAATATATTTTCGTAACTAAGAAATATGTCCTCATTAAGCTTTCCCCTTCCCTTGAAATTATTGTGAACAAGATGAAACTTAATTTTTTTTCCATCTGAATCTAGTAAAAGGTGGGGGAGAGATAATGGAGTTCCGTTTGTAAGTTCAACTTTATCAACACTTGAATACGGTATCACCGTGAACTTTGGAGGTACTTCTTTTATTTTTGAATCCAGATTCTCCTCTATTTCTTTTCCTCTCCTTAAATTTTCATCTATTAACCAAGATACCTCTTCCTGTGTTACTTTATAATTGGAAACCGTACCCCCTAACGGGATCATTCTATAAGGATTACTTATCTGAGTTCGAATCAAATCTGATCGCTGCTCTTTTCCTTCCATTGTGAGAAATTGGTATATTTCCTCATTTGTAAATATAAGATGATAGGTTGTATTCCATACGGTTGCATTATCAATTGCTCCAATAACCTTGATCATATATTGATAATTTACATCCATTATAATACTTTTTGATTTTCATTAGCAATGTATGACATTTTCAAGTTCTATGTTTCAGGCTTAACTCTATTTATTGAAGTCTGAATTTTAACAAATAATTCACACCCACAAATCTTCATATCGTTTAGCGCGCGGTCATATTCATTACTCTCCTCCTTTTTAAGATCTTTGTTTATGCTATTATAGACGGTATACTAATGGATTCACAGCTCCAGCTATAACAAATGCTAGCTTTCCATCTGTTCCTGTTGATATCTATGCATTTATATGGAAACTTGAAGATTGTGTGCCCCTAAGCACGGATGATTGACTAGCAAATGTTAGATATGTGTTGTAAACAGAAGGGTATTCCTTTTCCTAGCTTGATGACATTATTCAAGTGCAGGCAAATCTTTAATCTCATGGAGCTTAAATTTCTCTTCAGCTGGCATTAACACCTAACTTTCTGTTTGCTTTTCCCGTATTTCAGGAGCTCATTCCCCAGTTCTGTAATCTTGCTGTCTTGATCCAAGAGATTGAATTCCATAAGCTTTTCTTTCATGTCAGGAAAATCAGATATCGCTTCCATATGGCATAATGATCCAATAACCTCTGGTCCTATAAGTCTGAAATAATTTTCCGGTGTTACCTCTTTCAGGAGAATGTCACCATTCCTGGTGATCTGATAATAAGTATGATGTTTATGCACCTCTGCACTTTTCTTTAGTTTTGCTGAGGTACGTTTAATTGAAGTATTTTCATATATATCCAGAAGTTTCATCGAATGGAGTCGTTTCATATAATCTGTAACTCTCATCAGAGGGATTTCGGTGTACCTTGAAGTGTTCTTGGCATAATCCACCTTCGCCAAATGCATATGGCGAAGCACCCTCAGCATCTCTGGAGACTTTAGTACCTCTAACAGCACTTCATCCGTAAAATATTCGTTTGCCATATTTTCACTGTTCTTTCACTATATGCTTACTATAATAACTTCATTAGAGAAATACTTCCCTGGTTTCATGAAAACATTGTTTTCTGGAATTGTAATTTATGATTCATATTTTTTTCCATATTTCCACAGAGTAAGACTCAAGCGGACTGATTTAAATCTGCGCCCTCTTTAAGGTTAAATAAATATACCTGTTCTATATAAACTATAACAATGAGAGATGAACTAAAATGTCAAAAATGATAAAATGTCCAAAATGCGAAAAAATTTTCAAGAAGCCAGTATTTGGAAGGAAAAGGGTCGGTGTGGGCATAGGTTTTACTGCATTAGGGGATTACATTAAGTGCAAAGAATGTAATTATGAAGGTATCCCAAGTGAATTTGAAAACAAGCAGCAATGAAAGTGTATATGACTGGTACTAATTCATCATAACAACCATTCCATAATATCTCATTTATAGCAGCTTCTGTAATTGGCTTATTTGGGTCAATTTCCCGAGATCTATTATCTTCTAAAGTTTGTTAACACTTTTGTTTACTATGCTTTTCTGTGTTCCTATAATTATGGAAAGAAATTTATTAATGATGAAACAAGGTGTAATTATGATAATTAATGTTTTTTAAATGGACAAACATTTAGACATTTTAAGGTTCTCTAACCAGGAAATCACACCTTCTCTAAAAGTTCAAGAAATATATCCATAATTTAAACTTTTAAATTTGCACTACTTCACTTCCATCTACCATTAGTCTTACTGGTGAGAGTAGTCTGATAAATATTTCCACCTTATGCTTTTCGGCATTTCCAATTTCAAGATCAAACTTTCTAGAAGGCACCAAATTGGGTACATCAATAACTCTTTCACCATCAACCTCTATTCTAATATATTTAAGAAAGGGGTTTGCGTTTACACTTATAACATGTTTTTCATGATCTCCTATTTCGAATCTTGCTTTTGACATTTTTGCTCTAAATTTATTACCCATTGGAAAATTATAAACTTTCTTAAAAAACATATTCATTAGCCACATAAGATAAGTATTTATGGAGTTGAGAAAGATGATCGAAATATATCTCTTCTTTTCCACATTGATTATAAATTTAGTATTCACCATAAATATAATAAATAACCGGAAAATGAAAGAATTATCCCAACAATTTATGTCGTAGATGTCTAGATATTTTGTATAAATGATTTAAGTATAAAGATGTAATGTAAGGATATCCTTACATTACCATGGGAGATGAAATAATGAGTGAAGAACTTAATTATCAGGCTGCGAATGGAATTAATAACCGGGATTCTAGAACCCAAATGATAATTTTAGGTTCGGGTATATTTATTGCAACCTTCGATCTGGCTGCAATTTCCATTGCCATGCTCGTTCTAAAGGGTATATGGCATCTGTCACCAATAACCGTTACCTTAATCGGGGCTGCAGCATTAATAGGAGCAATTTTTGGTGGTTTTCTTGGCGGATTACTGGCGGATAAGTTTGGAAGAAAAGGTATTCTGTTTTTAGATTTTGTAGGGTATTTTTTCGCATCTTCTCTAAGCGCCATTTCCCCAAATGCCTACTGGCTGATTTTCTTTCGGCTTATTGTCGGCTTTGTAATAGGAGCAGATTTTGCTGTTTCCTTTCCTCTTATGGCTGAAATTAGACCAAGAAAAACCAGAGGAAGGGATATGGCCATGGTAATGATGACTGCTAATTTTGGCATGGTACTTGCATATGGAATAGGTGGATTCTTCCTTGGAATAAACAACAATGGATGGAGATATGTGCTCGTATCTGGTGCTGTCCTTTCTATTCCAATTCTAATAATACGATCTAGAATCAAGGAATCCGAAAGCTGGAAAGAGAAGAGACACCATACAATAGGCAACATATTCAGGTATCTTAGACAGAATCATACAGGAGATGTAATTTTTTCATCTGTGGCATGGTTTTCATATCAGGTTGGAGATCAGGGACTCTCAATCTTCCTGCCCATACTCCTTTCATCTCTTTTATTTATAGGGCCTTCAGACGCATCATATTCAAGTTTGATTATTAAGTCTGTAACAATACCTGCTGCTATTATAACTGTACTACTTATAGAACGTATAGGAAGGAGATCACTACAGTTATGGGGATTCCTTGGTAGAACTTTATCCCTATTCTTTCTCGCTTTTATGCTTATTATGCTTCCAGATACATTCCTTTATGCAAAAGTACTCTTTCTCTTCACAGCTTTCTTCTTCGGTGCCATGGGACCAGACAAAACAATTGTCATAGCACCGTCAGAAAAGTTTGATTCATCGGTTAGGGGAACCGGAGAAGGAATTTCTGAGGCGTCAGGAAGGTTTGGTGGGTTGATAGGTATATTGGGATATGGTCTTTTGACTCCATTTCTGGGGGATGGAGGGGGAATAATGTTCTTTGCCATTTTTGCCATGATCGGATTGATAGCTACCCTGGTTTTTATGACAAAGGATAGAAATGAATATAGAAATTCAAAAAAATCCGATAGAAGAACACTCTAATTCAGCAGAAAGATAAATTTAAAGAGGCATATGATTAATTAATATCTTTACATTGTTGATACATGGACAAGAAAAGTGTTGTAGTTGAAGAACTTGGAAGAGCCGGACCTTATTCCCACAGTGTTATTGCAAACTCAATGATATTTTTATCAGGACAGCTAGGAGTAAAGGAGAATTCTGATAATTCCTTTGAGCAACAGTTCAGGAGGGCTGCGTCGAATGTTGAAAAAATTCTTGATCAGAGCAACTCCTCAATGAAAAATATAGTTAGAGTAGTTGTTTATATGAAAAATCAGGGAGACTTTGAACTTATGAACAAACTGTTCAAGGAAGTTTTTTCAATTGCTACACCTGCAAGAACAACCGTTGTTTGCAACTTTCCTAATGATAAAGCCTTAATAGAACTTGAGGTTACGGCTGTCACACAATGATTTTTATATATATTTATACATTTACATAATTTATTTTCAATGCTAGAATATAACACACTTTATTTTAGAGGGGTTTATAAAATGCTATAACCTTTAAAAGCTCTTTGTAATACAGTATGTACCGAGAAGGTGAATACATGGCAGAAGATTTAGATTCTTTTGATATTGCTGTACAGCAATTAGAAAAGGCGGCGAAAGTTATGAACCTCGACAAAGAGGCTCTGGAAATTTTGAGGGCACCCCAGCAGATTTTGGAGGTTAGTTTACCAGTAAGAATGGATAATGGAAAAGTAAAAACTTTCAGAGGATTCAGAGTTCATTATAATAATGCAAGAGGTCCCGTTAAGGGAGGTATAAGATTCCATCCAGAAGAAACACTTTCCACTGTAAAGGCACTCTCAGCATGGATGACATGGAAGACGGCGGTAGTTGATATACCAATGGGAGGAGCAAAGGGGGGAATAATATGCAACCCAAAGGAAATGAGTCCTTCTGAGCTGGAGAGACTTAGCAGAGCTTATGTTAGGGCCATTGCAGATTTCATTGGACCTGAAATTGATGTTCCTGCACCGGACGTTTACACAACACCCCAGATAATGGCCTGGATGATGGATGAATATGAAACTATAGTTAGAAGATCTGCTCCTGGTGTAATAACGGGAAAGCCACTGACACTAGGTGGCTCACAGGGAAGAGGAGATGCAACAGCCAAAGGAGGAATGTATGTTCTTAAGGTTGGAGCTAAAAAGAAAGGTATAGATCTCTCAAAGGCAACGGTTGCTGTTCAGGGATTCGGTAATGCCGGTCAATTTGCAATGACCCTTGTAAAAGAACACTTCGGATCAAAGGTAGTTGCAATATCTGACACTAAGGGAGGTATCTATTCAGAAAAAGGACTCGACTTTGATGCAGTTTTAAAGCACAAGCAGAAAACTGGCACAGTACAGGGTCTTGAGGGAACAAAAAATATAACCAACGAAGAACTTCTAGAACTTGGCGTAGACGTACTTATTCCAGCCGCAATTGAGAATCAGATAACCTCAAAGAATGCAGATAAAATTAAGGCCAAGATCATTCTCGAACTTGCGAATGGTCCAACAACACCTGAGGCTGATGAGATACTCTTTAAGAGAGGCGTTCTTGATCTGCCAGACTTCCTTGCCAACGCAGGAGGAGTTACAACATCGTACTTCGAATGGGTACAGAACATCGGAGGATATTACTGGACAAGAGAAGAGGTATACGAAAAGTTGGACAAGAAAATGACCACTGCTGCTGAAGATGTGCTTGCAACTGCTGACAAGTACAAGGTTAATCCAAGAACCGGAGCCTATATAATATCAGTGAAGAGAGTTGCAGACGCCATGAAGGCTAGAGGATGGTACTGAACCACCCCCTTTTATTTTCATAGTTCATTTTAAAAATTAAAAACCAAAATATTTCTTTTGTAAAATGATTACAAATTTCTTTTTTTAAAATATTAAAATAGCGTTATTCAGTTTTTACTTTCGTTCCCTTAAACTTTAGTAGAATCTGAGTTAATATGTTTCATTGAGGGAAGCAATACTACGTTTATGGAACAAGAACTTCTCTTCCCTTTACTTTGCCCTGTTTCAGATTGTTTAGCACTTCATTTGCAGAACTTAATTTGGACTTATGAACCATTGAAATTAAACCTTCAGATGAGGCTATGTCGAGGATCGCCCTTGTCTCCTTTCTTAGTCCGCTGGCCACACTTGTTATATTTTTCTCCCACATGAAACTGCTGAATGGAATCTCTATTTTATCCATTACTGCAGGTACTACTATTGTTTTTCCACTTTTAACAGATGAGGCCGCAGTTTGAACAATTTTGCTATTTGGTGCAAAAACAATTGCTCCGTCATAGTGACCTGATGGCCTGTCAGTTATTTCAGCAGCTTCGGCTTTTTCTGCAACATCCTTATGAGAAGTTGTTATTGCGCAGGCTTTTCCACCCATTAACCTGATCAGTTGAAGACCATAGAATCCTAATCCACCAATCCCGAATACTGCTATTCTGTCATTTGGAGCAATATTCAATCTCCTTACTGCCGAATATGCCGTGATACCTGCACAAAATAGTGGTGCAGTTTCTACACTGTTCAAATTATCTGGAATCCTGCTTACATATGTTGAGTCTAGGGCAACGTATTCAGAATAGCCTCCCTTGTGATTTATTCCTGTTACGGTTGCATATGGACATAAGTTCTCCTTTCCCGATATGCAATACTCACATTTCCCACATGCAGAATAAAACCAGCCTATTCCAACTCTCTCACCTATCTGAATATCACTTTTTGATTCAACAACTTCCCCTACTATTTCATGGCCAGGAATTAGAGGAAATAGTTCTGGAGGAAGAGGAAAGTCCCCCTCAATAATATGGAGATCACTGTGACAGACACCATTTGCCTGAACCTTTACAATTACCTGACCATGCTTTAATTCTGGCCCTTCATAATCTTCATACTTCAGAGGATTGTTTTCTATCTTGTTCTGTTTTTCCAGGATCATTGCTTTCATAATAAAAATAATTACAATCTTCCCTAAAGCATTTTGCCCATTGTACTGTACCACCAAATTTCTTTTATAACCATTTGCAATACCAGCGTTAGCAGCGGGAATAGTGTAGTGGTTATCACAGGGGCTTCCCAAGCCCTTAACCCGGGTTCGAATCCCGGTTTCCGCATATGTATAAAAGTTCAATGCGTATAATGGGAAGAAGGCAATTATACTATGTTTGTTTATATACTCTAACATGACTTTTTGAGATATATTAATTACAGAATAAAAATAATGATAATCTATTGTAAACACTTTGATCTTTGCGAGATAGCTTATAGGTCTTTTTCCAATGATATAATATTTTAGGATCCATTCACAGTAAAGATCAGAATTTACTATATTTTTCCCTATATTCCTTTGACATTGTGAACAAGCCTTCAAAACTTTCCTTGAACTTATTTAAAGCCTGTTCAAATAGTGAATGTATGAAAGAGTATTCCAATTCATTTCTTGAAATAAGGTACGATGTTAAAAGTGGGATCTTGTGTTCTTGCCAGAACCATTCTGTCAGCAATAAGAAATATCCAACGAATACGGAGTGGAATCCTACCGAATTAACAACAGAGCTCCTATACTTTTCATCCATCAGTTTATTCCTGCTTATGTTATGAAATCCCATCTCTTTTCCTTTATTTTTAGAACTTCTGCGAGAGTTATTCAAAGCTGCCTCTTCATCAATCAGGTTTTTATCAATTTCTTCAATATATATCTTAAACAAGATTTCATCACTATAGACATGACTTAACCGATCTAATCCTTCCTTTGATATTTTGGGCATTGTTTTTTCTCCTATAGTCCGATGAAGCAGCAATGTAGAATCCACTGCATTAAATCCATATACCCCATTAACATAAAATGAACTAAGCAGTGCAAACCTATCTAACTGCTTGAGAGTTGCATCGGGATCCACATTTATGAAGATAATTCTAAACAAAATTCGAGTCATTTCTGAGTAGGAAAGAGAGGATCCTTTTCCTTTAAATTTTTCCAGCACTGTTTTCAGGCCATCAAATAAAGTTATTTCATCGCCCTTGAGTTTCAGGATGAAATTAGATACGCCAGGTTCCTTCATAGTGCTTGATCCCATTGGTTCTGTTCCATACTTTTTCCTGAGATCATCCATACCAGAATTATCAGTATCATCTCTTGAGAGGTAATTCCTTATGATATCCTTATGTATGGCTAATTCTAAGCTTAAGATAAGTTCCTCATTAGTTTTTGGAAGATTGAAATCGCTTATTCCTATATCAGTTAAGAATTCTCCAACCAGATTTTTACCATGATTTTCCCAGTTTCCAAGAATTTCTAAGTAAGAGTGAAGAACGCACGCTTTAAGGATATCACTAAAGTCAAGAACATTGGAGATAGGGATTCCAGAATAAAGGAGTCCTTGTTGAATGTAGTTTAAAAAAGCATAGTCATTTTTGCTTAGTGATACAGGAACTTTCTTTTCATCCATGTTTCGTAAATATAACCTATCCATATAAACATATAGCATATGATATTCATAATGTTTATACGTGTGGTTACACAATTATTATATAGTGCGTGTTTATACATATAGTATGGCACAGCTTGATATTTATATCAAACCAAAGGACAAAGTAAAACTGACCAGGAAGGCAAACAAATTTAATGTGTCCATTTCCAAGCTAATGGTTACGGCAGCACTCATGTGTGATAAGGAAGTAATGGAGGAAATAAAGCATGGCCAGTGATTACCAATATTCCGATCCAAGGCTTTTATTTGAACTGTGGCGGGAATTAACCGGCGAAGACCTTTTAAGTGATATAACAGAGAGTAAAGAACCTCAAGGAAAATCAGTTGAGGGGGATAAAAAGGAAATAAGGGCAAGTCAGAAAGAAACCCAAAAAAGGAGGATAAAATGAGATGAATAAAAAGATATTTGGAGGGGTACCAGCCCCTACAAAAAAAGTAAGCAAGTTATATAACCAATCTAAGTTAATTAAGGTTTCTTTTAAAGAGATTTACCAGTCAGGCAATGGACAAATTACGATTTTTGAGGTGTTTTGAAATGAGAACTAAAATAGAGGCTAACGGCAATGGAATCATGAGTGGAGATGTGATTTATATAAATAAGAGGAATTCAAATATAACCTCTGTTGATAAGAAGAAATATTCGGAATTATTAGAACGATTTGTTAAAGGAACCAGACCTATCACAGAGGAGAACTTTTTAAACATAACTGTAGGTTACTCTATGATTGTGGGTTTTCTTATAGAACAGATTCGCAAGAGTCCAGAATTATGGGACAGCAGAAAGGAACCTGAGGAACTGCGAGAACTTAAAAGTAGATATCTTAAAGTATGGAAAATTAAAAAAGGGCTGATGCTACCTGAAATAGAAAAAAACAATATTATTTTAATTGAAGATTCTGATTCCCTTTACTTTCCTGGTCCAAATCACATTGCAGATTCCATAATGCGTAAGCATACATGCAAGACAACCTATACTGATGATGACGACAGGGAAAAACTTTGGTTTTTCAATGGAGAAATATACACAAGAGGAGAGGCATTAATAAAACAGGAAGCGCACAACGAATATATGCGTCAATGGAAAGCGATGCACGAAGAGGCCAAGAAAAAACAGAGCAAGGCATTATCAGAGAGATTGAGAGAGCTGTTACATAGAGGGCCCAGAGCAAACGATATCAATGAAGTAATCGCAATGATCAAGAGGGTAACATTTACAAAAGAGGAGATGAACCCTGGGTCTCACATCCCATTCAAAGGCAAGGGGCTCTTGAATTTGAAATCATGGAAGTGGGAAGAATTCAATGATGAATACTTTTTCACATACATGATAAATGCCACTCCAGTTGATCGGTATGTTACCTTGAAAGATGTCCCACTGTTTGGGAATTTACTCAGAACGGCATACTACTATTCTGATATCCCAACGATCCTAAGCTATGCTGCCTATACCTTTAATCCGAGATTACCTGCTGAAAAAGTGTTATTCATAGTGGGAACCCCAAGAATAGGTAAAGGAACAACGGTCAAAGTTTTAGAGGGTCTCCAGCCTCAGGGAACAGCTCCATTCTCAATGAAAACAATTCTAACTGCTGATCGATTCATGTTTTCAGGTTTAGAAGGAAAAAATCTAATTACCGACAGCGAAGCCACCCGAACCTTCAAGAGAGGGATCCCTCTTAATTGGGCTAACTTTACCACATTGTTTGGTGGTGATACGTTGCCTAATGAGGAAAAAGGGAAAGAGATGAAAGGGGCCAGAAGCCATGCAAAGGGAATAGTATTAGGGAACCTACCACTTATGAAGATAACGGACCCAGCCGCATTATCCCGAATTATTGTTGTTGAAACCAGAAACCAAAAACCCAGGGTAAGGATAGAAAATCTCAGCGATAAGATCCTGGAGAGAGAAGGAAACCTGGTTGCCACACTGTTACTTCAGGTTCTTTTCAAACTAATACGCAGGAAATGGATTTTCCCAGGAGAGTTGTCAGAAGATGCAATTTCTCAACTGATGGATCACCTGGCTAATCCGGTTGAATATTTTATTGAGGAGAAAATTGAGGAAGACAGCAATAGTAAGATCAGAGAAGATGAACTTTTAGAGGCATTTGAAGATTTCTGCGATGAGAACAGTGTTCCTAAAATTTCAAAGAACCTGTTCACTAGAACATTTGCAAAAAGTTTTCAAAGGAAAAAACAGGGGACAAGAGCAAATCGAGTGAATTACTACTTTGAATGCAAGTTAGCCCTCTCAGATAAAGAATTAAAGATCGATACTGAGGAAAAAGTGGGACACGGGCTTAATTACACAGAAAGCCAGAATTTAAGGGATTCTGGAGAGAGATATAGGCGTGTCCATCTTTTGTCCCCTATCTTGTACATGCGGGAGAGAGAGGACACACGTAAAAAGGAAAAGGCACAAAAGTTAGACACGTACTTTTCAACCCTTAAAACCAATGAAATAAAGGGTTTCGAGGATAAGAAAAGCGTGTCCAACTTTTTTCATGAAAAAGAGTCATCACCTGAGACAAGTGAAACTAAACCTTCCAAATCTTTAGCGAATGACGGTATTCAGGATGATAGTGAGAAAGTTAAAGATCAATCCTACCAAATTGAAGAAACTATACTTAACCTTCTAAAGCAGATTACAAGGAACGATAAGAGCATGAGAGTGGAACCATCTATTATTTTGAGTAGTTTAGCTCTGAATGGGATTTATCAACCTATCACACTTAAAGAGATGAATGAACGCATTTTACCTACCATGGCAGAGTTAGGCATGATTTCCATGAGTAATGGCAAAATCGCTCTTACTGGAAAGAAATTAAAGGAACCTAATAACCCGGAAGAAAATGAGAAAATCGAATATGTCCTAATATCTGCCCTGGAAGATCTTCCCGCTTTTGCATGGAAGGACAGAGATTATTACGTTCACCAAGGGGACATCTGCCACATGCCTAAGGAAGTAGTAAACACACTGATAAGGCAAAACAGGAAAATACGGATAATTGAGGAGAATGGACAGATAAATGATCCTGCCGAAGTATCTGTTTTGAAAAGGGGTGGCCAGTGATGATCCTTCCAGTATATCTGAAAGGTCTTGAAGGATCAACAGTAAGTGTGAATTACCTAGGACCCAAAAACGCACCCTATACCCTGACTGGTGAATTTCAAAGGAGATCCTTTAACAAAATCATTATTGACGGGTTGAAGTCAGGAAGAACCCATAGAATACCACTTGATAAGGTGATATCTATAGCTGAGCTTGACTCAGATTTTAAGATCCTAAAATTTTTACAGGATGGCACAGGGGCGGCCTTATGCTCCAAAGAGGAAGTGATAGAGAATGAATGAACAAAGTATGGAGAATTTGCAGAAAGCAATCGATGGCATACTTCATCCTTGGGGATGGAAGCTGGAAGCAAAAAAAGGAAAAGATGAGGTTATAGTGGTTGAATACAACATGGAGAATCTGAATAAGACTCTATTCTCAGGAGCCGTATTCCGTTTAGTGCTGTATGAGTTTGAGATACGGCATTTTTCTTTACTGTCAGTCAAAACTAAGGGTCAATCTCTTTTCCTGGTATTCGATGAACAACGAAAGGACTCAGGGGGAATAGCAGCTGAAACAAAGAATCCCACAGGCAGAGGTGCGTTAAATTGAAAATGAGCAATAACGGAATAGAAACAATAAGAAGGATCCTGGATAATAGGATCACTTACTATTTTGTCAAGGTCCTTGTGTGGGCTGGAAACAAAATATTGAAGGATGGGGTGGATTAAATGAAACCCTTTCAGTTAACAACAAAAGGAACAACCAGGAGAAAATTAGAGAAATTTGCCAATGCCCATCCTGAAGGATTCTATCTGAATTATAGCACAGTCATAGACGATCTTCTCAGTGGAAAAGTAAAGAGGAGAATAAAGTTAAAAAGCAATAAAAAGGCGGTAAGATGAGTGTGGAAAGAGTAAAGCAGAATACCCTCAGGAAGTTAGGGAGCCTTCTTCCTGAAGGCGTAAGGATAAGGCTCATTGTCATTGGGAGATCCGGAATAATAACGGTGGTTGTAAATGAAGCCGAATAATGATAAAATGCATAGGCTCTCATACTTCCATGGGGAAGGGGAATATAATTATACCAAAGAACATCAAACAACTCTGACAATACCTACAAACAGACAAACATCAGGCAAAGAATCACTATCTAAAGATCTTCTCTCAATCAAAACCATGTCATACTGCTCCAGGTATAATTCATGTGAAGCTCCCATATGTCCTCTTGATATCCTTGTAAAAAAAAGAACATACGCTGAAGGAGATCCTGAGTGTGGAATGGCAAGGGCTACAAGGCATAGATACTGGGAGAATATGCCCGAAGAACTCAAAAAGGAGCTGCCATACCAGGGATATTTCCAGGGAGAGTTTACAAGGTTAAAGGCAGCCAGGGAAAGATGGGAATCCTTAAGTGAAGGAGAAAAACAGGGAGTTTTAGATCGATTGAAGGATATCAGGAACTCTAAAAAGGGAGATGGTCCACGATGAACATAATTCTATTTTCCCCGCTTCTTCCGGAAAGAAAGCTTCCTGGTATTCCCTGGGATGATGAACCTGAACCAGATATTCCATTCATACCTGAGGATCCTGGAGATGTCCCCAAAGATCCAGATGAGGAACCAGATGAAGAAAATAACAATAGGATCGGTGTTGCCCGATGATTTCCCACATGCCTGCAAAACATGTCCAGGCAACACTCGACCAGTTTATTTCTAAACCATTAACCAGTAAGATGGAAAGGTTCATAAAACTATGTGAATTCTATAAGGCCAATACTGGCAAAGAACCCGATTGTCCACACAGTGTGTATAACTTTGTCCAGGACAACAAGCTTCCAGGAGATGTAAAACAATTTAAATTCTTTACACTCAGGAGCATAGCAGCCTATTACGGAAAATGGGAAAATATCTCAGGGGATGGGAAACATGAAAGGTAACTATTCCCATTTTAATTTTTTAAACACATCAACAAATTTGAGGATTGATAACCATTTCTGATCCTGGAAAATTCACAGTGAGGATCAGGCTCGATGAAATCAACAGGAAGATCTTGGAGATCTTTATTAAATATCCTAACAGGAAATTCAAGACAGGCCAGATAAGAACCATACTTGCTTTTGAGGGTTTGGAGCTTGGTTATGGCGTAATCACCTTAAGGCTTACCAATCTATCACTTCTCCATATACTTACAGCTGAAATGGGATCCAGTGTAAAGACATACTGGCTGACCGAAGATTTTAAAATTAACCCCTGATCAATCTGAATGGGATGGGTATATACCCCCCCTCAGCTCGATTGATCAAGGGAAAGACAAAAACGAAGGCTGACATGATGCCCCCATATCCATGTTATCCACAGGGAATTAAGGACAATCCGGCATTTCCTTAATAATCTAACTAAATTTGCAGCTGCTTATTTTTTCTTTCCTGGTTAATGCTTCCTGATCCAATGCAGTTATGCTGCATACTGTAGGCCTAAGCCTTTTTCTTCCTGGTATTCAGTAAGAGAAGGTAGCCTATAGCAAGGATTACTGGGAAGAATACCAGATCGAATTCATACCATGCCATATCTTTCAATATCCTATGGACTAACACATTCTAAAAGGTATGTATTCTGCCATTTCCTTGAGGCAAATCATGATAAAAATACAGTCCATAAAAACATTAAAATGCCTTAAAATTCCTGAAAAAGAAACGTTCTTATCGTTAAGTGCGGGTCAGGAATTATGGCAATAGATCCATTGAAAAAATCCTACAGGAATGGAAGGAAAGATCAGCTTGAAGTTGATTCCTCAATTCTGAGGGATGCGGACGAGGTATGCGATACCAGGGAAGAGCTTGTAGAATATATCAAGGCCAGGCTTGGTATAATCTCTGAACAGCTTACAGTCGAGAATGTGAGAGAGATCAAGGATATACACAACCTTTTGTAATCTTCCATTCTCTATTTTTTTATCCGGCCTAATTGGGTAAACTCATTTTCATTTTTGTTACTACAGTAACATAATTGAGTTATGGTCCTGATAGAACACAGATGGACTACAGAAAGGAATACAGAATCAAACCCGCAGTTCAGCGTATTTTACCAGAAACCTATAGCCACTGACATGTTACCTATATGTAAAACATGGCCTGACATCTCATTGTAAAATTGCAATGGCATTACATCGTTATAGAAACAGTATTTTAAAGGGATAATACAGTAAACGGTCATGCAGTGATGTTGTCATCTATTATTACATAGTCATGAGCTTCATCGATATCTATCGAAAGAACACCGAAAGCCTCATCGAAAGAAAACCAGTAAATTCCACTACTTTTATCGAGAGCCTATGACAAGAGATATATTAACTACATATAAAACAGTCCAGGATAAACGAGAATGCCATGGGCTACTCACATGCCGTAGCGGTTAAAACCTTGTCTTACAATGAGAAATCACATAGGCAGCATGTGGTAGTATTTGATATCCCGTTATCCATTGCATAAGAATCAGGCCTAATACAGGGATCGATTGTTGACTGATTGAATCCATGAGTTCTCAGGATGACTGGGAATGTCATGTGAAATGTAATATTACATTGGCATGTGATCGTTATAGAAGCAGTATTTTAAAGAGAAATAAGGTAAAATGTCATGTGGTGGCGGCGGCATTCCTATTATTATATACACATGAATCAGAAGGCGGATGTAAACCTCAGGTCAAATTCTCATGCCAGATCTGAGATCTTTCAAAATGATACCTAATGGTTTATTCTAAGGTATGTTTAGTTTAACATCCTTTACCTTTTATCAAGGCTGTGGTAATGGGGACTATTGTCTTAATGATATTATACCATGCCTTGCCAGTGAGATATGAGAACCTATGATAACTAACATGTTTTATTAAATTAAGACTACTTTAAGGTATAGCTCTATTATAAGAATTGATCCTCATCGACATGGCCATGAAGGATCCTTAAAATTTGTTACTGCAGTAACAAGAATTAGAATGGGATCTTCATTACTATCTTACCAGATGGTAGAGTTGTAAAAACTTCAAAGTTGTTGCTCTAATTTTCATAGAATTGCGATTATACAAATTTAACCTTATTAAGAGCGCAAGCATTATTATATCTATTTAATTATCTGATATCATGGAAAATGTAACTCTTCCAGATGACGCGGTTAACTCTTTTAAGAAATTTAGGCGCAATTACGAAGCATCTAATAGGATGTATAACGAGTTAAAGGAACATGTAGGGAAATATGTCGTAATCGATAACGGAAATGTTATAGGATTCACAGACACTTATCAAGAGGCTACAGAAAAATTTGGGAAGATAGACGGAGTGTTTATAGAGTTAGTTACTGACAAAAACATTTTTTGGATCCTGTAATTGTCGGTGAAATCACCATGGCAATTATAGATTTAATATTTGACGAAAAGAGAAACTTGTTTTCAATTCCTGTTATCTTAGTAAAGAAACCTGTTCGTGGAATTGGAAATATCCCAGATAAGTCCTCTAAGCTAGAGTGGTGTAATGCACTTATGTATGTGGATACGGGTTCTAACTTGACATCTATTACTGAAATCGAGGTTGATAAATTAAACCTAAATAGGGGAGCTTTTAAGAATCAGAGAGTAGGAGGCATAGGAGGTTTTATGGAAACTCCCACCACTAATGAAGTAACTATTACGATTATGAGCGGGGATTCTATGATTGATATAAACCTTGATAAAATCGCTGCACATCCATCACAATTAAAAAGGAAGATTCAGAAGAAGCAAGGCGTGTATGTGCAAAAAGGAGAAGAAAAGTTGGAAATGATATGCCTCTTTGGTTTAGATGCACTTGAAAAACTTGGAGGTAAGTTAGAGTTAGATGTAAGAAATAAATCAGGAAAGATAATCATTTAGAACTGTCCTGTGCTTTCTTATCTTTCAGAGCCATTTGAATAATGGTTGTAAGTATTCCGGTCCTCTCACTCTCGGGCATATTGTCAATTAATGCCTTTATCTTCTCATCTATTAATCCCTCGTTGGCCAGCTCCTTCTCGATATGCTCCTCTTTCTCTTTAATTTTAAGAGTTGCCTCGATTGTTAAAGGTAACCAGCACTTACGACAGTAAACTGCATTTGAAGGGTTCAGAGTGCTGCACCTTGGACATTCTCTGGGAGAAATGTCCTTTACTACGTTATCTTCTTCCGGTTTGATCCCGTACGCTTTTAGTATGGCCATATCCTGATCCTTTGCTGACAGATGGACATAGGTTCTTGTTTGCCTTGATCCATGAATCCATCCCATTTGTGATTCAAGGGGTGCCTCTGCTACCCTTGAAGCCAAGATGGAAGCCCTTGTATGCCTGAATAGATGAGGATGTATTCTCCTGGTTATCCCAGCTCTCCTCTTTGCTCTGTTGAGGGCTCTGGCCATTTCAGGATAGTTCATGGGTTCACTGTATGCCTGGGCGGAAGTGCTTACAAAAACCATAGAATCGGGATTGTTAGCCTTAGGATGCTGCTGAACCCACTCTCTAAGATATGGTACAGAATCCCCAACTATTCTAACCATCCTCTCTCCAGTCTTTCCTGAAACATGAAGGACTGTTCCCCATTGATCATTTTGAAGATCCCTAATCCTTAAGGTTAAGATCTCTCCAACCCTGCAGCCTGAATCATACAGAAGTGAAAATAATGCTTTATCCCTTACACTAATGCAATTCTCAATCAGTTTATGCATTTCATCTACTGAAACCATCTCCTCTGATTTCTTCAACCTGTTTACTGAATTTCCCCTTACCTTGATCCACTGTACTCTTTTTTGAAACTCTCTATCTGAGAGCTTCCACTTATAATATTTCCTTATGGCCTGTTTATAATCTTCTACTGTTCTCGGGCTTATGTTCGCCTTAGACTGAAGATTAACTATTGCTGATTTAAGATCTTCCATTGAAGGATTGAGAAAAACATCCGGCATCATTTTACTGAGGACTCTTAACCTGATCAAGTAAAAGATGATTCTATGATCAGTAAGGCCTTCCTGAATCTTCAAATCTGTGGCAAATGACTTTAGAGAATCTGTAATGGGCTTTATTCCTATGAGCCTTTCATTCCTTTCAAGTTCTTGTTCAACTGTATCCTTGTAAATCATCTTAATTGTATGTTCTGATAGCTTATAATTTTAATGACACGCATTGAACTATTTAGTAAATGCTCGGTTTCCGCATATTCTGATGTCATATTCATTTAACAATTAATTTTCCGGGATTGCTGATAGACACGAATGACTCGAAAAAAACATAATCTAAGGCTTAATGTGAAAAATTTATTTCTTCTATTTATTAAGAGATTTAATATATACTGGATTTAAAAATATGTGTAATCCGTTTGACATTAATATTACAATTATGAAAAATAGTAAGGTAAAACTTTGACTAAAATACCTATACAAAGAATAGATAGGCATTCATTTACCATAGTTATTAACTATTGTTCTAGATTTAATAAATAAATTTAATAATGATTCTTACTTATATTTATTCATGATGCCCATGAAAAAAATGATGACAAACGGTTTGCCTTCTATGGTGATCATGTTATTCCTTTTCCTATTTATTCAATTTCTTCTAGGCATGTATATAAATCTTTTTGTATCGATTCCTGCAGCATCTCCTTTCTTCATGATGGGCTATGGACCGTATGGAGGATTTCCCATAGTCATGGTTCATATGTTCCTTGGAATACTCATCGGACTTATATCCATAGGGATACTATTTCTTTCAATCGGATTTGGAGAAAAAAAGATACTAGCATCCGCTATCGGCCTTTTTTTATCCGTACTGATCGCCGGTATAGATGGTTTGTTTTTCCTTTTTGATGGTCAGAATAATATCAACTCATACCTTATGGCAACGGGTTTCATTCTTGCTATGTTGTTTTCATTCATATTACTATTATTTGTATACCAACCTGATTTTAAAATGGAAAGGAAAACAAATTTCAATTAAATTATAAATTCTTATTATTAAGAAACTGTTTACAAACACTAATATCTGGAAATTTTGACCTTTAATAATGATTTAGACTGTTAATGAATAATGTAACATTTTGGAATCATATCCCATAGAGTAATTATTAATTAAAAATCCAACTGTGTATTTCTTAAACTATTGATTTTTATCCAGTGAAATATTTTTTCACACACTTTCAATGAGACCCCATGCGTTTCCAAATGGATCAATCAGCTGGCATATTTTTACTCCATCTACCCCAATAATTGGCCCCCTGAACAACCTGCAACCATGGTCAATAAAGTGTGAAATAGCACTCTGCATATTGCTCACTTTCCAGTAAGAAACCTGCCCTGCTACACCAGAACTTGATTTACTATCAGATGGATGTAGTCCTATTTTACAAAATCCCAGGTTAAAAGAATAATAATTTTCACTTTGAAAATCTGGCTCTTTTTCTAATAACACTTTGATCCATTCCTTTGCTTCTGCCAGATTATCAACAAAAAAGAGAACTTCATCAATACCTGAAATCTCACTTATAATTATTAATCACCATTTTCAGATTACTCCTTTGCTTAAATAAACTATTCTATATTCATGATTATCGTGGAAGTGTCTTTAAATGAAATTAGAGTTAGAAATTACCAGACCTTCAACTGATGTTAAATTCGATGCTCAACGTTGTTCATAACCTTCCCGATTCGGGATTAAATTAAAAAGTTAAGTCCAAAGAAAACTTTAAGAACGTTTTAAGATATATGACATACATGTCAGGTAATAAACAAGTTGCAGTAATTACAGGTGGTAATGGAGGAATAGGAAAAAGTATTGCCAGATCTCTTTTGAGAGACGGATTTTTTGTAGTTCTAGCGGATTTGAAAGATGAGGTAGCTGATACCGCCAGAGACCTTAAGAATGAAACAAATGGTAATATATTAGGAATGATGGCTGATGTTACTGATTTTACATCAACAGTGGAATTATTTAATAACATCATGAGAGAAACAGCAACTGAATCAGTGAGCGTTCTGATAAATAATGCGGGAATTACAAGGGATGCAACAATAAGAAAAATGACTTATGAGCAGTGGGATCAGGTGATGAGGGTGAACCTGTACGGTGCATTCAACTGTACAAAACAGGTTGTTGAAGGTATGATCGGCAACCATTTTGGAAGAATTATTAATATTTCGTCCATAAGTCGATACGGTAACAGGGGACAGGCAAATTATGCTGCATCAAAAGCTGGACTTGTAGGATTGACACTAACACTGGCCAGAGAACTTGGGAAATATGGCATAACTTCAAATGCTATAAGTCCAGGCATAATAAATACGGAAATGATTTCAACCATTCCAGCAGAAATCCTCAAAGATTATGAGAATAAGATTCCATCCGGTAGACTTGGAAAACCTGAGGAAGTTGCTGAACTGATTTCTTTTTTATGCTCTGAAAAAGCTTCATATATAAATGGAGAGGTTATAAACATAAATGGAGGATTCTTTTTCTAAACTGGAATTTATTACAAAAATAAATTTTTGTTCCGGTGAACTCTTTTCTAATTTTTCATTATGCTTTCTATTAGACTGTCAATCTCGTTGAATGGAAAATCTGATTTGCTATCATTATCCCAGAGAATAAACCTTCTAGCAAGAAAGTCAGCTGTGCCCATTAATGTATATGCAAGTATATTTGGATCTCTATCCTTAATTTCACCTTTTTTCATAGCATCCTTGAGATACTTCGCATAATGATCTCCAAGCATCCTGTAATGCCATTTGTAAGTTTCAGGTCTGTGTATCTCTGCCTCCAGGAGAATCTGGAACAGATGTGTGTTTTTCTTAACCCATTCAATAAAGGCACGAAAACCTCTCTTTTCTATATTTATTCTACCCTCAATTCCGTTTATACTGTCATGAATGTATTTCCTCATTTCATGGTTATACTTCTTAACCAGTTCTTCCAGAAGATCGTCCTTATCCTTGAAATAAAGGTAAAAAAGCCCATATGACACACCAGCATTTCTTGTTATTTCTCCAACACTTGCATTTGAATATCCAAGTTTAGCAATTGTTTCTATTGAACTTTTAATAATCTTGTTGAATTTTTCCTGACCTTTTTTGGTCTTTGGATAGAGATTCATGTCATTTACAATGATAAGCCGTTTATTAAACCTTTAATATTACAGTTGCACCCCATGTCCATCCTGTCCCGGCCGAAACCAGGCATATAAGATTTCCAGGCCTTAAAAGATTCTTTTCTTCTGCCAATTTGAGTGAAATAAATGGATCTACCCCCTGCATATGTCCATAATCTTCTAGGTATATACTTTTACTCCTATCTATTCCAAGAGCATCCATAATTTCACGGTGAAATGATCTCTTTGTGTGAAGGAATGCCAGGTAATCAATATCCTTAATGTCATAACCTGATTTTACTGTTGCCTCTGTAATCACCCTTATAAAATTCCTCAGTGTTGCATCAGCCATCCTTTCTTTCCAGGCCTTTTCCTCACTTACAGTAAGTTTATTGGACCAGATATCCTTATCTAAAATGAATGAACCACCAAAGGGTGCGTATACTACATCAGAGAACGATCCGTCTGTAAGGAATGCACTCTGTAATATTTCATATTCACCTTTTTCCTCAGAAATGAGTACTGCTCCAGAACCGTCTGAAAAATCATACATGAATGAACCTGTTCTGTCCTTATAGTTCACAATATGACTTTGCTTTGTAGCGATGCTAATTAGCGCATCAAAGTTGCTTTCAGATGAGATCCTCGATTTCATCATGTCGAGTGCAACTAAACTTCCGACACATTGAGAGGATATATCAAAAGATAGAGCTTCTTTTACTCCAAGTTTAGATGTCAGTGATGGTGCAAGTGTCCATATGTATTTATCCTTAAAATCTGATCCTGCTGAGACAATATATTTTAATCTTTTAAGAGAACTGTCGGCCGGCCCAACTATTTTCTCAATTGATTTCATGCTGAGATCTGAAAGTGAAAGCTTTTCCTCAACAGGCTTTGAAACTATTCCCAGTTTCTCCCTTACAACATCTTCAGGTATGCCAGTTTCTTCGCTGATTGACTTAGCCGTCATCACATTTTCGGAAGCATAAATTGCAAATTTCTTAATGTACACTTTTTTCATATAATCTCACCAGTTCCTCTCTTGACACCTTACCTACAGCATTTCTTGGTAAATTATTAACAAAGATTACCCTCTTAGGAACTTTGTAACCTGATAATTTCATCTTTAGATCTTTTCTTAGCTGTTCTTCTGATTTTACCTCATTGGTCTTCACAAAGGCAACTACCGCTTCACCCCAATAGTTGTCTGGCATTCCAATAACAGAGCATTCAACCACATAGGGTAAAGTTAGAATGATATCTTCTATCTCGGTTGCATAGACATTTTCTCCTCCAGTTTTAATCACATTCTTCTTCCTTTGCACAAAGAAATAGTATCCAAGCTCATTGGTTCTGAAAATATCTCCTGTTTTAAAATAACCATCCATTTCAAAGGGATCAATGTCGCTTCCGAACATGTATCTGGAGAAGAGGTGTTTACCTCTGATCAATAGCTCACCATCTTCCGCAAGTTTTACTTCTACAAATATACATGGAGTTCCAACAGAGTCCGGGAATTTTTTCTGGTTCTCTGGAGAAATGTAAAAATTATTAGGACCAGCCTCAGTTAATCCATAACCCTGAAACACTTTAATATTTATTTCCAAAAGCTTTTCATAGGTCTCTTTTCTGAGTTTTCCACCTCCAGATATCATTCTAACCTTGGAAAGGTCTTTCTTATAAAATTCGCTACTTGCCACTATTTTCTCATACATGGTTGGTACACCCATAAATATAGTTATTCTTTCCTTTTCTATGAGATTTATAATTTCGTCAGGATCAAAATTATTTTCTGAAAATATTACACTTCCTCCGGCAATTAGAGTTGGTATCAACAGGATATTCCAACCCCCTGTATGATATAAAGGCATACAAACAAGTGTTCTATCACTTTGGTTTATGCCCCATGTGAGAACTGTGTTAAATGCATTCCACATAATTGCATTCTCGGAAATTTCAGCACCCTTAGGAGTTCCTGTCGATCCTCCTGTTAGAAGGGTCAATACTGTTCTCTCAGGGTTATAATTCTGGTTAGGGTTTAGACGGTTGCCTTTAATACTCCTGTTTTTCAAAGTTTCAAAAGAAATTCCTTCATTGTTAAAATCACTTATAATTAGTTTTGGCTTTGCATTGCTGATTACATGATCGTAAAGGGATTTCTCTATTACTGGATTTATAGGGAATAAAATTGCACCACATTTAACAACTGCGAAAAATAGGATGACGTTATCAAGAGGGTTCTTTATTATGGATAAAATCACATCACCTTCTTTTATGCCCATTTCACTTAGAACTAAAAAAATATGATCACTCTGTTCATCTATTTCTCTATACCTGAGTACCTTCTCTTCATATTTTACAAATCCAGTATTACCAGTATTATACCAATTTCTTAAAACCTTATCCAGCGTTTAAATCACCAATGGAGTTATGACCTTACTAAAACTCTTACTCATTACACTTGTGCAGAATTTATCTATTTCTGCATTGTAATCATTGTGTCTTTCCATGTTGACCAGGTGTCCTGAATCTCTGAATTTTATAAACTTACTGTTGGGGAGTTTTTCATGAATTATTTCAGAGTTTTCAATAGGAACTATCTTATCATCCAGTCCAGAAATTACCAGAGTTGGACATGATATATTCTGAATTTTATCTAAAACGTCGAATTTTATGAACGCCATTGACTGCTGTATCTGCTTCACAATGGGAGAATCAAGGCTCCTTTCCTCTATAATAAGATCAATCAATTTTCTATTATTCAATACGGTTTTTTCTGAAAAAGCAGGTCTCATTCTTTCAAACATTTCCTTTCCATTGGGAGGTTCTGAAAGAATCTTAAGCACATCCATTGAAGGCAACTTTGATCGTATTCCAAAATTAGTTGAAGAGAGTACTAGTCCTTTTATCATTTCTTGATGTTCCAGGGCAAACTGTTCGGCTATCATCCCACCCATTGATACACCTATCAGAAAAAATTTTTCTAATTTTAATGACTGTACAAGAGAAAATAGATCACTCTGAAAATCATCCAAGGTATAATATTCTTCAGGCTTAGATGATTTCCCAACTCCCCTATTATCGTAAAAGATGAGTTTATACTTCATGGAAAGGGTCTTCTGGAATTTCCACATCCACATTGAATAACCAAGTCCCTCAATAAAAACTATTGGGGTTCCTTTACCGACTACATTATAAAATATTTGAATGTCCCCATTTCTTAGAATCATGGGGACACCGTTTCGAGTGGTTTTCTTGACGCTCTTGGACCGGCTAGCAATACAAAAGCTGCTATTATTTCAAGTATTCCAAGTAAGATAAAGAAGTTTGCACCGGTTTTTACTATGCTAGCAGTGGTGAGAACAACCATCGCTGTAAATGCAAAAGGTACTATGGCTCCCCCCAGGTGACCAATACCATCTGAGAGAGCAAACCCAGTTGCCCTTGCCCTGGTTGGATATATTTCTGCAGTGTATGTATAAGCTGGCACTGCGAAGGCTGTTGCGAAAGACCCTAAAAAGGCACCTATGGTTAATAAAACTGCAGAATGATCATATAGAGCCAGTGCAAATAGAAATACTGCTATAATAGCTGGTATGAGTGCAGAGATAATCAGATATTTTCTTTCCCACTTATCAGCGATAAAAGTCATGGAGACTGCACCTACTATATAACCGGTGGATCCAAGACCAATATACCATACTGCAGTCGTGAACAGAAATCCTGATGTGACAAATATCAATGGTGCAAATCCCAGTATACCGTAAGCCAGGAAATAGTCTAGAAACCAGAATGATGCCACTATGGCTAATCTAGGACCATACTTTTTTGTAAATATTTCTCTCGTAGGAAAGTGTTCACCAGGAATCTCTCTTTCATAAGCGGGAATTTCAGGAAGCGTGCTAATCTTCTCCTTAACAAAAGACTCCATATCATTGATTATTTTCTCGGCCTCATCTGGTTTACCTTTAAGTACAAGCCATCTAGGAGACTCCGGCATACTAAATCTCAGGAAGACTATTGCCACCGCAATAACTGCTGGTATAGCAAAAAGGTACCTCCAACCGTCGGCATTTATTGGTATGATAACCAGTGCAATAAATGGAGCGAGAGCGAACCCAAGGGCTCCTGAAAAATACGCCCATTGAGTCATTTTTCCTCTCATATGAGATGGGGTTATTTCTGACATATATGTGTTGATTATGGATATCTCAGCACCGATTCCCATTCCAGCTATGAATCTCCCAGCTATTAATTCTGGGGCATTGAATGACAGAGCTGATATTAATGTTCCTACGGCAACCAGTAAGGCATTGGTTACAAGCCCAAGCCTTCTTCCGACATAATCACTTATGGTTGACACAACGTAAGTACCAACTATATATCCAAAAAGAGTTGCAGAAGCAGAATCACTAAGTAGTATCTCAGTCAGCTTCAACTGTGAGACCATAGGAGATACGAACGCATAACTCAAAGCAAGTATATCGTAGAAGGCAAAAAAATAGCCAATTCCCAGAATTACAAGCCAGAACCTTGGATAGGGTCTTATGGGCAAACGGTCAAGCCTTGCCTGAATATTAGCAAGTCTTTCCCCACTGTCATTAACATTACCTGACATAAAAGTCATATGTCATATGAATTACTTAAATTTTTAGATACACATTAAATCATTTATATACAAGTTAAAAAAGACTTACACCATGGTATCAGGAACAATACAAATTCTTTCTTAATTTACGCAACTTATGCTATTATAATTCCCTTTAATATTGATAAAATAGAGGAACCTACGTTGATGCAATATTATAAAACATTTAAGGTGTAACAAGTGTATTAGCAATTCTAATGACTCTAAATTTCTATATACACAGCCTGATGTTGATTAAAAATTTTGCATAAGATCTTGCAGGAAAGATTAACACTATCTATCACACTTTAGTTTTTCAATGAGCCTACATCGATTCAATTTATGAATCAACTTATTCAAAGCAAGTTGTTGATTTGTTCATGCAGAAACTCTTTATCTCAAATATATAAAAATTTGGTTGATTTATCCTTATATATTGAAAATACATCTATTATTATGGAAATGAGAAAACTCACAAAGGAAGAGGAGAGAGTAATAATTCACAAGGGAACTGAGTATCCATTCACTGGTAAATATGATGATTTCTTTCAAAAGGGCACATATGTATGTAAAAGATGCGGACAACCTCTGTACTCATCAGAAGCTAAATTTGATGCTGGCTGCGGCTGGCCAGCTTTTGATAAAGAGTTTCCAGGAGCTGTGAAAAGAGTGCCTGATCCAGATGGCATGAGGACAGAAATAGAGTGTGCAAAGTGTGGAGCACATTTAGGTCATGTGTTCACAGGAGAGAGATTTACAAAAGAAAACACAAGACATTGCGTGAATTCGATTTCCATAGAATTTATTAAGGAAGGTGAAGGTAATGAGTGAAGAGGTAGCAATACTTGGAGCAGGATGCTTCTGGTGTACTGAGGCAGCGTTTCAGCAAATAAAGGGAGTGAAAGAGGTTGTACCAGGATATGCAGGTGGACACGTTGAAAAACCAACGTACCAGCAGGTGTGCAGGGGAAACACCGGGCATGCCGAAGTAGGTAAGATCACTTTTGATCCGGAAGAAGTCTCATATGCAGAAATACTTGAGATATTTTTCTCAATCCATGATCCAACTTCTCTGAATAGACAGGGGGCAGATGCTGGGGAGCAATACAGATCGGTCATATTCTATATGTCACCGGAACAGGAAAAAACTGCCAGGGAAATGATTAAGAAAATGGAAGAAGAACATGTTTACGGAAAACCCATAGTAACTTCTGTAGAGGCATTTACTAATTTCTTTGAAGCGGAGGATTACCATAAAAATTATTATAAGAATAATTCAAGAGAACCGTACTGTCAGCTTGTGATTTCTCCAAAACTGAAAAAGCTTCAGAAGAACCATCCAGAAAGTCTCAAGCTCTGAACTTTAATCTATAAAATTATAACTATTAATTGAAAATGGAAATATAGTTTAAACCTATATGGGATAGATGGCAGGTAGAATAAAAGTTATAAATGACCCCGGTGAGCTTGTTTCCATATTTCATGCCTCAGATTCAGATGTTAAGAGAAAGTTACTTATTGATCTCTCGACGAGCTGGATAACGATGCCTACCATAGCTGAAAAATATGGGCAGGAAGGAAAGAGAGCGTTACTTTATCTCGACAAAATAAAAATGCTTGAAAGCCAGTGGATAACAACAGGAAATGGACCGGAGAAAGCATATCATACATTTTACAATAATGTTCAAATTAACCTTATGGGAACGATGACTGAGCTTGCAGATATAATATTTGCCACAAATCTCAGTGAGGAAAAACTGGAAGAATATGAAAATCAGTTGATTGAAATGATGAATGATACGGAAGGTGTTTTTCTTGGAGAAGCCTCAGAAAAATTGGGAATTTCTCAAACCTTTCTTCGTGGAATAGTGAAGAGATCCAGTATACTGCAAATTAAAGGATTTAAGATTGAAAAAGTGATTCCAGACTGATGGCAGAAATTGTCATATATAGATACGGTCACAGACCCGCCAGGGACAAAAGGATAACGACCCATGTTGCCCTAACAGCCAGGGCAATGGGTGCAGGTTCAATAATTATAGATACAGGGGATAGGGGTATAGAAGAAAACATAGTTGCCGTGAACAGGAATTTTGGTGGACATTTTAAGGTTCAGACGGGAGTGAGTATTGAAAGATTCTTTAATTCTCTAGGTAATAATGATTTGCTGGTGCATCTCACAATGTACGGTAAACCTATAATGGAAAAGATTGAAGAAATAAAGGAAGCAAGCAGGGAAAAAGATAGAATTGTTGTGTTTGTAGGAGCTGAGAAAGTTCCTGGAATAGCCTATGCAAAAAGTAATTTCAACATTTCAGTTACGAGCCAACCAATAAGCGAGGTTTCAGCATTAGCAATATTTCTTGACAGATTCCTTGATGGAAACGAATTAAAAAACGAAATGAAGGGCAGGCTTGATATAAATCCCAACGAACGCGGAAAAACCATAGAGTACTTTCCAGATGGAAGAGACTGCATGGAAATACTGCTTAACAGGGGTGCTAATGATAGATTGATAGAACACTGTGTTGCGGTGAATGAGGTTGCAATGATCATAAGTGAAAAAATGGATTGCGATAGGAGAGTCGTGAATGCGGCCTCATTACTGCACGACGTTGGTAGAACCGTAACAAATGATATAAAACATGCACTAGAAGGATATAGAATATGCGAAGAAGAGCATATTTCAAAAAAAATTTCCGAAGTAGTTCTAAAGCACACCGGGGCCGGGATAACAAGGGATGAAGCAATGGAACTTGGATTACCAGATCTAGATTTCATGCCGGAAACTATTGAGGAAAAAATTGTTGCATGCGCTGATAATCTGGTCATAGGAAACAGGAGAATAGACATCAATGATCAGGTTCAAAGATATAAGAACAAAGGTCTTGATAAGGCTGCAACCAGAATTAAAGAACTCTACGAAAATGTGAGTTCTAAAGCAAAAATGGACATAAATGAGATTGAAATCTAAGGAACCATTCGAAAAAGTTAATTGGTTGATGTTAATTAGGCATAATAAGTAAGCCGCTGTAGCTCAGCTGGTAGAGCACACGCCTGTTAAGCGTGCGGTCGTCGGTTCGAACCCGACCGGCGGCGTTCATAAATATTTATTAATTATAACTTTATATGGTGGTGTGCAGTCAAGGACTAAGAGAGATTTTATTATTTCAACCACATTTTCCTTACCGTTAGTATTATTGTTGGCATCAGTTACCATACCAGCCAACAGATTTGATAGAATCGCCTTCCTGTCAGCCTGGTCTGCCATTTTTATCGTATTACTGAGCTTTTATATATTGAAATACGGTAAGGTAAGAAAGAAACCTACAAAGTGAGAATAATTAACAGTAAAACTATTACACTATTGGAAAAGTTTAAGTGAAATTTTAACATTGGCTTTCTTAAGGGGTTGTAGCTTAGCTAGGTAGAGCGCCTGGCTCATAACCAGGTGGTCATTGGTTCGAATCCGATCAGCCCCATACCAAGTTTTGGGATGTAATTAATATCAAAAGGTGGCGATTTTTTAAAATATTCATCTTAATTTCAGATTGTATTTGTTGCCGGCAATTCATCATATTTATTTTAAATTTTTATCGAAACTGCGTTTTTATTGTTGAGAAAACAACTTCATTACTTATTCAACCTTCGCTCTTGGAAATGGGGTTTCTAACTTCTATTCCTGTAACATAAAACAATGAAATCATTTCTGTTGTATTTAATCCATATAAATCTTTTTTCAAGTTGAACAGACTTACGTATCTCAATTCAAGCATTAAACATAAGGATTCTGTTTTGGAAATAGTGAAGTTCTATACCTGGAGGGTTAGTCTATTTTTTCAATTTAAAGGAACAGACCTTTAACTCTCAAACCCTCTTGGATCCTATTTTTTTCATAGTAACGTTAGTATCTTCTTGTATGATGAGTAAGAAATGCGTTATTTCTAGAGAAAGTGGATATGAATTTACATCCATATTACCTTTATGATTCCTTCATGTGGACCCTATTTGGTCATTCTCATCATAGTCTTGGTACTTTTATTTCACACAATAGAAATTCGTTTCTTACAACATGATGTCCTACATAGAAAAATAACGTGTAAATATATCTAAATTATAACAGTCTTATCCACTAACTTATTCAATATCCCGATTATGTATATTTTCATCTAGTCAAATAAAACATATCTTCAGAATATTTGCCCAATATAAATTAAAATGATAGATTTTATATATCTCAATAATAAAATGAGATGAAATGTGTAGACTGATAGCAAATTTTACTTTATAAATTATTTTTCATGTCTTTATCTGTTTTATACATTGCAAACAGGTAAAATCCAGCGCCGAAAAATGTCGAAGCTACAATGGCATAGGATATTAAGGGCCATGAAAATAAATAACCGTATGGAGTCAATAAGGAAATTAAGCTTTCAATCTCCAATGGGAGAGTTAAAATAATAAATATTATTGTATATTTTAAAGGAACTTTTTCGTTCACGGTAATTCACCATTATATACTGTCAATGGATATGAACCATCATCCCTTAAGTAGCTTGGTACATGGTTATATGGAGAATTTATCCATGCAAACGCAAAAAACAAGAAATTCTCAGAAAAGAAGAATACGCCATTATCACCTCCCCACGCATCATAAAGTCCAATGGTGGAGGCTCCAACTGCAAATACGACACTTAAAATACCCACACTGGCTAACGCGCTAATCGGAATTCCGGCAGCCATTATTGAGAGTAACAAATCGGTCATATCCTGTGTAAATGCGAGTGCGTTTCCATTAGTTCCCCATGAATATATACCCTTTAAATTAACATAAACATAACTTCCTCCTGTGCCTTTTTTGTTTTTGCTATTCGCACTATTGAATAGGGTTATTGTATTATAGTTTCCGGATAAAGAATATAGTGGGATTATAGTAATATTTCCATTTAATTTTGTGCTGTTAATTAGCAGTGATCTGTGTATTAATTTACCGTTGAGATAAACGTTCAAAAGCTCACCGGTTACATTATTACTTCCCATATAAAATGTATAATTCATCCTTATTGTATTGTTAATTGCTTTGACCCCAGCCACATTAGAAGATTCAGTTCTAAAAGTGGATTTATGACTTACGTTACCTAACTCCTTCAAATAATATTCACGAATATAATGCCCTAATTCATGTGTTTGTATCTTATTATCATGAACTGCAGGATTGTAATAAATTAATCCGCCAAAGCCCACCATTAAAATAATCCCGGCAGACAAGTACGCCATTAAAGTCTTTCTGTCCATAATACTGTTAATAATGAATATATATATATATATTTCGAAATCAATCTTTTTTGAATATGTTGCCACAGATGTTGTATATTTTAAAAGATTATAACCTTAAAAATGAGCTTAAAAATCCTATAATATCATCATATACTCTATTTATACGGATAATCCTCTATTAAATTCTATATTATAGATTATTTGAGTTATGGCTTGCATTGGAAATCGTTAAAATAACGGAATGTATACATATATAATGAAGAACTCAAAGCCCTCTCATGAAACAGTGATTGAAATTTTGCAAGACATGGGAATGACTGAACTTGAAGCGAATGTATATTCATTTATCTTTAAGAATGGAGGGGCCACATCCAGAGATATATTACGGGCATTAGATCTTAGACAGCCTCAGCTTTATGATATTACTTCAGGACTGGAAAGAAAGGGTTTCGTAAATGTAATAGTGGGAAGACCACAGAGGTATGAGGCAATTAATCCGGAAATAATATATGAGAACCGTGAAGAAAATTTGAAACAGATGAGGGGCACATTCCTTGACTGGGTAAAGAAAAATGCACCAGCAGGTTATAAGGGTGAGCCTGAAATTTTTATTTCAAGGAACATTAACGGATTTCTTTCCAATACACTGGATATTATAAAGAAAGCTAATCAATATATCTTCATTCACACAACGCTGTCTTACCTTGTAAATTTTCTTGATTATCTGGAGGAAAAATCGAGGCGGGGAGTCAGGGTATTTCTTCTACTATTTGATGATGGTTATGAAGAGGGCTTTTTTGATGAAATAATGAAGAAAAATATATTTTCTAATGTAAGGTATAAGCGAATCGGTAAATTCTTTGCAGTTATTTCAGATGAAAGTTATTCTGCGTTTATGCCAAGGAATATCCTTCTTGGAGCAAGGAGTGAACAGTATGGTTACATCTTTAAGGATGATGATATGACCTGGTTTCTCATCCATAACTTCTTTTCTGGCTGGTTTAGTTCATCGGTAATAGATGAACGCATGCCGGAGATACCTGCTGAATATGATAACCAGAGAATAGCAATTACAGACATTATATCTCTGAAAAACAAGGGTGTAAACAAAATAGAAGTAACTATCGACGGAGAATACAGAAAAAATGGAGTGCCTGTAATACTCAAAGGCCTGGTTTCTAATATAAATATAAATGAAGATGTTGTTAATTTCACTATGAAGGGAAATGATGGCAAGGAGATTTCAATTGGTGGATTTGATTCAAAGATTGAGGATGTTATTGCCCACAGGATCACCATTGAGAATATTAAATAATATTCCTTGAGTAAGATACGGCTCGATCGCATACCTCAAAATTGTATAGCCTATTTCTATGCTTCATCCCATTAATTCTTAGTCCTTCAAACTCTTCTGGAATGGAAAAGCGTCTGTTTATTTCAAGTTCTTTTCCATTGGGGTAGATACCAAGAAAGTCATAAATAATATTTTCAATGAAGAGAGCAGCTGACCATGCCTGAATGAAACAACCAGATGGATTGTTTATAATTTCAGGAAAGCAATAGTTACTGTATCGACCAATGGCATCTATATTCATGTGAAGTACCTTGAGTGCATTATTCACGTCTCCATAATTTAGACTTGCCTTTATAAGCATGGAATTCCCATTGGGCATAACGTTTCCATTTTGATCCACCTTCAGTCCATTTGAGGACATTAATCTTGAAAATGCTTTACTATTTTCAGTTGCGAAATTGGCATAATTCTCCTTACTGGCTAGATTAAAAGAAAACGGAAGCACAGATGTCCAGAAACCATTGAACTGTGGTAAGCCGTCTTTATACCTATCTGCAAATCCATTTATCTCTGGCATCCACATATCTTTCCTGATAAACCTGGTCTTTTCACGGATCTCCTCTTCTATTTCTTTTACCTCGATCTTATCACTGTGAACAACTGAGTTTATTTTGAGTATGGAGTTCATTGACTCTATATAATTGCACACTGTGTCAATATCAATTCCATTACCCGCTTTTGGATCTTCCATTATTCCATTGCCCCTAACATCATGTAGTATTGCCGGACTTATGGAGCTAAGAATCAGATCTTCTCTTTCTTTTAAGTGTTCAATATTTACACTATATTCATAGAGGTTCCAAACCATGGTTGGATACACAACAGTTTCCACACGATTTCCCATATTGAAAACTCGTCCATTTGAAACTATTTCATGTGGTATTCTTCCACCTTCTTTTCTGGCGTATTTTTCAAGAACCTTGAGAGTATTTTCGTACTCATCATTCATACCAGCTATCAGTAATCCTCCTGAACTGTAATATGTGTCAATACCGAATAACCATGGAAACTCAGGGTATCCAGCTACAACTCCTCTACCAGTGTTATTCATATTTAAGAACAACCACCTAAGGTTTATGACAGCAAGATCAAAAGCATCGGATATGGATGTGTTTCCTGAGATGGTGGTTTTACTTCTTAGTGACTCCACAAACTGGTGGCGATAGTTCTCTGCCTCCTTTTTTATGTTAGCTGGTGAAATATTGGTTGATTCATTTCCTTCTATTTTGATATTTACTGTTGTGGAATCTTTAGTCTCTATCACAATTCGGTTATTATTATAGGTTAACACGCCATTCCCATCAGAACTAACTGTTATGCTTTGCCTATAGTTCTTTTCACTTATAATAATAGAGCCTGAAAGTTTGGATATGCTGAAATCTGTATTTAACTGACTGTACCATACTGGTATAACACCTATTTCCAGTATTATCCTAACGGGTTCAGTGATTTCTATTTCCTTTGTCAGTTCTATTAAAAAATAATTGTCTCCTGTGGTACTTAATTTTAAGCTTAATTCTCTGAAGCCGAAACTAACAGATGTATAATCTGTTGTTACATATTCTGGGATCATACTTCTTCCATTTCTTTCAAGTGCTATCCACTTGAAGATCCTTATGGGAGGAAACCATAGCCCATTCATCTCGTTTTCAATGTGATACCCTAGACCTGCAGGCTTCATATCATTGTAACCAATATAGTAAGAACTTCTTCCACTCAGGACGAATGGTTTACCATCCTGTTTTTTAGTCCGAGGTAATATATATGTCATTTCAGATCGCATTTTCCTTACTTAAATTGATTTGCCATTCATTTTTTTGCATATATTTTGAGATGTCACTTGCCTCCTTCCTGTTTCCCTTCCGCACTGTAATATTAAAGACTTTATTCCTGAATGGAAAATTAAGCAATTTTACCTCATCCCAGCTTTCAGGTAAATGTGGATTCATCATTTCAGAAGGATCATCATCTGTTGGTACTCTTTCAAACCCCAGTAGACCTTCCATTATAGATTGAATGAACAGGCTGGAAGACCAACCCTGGAAAAACTGACCCTCTGCATAAAGGAACTCCGGGTTGTAAGTTTCATTAATCCTTCCCGGATCAAGGCTAGAGAAAGCGAGTCTTGTGAACGTTTCAATCATGTCAAAACCCTCAGTATACATGGAGTTGTTATAAAGTGCCAGTACCATCCAGCCCGTCATCAGGGGCCATATGGTTCCAGTATGATAACCCCCGTCGTAAAATCTGTCCCTGTTTGATACTGATCGTACTCCCCACTCCGTTACCAAGTCAGGTTGGTATAACCATTTAAGACCTTCACTGAATAAAGAACCACTGAAATACATGGCTGGAACTATCTGCATTGCGCCCTTTATATCCCTCGTTTTACCATCATTTGCGGAATCAATAATTGTTATTCCATTTTCTGTAAACCTGTAAAATAGGTCTTTATAGAGCTTTAGTATGCTTTCAAAACGCCTATTACCTTCTCCATTCATTTGATCAAAGACTCTTATAGCTTCGAGCCACCAGGCATTCACATCCACACATATACCGTCCCGTTTTTGTGCCCATGACTCTGGCCATCCGATGAGACCTTCGGAAAAACGATTTTCTATCAGGCCATCCTGATCTCTGTCGCATGATTTACAGAAATTCATAACATCGCTTATGGTTTTTTCATCAGATTTTTTTCCGGTCCAACCAGAAAGCATATACATGCAAATGATCCATAGAGGTGAACTATCTATGGACATAAACTGTGTCGATACTGGCGAATCTCCAATTTTATAATTATCACCTTTAATGTGACCTCCATTTGAAAGGGGAATCTCATGTGGTATTCTTCCTCCTTTAGAGAATGAATAAAGCATGTCTAAATGATTTTGTGCAAGATCTCCCAATCCACATTCAATCGCAGCCATAGACATCCATTCTCCATCTCTTCCGAAAAACCATGAAAATTGAGGTATTCCTGCGTAAAAACCATTTCCAATAGGAGTGGATGTAAATAATTCCAGGAGGTCATGTTTTGCCCATCTGAATAGTTTATTTATTCTGAATGAGGGAGTAACCAGATTTGATATGGTGTTTGTCTTTTCATTATATTTTATTGAATTTTCAAGATCATTTTCTTCAGGTAAGGAATCATCGCAAGAAACATAAATATCCAGGAATGAAGTGGAATCTGAACTTATGGTTATCTTCTGATTATCTATGGCGATCTTAGTATTCCCGTTACTTTTGTAATTTATGGTAGTACTGGCAATACTACTACTAATCCTTATGTATCTTTCATTCACTTTTACCCTGTAATCCTTACCAAAATTGGATTGTGGCCATGCTGTCTCATGAAGAATCTGTATGTTTATCTCAAAATTGACCAGTTTTTCAGATCTTAACTTCATTTCAAGAATGGCTTTTTTGGAGGCAATGAAGTCCAGCCTTTCAAAATCCTCATACTGCCTGTAAATGTATGCAAACCCCCTTACATATTTCAGGAAGGTTTCTTTTTCACTTTTACCATTTACCTTAATATCCAGTCCCGATATGTGCTGTGTGTCAAAATTCCACAATCCCACCCTTCTTCTTGGAGAAATCCATGATTCAATGGAACCGTTCTGACCACACACAAAGTGAACAGGTCCATTCTTGATTACAGAACTATAAAAACCTTCACTTCGTGAAGTATCCCGCTCTACAATCCAGTGATCCATATCTCTTTCGTTGTCACCGATTTTCAGAGTTCTGCAGATATCCATTATACTCTCAGTTTTTAGCAAATTATCACTTTCCTTTCTTATTTTCTACTAGCTTCTCTGGTGGATGAATTTTCAGTATTGGATTCTTTATTCTCGATCCATCAGGTCCAAACACATAGAACCTTTCTGAATCAACTGAAAATCTCAGTTCAGATCCGGGCTTTAGATCAAATATATCTGTTTTGGTCCTTGATTCTCTTGAAAGTGCTATTGTTATATCATTACTACCCATTTCGACCTTTATCTGTATAACCGACCCAAGAAATTCCAGTGTTTTGAGAGTTGTTTTTATTTCACCATCAACTACCAGCTTGAAATCCGTCGGTCTGATTCCTATGGTCAGTTTATCTGGCAGATCAGCAGATTCAAATTCAAGACCAAATGGTGTAGTCTCGTCCTCAGAATCGAGGATGAACATGTGCGGATTGCTGGAATTTTTCACAAAATTAAAAGTATTCATCGCTGGTGAACCTACAAAAGTGGCAACGAACACATGTTCTGGATTATCATACAGTTCCCTTGGTGCACCTTCCTGAATCTTCACCCCATTATTCAAAACAACTATCCTATCAGCCATGGACATGGCCTCAATCTGATCATGTGTAACATAGAGAATACTCTTCTTTGTAATTCTGTGGAAATGTATGAGTTCCTCTCTCATCTCATCACGGAATTTTGCATCCAGTCCTGTCAATGGTTCATCCATGAGATAAATAACAGGATCACGTATCATCGCCCTTGCCAGACCAACTCTCTGTGCCTGTCCACCGGATATCTCCCGCGGTTTTCTGGACAGAATTGTGTTGATCCCAACTATTTTAGCAACCTCATTTACCCTCCTATCTATTTCATCTTTTGACACACCTTTCATCCTTAGATTTAGTGCCAGATTATTGTAAACGGTCATATGTGGATACAGTGCCTGATTCTGGAACACCATTGCAACATTTCTTTCAGAAGGGTGAATATCATTCATTATCTCTCCATTTATCACCACATCTCCAGAATCCTGAATGATAAGGCCAGCAATTATCCTCAGGATGGTACTCTTTCCGCCTCCCGAAGGACCCAAAATAGCCACAAATTCTCCATCTTCTATGTGCAAGTCAAAATCTTTTAGTGCAACGGTTGACCCGTATGCCATGTTTAGTTTTTTCAATTCTATTGCCATTGTTATTACCCCTTTACTCCTGTGAGCGCAAAGCCCTCTACGAAATATCTCTCAAATAGGATATAGATTACCAGTGTTGGTATCAGTGTTAGGAATACAACCATCATCATTTCATTCCAGTATATCTGTGTACCATTCACACCCTTGAAGAAATTCAGAACCAGTGGCAGTGTGAAGAGCTTCTGGGAATGAACTTCCATTAAAGGCCAGAGAAAGTTGTTCCATGTTCCGATAAAAGTGTAGATCGTAGCTGCAGCAAATGCAGGTTTTGCCATGGGTGCTGATATCTTGTAGAATATCTGGAATGGCGATAAACCATCCAGTTTAGCTGCGTTTTCAACATCCGCTGGAATGGTCATGAAATACTGCCTAAATATGAAAACGTTGAGTCCAGAAACGATTTCCGGAAGTATGAGTCCCTGATATGTGCTGATCCATCCCAGATCCAGCATGAATATGTACGAGGCTATGGATATTACTGGAAATGGTATCATCAATGTTGCTAGTACAGCATAGAATAGAAGATCCCTCCCCTTGAAATGAAGCCTGGCAAATGCATATCCAGCCGCAGATCCTACAAGGACGCTTCCTGTAACCACAACAGCTGCTACAAATACGCTGTTGAAATACCATAATGGAAATGAACCAAAGCTTACAACTGACCTGAAATTTGCGACCAGGTTTCCAACACTTGTCAAACTGAAGGGGTTAAGATCGGGTGGGAAATGTGCAAATATACTGCTTCTAAACATTTTCAGGAACATCCAGTAAAATGGAAGCATATATATTATTACAAGCAGGATGCTTAGGATATAGATCACTCCCTTTTTTGCTGGTCCTATGGACAGCAACATTTCGTATACGTCCTTCTTCCTGTTTTTTCCGATAGATCTGGTTTTTGAATTCCCTGTTTTGTTTCTGAACATTATGTCCACCTCGTATCTTTAAGATATCTTCTCTGCATGAGCGTGATGAACAGGATTGCAAAGAAAAGTATGAAAGAGGCAGCAGCAGATAGACCAACCTCCCCAAAGTAGATGAATGTCCTATTATAAATAAACATCAGTGGAACATAGGTTGAATGGGAAGGCCCACCATCAGTTATAACGTAGATCTGATCAAACAATTGCATAGAACCAATTATTCCAAGTATCACGACGATAAAAGTCGTGAAATTGAGCATCGGTGCATAGATATATCTGAATCTGTGCCAGCCAGACTTCACACCATCTAAACTTGCTGCCTCCAGTACACTTCTTGGTATTGTCTGTAGCCCGGCAAGATAAATTATCATAAAATATGGGGTTGTTGAGAAGATATTAAGTGCCATAATTGCAGGAAACGCATATGTTGTGCTGAAGAAGAAATTTATTGGTTTAACTCCGAAAAATGATATGAAATAATTTATGAGACCCTGGTCTGAGAATACCCAGATAAATATGATTGACAAAGCGACTGAAGATACGATCGCAGGAATAAATACAAAAGCCCTTGATATTCTTGATACCATCATTTTATGATTGAAAAGTATGGCAAACATAAAGGCCAGGATGGTCTGTATTGTGACAACTACAACTGTATAATAAAGTACATCCAGAATTGCCTTAGCAAATAGTCCGCTGTGGAGCACTGTATCATAGTTGGCCAGTCCCACAAAGAAAACTATGTGACCAAAAGGATTGTAATGAAAAAGACTTATTGCAAAGGAATACACGGCTGGAAAGAAGGTAAACACTATGATAAGCATCATAAGTGGTGCTACCAGCAGATAGCCATACCGTGCCTCCAGCTTTAGATCTATCTTTTTTTTCTTATTTTTTAATGAGCTATTATTCATGATTATATCATCGCCTTAAAATGTCTAAATGTAAATAAAATGTTTTAAAAAATTATAGGGTTGATGTACCAGCCAATGAAGCATTGGTCACATCAAGCATCTCAGTAAGAGCCTTATTTAGCGAAAGTGATCCTGCGAACAGGCTTGCATAAACATTATGCACATCGAGCTCTGTAGCCTCAAAGTTTGTGGTGTTGTAATTCCATCCGTAGGCGTAAGGGAACTGCTTTCCAACAAATGACTGAATTGGGAAGTGTGAGCTATACCAGGAACTATCAAGTATTGCAGTTCTTGATGGTAGAGCAAGCCCTTCAGACACCCACTGTTTTTCACCAACTGGTCCAGTGAAGAATTCTACAAACTGATCTGCAATCCATTTTTGTGTTCCTACCAGAGCGCTGTTTACACCTAGACCCACATTGAACATCATTGTAGCATGGATACCTGTTGGTCCTGCAGGCATATAATAGTAACCCACATCTGACATCTTGCCTACAAAATAAGCACCGCTTGCATTAAGTACTGGTACAGTCCATGTTCCGCTTACTATCATTGCAATATTTCCCGCTGCAAAGTCTCCCCCATTCCATCCTGCGCTGAAATTAGAGTTTAATTTGGCAAGACCACTTGAATAAAGATCATACCAGTATGAGAATCCTTCCTTGAACGCTGTAGTATTATTTACGGCTCCGTTACCTTTTTCATTTATCCAGTCTCCTCCAGCTTCATGCATGAATGCAAGCGCTCTTGCAACCTGTGGTCCGATGACCATCGGAGTAACATCCTTTATACCGAGGGATGAAGAAGCCATGGACTCATTTGCCTTAAGCATTTCAAGTGTTTGTTTCATTGTAGTCCAGTTCCATGTACCATTTCCTGGATATGGAACATGTTCGGCACTGAATATTGCCTTGTTAAAGAAAACCGCCAATGGGCTCCAGTCTTTTGGTGCTGCATATAAACCGCTCTTATAGGAAAACGTCTTCAGGATTGATGGTGCAAAGCCACTGAGATTGTAGGAAGTGTTGGCAGTAAGTATTGGTTTTAGATTCTGTAAATAGCCCTCAGAAGCAAACTCCGGAAGTGCACTGTTTTCCATATAGAAAACACCTGGAGCACTGTTTGTTGCAAATTCAGTACCAAGGGTTGGATAGAAATTATTCAGTGATTCAAAGGTTACAGAAACGTTTGAATGCTCACTATTGAAAGTATTGACCATATTCTGATCAAATGTATATTCCTCACCGCTGGATACTGCAGCAGCGAAAATAATAGACTGCTTGCTAGACTTTGCCGGATGGTAGACTTCAAAATAAATACCCAATCCAGCCACTATTACTATGATTACGATAACGATTGAATAAATCGCTTTCTTGTTCATTAAAACATCACTGAATATACTAATGAACATTAGTATATAAATTTTATTTTACACAAATAACTGTATAAATAGTATAATGATGAATTAAGTTTTTACCCGAATATCTACCGTCATAATCATATTGGAAACTTAAGATGTGAGGAGAATGCTTTTTAAACTCACTTACTATGTATTGATATGAAGACGGATATTGCCTTTATACATCCTCCTAGCATTTACGACTTCAGAAAGAGGAATTTGAAAGCTGGGCCGATTAGTGATGTTGTACCGTCAACACCAGTTTTTGAGATGTATCCCATGGGATTTCTCAGCATGCTGTCTTACCTTGTTCCCAGAGGATATAATGCAAGAATAAGCAATGTTGCATCCATGATGGTAATGTCGGATAAATTCGATCCCGTAAAATATTTGAAATCTCTGGATACAGAAATTTATGGAATTGATCTCCACTGGTTACCGCATGTTCATGGCGCAATAAGTATTGCCAGAATTATAAAGGAATTTAATCCAGATGCAAGGGTATTGCTTGGAGGTTTTTCCGCAAGCTACTTCTCAGATGATATAATGAAAACGTATCCAGAGATCGATTATGTGCTGAAGGGAGATTTTCAGGAATACAGTACGATGAAGCTGATTGATTCCGTTGAGAAGAATATTGATCTGGGTACAGTTCCAAATCTTGTTTACAGAGATGAAATGAGACATGTGAAACACAATCCGAATTCAAAGGAGAATACTGTTGACAATGTTTTCCTGAATTATAAAGTGTTAATGAGGAATGCAATTAAATATCACGATGTTAAGGGCCATCTGCCATATGCAGACTGGATAAACAATCCAGAATCAGTTACCATAATTGAACATGGATGCCAGTTTAACTGTGCTTTCTGTGGAGGTTCTAATTTCTCTTACAGAAACAATTTCTTTCCTGTATCACCAGTATACAGGAATCCTGAAACTATTGCAAAGGAAATAGAACTGGCAAGAGAGATACTGGGTGCGCCCATATTTGTGGCAGGGGACATTAACCTTGCTGGTGAAAAATTTTATGGAAACCTTTTCAGAGAGATAAAGGAACTTAAGGCTGACATTCCTATTCTTACTGAGTATTTCAAGCCACCCCAGAAAGATTATCTTAACGAGCTTTCCAGATCCTTTGGTGAATTCTCAGTGGAAATATCACCAGAGAGCTCAAGCGAAAATATTAGAAGAATAAATGGGAGAGAATATTCAAATGAATCACTGGAAAAAAGTATTGCAGATGCTAAAGAGGCAGGATGTAAAAAGTTTGATGTATATTTTACCTTAGGCATAAGCGGTCAGGGGGAGAAGGAACTGAAAGATGATATAGAATACGCCACAAAGCTAATGAAATATGAAAAAGGAAGCGAAATGAAGGTTTATTCTTTTATTTCGCCACTTACACCATTCATAGATCCTGGTTCACTAATATATGAGAAACCTGAAAAGTATGGATTCCATATAACGGCAAGAACCATAGAAGAATACTACAACCTGCTGGATAAGGGGAAGTCATGGGTAGATTTCCTGAATTATTATAACGACTGGATGAGTGCAAAAGATATTGAAAGACTTACATATCAATCAGAAATCGAGATGATTACTGCAAGGAGAGATTTGAGGCTCATAGATTCAGAAACAGCTGAGAATATTATTAACAATATAAACAGGTACATTGATGGAAAGGATTACCAGAAAGATTACAGGAAGAACAGTCACCTTTCATACCTTAATAAGGATATAGAATGGTCAAAGAAACATAATATAACAAGAAGTTCACTGATGGTCTACTGGTATAAGGAACTATTAGGCCTCGAGAAAGATCTTGGAAGGTTGTAAAATGCCATAGTATTTTCATACTTTACATCAAGAATCAATTTTTGATTTATCAGACTGTAAGAAATGAATATTAATTGAATAATTGACTATTTCCATTGTAGTTGCCAGATGATCTGAAGAGAATGATGTCTCTAAAAATGTAGAAATTTCCCATATTATGTAAAGGACATGATTTTTCACCTTATATGTTATGTTAAGAGTTTATTTGTATAGAGAAAATATGATAATTGGAGTTAATTAAAATTCCAGAAATTAAAAAAAGGTGAAAAAAATGACAGCACCATTTGTAGATCCTCTGGCAATCATGTTGATTGGTTTGGCCATGGGAACAGGGATTGGAGCCTTCTACTTCTTTTACGCAGCAAGAGGGCAGAAGGATCAGATAGCCAGTTTGGTTTACCCTGCCATAGGTATAGGATTGTTTGATTTCATGAGCGGTTTTTACATGTCTTTTGCATGGCCAATGAAAACTTTTGGGGTACCGTATAACATGCTATTTGGTGATCCGTTGCTTATGTTCGGTTTACTACTGATTATTGGAGCAGTAATGATTTATAAGAATGTAAAACTTGGGATTATGCCATTACTTAGTGTACTGCTTGGCATTTATGTACTGGATGGAGCATACAGTATTTCTGCACTGAAACTTGAAACTGGACAGAATTATATAACAGCAATGGGTTTATACATCTTCGATGCAATAGGTGCAATACTTGTTCCTATAGCATACTTCAAACCTGAGGAAGGAAAGAGCGGAGCTATAAAATACATGTATTACGTTGAGTGGATAATACTTGGAATCGGTACAATATTTGCACTTGTAATCGGCTATCTGGCATTATATGGGCATCTGAGCAGCCCACCATAATGCATTATTTTTGATTAAAAAATACTAATATAATTTTTATATACAGATCAAAGTCGGAGATTGAGATTTTAGAAGTAATTTTGGATTTTACCATATTTAGTGCGGTTATCTGGTTTCGCGGGACATAGTAAAATGATTGATTTTATGCGTATGTAGTTGCGCCTCAAGAGGTAACAAATGTTGTAAGGTAGGATTTATTGATTCTTTGCATTATCAAAGTTAACAATTTCATATATATTCGGTTAATTCGGCAATAATATTAAAAATCAAAACTTAATTTGAATTTGTGGAAATATAACTTCTGCCATCTAATTTGTACAATTGGGACGATAAACATTAAAATAGGGTGTATATTTAAAAATTTCAATTTTCTATCAAATATAAGTTTACCATGTAAACTGTTAAAGATAGAAGATTAGATATAATTTATATATATGCTTCATATAATATCGAAAGCTGAATTAATGGAACCACTTGTTGAGATTAAAAATTTAGGAAAAAAATTTGGAGAAAAGTATGCAATTAAAGATCTCACGTTTTCTATCAATAAGGGAGAAATTTTTGGACTTATTGGCCATAATGGTGCTGGAAAAACAACTACAATAAGAATTTTATGCTGTCTAATCAGTCCAACGGAAGGAAGTGCAAGAATAGGAAATATTGACGTATCAGATCAGAAGGAAACCCAGAAAATAAGGAAAATTATAGGGTATGTACCTGATAATGTAGGACTATACGAGCAGTTAAGTGCGTATGAAAATTTACTTTTCTATGGAAAACTGTATGACTACCCAGAAAGAGAACTGGAAGCAAATATTGAAAAATATCTCCGAATAGTCGATCTCTGGGATGAAAGAAATAAACCCGTTGGGACATATTCAAAGGGAATGAAACAAAAGGTGGCACTTGCCAGGGCACTGGTACATGAACCCAGTTTACTTATCCTAGATGAACCAACTGCAAATCTCGATCCTGAAAGCTCAAAGAATATAAGAGATTTAATCCTGGACCTGAAGAAAGAGGGAAGGACAATACTCTTCAACACGCACAATCTGGATGAAGCCCAGCGTATTTGCGACAGAGTAGGAATTCTGAAGACTACCATAAGAGCTATTGATACCCCAAACAATCTGAAGGAAAAATATGGAAGTGAAAAGTTAATAGTTGTCAGGATAGATGGAGTGGTGGAATCCATAATTGATTTGCTAAAAAATTCAGGTTTTTCTGTGCTGATAAATAAAGGAAATGATCTGACAGTTGAAAGCACGGGGAATAGTGATGAAAATCAGGCCATAATCGATGTAGTTAACAAAGCAGGTGGAAAGATAAAGTGCATTAACGAAGTGACTTCAAGTCTGGAGGATGTATACATAAGACTTGTAGAGGGTGAGAAAAAATGAATTTTGGAAAAGCATGGCTTGTCACAAAGAAGGATCTTCTAATAATGAGAAAAAGAAAGTCAATTCTTGCACTCATGTTTGTACTGCCCTTGTTGTTAAGCATAGGATTGCCATCACTGATAGATTACCTCATCATTAGAAAGTCTCCACCAGTAAGCGAAATAACAGAACTCCTCGGGTCATTTGCATACTTCTTCATTTTAATATCAGCGTTTATTCCATTGTATGTTTCCTCATACAGCATAGTTGGAGAAAAATCTGAGAAAAGTATTGAGCCTTTGCTTGCAGCGCCAATCAGTGACGACGAAATACTTCTTGGAAAGTATATTGCAGTCCTTTTGCCAGCTCTTTCTGCAATTTACGTCGCAGGGTTAATATTTATGACTCTCACAGACCTTCTAACTCATAACTTCATTCATTACTATTACTATCCAAACTGGACCTTTGGTGCAGTAATGCTGGTAGATGTTCCACTTGGTTCATTATATGGAGTGGCACTGGGAATTCTGGTGTCTTCTAAAACAAACAATGTTCAGAGTTCCTACCAGATGGGTGGAATTACACTCATTCCCTTCATTATCCTCTATGTGATGAGTGAGGTAAACATAATAAGTCTTGATGATGTAAACAATATATTACTTATCTGCCTTGGAATATTCATAGCCGTGATTATTGTTTACATATTTAACAGCAAAACGTTCAATCGTGAAAGAATCATCCTGAACTGGAAATAGTGATAGGAATTCATTTTAATTTCATTCTATATTTTAAATTAATTCTATAGATTTTCAGAGCATCAATCTTATTATTATCCTTCTAGTAATTTCCGGGTCAAAAATAAAAAAAGGGGATAAAAGTGAGACTTTGAGGTAGGAAATATATGTTCTTCTTAGGAATACCTTATATTTTTTACCCTTTCTATATATAGAGGTTTTGTAAAATTCTTTTAAATCGTGAAGAAGTTTTCTCTTGCTTAGTGATAGTACATCTATCATGATTTCACGCATTTTAAATTCTAGTTCTATAAAATTTGCAAGTTGAATGTTAGTTTCATGAAAATACTTTATTAGAGAGATGTAATCGCCTAAAAGAAGTTGACTTCGTTCTATTTCATTCTCTAACGCGTTTGAGGATTGTGTGTTCATTAATCTCTCTTTTCTGGGCTTAAAATTGCGCATCATGAACTTGTTTTTTATTCCCGGTATAAAAGCTATATTGAGATTCATGCCAATCCAGATATTAGGCATCAATACATCTACCCCACGTTCGATCAAATTTAAAATGGGAATAAGAGATTGAGATACACTTTTTGTAAATGAAAACCTGCTATTGTTAAAATATAGATTAAGAGACTGAAATAAATCGGGGTTATAATTCCGGCTATCTATTTTTATTAAAGGCTGCTTAGATTGAAATTCCCTATTTTGTTTGTAAAAGTTTACATCTATTACCTTTCCTTCTGTATCTACAATATCATATCCATTCAAGAACACATCTATTTGCTTATCCGCCTCATAAACCTCTGCTATTGTTTTCAACTTTAACTCTGAAAAAGCATCATCGTCTTCCAGCATACATATAATATCACCACTGCTATCTTGAAAGCCAAGTGAAAATTTCTTACCAATTGATTTTGATTCAGTGTATATTGATTTTATCAGTTTTTCAGATAGAGTTCTGTCGATTACATCATCTTTAAATGACTTTACAACAATAATTTCAATCAATTCCTTTGGATAATTCTGGTTTAAAACCGAATTAACGGCTTTAATCAGAAATTCTTTTCTCTTGTATGCAATTATTACAACGGAAAATCTTGTTGTTACCAATAAAAGAGACATTTAATTCTTTATTATAAGTATGTTGAGGCGTTAGGTAGAGAGAGTATTATTACTATTTACCATTCGATATACTTTAAAATTAACAAAAATTCACAAACATTAGGAATGTCACTGGTATACAGCATTTTTATCTGAAATGTCAGTAAGTAGTATTTTCTAACTTTAGTATAATAAGGAATGCCAAAATAATTCTAATTATATTTTCCATGAAAATTCAGAATTAAAAATGTCGTTTTGGATATGACTCCATATATTTACAATGATATTAAATGAAAAAGAGAGAATGACAATTTCCACTTAAAGTCTATGAATATCAGAACTTAAATGCAAACTCTCTTTACGAAAAACGTGGGTTTCAGAATTATATAACCCGTAGTGCCGTAATAATTTAAACGCAGACTTTATCAAATGAACGAGACAGTAGCAAGAATTAATCGTAAAAGTGCCTTCTAAATTATTCCGGAACACTCTGAAAGTTTACGATTACCAATCATAGAAAATGTGTGAATATGGAACGTTTTAACTTATATAAATAATGCAAGTTATGGAAAAGTTATCATATCATTCATACATATATCTGAATGCCTAATCTGATGATGAAGAATAGATAGGACCTCTAAGGGCTTTTAACCAGTATTCTTCAACTCATTCTTAAAGGGAAGGATTTAATTAAAAGAATGTGACGTAAAGTACAGTCAAAAATGTATTCTGTTGATAAGTCGCCAGTTAAAATTGAAAGTCCCCCTATATTGAGCGAGCAGATGGTATAATCGAGCATAATAAGAGCACAGCCAAGGAGAATTATGAATTAAATGTATTGCGATTAAAAAATGTACCTAAAAATCAGAGGTTTTCATCGATTGTCCTGCAATTTGCTTTGCCTTATCTTCTATTGTTGGAACTTTTATAATAAATCGTGAATATACCTTTCCAATAACGAATAGGAATAAGGAATAAATAGTTTTTCTGAGTGAATCTACCCTGTTAAATTTTTTAAAAGCGGAATAATTTTGACCTTTAACAAATATTATGTCTGCCGATTTCTCTATCCATCTTTTTAGATATTCATATCTTCCTTTTGAATACCGCCACTCACTTATGGTACCAGTCAGTTCGTCTATCCTAATGTTATCTGCGTAATCTACTGGAATATCTATCCTTTTGAAGATTTTTAGATTATTTGCCAGGTCCCATAAATAAATATCCTCATAACAGTTTATCGGAGGATATAGACCTAACTTAATGAAAATATCCTTGGGTGCTCCCGTTATGTTTACACCAACAATTCCTGAACGGAAATGAGTCAATATTTTATTGTTTGTTGGGTCAAGACATAGTTCAACTACAGACTGTAACTGCTTATATTCGATATCTGCGTCTAGCATAATTATATAATCTCCTGTGGAATTTTTTATGGCTATGTTTCTACCCTCTCCCCTGTTACACTTTTCCTGAATGAATTTAACATGCTCGTTTTTAAATCTTTCGAAATATTCCTTTGTCCCATCTTGAGAGTTGTTATCAACGATGACTATTTCATATTCTATTAGTAAGCCATTAAAAGAATTGAAAAACTTATCAAAAGTCTTTGATGTGTTGTAGGTTGTAACACAGAATGATATCATTTAATCTTAAATGTGTAATAGACATATTAATTTGACTAACTGTAAATGTTCTTCTGCTTACCATGACTTAAGAATTTGTATGAACGTGTAAATGATGATTTTCCTATTTCGATCTAATACGTTTAAAAATGCCCACATGAATCAGAGAAGAAATAAATGTAAGAATGAAATCTAAAAAGTTACTATATTATTCACTATTGAACGGATGTCTTAATTAGGAGAATTTTGATGCTTTGCGATATTAATAAATTGCTTGGTGGATCGCACAACAAAAAGATAATTCATGATTTTTTGTGAATCCAGATAAGACAGAGAAATATTAGTTCTCACATAGCATGAATAAAAATGTTTTTATATTACTGATTCTTAGCTAATTTAGGTAAATTAAAATGAAAGAGTTAAGGCCTAAAGAAGATAAGGCTGTATCACCTATCATTGCAACTATTTTATTGATAGCAATAACGGTGGTACTGGCTGCAACCCTCGTAACAATATTGGGAGGGTTTACGCATGGTGTGAGCAATACTGTGGAAACGGCTGGTGTGACTTCACATATAACTAGCAAATACATATTTATTAATGTGTCAAGTTCTTCAAGTGCAATCAGCGCATCATCTATAACAATAACAATAACAGGAGCAAGTTTCAAAGTGACTAGTGGTGATACTTTAGCTGAAGTAGCCGGTGTTAGTTCAACTTCATCTAATGCCACTTTCACTGGAGGTTCTGATTACACAGTTCCAATATCATTGTCTAGTAGCCAAACTGTAGCTGGTGTATCTTTCGAACTAATATACAAAGGAAATGTAATCTACAACTCTGCAGCATAAATATAAATTATCAATTTTTTAATTTTTAATTTCTTTAAAATTATCATAATTAGGTTTTTTATGGGATTAGTATTAAGGTGAATTTACGTATTTTATTATTCTTAGAAAATCCTTACGATTTTATGTAAGCGTTGCAATTTGATTCTTAAATGAATGATATTATACAGTAAATGAGCTATAACTGCGAAGAAAATGTTATCTAGGAATATAAACAAATAGAAAATTCAGATTAAATATAAACCTCTAAAACAAAATACGAAGAGTGAATGCCATATCGCTAAGGGTTTTATTTTGCTCTTAACTAACACAGAAATCATCAATTAATTATTCATAATTATTAGTGTTTAAATGACAAAATTAAATGATTCAAAAAACTTTGACTGACCTTAACAATGTCCTACCAATCACTGATACCTCATTAAGATTTATTACTTTTTTAATAGAGCGAAATATCCGTAAAGAAATGACGTGGAATTATACAACTTTTCCTACCTTAGACAAAGGCAACTTTTTATGTGCGAGACGTATGAGTTTGAAATATGGTTTTCTATAATTTGATTGAAGGAACGCAAAAGAAACTGCAATAATTGAAAATCCATCGATATCAGAATCTATCAGTTAAATGATCAAGATGTAGATGAATATGAGAATGGTAATGCTAAAAATGTTTAGAAATAATAGGGAAGCAATATTGAACTTTATTATACTGAATCCCCAAGTATTGTAAGATATACTAAGTTATGTCAACACCTAAAAGCTAAAGTGCTTCGGAGAATTTTATAATTAATAAGACCTCACTATCTTTTCATAAATAAAAATGTTTATATATTACTGATTCTTAGCTAGTTTAGGTAAATTAAAATGAAAGAGATAAGGCCTAAAGAAGATAAGGCTGTATCACCTATCATTGCAACTATTTTATTGATAGCAATAACGGTGGTACTGGCTGCAACCCTCGTAACAATATTGGGAGGGTTTACGCATGGTGTGAGCAATACTGTGGAAACGGCTGGTGTGACATCTAGTGTTGTAAATGGCACGGGGCAATTTGGTACTGGTACCCATGACAACATACATTACTGGAATGCTACTTTATACGCTAATGTGTCAAGCTCCTCAAGTTCAATTAGTTCTTCTTCTATCACAGTAAGTTTAACTGGAGCTTCGTTCGCTAACCCTAGTTCAACGAACACTTTAGCTAGTGTATTACCAAGTAACCCAGCAACCTTCACTGGAGGTTCTGATTATAAAATCCCAATAACCTTGGCTAAAGGACAAACTGCAGCAGGAGTATCTTTCGAACTGATATATAAGGGAAACGTAATTTATAACTCTGCAGCTTAAATTTAAATAACCAACTTTTTAATTTTTAATTGTATTATCATTTTTATGGAAGAAAAAACAAGTGAGTTATACATGCTGATTTTTTCTATTAAAGAGTCTAAGCAGGAAATTATTAAAAAAAGTTTAGAGGAGAATAAAGAAAAGATAATTAGTAATTCTGGATTAAAACACCTAAATCTATATGAATCTCTGAGAGGAGATTGCGATATTATTGGGTGGGTTTCAGCAGATGATCCCTCTAATATTCTCTCATTTCTAAAAGTATTGAAAACTATAATTGACGGTAAAGGAGAGATAGTGCATTCTTTTCATTCGATATACCAAAGATCACCATATTTGAAAAATTCACTGAAAATTGAGGAACAGATTCAGAACAGCAGGAAAAAATACATAATTGCATATCCAATGTCAAAATCAAATGACTGGTATATATTGCCTTATGAAGACAGAAAGAGAATAATGGATGAACATATAAGAACTGCAATGACAGATCCAAACAATAAAGATATTCTATCATATACAACTTATTCATTCGGTATAGGAGATCAGGAATTCGTTGTTATTTACGAAACAGATAGTCTTTACTCATGGATGAAGGTAACAGAAAAGCTTAGAGAAGTGGAGGCAAGGAAGTGGATCATAAAGGAAACACCAATTTTGACTGGAATCAGGATCTAGAGAAATTCAACATATATCTCCTGAGATATTCAGAGATAGGTTTGAAGGGAAAGAAGACAAGGAATCAGATGGAAATAAAGTTGATTAACAACCTTACAGTATCACTTAGAAATAAAGGTAAAAATGGAACTTTTATAAGAGAAAGAGGAAGGATATTTGTAATATCGAACGATGATATTTCTTCAGAAATCTCTAAAGTAATGGGAATAAAATCTTTCTCATCTGTAAGAGTTATTAGATTCAAAGATAAGAAAATACTTGCAGAGAATGTAAAAGATCTTTTTGCGGAAAAGATTAGGAATAAGAAGTATGCGGTTTATACAAGAAGAACTGGTAGTCACGATTTCACATCAATGGAAATGGACAGGATGATAGGTGATCTACTATTTCCATATTCCAATGGAGTGGATCTGAAAAATCCTGATATTAGAATTGAAATTGAAATTAGGAATAATCTGGCATATGTTATGCTGCACACATTTGAAGGACCGGGAGGATTGCCACTAGGTACCGAGGGTAAGATGGTTTCTCTGATATCAGGGGGAATAGATTCTCCAGTGTCCACATGGATGATGATGAGAAGAGGTTCTCCTGTAGATTTAATTTTCATGTCTCTGGCAAATCCCATAGACACAAAGCACTTTCTTAAGAAGGCGTTGATTCTCTATTCAAACTGGTACAGCGGCTATAATCCATATATATACATTGTAGATGCGTCAAGGCTTATTACAGACTACCTTTTCAAAGGAAAAATGAAATATGCAAATGTCAGTTACAAGAGAAAGATGTATGAGATTGCAGATAACATAGCACAAAAGATAGGTGCATATGGAATTATAACCGGTGAATCCTCAGGTCAGGTTTCTTCCCAGACTCCAGAAAACTTATATGAGCTTAGTATGGGGCTTAAAACAGTTATTCACAGGCCATTGATTGGAATGGACAAGGACTGGATAATAGATCAGGCAAGAAAGATTGGTACATTTCACAACGATTCCACAGAAGAATTCTGTGCTCTTTTTGGTGAAAGACCGATCACCAAAGTAAAGCACGAAGAATTGATGGAAGATATTGAGAGAATATCATCCTATTTCCCCAATGAATCTGAAATAATAAGAATAAGAGGAAATGAGATAGAAGAGTATCTAAATAGAATAGGAAATCCAGAATATGAGATCAGGTCAATAGAGAAAATACCAGAACAATCCATTATTGTTGATGTAAGAGACCCTCTTTCATTTAAGTCATGGCACCCTGATGGTGCTATTAACATCAACCCTGGTTCTCTTGATCATCTGGATGAAATCAATAGGGATAAAAAACCGGTTGTGTTTTACTGCAAACAGGGTTTGCAGAGTGCCTACATGGCAGGTCGTTTGAGAAAAAAAGGTTATGAAGCATACTTTGCCAGTGAAAAGATATTCAAGAATCAAATATTAGAGGGTCCTTAAAGCCTCTTTCCCTTAAGTTTTTTGCAGACTCTATGGCGAGATCAACAGCCTCTTTTGCATTTTTAGCCTTGAAATATTTTCCTTCTCTCTTCCTGGTAGGAGTTAGCTCTAGGCTTTCTATTCCTATGACATCCTTACCTTCACTTATTGCGAATGATTCTTCGGATATGGTGCCATTCGATCCATCAATGGCAATGAGAGATTCAGCTGCCCTTACAATCAGAAAATTTCTTGCGTAACCTATTCCAGTAGTTATTGAATACGAAAGATACTGGTTTTCCTCTCCCCTCCCATATCCAGGTAGTATTCCTATGACAACACCACCATTGTCCTTCACGCCTTTAGAGACTTCTTTCATAACACCTGATAAGCCGCCGCATAGCACAGTAGCATTATTTTTTGCTAGTAGTTCTCCTACTTCATAGGCAATTTTGAGGAATTTCTCAGGAGGGTTTGCTCCTCCAAGTACTCCTATGTAATAGTTCTCTTTCATATTATGATATGCTAGTTTCCTATTACTTTTTTTTCATACACAAGGCATATTTTATGAATCAAACGTGCTCAAAGCTCATATTTAGAATCCTTTTTAATCGGATTATGAGTAAATAAAATTGGATTAGTTTTCGTCTGCATTATCAACAAATTTTATAATCTTTTAGTAATTACCTGACTACTCAGTTAGCCCCGGTAGTGTAGTGGCCTATCATACAGGCCTGTCGAGCCTGTGACTCGGGTTCAAATCCCGGCCGGGGCGTCAATATGGAATTCCATGTCTCTTCCTTTAATTTACCAATTTTTCAACGTAAATTTGTATTTACAATCTGGTGGTTTTGAGATATATTATTTTCCGAATTTAAATAATAAGTGACTGTTGTTGATAAAATAACAGGTCAGATCTATATTGTGAATCATTCTTTAGAACACTGTCCATGGAGAAATCTTACCAATGTTGCATTATTTAGGTTGATATACGTTTTATATATCTAATCGTTTCATTAGATTGTTCAGGTTTGTAATTTAAATCAGGGTGGATAGCGGAAAATAATTTGCCTATCGCTTTTTCAAAAAAAATTGCTTAAATTTACTACTTTAGCTATTTCTTCAAAGAACTTAATAAAATGCTCTAACTTAGGCTGAGCAAGGTTTGATTGGTTGATTCCACTCGATTCTAGGCTTATTCGTCTCCCATAAAAACTTCCCTGCAGCTGAGTTAGTGATTACTGCCTGCCAAGGAGACGCCCTAACTACTTCTTTATTACAACTACCTTTAAACAATACTTCCAATTAATCCTTCCATAGATGAAAGATCCATTAGTCCTAATTGACTCGGACCATATGCTTTCTGTTATCAGTTGACATAATAAGTTCGCCTGTGATTTAATAGCTGACTGTTATAACTACTTATCGAACTATCTTCTCTCATTATTATCCAGACACTAAAAAGATTTCTAGATTTTATTCAAGTATAGATAATCAAACATCAAACAGTACTCAAATTTCATAAAATAATACCTATGATGGTTGTAGAGAAAATAGCAATTAACGTGAATCTGGCAGTCTTCTTACTTGTCTTAGACTGGGAGCCATTATTTTTAGATTGATAAGTTTGATATAATAAGATAGAAATTGCAGACTCAAAATACTAGCTAGATGACTTAGTTGGTATCGGAGGCCAGTTTAACACAAAGAATTTTAACCAAGACGCTTATAACAATCTGGACCTTATGAAAATTCTCTCAGCTGGGATTCAGAATTTGCGTTGTGTTGAAGATTCTGTGGTTTTAATATTCAGGGTTTGATTGGTATAGTCGGAAAGAATGAATTGGGCAAAACCACGATTCTTAAGGGAGTTTAGAAATTAAACCCAGAAAATATAAATGGTTCCAAATTTGTGCCACTGGAATATTATCCAAGAAGAAGATATTCCTCTTATAAATCTCGACACAAAAAAAAATGACATTATTTTCACTATTAAACGGAAATTAGATGACAGTGATATCGTTGAAACTGCCAAAAAAGTGGGTGAGAAAACATTTCCTGAAAAGATTATCACTATTACTAAAGGATATGATAATAGGATAAGGGTATCTGACAATATAGATGAACAGGAATTAGTGAACCATCTAATATCTACCACAAAATTGAATCCATACGAAATTGCTAGAGTTACCAATACTAAGACTATTCTAGAGCTAAGGAACAAGCTTACAGGTGCTCCTCGACTCGCATCACCGCAAAATCAACTTCTTAGTACCGTACAATCACTTTCCCCAGATGGACTTCTATCCACTGTATACAACAACATTGCTTAAGAAAGAACGAAGGTCCTGTCATCCAATAGGAGGGTAGCAGCATTGATAGACTAATTAAATCTTTCGAGGGCCTTTTGTTAAATTGGGTTTAATATTCGATAGTATGATGCATTCTGCACGTAAGCTTAGCTATCGGAAAAGAACGAAAATTTGAGGATTGTAGTTCCCATCTGGTGCTTCAGTATCAGTTCAAATTCCGTAACTTATCCTATATCGTGAGAATCAATAATTGAACTTAATTCGATTCGACCTTTATTATCAGGATTCAGCATATATTGTTCCATAGTAATGTTATTATGAATTTTGAATACAGATAGAGGAACTCAGTTGACCTAAAGATGTCAAACGAGTATAGAATAGAGCTTTTACCAGTATTATTTGCACCAATAATTATAGTCAATAGTTTAAAGTCTATTGAAATGTCTTCCCCATCAAATGGTCCAACATTTTTAATGTCGATCTTGCTTAACAAATCCACATTAGCATAAGTATAACACTTGAAAGTTCAGAAAATTTCCTTTAATGCTCCATTAAAGAAAATATGCATGGAGCTTTATCACAATTTACCAAAGCTTATAGATATTCGTGAGAATATTTATATTGCTAAATTTCATATTCATTCAATGGTTCAATGTGTATGTTTTCCCCATTCAGATGATCAATTTGAAACTCCAGGAGAGCTAATGGTGTGGTTGGATTTTGACTTAAGAAACAACCATAGAGGGTACTATAGATATAGAAAAGGGGTTGGTCTTACACCTTTAGAGCCTGGTTCCTTAGTTTTATTCTACAAAAATAAGCTTATTGTTGGCTGCGGAGTAGTAGAAAAACCGCCAAGACCATTGACCAAATCTGAAATAGAAAGATGTGATGAAATTCATGGTGGCGATAACAACTGTTCAGGGATGGAAAATATACTAAAATTCTTCCCAAATTCAATATGGGTATGGGATGAACACGAATTAGTTAATGAGGAGGAATTTTATAAAATTACACAAAAAAACCTGAAATATTATGTCACTGTAAAACCAGAGCAAGTTCTTGATATTTTTAAGATAGTTGCGGAAAAAAGGCAAAAAATGGAGAGATGGGTTTAATCTTCTGCCATTTTGGAATAACTTGTAACAAAATGTTAACTCTTCTCATAGGTTGGAAACAAAATTCTTAACTTTGGAGACAGAAAACGATAGAATGAGTAAACAGTTGGAAAAATGTTCTCTTTCTGCATACATTGGATGCTTCAGCATAGATATTATGGATTATCTTCCTACAAGTACCTTCCGATTTACTGGGGAGCACATAGACCTCTTTTATGAATGAGATAATTAATCAAATGTCTTGCTGGAAAGATACGCATCGTAATCACCCAAGACTAACTGCTTGTACTCACAATCCAAACAAATGGTTTTTACATCGCTATATGACTTTGAATCAGAATTGAGATAACGTCGTTGTACTATTGTCATCTCATTGTCTTTGTGGAATTTTTTTAATACGAACTTATTTTGTCGTCCCATTCTTCTATATAGTTGACAACAGGAAGTGAGTATTTTCTAGCTATTTCTCCCAACTTCTTTGGATTTGACAATGCAAGTACCAATATAAAATTGCATCCTCTCCAATCTTGGATTAGTTTTTGAACCTTTTAGGCTCGGGGATAGGGCATTTACACTTTGGGCAATAATAGTTGAGTTTAAAAGCACTAAAAGCATTGATTGCAATAGTTGAAAATAAACGTTTACTACAAATTTGACACTTCATTGAAATATCAAACCCCTGAGAGTTAGATTGGTGCTATAAAATACATCATCATTAATACGAGAATAAAGACTTTGATAATCATAATGATAGTTTTTCGAAACTCTATTAAAAATTAATACTATAGCCAGCGCCACAAATACTGAAAATAGTATTGAAAATGCCATCAAATCTCTTATTATCACTAAGCCTCTAAAGATTAAGGGAAAAAGTGGCTAAAACTATCCTCTCATTTTTTAATCTTCACCCCCTCATTGATTTTGTAAGGTCGTCTCTTTTTAGAAGAATAAAGCCATCACTTGCGATCGATCATCTCCTGCGCCTTTTCTTCCAACAAATGTGTGACTATTTCTCCCATGAGATATCATTGTTCTTTGCAGTCTTCTTGAGTTTGTTAATTTCTTCTAATCTCAATTTCATGACAATTCTCACCTCTTCATTTTCACTCATTTTTCTTCCTCCTGCTCGTTCAGGAATGTAAGCACTAATGCTCTTATGTAAATAGATGGCGTAATTTCCGTGATAGACGTTCTGCGTGTAACGTCATCATACACCCGCTTACGAGTCATGAATGAAGTTCGTCAAGTTTCTCCTAATATTTAGATAGTATTACCAAATAAATTGCAGGACAATCTCTTCTATTGTCAGCAACTAATCATTTTTCATTTGTATGTGATGTAATTTTCTACGAATCAACTGGAAACACTTTAGACCATTGATGTTTAAGATTATGAATTGTCATGACGAAGCCATCTCCAACGATAAGTTTGCTGAAAGCATTACATTTTCAGAGAGACCCTCGATTATGGTAGTTATAACAATATTAGTTGGGAGAAATTCAGATAATAAGTCATTATCTAAGTTGCCTTCGTGAATCAAAAAAGTTGTGTTTAATAAAAATTGTATATACCATTTTTATTCACTGAATCACCAGAGTATTTCACATTTTCAGTTGAACCGATATGACTAGTATAGTATGACAAAACACTATAAAAAAGATCAGCCGATGTGTTTATCAAACTGTTTCTTCACTGAATAATAGATAAAAACTCCTTTTGTAGTTATGTGAGATTAACATTTATGAGTAACTTGAACGAACGATGGTCAGATTGAAACATTCCGGATACGTTGACATAGAAGGTCGGGACCAAGAACTCCGATCCCATTTTCATGGAGTTGAGGGAATTTATCATCCTGAGGGATGAAACATTTTCTCCATTCCGAGATATGTAGTAATATCCTGTCAGGTTTTGATCATAGATATATGGATATCTGGAATAGGTGTTGCACGTTCCTACTATTGTGTAGGTGAGGTTGTGCGAGGAATAAGTTATCTGTTGTATAGGTTCAGGCGAAAGTATTTCGTAAATAGAAATTGGAGCAGCAACTACGACCACTGTAATTACAGCGAATATGATCATCCTGTTTCTCTTCGGCACTATCTAGGATATTAATATAAACAAGGATAAAAACTTTTATTGTATAATATATTGTCATAGATTAAATGCAATTTTAATTTATTCTTTTCAAGATGGGTGAAAGGAAAAGTACTAATCTCATCTTAGGTTAAATGGCCTCATTGGGTCATAATATCTGTAGGTTTGCAGGATTTTTTCTTCTATCTATTAAATGATCTTAAATAAAATTATTAACGGAATTTATTTTCAACTCTCTTTTGCTTATATATTCATTGGTTCAATTCGCGGAAAGGATAAAGTTCTTTGTTGAAGGAAAAATGTAGCGTTTTAAAATGTCAGAGAATTATATTCGTATTACAAAGCAGAGATTGCCAAGCCAGGTCAAAGTCGATGGATTTTGGGTCCATTCCTGTTTTGGTTTGCCAGTTAGAATTTGTCCTGACACTAGCGATTCCACCAGTGTTTCCCCATTATTTTTCTTAATTGTACATCGCGTACGTTATGCAGTTAAGAGATCTCGCACTTCTATCTGAAAATGTTTTGGTGGATTTTATGTTTGTTGAATACAACACTTCTAATTTGAGTTTTTCAAAAATAGTACTGGTTTTGTTATATACTTAAAAGGTAAATTGTTACACTGTTCAGTTCAACTTAACAAGAACGTGAGAATGATTTAATTTTTCCCTGAACCATTTCTATCTAATTAACCAATATTGTGATTTGAATTAATCTATCAGTTAACAATGCATATGCTCACTCCAGTAAACCATAGGCAAATGTATCAAAGTAAACCAACATCTTTATTAATTCATCAAATTTATTAACAAAGTAAATATACTCAATGGACACAAGTTACAGATATCTGTGGTGATTTTGATTGTATGCAATTATAGAGGATGAACATCTTGCAAGGGTACCTCCTACCCTACTGGGAGAAAATTATGATAAGGCGATAGAAGAAGTTACAAGGGAAACCCTGCAGGGAACCTTAATAGATTATGTCCCTGACAAGAACTCCAGAGCGGACATGCTAAAATGCTATGTCGTTTCCATTCTGAATATTAAAAAAATAGACTATGGAATTATTGTCCATGGAGATGGCGGTGTTTATCAGAAGATACACTATAAAGCACTGGCATTTATACCAAAGAATAATGAAATAATTGAGGGAATTGTTGTTTCAGTTGTTCCAAAGATCGGAGCTTTCGTCAGATTTGGTCCCTTTGAGGGTTTGCTCCATGTCGGTCAGATTATGGATGACAGAATTGATATGGATGAAAGCCAAAACAGGTTAGTTGGAAAGGATACTAACAGGGATATCAGGATAGGGGATCAGGTAAGAGTAAGAATTGTTATGCTCAACCTGGCATCTTCTTCAGTGAGGGACAGAAGAATAGGATTTACAATGAAGCAACCTGGATTGGGAAAATTACAGTGGTTAGAAGTTCCAGCAGTAGGAAGTAGTGAACCAGCGGCAAAAAAAGTATCAAGAAAAAAACAAAAACCTGAAGACGGTGAAACCAAGGTAAAGGAGAGTGTTCACTAATGGCAGGAAAATCAACCAAGAAGAGGACAATGGCATGCAAAATATGCAAGAAAATATACATGGATTCATCATGCCCACAACACGGGGATTCTCATATGAGCGATGAATGGTTTGGATTTCTCATAATAAATGACACAGAAAATTCAATAATAGCAAAGACAGCAGGAATTACAGAACCAGGAAGATATGCAATTAAGGTCAGATAAGGATTATATCCTTACAGATGAATCCAAACTTTTAATCCAGATAAACAATGGAAAAATAACCACTATTGAAGAAATAAAGGAAGTAGATCAGAGATTTTTATACGCAGTTGGAGACTTCACCTGTGAGCTTTTGGAAAAAAATGGTATTGATCCTCAGATAATGATCTTCGATCTAACAACAAAAAGAGGAGAAAAGTCTTATCCGGACAGACCAGGTTCAATACAGGTAGAAAATCCTCAGGGAATCGTAAGTGGGAAACTTATTGAGATTATAGAGAAAAGTTTCAATGAAAACAAAAGGATCAAAATCAGAATAATAGGAGAGGAAGATCTTGCAGTTTTACCAATAATTTTTTATGCTCCTGTTAATTCACTGGTAGTTTATGGAATTCCTGATGTGGGAACTGGTTCCATAAGGATTGATGAAAGGGTTAAGGAACTAACTAATTCAATATTAGAAAAAATGGAAGTGAAATGAATGAACTTGAAAATTGAGGAAACTAGAGAAAATAAGCTCTTGAAGAGAAAGGAGATCAAATACACTGTTGAGTTTGAAAAGAACAACACACCATCCAGAGAAGTTGTAAAGGAACTTATAGCAAGAAACACAAACTCAAATAAGGAACTGGTCATAGTAGATTTTAATGAACAGCTTACCGGTTTACATGTAATAAAAGGCTATTCCAAGATATATTCAAAAAAGGAAGACGCCATGCTTTATGAACCGGACTACGAACTTTACAGAAATGGTCTGAAAGTAAAGGAGGAGAAGCAATAATGCAGAAGAGAGAGCTTTATAAACTGGAAAACAGTAAGATAGTGAGAGAAAGAAGAAGCTGTCCTAGATGTGGAACAGGGGTTTTTCTTGCAGAACATGAAAACAGATTAACCTGCGGAAAATGCGGTTATACAGAATTCAAAAATAAAAAGAAGAATTAGAGTTCGTCTATTCTTCGTGTAGTTTCTCCAGCGGCCTTTTCTATTTCCTTATATTTTGATTTTTCAATTTCTTTAGATGCTTCATCTTCTGGGCTTATTCTCAGGAGATTTAACAGATGTGTCAATTCTGAATCCAATATTAGAGATAGTGTTCTTAGCATCTCTGCCTTTTCTGGATCTATCGTTTTTCTCTTGGAAGATACAAAACAGTCATAATGCACACTTCCTTTCTTTGTGAAGGTGAACTTCTGACCCGTGTTAACATCTTTGCTGCATTCATAACATTTAAACTGCGCCATACGATGAAAATACATTATGGCATATTAACTGTTTTCACATTTTATTGAATGTAAAGCTGCATTCATTTTTCTTCAATCTTAGTAACAATGGCCTTCTAGCCTGAAACTTTCCTATTATACTTTTTGAAGAAAATAACATAAAGAACCGGATCAAGCAGCGATACAACACCTGCAAAGGAAAACATCAATGTAATGTAACCTGCACTCAATAGAAAACTTCCAAATGTTGTGGAAGCACCGTATGGTAGTCTTCTTGCAATACCAGTGAGGCTGTTTCCTCTTGCCCTTTCCTCAGGTTTGAGCAATTCCATCTGGAAACTCTGCCTGATTGGAAGAGCGAGCTGGTAGAAGCCTGTTCTGATGGCATATATTACTCCAGCTACAATGGGTGGAACAAATGGTATTACTATAAAGAGAACACTTCCCAGCGTTCTGAATATTCCGATGGCATAAATTGCTCCAAAAAAACGCTCCATGTAGGTGGAAAAAACAACAGCAATACCCGCCGCGATGTAGGAACCGGTAAATATTTCCGAAATTATGTATGCCGGTAATCTCACATCATGGAAATACAGTGATATAATCGGTGTTACAACACCAAGACCTACACTTCCGAAAGCACCAGAAAGACCAATTTTTAATATGTTTCCCCCAGATTCCATCTTAATCGTTGGGGTCTTTTCCTTATGTTTCCTGATTTTAGTATCCTCAAGCAATAATGTTATTGCTACAGAAGTTAGATTCAAAACAAGAGCAATTAAAAAAAGCACCTGATAATAATTTGCAATATAAATTTCCAGTAATGCGGATGTAGAACTGCCGGCGATAGCTGCAACAATGGATATAATCATCAGAATGGAATAGATTCTTGTCCTGTTTGCCGGATCTGTTTTATCGGCTACAAATGCAGTTAATATTGGCGCAACAGGACCACCACCTGCACCACCTCCTATTGCACTGAACGTAATGCCAAAAAGTGAAGTGAGAGATATGATTATGAAGTTCCTCGTGAAAAGAAATGATATGAATATAAATGCTGGAAGAACTGACATGAGAAGAAGGGTCTTCTTTCTGCTGTAAAGATCTCCCATGAATCCAGATAATAGCACAAGAACTGAACTGGCAATAGTTGCCACAAGAGCATAGATTCCAACATATATGGTTGAAAAGCCGATGTGAACAAGGAACAGGGGAATTAAGAATGCAATGTACCCAAAATAAAAACTCCTCAATCCTCGTATTAGACCAAGTAAGGGAATCTGCTTCATTACCACGTATTCAAAACAAATATTAGAATATTGATTATCATGAAGTTAAGTATTTATAAAGTGAACATCATCAACAGTAAAAATTCTTATAAGGTGGTTGTAATGTTTAATGGTGACCATAACAAAGAATGGGACCGCCTATCTTCCCTTACACTATGGAAAACCTCCGGAACTTCTTTACAGGAAAATTGTCAGGTTAACTGGCCAGATATGTGAACTGATATCGGAAACTTACGGAACTAAGGAGTTGATATGGAGAATGGCAGACCCTGTTTGGTTTCACTCACTGAGTCTTGTTACGGGATTTGACTGGAATTCAAGCGGAACTACCACTACAACACTTCATGCCCTGAAAGAGTATTCAAATTCTAAGGACCTGGATTTCTTCGTTGCAGGTGGAAAAGGAGTTCACATGAAGGAAAAATCTGGAGACATATCAACCAGATCCGAACTTTTTGCAACCGAGAAAATTCCTGAACGAATCAGAAAAGAAACCGATCTTGCAGCCAAAATCGATGAGAATCTCTTACAGGATACTTATGATCTCTATATCCACAGCGTTGTTCTGGATTATAAGGGAAACTACTCAGTTATTCAGCAGGGTCTGAATTATGAGGAAAAAATGGCCAGAAGATATCACTGGTCTTCTAAACATATAATGGAAAAAATGGAAGAGAGCAGGATGGGAATTAGAACAGATCTGCTTTCTGACAACTGCCTTGATCTCTCAAGCCCCTTAAGCAGAAAATCTAGAGATTCCATGCTTAAAGCAATTAAGGAGAAGCCTAAAGTTTCAAATGAAAACCAGAGGACCCTGGATTATTACAGCGATGAAAAGGTTTTGAATCTTGCCATAAAGGTACCATGGAAAAACCTTGAGAAAATATACGAATTTGAGCCTTCTAATTTTGATGATCTTTTATTTATTCCAGGGGCAGGCAAAAGCACCATAAGGGCACTGTGTTACATAGCAGAGGTTATAACAGGCGAAAAGCCAAGCTATGAGGACCCAGTGAGATATTCCTATGCACTTGGAGGAAAGGATGGGATTCCGAAACCTGTAAACTACGATGATTACGACAGGTCCATTGAGTTCTTTGGAAATCTCCTGAGACAGGGAGGAATGCAGGCAATGGAAAGGGAGAAAATCTTAAAGAGACTCAGCAGAGAAAGAGTCAATTCGGGATCATCCTATACTGTAAAATCCTGAAGTATGTTGCCCAATTGGTAAAAAGCCTTTTATATCTTCTTACGTTGAACCACAGATTATCACGTTTAAACAGACCGACGAAAAAAGAGGAGGTGTTGAAGAACATTTACCATTTCTTGATCCAATCATATCAAAGTGGTTCAATGAAAAATATGATTCACTAACTGTTCCCCAGAAAAAGGTAATTCCTCTAATCCATAAGGGTGAGAATGTGCTTGTTTCCAGTCCAACCGGTACAGGAAAGACCCTGACCGGATTTCTTGCCATAATAAACGAGCTTTTCCTGAGATCAAAGGAAAATGGACTGGAGGATAAGATAGAATGTGTATATATAAGTCCACTTAAGGCTCTTGCAAACGACATAAACAGGAACCTTAACGAACCATTAAAGGAAATTTATAAGATTGCTGAAGAAAGCAACATGAACCTGCCGAAGATCAGGGTTGGTCTTAGAAGTGGAGACACAACACAGAACGACAGGCAGAAAATGCTAAGGAAACCACCACACATATTGATTACAACACCTGAATCACTTGCACTTTCACTCACTGCACCAAAATTCAAGGAAAAGTTCAAGGATGTAAAATATGTTATTGTGGATGAGATACACGAGGTTTCTTCATCCAAGAGAGGCACACTTCTATCGCTGAATCTAGAGAGACTGGAAGAACTATCGCCAGGTTTTGTCAGAATAGGTCTTTCAGCCACACAGGCACCCCTGGATAAAATATCAAATTTCCTCTGTGGATATGAGAATGGAGAACCAAGGAAATGTAACATAGTAGATGTTGATCTGAAGAGAGGTCTAGATCTCATGACACTCACCCCTGTGGATGATCTCACGACTGCAGGTTTTGAGGTTGCAAACGAAAGGATGTATGATATACTTGTAAAACTCATAGAAGAGCATAAAACAACACTAATATTTACAAATACAAGGAGTGCCACTGAACATGTTGCAATAAGATTAAAGGCCCGCGGTATTGATAGTCTTGAGGCACATCATTCATCCCTTGGAAAGGAGATAAGGCTTGGTGTTGAGGAAAAGTTAAAAAATGGTGAACTGAAATGTGTTATTTCGTCAACTTCTCTTGAACTGGGAATTGATATAGGCAGCGTTGATCTTGTAGTGCAGATAGGGAGCCCAAAATCTGTATCCAAGGGACTGCAGAGAATAGGGAGGGCAGGTCACTCCATATCAAAATTGAGTCAGGGAAGATTTGTTGTGTTCAATCTTGACGATCTTGTGGAATGTGCCGTACTCACGAAGGCAGCCTATGATCGTGAAATAGACAGGGTTAGCATTCCAGAGAGTGCACTGGATGTGCTTTCACAGGCTGTGGTTGGAATGTCTCTGGAGAAAACATGGAGTATTGACGAAAGCTACAATCTCATAAAGAGATCATACCCTTACAGAAATCTGACCATGGATGACTATATGTCTGTTATAAACTATCTTGCCGGGAAGATTGAAAATAACACCATTTATTCAAAAATATGGTACGATGAGGAGGAAAAGGTATTCGGAAAGAAGAAGAGCACAAGGATGATCTACTTCATGAATATAGGAACAATTCCAGACGATTCAGATTACAGGGTTATTGATCTCAGTGGCAGGCATCTTGGACAGCTAAGTGACAAATTTGTGGAGAGAATGACAGTTGGGGATATATTCGTTCTTGGGGCGAGAACCTATGCCTTCATTCGCACCAGGGGGAACAGGGTCATCGTCAGGGATGCCACAGGACTGAAACCAACAATTCCCTCTTGGACTGGAGAAATGCTCCCTAGAAGTTATGATCTTGGAACACTTATCGGAAAGTTTCGGGATAATATACAGAAGAATCTTGAGAAGGATGATCTCAGGGAATGGCTAAGAGAAAATTATCACCTTGATGAAAATGGAGCGAGAAGCATCATTTCATATATAAGGGCACAGACCAAGTTTAACGTACCTACTGATAGTCATCTGTATGTTGAAGGATATACAGAAAATGGTTTATACAGTATACTTTTCCTGATTCCTCTTGGAAGAAGGGTCAATGATGCCATATCGAGAGCCTATGCCCAGGCTATTTCCAATACTTATGAAACCAATACAAGGGTTACTGTTACGGATGATGGATTTATGTTAACAGTTGAATCCTCAATTCCCATAAAGAATGTTATAAATCTCATAGATGAAGACAATTTTGTGGATTACGTTAAGAGATCAATAATGAATACAACTGTCTTTAAGGAGAGATTCAGGCAATGCGCCACGCGGTCATTAATGGTACTCAGGCGATACAAGGGTCATGAGGTTTCTGTGGTGATCCAGCAGTTAAGGAGTGATAAGGTACTGAGAGCAATAGAAAATATACCAAACTTTCCAGTGGTAACTGAAACATATAGAGAGATCATGAATGATATGATGGATGTGCCATCTGCACTGAAATATGTTGAAGAAGTTATAGGAAAAGGTCGGTACACTGTAAAGGATTATTCAGAGGTGGCAAGCCCGTTCTCCCTTTCCCTTATTCTGGCAGGCGTATCTGATGTTGTGCTGATGGAGGAAAGGGCAAAACTAATGAAGGAACTGCAAAGCAGGATTGTCGATAGGGTTTACGGAACTGAGTATATGGATTTTAAAATAAAAGATCCAAGAATAGTTGATAATTTTTATAGAAGCAAGGTTCCACCTGTAAACGATGCAGAAAGTTATATGGAGTTATGCAGACACTTTCCTATGGTAGATATCACCAAATCTAGATTCAACTCTCCCTTTCCATATGCTTCTATGGATGTACTTTCCATAGGCAGAGAACTTGTGAAAGAGGATAAATTATGGAGCATCAGCCTCAGGGGACTTTACTGGGTCTCTAAGGAACGTTACGGTCTCTTCAGGGAACTATTCGCAAGGAATCGTCCACTTAATGAGGAAGAAAGGAACGTACTTGAACAGTGCAATGGAAGCACACCAAAGGAAATTCAACAAAATACAGGGTATGAAGAGTCGCAGGTAAAGAACGCTCTACTTGCACTTGAATCACTGTTTCTTGTGAGGAGAAAATTCAAGCGCGATGCATTTTCCTATGAGAAAATTGAAACCTACCCAGATGGAAATTATACAGTGGAGGAACTTTTCTTTGATCTGCTTAATTCCATGGGTCCTATGACCCTTGATGAGATTTCAGTCCGTTTCCCTATTGAAAAGGACAGGATAGTAAAAACACTGGAATTACTGGAATCAAGAGGAAAAATTACAGAAGAGTATGTGACTCCAGTATTTGCAAAGCAATACATTGTTAAGGGAGATCTTGAAAGAATCCTTAGCACAGCGTCTCAGGAACCAACAGCCCTTAGAATAAGCCGTTATATGAGAAAGTTCAAAAACACTGATGAGTATCTTGAAAATCTTGGATTTTATGTGAAGGAGGAATCTGTAAGGGCAAGACTCATTTCTGATGGACAAAATCATAATGAGATCAATATTCCTGTGATTCGGGGAAGATTCTTCAAGCACAGACCTGCTGTCATGGAAAGGAAGCTGGCCATGGCCCTGCAAAAACTGAGAGAATCACCATTGGATGAAAAGGAGCAGAGAATATATGATTTTCTGAAGTTTGGGGCTGTTACACTTGATGCAGTATCCAGAGAAATTAATATAGATCCAAAGGAAGCAAGACAGCTTCTAAGATCGCTGGAACATAGAGTTCTCGTTTCGGAGCAAGACGATACATATTCAAGAATAAACATGGAAAATGACCTTGATAGAAAAAGCGCCATGAAAATTCTCCTAGATCGTTTTGGTCCCCTGACACAGAATGAAATAATGAATTCATTCTGGTTTTATATCAAGGCTGGAGACATGGATGGAATTGAAATGCACTCAGGCTTGCGTGGAACATATTACGGGAAGTTACCAGAACCTGTTGAGGAGAGCATCATGCTTCCCATGGGAGACCCCGTTTCCATTATAACAGGAAGGCTTGTTACAGAGGCAAGCAACCTCAATACCATGTTTTTTGCGAAGAACAATCTGGTATGCATCCTATCACTTGAACAGACACAGGAGGGCATATGGATAGATGATCTAATAGTTGAAAAAGAGGATCTTCTTCAGAGCTTCTTTGATTACCTTAATGAAAGATTTGGTGGAAATGGACTTTCTATTATTTTCACAGGAGTAAGGGAAAACCTATGGGGTATGCTTGAACAGAATGGTTTCATGAAGATAAAGGATGTCGCCATAAGAAGTGGTTCTGAAACAGAACTTTTATACAGTGATGAACTTTTCCAGAGGTCTCTCTACTGCTATTCTCAATCAAGGATGACAAGAAGAACTGTCATGGATTCCATAATGGAGGCCAGGCTTGGTATAAGGGATGCAACGGAAGCATATGCTAATGGTATCAGATCAACCGATGTTGACAGCTATTTCTATTCTGACATACTATTCAATTTCAACGGTCCAATGAATCTCAATTCAAAGGCGACAATGGAAACCATTTCACTTTACAGGACACTGAGGGGAAGAAAGATAGACAGGTTAGAGATGGATATATTAAAGATAATAATGGATTACCCGAAGACTGAGGACGAAGTTCTAATTAATGTTCAGGGGTCTCATGACAGGGCTGTGGCATCCATCAAGGATCTCTGGAACAGATCCATAATATGCAAGGATTCTGATTCAAAATTCAGGTATGTCGTTGAAAAGTTTGAACTTAAGGAATCTGCCACCATTCTGGAAACAAAAATACTGGAATCCTATGGCTTTATAGATTTCCAGCTATTTTCAGAAATCACTGGAAACAGGGATGAACAGCTCTACTCCGTAACCATAGAAAATGTAAGAAAGAGAGATGGGTTAAAAAACTGTATTATCCTTGACAATAAGAGGGCAGTTCTTGTTAATGAAAGATTTCTTGACATGAAGAAAAAGTCTACAAAGCCTTTCATAATAGGACCAAGAGACCTGTTCAGCTACATATTCAGGAACCAGATTAAGAATCAGACCGGGGGGACAAGGAACTTTCTTCTTATAGATAATTTATCAGTAAAGGCATTCGCAACGGTAAAAAGGAACAGGAATGAATTAAAGATAGATGAAATGAGTGGTGAGAAAGAACTCAGGAAAGAATTTATAAAGGAATTCTCCAATTCTGGATACTCAATCAGGTTTTAATTACCAATTAACTTATATCTGAATTTATAATTATTCTGTAATGACCCTGTACTTTAATTTCAATGAGCTATCCATCCTAATTTCCGGCGTAAACGTGGTTGTCTCCCTTTTCTTACTGCTCGTTTCACTCAAGGCGGTGAGAAAGGGTGTCGGAATTATAAAGTACCTGAGTGCGTTTTTTGGGCTGGTACTTCTTGATTCACTGTATATTGTAATAACAAATTTTGGAGTGAACTTCCTGAGTGAATATAATCAGATCCTTCTTGAAATGACTGCACTCATTGTTATGCTGCTATTTTATTCTGGAATGATAAGAGGAAAGAAAAATTGACAGATGAAACTGATCCAAGAACCATCCTGATACATATTATAGAGAGCGAACCTGGGCTTCATTTCAGGGCACTTCAGAGAAAAACAGGAATGGCAGTTGGTCAGCTAGAGTACCATCTTTATAAGCTTGAAAAAGAGGATGAGATCATGATCAGGAAAGATGGTCGGTATAAAAGATATTTCCTCATTGCCTCATCAGACAATACCAGAAAGATTCTAGGATATCACCTGAGAAATAAGGTGAGCAGAAACGTGATAATGCTTTTACTGAGGAAAAAAGAAATGAATCTTGAGACACTCAATGAAAAAATAAAGGATACTCAAAAACTTAATGATGCCATAAAAGTTCTTCTTTCAGATAATATCATTATCAGGGAAAATGATCAGTTCAGCCTCAATAATCCCAGTTCGGTAAAAGAGTATATAAGAAAGAGCAGGAAATCATTCCTTGAAGAACTCTCAGATAGCTTAATAGATATGCTGGATGAGGAATAGATCATTGATTCTTCTTTCTGTACACATATCCTGAACCTATCATAAGCATTCCCACTATGAGACCTATAGAAAGGTAAACTGAGTTTTCAAGAATAATATTCACAACACCACTTTCTATATCCTTCACCGTGATATTCTTAAGTATATTCTGACCCGGGATGGACAAATAGGGATCATATGAAATGTTGGAGTATTTTCCTTTACCTGTGAAAACGTATGTAAGGGCATTTAGGTTCGAACCGTTTGGACCATAATTTAGTGTTTTCATTTCCCTTGCGATTCCATCCATGTAATATGTGCTGTTATAGAGGAAATATATATTTCTGTCCTGATCTATATGTAATCTTATGCCACTGTATAACTGATTCCTTTCAGTCATCCTGGCACCTGTAAAATTCTCCACCCCTATGCCATTTGAATAAGTTGAAAATACCGTTGGAATTATTATACGATATGTACCGCCAAGCGTTGAGTGTATATTCATCTCATAGGTGATTCTCAATGAGTTATTGTTTCCTACAAATATGTTACCGTTAATAGAAGTAACTGTATTATTATCCCTTACCTCGAAGATATTGATCGTCATGTTAATGAAAAGATAACCATAATTTAAGGGGAAAAAGCTCTCAGTTGATTCTGCCATTATACCTGGCATGCTTACTTCAAACACTTGTTCCTGAAGAAAATATGAATATGAAATATTCAACTTTCCTATAACATTTTCCTGGAAAGATTCCTTTACTGGCTTCCCGAAACTTAGATTCGTATTCTTTTCCAGACCATAGTTCATGAAATCTGAAGTATTTATTATAGGATTATGAGTAATTTTTTTAAAGTTAGAATTCAAGTAATGTGGACTGAACAAATCAATGGAAATTTTCTGATCTCCAATTGAAAGATTGAATGCTGGTGATTTATCAAACTGTATCTGCCCGCTACTATGACCATGTGCAATTCCCAAATACGTTGGAGACATTACAAGAATTGCGGCAAAAATTATAATGAAGGCAGATCTCATTTATTCAAATATATGTTACAATATTAAATCTTTATTGGTACAAAGTTTCAGGAGAATTCTTCTTCAAGTTCTATTATTACCTGATTCAACACCTCTTCAAATGTAAGACCCGAATATTCCATTAGTCCCCCTATTTCTGTCCTTAACTTTGCCTGAAATTCATCTCCTTCCTGGAGAAATTCTATGTTACAGATAAGTTCCTGCATAATTATTACCAATGCCTAATGAGTTAAGGTTTATTTAATCATTTCTTTACGATACATACGACTTTTGGCTTCCTATTGCATATCCACAAATGTATTCATTATTCTAAATTAGCATGTTAAAAGTTCCCAGGATTACCTGAAATGATTGATTTTTCAAATAAATACACTTCAGGTTCTTCATTTTTTTGATCTCATGTAGAAGACTGCACTGCCCACTATGAATCCTGTGATCAGTGATATGGCAATGTACAGGATTAACATTACAGGAATTGCAGAACTTTTCTGAAAGCTGATTTCCATGTAAACATTGGAGTGCGTAAGAGAAACTGATCCACTCTTGATTCCACTGTAACCCGAAGGAGTAGTAATTGAATAGGTATAATTTCCCCCTGATAGATTATTGAATGTAATTGTGCTAGAAGTCGAACTTTCAACTGTTCCATCCAGATTAACGGACCATTTGCTGCCTCCTGATAGTCCAGATTCAGCAAAAGTGACAGAATAGGTACTGATAAGTTGATTACTGTAAACATAATCTATGGTTATATTTTGTTCTGGATGAGTCACCTGCACAACAGGTATGTTTGAAGCTTCGTAGCCATAGGCATCCTGTGGGAGGAATTCATATATTCCTGGAACTATATAGAACGATATATTACTTCCTGTTGAAATGAACCCTTCACCTGCAGCTGGAATTGAGAACCCCCAGAGAGTTCCCTGTGGAAGACCGCTTTCCTGAACAGTAATACTGTATAGTAAACTGTATTTCAATGTGAGATTTACCATTGGCCCACTAACGATGAATGCCCCAGAACTATCTCTTACAGACCCCAAATAAAATAGAGGTTCTAGGAGTATTTGTCTGGATTCCAGTGCGATACCTGTTGCAGTGTAACTTCCATTGGGAAGATAGATTGAGGTCCCACTAACTCCAACGGAAAGTATATCATTGTTAATATCAACATACCCAGTTATCTGTCCTTGCTGGGAAAGTGGAAGACCTGTGGCACTCACAGTTGTCCTGTAATAGTATCTGGTAAGTGGTGCACTGTCATATGCATAATTTATGCTTCCATTCAGCAATCCCTGACCATTAAAGACAAATCCAACACCTGTTCCATTGTACATAGTATTACCATTCCCAAAGTAGTTGTAATAATAATTTCCCCCAGTATATCCAGAATCTATTATGCTCCCGCTGAGTACCTGTTCCATGAATGTTACAGATGATGTGACCGATTCTCTCGTTATGTTAAATCTGTTGTGGTATTTTACCTCGCCATCAGTATATAGATTACCATATCTCCCTTCCAGACTTACTATTGGAATCGTGGATGTAAATTCATTGTTATAAATGGTGTTATTGGAACTTGCAACAATAAGACCTATGGGTGCTGCACCAAATAGTGCTCCTGCAGGTATGAGATTATAATTTGAGAAACTGTTATTCCATACATAGATATTTGATTTCATCTCCGCGTTATTGTAAATGAGCATACCAGAGCCTGCACTTTCAATTTCATTGTTTTCAACAAGGCTGTGAGTAACGTTCCACAGCATAAGACCTGCGATGGGTGGAATATTATATTCAGTATAATTTGTGTATGTTAGAGAGGAAAACCATCCAGATATCACGTTGTTTCTTATAATTAAATTGCTTGAGTCATAGAATACAAGCTGAAGGAAGTTTGATGATGTTACACCAAATGATGATAGGAGGTTATTCAGACTAATTGTGTCATAGCTTATCTGGAATGATGGCGCCTGATTATTACCAGAGAAGTTCTGAACAACTGTATATGCAGTGGTGTTTTGTATGAATACACCGTAAAATACAGGATATAAATAATCGTTAACTTCTGAAAATACATTATTCATTCTATCAGGAACACCGGCTTTACTACCTTGAGACAGGGGAATACCACTTACCACGTAGGGATTGCTGTCTGTGCCCTCACCTGATACGCTTATATTTTTTATCTGGCTGTTATCTGAGGCGTAGAAAGGAGTATATATCCCGTAGGAAACGCTGTATTCCAGTTTTATATTTCCAAGGGAATACTGTTTTCCTTCTCTAAGAATCATTCCATTGAAAAATACTGGCTTATGATAACTCATTAAAACCTCAACAGAATATGTACCTGGATTAAGGTACAGATAGAATCTACCATTTTCCTGAATTGGAGAACACTGTGCCGTCTCGTTGTTTATTTTGTTCCCAATTCCAATCATGAGAAAAGCGTTGGATGGGCTTATTGTTCCATTTATGATTGCATATCCCTGCTTACTTCCAGTTATGTTCCAGAGTGGTTCAACAAAGGTCGGTCCTGAATGAAGATGCGCAGTGCTACCCATGAAGTATTCACTGATACCTGTGGATGTTTCACCAGTTTCAGAACCTACATCATATGCCGATCTCACATTACTATAAGTTCCATCACTTTTTTCATATTTGAGCGACATGGTCGCATTCATTTTACTGAATTGTGCGTTAGAGCCACCTCCTTCCCCTCCAAGGATCATTTCCGCATCCATTGGTATAAAGCCATTGTTGGATAGGTTTGTTCCTGTTACAGTATATTCTGGAATAACCATTGATCCTGAACTACTTCCTGATGTTGAATTGAACTGTACCCTGTCATAGGAACCTTTTTGAAGAACGTTTAAACCCTGAGAATTCTTGTGTGAAATAGAGTAATTGAAAAATACAGTATTCTCTCCTCCATAATTTGAGGATGATAGGTACAGATTGAGAGTAAATGGTTCGGATATATTCAGGGTTGGTCCAATATCGTAGTAGAGTACCCCTGGCTCCACAGTCCCATTTCCCGATACTATATCGTTTGACCCCATCACTGCAGTGGGAGAGCTGAAGTTCCAGATGTTATCTATGAATGTTAGTTGGTGGGTAGATGTTGAATAATCTACCACATTCTGAGTCCAGAACTGATATCCTGTATTGCCCCTGATTGTCACGTTGTTCAGTATGGCGTTCAACTGAATCGAAAATGAGTTAAATGAATCTCCATCCATATAAAGCTGTGATGCTGTGTTAATTGAAATCTGTCCATCAAAGCTTCTTGTTGAATATGAGTATGGTGTAAGTTTTCCGCTTTGATTAATTATTCCGTAACTGGCAACACCTATTGGTGCAGGTGCTGATGTATATGATGGAAGATAAATTGTTCCTTTTCTATCTGGTTTCTCGGAAAAATTTGGAGGAAGTTTTGCTATGGCGGGAATCTTCAGTGAATTTAACTTTGATAAAAGACTGCCTTCCATGGATGTCCAGTTGCTTTCAGATGCTATGCTAACTGCTGAGGTGTTCAGTTTGGGTGTCGTGTATTTTAATTCAGAACTATTTCCTAAATTTTCAGCTGAAGTAAACGTTCCAGTGCTCCCTGCATTAAAAGGTTGATGATTCTCAGGGAGGGGATTAATAGTAATGTTTGCCATTGAAAGAATCATGATCAAAGTTAACAAAACTACAATGAGTGAAAATGCAAGTCTCCGTCTCATGACTCAAAATCGAAAATACACTATTAAAGTATTGTGGAACTTAATTGAAAATATTGTCGTTATATTATTCTGATCAGGACTCCTTTTTCACAACAGTTGTAATGACAATGACATAGACTATGAAGAACAGAATTATTGCAGGAATTATGCCTATATCGGCAAATGGGGCTCCCTGGACAAGAAGAATTATTCCTAATCCCCCAAGCATTGACGCAAGAGCAATATAGATAACACTCCTTTCGAAAAAACCCAGTTCTTTCTCTATTTCCTCTCTATCATATCCTGCAGGTATGAGAGGCGTTTCCACCTTGCTGGCCGTCTCCATCGCCATTATTCCTATGGTTGATAGTACCATTAGAACAAGAAAAAATGAGGTGTTGTATGTTCCCTGAGAAGATAGCATTGTTAAGGAAGAGAATGATGAATGAAGATATCCACTTGAGAATATCAATGCTACTGGAACAATGAGTATGGGTAAAAATTTTATTGGTGAAACCTTCTCACTTCCTGTCTTTGCCTTTTGGAACACCGGTATAAGTGAAAGACTGAAAAATAGAAGTATCAATAGATCAAAAACATATCCGATTGAGTTTGAGGATGCCCTGAAAAATATCAGTACATAGATATACCCAAAAAATACTGTGATCAGTAATGTGAGATTGAATCTCATTACCAACCAGCCTCCATTGCAAGTCTGTAGGCTGCTCTTCCCAGAGTTTCATTTACGGGGTCCCACTGTATCAGTCTTCCGGATGTACTGCTTAGTCTGTTTTTTGTTAGGTTATAGTTCTTCACTGAGAAGACCTTACTCAGTCTCGGATCTGTAAATTTGGCTGCAATGCTTTCTGCCCTTATATCCACTATTGTGGGGATAACCTTAAATCTTGAAAGATGTGAAGCTATGGTTTCTATTCTAGATAGATTTCCCCTCTCTAGGCTTGTCATGATCATGACGCTTGGTCTCGTTTCCATCATTATTCTTGTAAGTGAAGAGCCCAGCCCATTGAATTTTTCAGTAACCCACTTCGATTCAAGAAGTAGGAGACTGAGCCTTATCTGATTGAATGTGTCCATTCCCGAAGAGGGAAGAACATACTCATTTCTTTTCAGGTGATTTAGTTTAATAGGCCAGAAACCCACGTTGTAATTTTTAGAGAGCAGGTATTTAGAGCCAGAAAGAACAAGTGTTATGGCATATTCCAGTGGATTTTCAACACTCGAACCCCTTGACATGAAAGGAGAAACGTCCACGTAAAATATGAAATTCTTTAATCCCTCTCTTTCATAGACGTTTACCATTAAGTTTTCCTTGTAGGATGTCTTGGCAGAGCTCTTCCAGTTGATGGTTTTAAATGGATCTCCTGGAATGTATTCCCTAATGGATTCAAATTCGTGGGTTGGTGGACCAGTTCTTGTGACGGAATTTCTAGGCTTAACTCTGTTTGATTTAAGCTGGAACTGGCTTTTCTTAAGCATCTTTATCTGCGGGTCCACTTCAATATTATGATCAACTGGAAATTTCAGCAGTTTTTTTCTTTTGTAACCTATTACCGGCTGATATTCGATAAGAATATCAGTCCAGTTAAATATCCCTCTTCTGGTTGTAACTATGGTATAATCCACTGTTTTTTCCCTTTCATGGAATCCCTTGAAAAAGAGATGCACATTCGTTCCATCGACAATATTCATTTCCGGGAATGTAGGAAGCTTCATGTTTAGCATGCCGAAACCTTTCTTTGCGGAAATTTTTACCCAGATTTTATATTCATCCCCCACCTTTAAAAATTTAGGAATGTCATAATCTATGTCCAGTTTTAGATCCCTCTCCATGTAAGAAAGTAGAAAGATGAATATGACTGGCATAAAAAGAGAACCGAATATTGCTTTCTGTGTTGATATTATTCCAGCAACTGCTATGAAGGCTGAAACTATTGAAAGGATGAGTATCTGCTTGTTCCATATGCTGTTCATCAGTTACCTTTTGGTACTTCCATCTTATCCAAATATTCCTTCACTATGGCTTCAGGACTTATTTCATCCATAACCTGTTCTGGTTTCAGAATGATCCTGTGTGCAAGGCATTCTATTGCCACATTTTTAACATCATCTGGAATTACATAATCCCTTCCATCTATCATGGCCATGGCCTGAGCAAGTCTCATTAGTGAGATGATTCCTCTTGGGCTTGGTCCGGCCATTACTCTCTTATCATCCCTTATTTGTCTGAACTGGGAAATATAACTTGTTATCTCATCACTTACTGTTACTTTTTCCGATGTCTTTTGCAGATCTATGATCTTCGAAGCATCCATAAGCTTAGTTGCCATTGAACTTGGATCATTTGTTCCCCATAATTTTCTTCTTCTCAATATTTCAAGATCATCCTTTGGATAACCGAAAGAAAGCCTGATCATGAATCTGTCCATCTGAGCTTCAGGAAGTGGATAGGTTCCTTCAAATTCGATTGGGTTCTGGGTTGCAATAACGATGAACGGTGGAGGAAGCTTAATCGTTTCTCCCTCAATTGTAACCTGTCTCTCCTCCATGGATTCAAGCAGGGCGGCCTGTGTTTTTGGGGGTGCCCTGTTTATTTCATCTGCAAGTATGAGATTAGAAAATACTGGACCCTTAACCAGTTCAAAGTTTCCGGTGGAAGCTCTCCATATCTTTGTTCCGGTGATATCACTCGGTAGAAGATCTGGCGTGAATTGAATCCTTTTGAATCCTATCCCAAGAACGTTTGAGAATAACTTTGCAACAAAGGTCTTTCCGATTCCAGGATTATCCTGCAGTAGTACATGGCCAGAGGCCATTATTGATGCAGTTATCTTCTTCAGTGGATCACTATCACCCACAAAAAACTTTGATATTTCATTAACTATAGAACCTGATTCCCTCACACTTTCGCTCACTTCTTTTTCTAAGCTGTCATTGTTCATTTTTTTCACCCACTGCTCCCATATATTTCAATAAATTTTCTGTAATATTTTTTCTTCTTGACACTTCATTTTCATAAATCCTGCTATTTCTATTTGCAACTCCAAGCGCGACAGACCTCGGAGGGTTATACTCCATTATCTGCTTCAGCAACCTCAGGATGAAATCAAGATCCATGCCCCTTTCTGTAAGATACTTTGTTGCTGCTATTATAAGCTGTTCTTTTGCCCCTTCATTCTCAAATGTGCTAACCGCCTTCCCCATGTATGATATGTCAGAATAAGATGTGAGATTGGAGACTTTCTCAAATTTGTTAAAAGTTGTTAAATTAGTATCTTCCAGCTTTACGGAAGAGCTTCGGTAAAGCGACTTTACTGCAATAAGTACTCCTATAAGAAGGATAGCTATAAAGAAAACAAGAAAAACGATGGAAAAGGGATTTGGCACAGATTCAAAGTATAGACCCAGGAATAACCCCATTATAAAGAAAAATGTGCCTATAGAACCTCTAGCGTTCACTATTTGTGAGGATAATATTGAATTCTGTTCGTTTTTAGAGTCAAGTCCAAAGTAGAAAAAGGATGTAGCAACCATAGCAAGAAAGGCAAAAAGAAGACCGTATGAAATTGCTAGAACTTTACCTATGTCAGTGAAAAACGCATACAGGATAAGTAAGAGCAGGGAAGTTGTGAAAGGAGTTATGAACATAGCAAATCTTGGCCATGTTCTGTTTACTCCATCTATCTTTCCCATCTTCCTTCCTGTAAAGAAAATTGAAAGTGAGATCATTATGGGAAAAAGAGAGGTTTCAAGTGAATAGTATGATGGATTAACTGAATCCAGTAAGGGTGAAAGAAGAAAGATCCAGAAAAATACAATAAACACAAATGGGAACAAAAGATACCAGAAAGCGTAGTAAATCCCGACTTTTTTTAGTTCCTTAAAGATTCTTCCTATGTCATATGCAAATACCAGAATGTCCAGCAAAATTAACAGAGATGCAGTTATAGAAGGAAATGTGAGATATACAGGAAGAATGAGAATTATACCGATCAGGAACAGGATATAGACAGTTAAATTCTTGCGTGATTTATTCTTTATCTGATTATTTTCCAACAGCAACCCCTACATAAACATTTTTGGATCTTTCATTGCGTTTTTAAGATACCTAAGGAATTCATAATATTCATTACTATTAATTCTTTTTTGTCCATAATATATCCGTTCGTATAACCTGATCAATTTATCAGCATCAGCCTTGCTTTTGATCATGTTTTGGAAATCTATTGAATTTTCCAGCTCTCTTAAAGTCCTGTTCTTCAGTGATTTTAGAATATCGTTTCCTAGATTTCCAGTTAACTGTTTCTGGGCGTCATCTCTGATATTAATTCCCACTATATCCTTTTCTTCGCTTCCATCATCCCAGATGCCCTTTATCATGTTTTTTCCTCTGCTAATATTCATCCTGATCTTTCCATGAGTCATATTACCATTCAAATTACTGTCTGATGAATTGATCTGCATATTTTTTTCAATATCTATATCTAATGGACTTTCGTAGTCCCATATAAGGGGCATATCCTCTGGAATTTCTGGTTTTATGTAACCTTTGCCCTCCCAACCCATGAAATTCTTAAGCTTGAGAATATAGTTCCTTGACTCGCTATTACTGTAGGTTTTAGTTTCCGGGACAGCCTGGAGAACATCATTCTTTTCATTTCTAGAGTCATATGACTTTTTGTAATCCTTCCCTTCTCCGTCTTTTTTATTTAACTTCTTTTTTGGCTTTTTACCACTCATTGACTTTATTGCATATACACTCATTATTGCAGCAATTGCAATAACAACTATAATAAGGAATATTGGATTTAATATGATTTGCTGCAGAACGGTTACTTTATTATTCACACTGCTTGAAGAACCACGACCGCCATGACCTCCTCCACCTCCAGAGGATGAGGAAGTTGTATTTGCCTTCGTTAAATTAAAATTCAAAGGAGGTAAAGTAATATTAAATTGTGGCCATTTAATATGGAAATTTGGAATCTTGAAAATTGAACCTAAATTTAGATTCAGACTGGGTAGCTTAAAGTTGAAATTTGGTAGACTGAATCCAAAGCCGCTTCCTAACCCGCTTCCGGGACCACTTCCTGATCCGGTTCCACCTCCACTTCCGGACCCACTACCTGGACTGGATGAATGAACTACTGGTACCGATGAAAGTGAAGATATAAGAATCCATGTGACAATTACTACTGCAATTATGGATATCACTGCCTTCTTATATCCCATATTTAGTTATGCAGAATTCGCAATATAAATTTTTGTTTCTTTTTAGTGGAAATAGTTGAACTCTTCATCCATCATCGCCTTTCGAAAAACATTGACCGGTTATTTTAAAAAGTACTTAATAGTTCGAATTTTTAAAAACTTGTAAATTATGGTTAGAAATTGTCTATCAAACAGTGATATCGGATGATTGTTATCCGATGTCCTGTTTATTCGTAATAAATATATATGTATGTAACGTATTGTCTTTTTAATGATTGTACTTGAACCAGATGAAAATGAAATTCTCGAAGAGAAGAGCGTTATGATACAGAATGGCGCACGAGTAGAGGATGGAAAACTACATGTAACTAATAAGAGAATCATTTATGAAAAAATTGGAGAGCGAAGATTAAGAAGGGCTGAGGCTTCAAAGATATTTCTTGAAATTCCAATGTATGATATTCTCAATGTTTCTTCGGCAGTTCCAAAAATGAGTCTCCTTACAAAAAAGAAACTTGCTGTGGAATTTAGAAAAGATGGGGACATGCAAACTGTTGAATTTGAAATAAAGAAGCCAGAGGGAATAGTAGATATTATAAAGAACTGGGCAACCACCTCGAAGAGAGACCACGAAGATAGATTGAAGCAGGAAGACCAGGAAAGATTTAGAAGGGAACTGGAAATGGCAAAGGCTAAATCGAACAAAAGTAACGTTAATGTTATAAGCTTTGGAAGAAATGGCAATCAGCCGAGTTCCTCAAATAAGGATACAGACATAGTTCGTGACAACAAGGCAAATCTTCCAAGACCGGCTGAAACAGTGGAAGTTTGCCCTGAATGTGGTAGTTATATTCCCGAAGGTAGCAAATTTTGCCCTGAATGTGGATATAAGGTAAAAAAATCCTAAACAGGCACATAAAAGTTAACTAATAGCCTGTGCCAGTATTTTACAAATTTATTCCAATAATGGTATGATGCATCATTTTTTAAAAAAAATCAAGCAAAATCTTAATACTGAAATTTCCATAATGAAGAGTGGACGCAAATAACGAATCTATTGAAGATTGGGTAAACAGCGAAAACATTCAAACTACAAAAGATGTAGAAGTGCCTAAGATTCTTTTTGATCAGGTGATAGGGCAAGAAGAGGCTGGGGAGGTAGTAAAAAAAGCAGCTCTTCAGAAAAGGCACGTATTGTTGTTAGGTGAGCCTGGTACTGGTAAGTCCATGCTTGCCCAATCAATGGTGGATTTTCTACCCAAAGAGGAACTTGAGGATATTGTGGTTTTCCATAATCCAGAAGATAATAATAGACCTAAAATTAAGACGTTCCCTGCAGGCAAGGCCAAGGAGATAGTAAGACAGTACCAGATAAGAGCCGAACAGGATAAGAAAGATAAATCAAGAATGATTATAACCATAGTTTTCTCAATATTTATTGTAGGACTGATCCTGTCTATTCTAACTCTGAACTATTATATTGTGTTTCTAGCACTTCTGGTAGCTGTCATGATATATTTCTTCGCCTCTATGAATCCTGCAATGAGATCAGAAAGGGCCATGATTCCAAAGATTTTAGTATCACACACTCCAAATGATAAACCGCCATTCATCGATTCTACTGGGGTACATTCTGGTGCACTTCTTGGTGACGTAAGACACGACCCATTCCAGTCAGGAGGTTTAGAAACTCCATCCCATGACAGGGTTGAGGCGGGAAATATACATAAGGCAGATAAGGGGGTTTTATTCATTGATGAAATAAACCTGCTGAGGCCTGAGAGTCAGCAGGCTCTTCTTACGGCAATGCAGGAGAAAAAGTTTCCAATTTCTGGACAGAGTGAAAGAAGTACTGGGGCCCTGGTCCAAACTGAACCGGTTCCATGTGATTTTGTTCTGGTTGCCGCAGGAAATCTTGATGCACTACAGGGAATGCATCCTGCACTCAGATCGAGAATTAGAGGATACGGTTACGAAGTATACGTCAGGGATTCAATGGAGGACAATGAAGAAAATAGAAAGAAGCTATTACAATTCATTGCTCAGGAAGTAGTAAAGGATAAAAAGATACCCCATTTTGATAAGAGTGCCGTAATCGAAATAATGAAGGAAGCTCAGAAAAGATCAGGGAGAAGGGGTAAACTTACCTTAAGATTGAGAGAACTTGGAGGATTGATAAGAGCTGCAGGAGATGTTGCAATTTCAGAGAAGGCTTCAGTTGTTACTTCAGATCATGTAATCAAAGCAAAGGAATTCAGTAAACCAGTAGAGCAGCAAATTGCAGATAGATCACTGGAAATAAAAAGGCTCTACAAGACATTCCACAATAAAGGGGCAGAAGTTGGAACGGTTAATGGTCTAGCTGTTATGGGCGCCAACTCTGGAATGGCAGAGTATACTGGAGTTGTAATGCCCATAGTTGCGGAAATCACACCCTCACAGACAAAGGGACACGGAAGTGTTTTTGCAACTGGAAAACTTGGAGATATTGCAAAAGAAGCCGTGCAAAATGTTTCCGCAGTTTTCAAAAAGATAAGTGGTAAGGATCTCTCCGACTTGGATATTCATATCCAGTTCATTGGAACATACGAAGGAGTAGAGGGTGATAGTGCAAGCGTTTCAATCGCAACCGCAGTAATATCTGCAATAGAGGAGATACCTATAAAGCAGAATCTTGCAATGACAGGTTCTTTAAGTGTAAGGGGCAATGTTCTCCCTGTCGGAGGCGTTACTGCAAAGGTAGAGGCAGCTATCGACGCTGGACTGGATGAAGTGATCGTACCAGCATCTAACTTTGGTGATATAATTCTGGATCAGAAATACACCGATAAGATAAAGATAATACCAGTGTCCACTATTGAAGAAGTTCTTGATGAAGCTCTGGAAAAATCAGACGAAAAGAAGTTACTGTTTGAGCGAATAGCAGAACTCCTCAAACCACCAAGTACAATTTCACCTTCAAAGAAAGGAAGGACCGGAACAAGTGCCGCCTGAAGTTGTGGAACTTGTCTCTGATTCCAGATCAATCAGAGAAATAGATCAGAACCTAAATTTCAATCATTCATTTTTTAATAAAAAAATAGGGAAGCCAGCTCTGGTAGAGGCCTGGAAAAGATCGGAGAAATTTCCAAAAACCAGAGTAAGAGATAGAGGAATGTATTTTTTATGCCTAATTACTGGAGAAACAAATTTAGAAAGGGCAAAGGAAATTGGTGGATACAAACATGATGACATGAGGTCTTACATAATTTATGAAGATCACGATAGACATTTCATAGATGATTTGAAAGGGATCACCAGTATTCCATACACAAATTTATCAGATGAGGGAAAGACATTTTATTTTGAAATGACTATGGTTGAACTTGAGCTGATACATAAATGACAGTAAATAAATTTCTTGCATATACTGGACATATCAACCTTGATGTTGTGCTCAAGGTTGACAAGATAAATGACAATGTTACCCTGCCAGTCAGTGAGGTAAAGGAAACCTTTGGTGGCACTGCAGGAAATTTTGCAATTGTTGCCTCTAAACTTGGAATGAGATTCAGATTGTATTCAATAGTCTCGAAGGTAAGTCACGGGAACTACATAAAGAAATTGAATGAACTGAATATAGATCTAAGTGGCATAAAGATAACTGATGAAAGTTATGGACCAGTCTGCTATGCAGTCAACGATGGAGAAAAACAGAAATATTTCCTCGCAGAAGGACCAATGAAATATGAAAAATATAATATTCTTGATGAAAAGTATGAACATCTGCATCTTGGAACTGGAAATCCGGAACTGAATGTGCAGATGATTGAAAATGCCATGTTTGACTCTCTTTCTTTTGATCCATCACAGGAAGTATTCTTCAAATATGGAAAAAAAGAACTTGGATACTTCCTTGAAAAATGTGAATTCATAATGGGAAACGAGGAAGAAATAAAATTCATGTTTAAAACATCAGAATTTGATCTAAAGGATTATGCTGGCAAAAAGCACACAGTCATAATGACTGCAGGATCAAAAGGCGCTTATGTCTACGGTGACAGGAATACGCATGTATATCCCTTTGATGAGGTTGTGGAAGGGGGCAATACTCTTGGGGCTGGAGATTCTTTCAGAGCAGGTTTCTATTATGGATTGAAGAACGGACTAAGTATCGTTGATGCTGTAAAATGCGGAAATGCAACATCATATGAAATAGTGAAGAATGGAATTGAAAATGCCGATCTTGTTGGTGAGGGGATATTAAGCATAGCAAAAAAATTAAGTGCAGAAGAAATTGCGTTAGATGACAGTTTACACTTTTGAGGGAAGAATACCAAACATCTCGCCGGAATCATATATTTCCCCAAACGCTACGGTGATTGGTGATGTTACAATTAAGGGAGAAGTATGGGTTGGTCCTGGTGCGGTGATAAGGGGAGATTATGGAAAGATCATTATAGGAAATGGAACGGCAGTGGAAGATAATGTGGTGATTCATGCCAGACCAGGAGAGGTGACTACCATCGGAGAACATGTAACACTGGGTCACTCGTGTGTTATCCATACTGCGACCATAGAGGACTATGCTGTAATAGGAATGCATTCTACTGTAACCGATTTTGCAAAGGTTGGAAAGTGGGCGGTTATAGCCGAACACGCACTCGTTAAGACGAGACAGACAATTGAACCAGAGAAAATAGCAGGAGGTGTTCCAGCTAAGGTAATAAAGGATGTTTCAGAAGATTACAAAGCACTTTGGGCTGACTACAAATACAATTATACTTCTTTCTGCAAGAGGTATAAGGACGGACTTAAGGAAAAATTATAATAGCACTGTCTTTCTCTCATGTTTATGGATGAAAGGTTCGATATTAAAGGGACTTCGCTTAGAATAATTCTCGATTCCAGAGGAAATAAAACAGTTGAAGCTACGGTAATTTTAAATTCGGGTGCAGAAGGAATATGTTCTGCACCTGCAGGGGCGAGTACGGGAGCCACAGAGGTAATTCCGTTCAGGGATGGAAGGGCAGAAGAAAGTCTCAATTTCTTTGAAAGAAATGTGAGGGAGTCGCTGAAGGGATTCAATGGATTTAATCAAACTGGGTTTGATAATCTTTTGAAAAATATCGATGGCACTGAAAACTTCTCATCAATGGGAGGTAATGTTTCCACGGCACTATCCATTGCCCTGGCAAAGGCTGTTTCTAAAGAACTTGGGATTCCTCTGTACAGATATGCCGGAGGTAATTTCCGAATGAAAGCACCAAAACCAATTGGAAATGTAATTGGTGGTGGAAAACATGCAATTAACGGGACGACATTTCAGGAGTTTTTAGTCTCCAATGACTCCTCCTCATTTCTAGCGGCCATAGAGGTTAATGCTCTTGTCCACAAGAGAATTGGTCAGAAAGCAAAGGACATTATGAAGAATGTAAGTATTGGAGTAGGAGATGAAAGGGCATGGGTTTTATCAATAAGTGATGAACAGGCAATGCAGTTGCTGAAAGATTCAGCCAATGAGATATCTAAAGAGAAAAAGGTGAAGGTTTATCTTGGATTTGATGCCGCTGCTTCAAGTTTTTATGAGAAAGGAAAATATGTATACAAGGAAAAGAAGAGGGATCAGGGAGAACAGATACAGTACATTATTGACGCTCACAAAAATTATGGATTTTATTATATGGAAGATCCAATGGATGAGGCTGATTTCGAAGGACATGCAGAAATTACAAAAGCAGTTGGGAAGAATGCTCTCATAGTAGGAGACGATCTATACACAACCAATGCAAGCAGGATAAGGAAAGGTATAGAAACAAAGGCTACAAACGGTGTGCTTATCAAGGTTAATCAAATAGGAACACTCACAGATACATGGGACGCAGTCAAAACTGCAACTTCAGCATCAATGGAAAATGTGATCTCCCACAGGAGTGGGGAAACCACTGATGATTTCATTGCACATCTATCCCTTGCATTCTCCTCCACATTCATAAAAAGTGGAACCATAGGAGGGGAAAGACTGGCAAAATTAAATGAGCTTGTGAGACTTCAGGAAGAGATTGAGCACTGAAAACTTAAACATAATCGGTTCCGGTCTTCGCGGGATCGGTAGCCTGACCATTATAGAGATGGATATTCTTGGTAGATCAGACCATATTTTCATTGATGATTATACCTCAATATTTCCAGAGAGTTTCAGGGAAGATCTGGAGAAGAGCATTTCAAAACCCATAATTTTGCTTAAGAGAGAGGATGTTGAAAGCTTTTCATTTATAAAAGAAGGAAGTGGAACTGTTTCACTCATAGTATCTGGCGATCCTATGACTTCAACAACTCATTTCTCTATAATTAGTTACTGCAAGATTAATAATATCAAATGGAGGATATTTGAAAATGCATCCATTACTGGTGCAGTTGCAGGTAGAACGGGACTATCATCCTACCGTACAGGAATAACTGTTTCATTACCAGAAATATATGAAAATTTTATCCCCGTCAGCCCGCTACAAAATATAGTCAGAAATCTCAGGAATAGGCTTCACACAATTATATTGATTGATTTGAAAAATGGAAAGAATTTAGATATTGTGAGAGTTCATCATATTGTCAAAGTGATGATAGAAAAAACAGGTTATCGTGAACTTCAATCTATCCCGGTACTGATTCTTCAGAGAGTGGGCTGGAACGATGAACATATTTTTACTTCCACTCTAGATGGGATGGGCAATAGGAAGGTAGAATCACCATATTGCCTGGTGGTTCCGTTCAGGCCAGACTCAAATGAGATAGAGAATATGAAGTCCCTTAATCTTGAGGAAATCAGCATATTCGAGAAATTCAATTATGAAAAAATTCCTGAAAAACTGGATTGAATTGCTTAACTAATCTATGGTGCAGATTAGATGTGGTTCCTTCTAAATCTTAGTTTTTCTTATTTAAGTTATCAATATTAGGTTAAAACTGAAGGCTATGAAAGCATAAGGATATAAATCTAAAGTAACCAGAATAAATCTAAAAAATATTAAACACTTACAGTATACAGAACCCATGTCTTTTGAAATGCACGTTGACACTATTAAGTACGGGGACGAAATTTCTGAAAAATACACTTGCAGTGGACAGAATATCTCTCCTGAAATCAAATGGAAGGATGCTCCATCGTCCACAAAGGAAATTGTCCTATTCATGGATGATCCAGATGCACCAAGAAAATCATTCAATCACTGGTGCATGAGAAATATTCAGTCATCTGTTGGCACAATTCACGAAAATGTTCCTATTGCCGAAAAGACAGATGAGGGCTGGATACAGTTAAAAAATGACTTTGGAAAAAATGGATATGGAGGTCCATGCCCCCCCGGAAAGAAAACGCATAAATATACTGTAACATTATATGCACTTGTAAGGCCACTGAATGAATCAGAAACAGTTGACAGAGAAAGTATGCGAAAACTCTGCGAAACATTAATGGTCAAAAAGGTTACATGGATGTTTACATATGGAAAAAAATGATGGAAAGTTGCCGCTGGTGATCATGTCCGGTGGCACTGGATCTAGAATGAATATGCCTGATAAAGGTTTACTGATGATTAGAGGTGAAACCCTGATAGGAAGGAACCTCAAATTTCTTGAAGAAGTGGCGAAGCCTGTTTATCTTGCAGTCACTCCGAATACAGAGATCACTGAAAAATACTATTCTGAAAAGTTAGAAATAATCAAGACATCAGGTAACGGATATTCAGAAGATCTTGGAAAAGTTCTGAAAAAGATAAATACATACCCTATAATGGTTATTCCGGGTGACATTTACTTTTCAGATCAGGAAGTTGTTAACAGCTTTATCTCCTTTGCAAAGAAAAGTGGGAAGGGTATTGTATCAATGTTAATCGAGGGACTTTTCTGTGGTGTGAGTATATTTTTCTCCCCTCCTGATGATGTAAAAAGTGAGGAGTTCCAGTCCTTTGATGTTTCTGAAAAGCAGGCATATAATGTCAACACTGTTGAGGACTTCTTTCTCATACTTAACAGATTGAAAAAGCAGAAGAACTAGAATGGCAAGCGAACGGGCTAAAAAGGCTGGAAGGGCTCTTCTGAAGTTTTCCTCATATTTCAGGGAAAATAGAGATGCAGCTACTGTAATGTTTATAGGTGCATTTATAACATTTGTGATTTCTTTATCTATTCTTTATCTTTCAATTCAAAATGGAAGCTTCCTGAAAGCGGATAATGCAATCTTTGAGATTCTGACTGATGTTATTGCTCCTATACTTGAAATTGTAGCATCAGTGGTCATGTTTAGAAGGGTATATCTCCATAGATCAATGGGTGGGCTTGGTATCCTGATGGGAATAATTTCACTTCCGGGAAGTGAAGGGGGTTTGCTAATAGGCTTCATATTGGTTGTAATAGGCGGAGTCATGAGCATGCTTTACAGGGAACCCTATACAGGAAAAGATAATGATGCTAAGAAGATAGATAAATAAACACACGATAATCGTTTCAGTATAAATAAAATTAAATAATGAAATAGCAATGCTTACTTACGATCTCTAACGGTGTATATTACCTATCCATGCTGCTTGCTGCTATAGGATTTTTCTTCCTTGGTGCATGGTTTTACCAGATAGTTTCGTGGTTTCCCAGAGGTGGTAAGTCTGTTACTGGAACAAAGAGTTTAATCGGACAAATAGGCCAGATCGTAAGGGATAACGGCACAAATATGATTGTAAGGGTTGATGGGCAGAACTGGAATGCAAAGTACCAGAGTGTAGACAGACCCCCAGTTGGTGCAAAGGTGAAGATAATTTCTGTGAAAGGATTGAGTCTCGTAATAGAACCTCAAAATAAACTCAGAAAGAATTGAATGGTGAGAAATCTTACTAAATATTAATTAGTTACAATTCTATCTCAATATATGATAAGCGACGACCTGTTTTACATATCAATATTACTTGTTGCAATTGTTTTTTTCTTTTTAGGTGCATGGTTCTACAGACTTGTTTTATGGTACCCAAGGGGAGGAAGGGCAGTTACCGGTACTAAAAGCATGATTGGCAAGATTGGACGGGTAGTGAGAGATAACGGAACAAATATGGTCGTGAGGGTTGATGGGCAGAACTGGAATGCAAAATATGTTGGGGAACACAGACCGGAAGTGGGAGACAGAGTTAGCATAAAGGACGTAAATGGACTCAATCTTTTGGTAGAGGAGATAAAAGATGGGAATTGATTGTTCCCAGCTTGGCAAGGCCCTCATAATAAGAAGAGATGGAACTAGGAAACTGCTTTCCCTTGAAGAAACTATACAGCTTTGCAATGAATCCTTAAACTCTGGAAAGGCATTTCATGAAATTCTGAAGAGAACTGAGCCAAATCTTAAGGTTATAAGATTCATTCAGGATGGAAACGATGAAGATAACACTGAATAATGAATCAATTAGGGCAGATATTGACAGTAATGGATGCTATATTGAAGGTGTTGAGTTCAGGGAAAATGAAATCATAAAAAGAACTCAGGATGGACATAAAACCCATGGGGGATGCGCACCACTATTTCCGTACGCAAACAGAATAAAGGGTGGGAAATATGAATGGCTTGGAAAATCCTATGAATTTAAAAAATATCTGGATGGGAACTCAATTCATGGATTTGCCAAGGATCGACAGTGGGACATAATTGATCAAAGCGAAAATTCTGTTCAAATGAAAATGAACCTGGAGGATGAATCCTATCCATTTGATGTGGATGTTACAGTTGTTATTGAAATTAGTAATGATGGTTTCAGGGAGAATGCAAGGTTTTTCAACAATCATAATACCACAGTACCATTGAGCCCTGGCTTTCATCCCTATTTTGTAACAGGATCAAACTGGGAAATCTTACTGAAATCGAGGCCACTAAAATCACTGAAGATTGATCAGTATTTTCCTTCTGGAAATTATTCTGAATTTTACCGTCATTTTTATAAAAAGGAGTCACATGTTTACGATGACTGTTTCAGGTATTCTGGGGACATACAGCTAAGGGGAGATTATTTTGTGTATGATGTAAAAAGAACAAATTCTGAATTCTTCATGGTGTATGATGGAAAATTCAGCGATTCCATATCTGTTGCCATAGAACCAATGGCATCAGAAGTTAATTCGTTCCAAACCGGGAATATGCTGAAGATATTAAAACCAGGAGAGGAGTGGGAGTTTGGATACTCTGTTTCAATTTCCTCTCTATAGGATCATATTATTTTGTCCTGAAATGTTTAACCATTATTCCAAAGGCTTCTCCCAGAATTATTCCAGCTAGAAAGGTAAATGTAATTGTAATTACAGGGTCAACAAAGGTTGGAAAATGTGGTTCGTAGAGATAGGAATACCATTTTACCAGGAAAAGGAATGACCATGCGATGGCTACCCCTGCTGATGACTGGTATATTTCATTTCCCTTTCTTCTTACTATTTGAGAGAGATCACCGATAATAAAACCAATAATAAAACCAAAGAGGTATATTATCATTGAAAATTCGAATTCAAACAGTGTTAGGGTGATGGATGAATATAATGTAAGAAGAAGATAGATCAAAGGGTAAATAACTATCTTTCTTGAATAGGTTTTCCCAACCTTTGCTCTTACTGCTCTTAGCACCATTAGAAATATAGTAAATATAAGAAAAACGTAGAATTGTATTTTGAAACCTCTTATTATATTGATAATGCTTTCTTCACTTAACGCGAACATATTTACTTATATCCTCCAGAAAATATCGAATCCTGTAATCTGAAATTGCATTTATACTATTTCATTACAGTTTACGTTGTTGACTGAAATCTGGAAGTGGATCAGGCATTATAATCCCAATTCATTAATAGAACTATGTAATAACCAAAAATGGATATGGGAAAGGTATTTCTTTTTGCTCTTTTGGGGGCAGTTATCGGAGCAGTTCTTGGGATAGTTGCTTCTCTCCTTGTAACGCAAAATAATTTCAGGGTTATGTTTCTAATGACCTTTACAGAAGTTGGAGTTATAGTTGGTCTTCTGGGAGGAGCGAAAATAGAAGACAGGAAATCAATAAACTAGGAAATCAGATCTTTCAAGAGAGGTTTTTTCATTTCAATGTTGATTGCAATCTTTTCGCTATCTTCTTTTCCATCTATTTCTACCGTTCCATTCACTGATTTGAACCTGTGCCATTTGTTTCCAAAGTATACTTCCCTTTCAACATTCCCAAAATAGTAGATTTTTTGTCCGACTATTATAACTGAATTCTTCTTCTGGTATAAAGGAAGGTCTCCTGTTGATCTTATTCTTCTATGTCCCATGTATATATCAGATGATTCATAATCGTACCACATACCATCTGGCAGGTAAAGCTCCCTGTTTTCCTGAGACTGAACAACAATAGGCGCAAGTAAAAGCTCATCTCCAACCATGTACTCATCATCGATTGTGAATATGCCATCTTCTTTCGGAAAGTTGAAGGCAAGCGGCCTTATAACAGGGGTGCCAAATTTCTCAGATTCAACACATTTCCAGTAAAGATAGGGAACAAAATTATGTCTTATATTTAGTAAATCACTGAATCTTTTTCGGTAATAACTGTCAAAGACATACAGTTCCTGATCATTCCCCATCTTCACCTTGTGATTCCTGTATACTGGGAAAAAGAGGGCCATTTGGTAAAATCTCAAAATTAGTTCAGGACTAGAATACCCTGAAAATCCTCCAAGATCGCAACCTACGTATGGAACCCCTGATATGCTCAAAGAAGTAAGAATTGGAATCTGAAGACCCATATTTTCAAATGTTGATAGCCCATCTCCACTCCATATGGCAGCATATTTCTGTATACCTGCAAATCCAGATCTGGACAGGATATAACTTTTTCCGGGCTTCATCGCTTTATAAGTATATTCAGCCTCCTTCAGTGCATATGCATTATGTACTTCGGAATGTTTCACCATCTTTCCATTCACTTCGTGAACAGCATCAGGTTCTACTGTTCTTGATTCAACATTATGAACTGAAGGTTCGTTCATGTCAAGCCAGACACCATCATAGCCCTTAGAAAGAAATTTAGACATCTCGTCGAACCAGAAATCTCCACCCTCCTTCTTGAAAAAATCTGGAAATACGCATTTACCGGGCCATACATCTCCAGTATATATCTCACCTCTGGAAGTTTCTATATATGATCCGAGGCCTTTCCTGAATATTTCACTTTTTTGGTCTGCCTTAAGCCCAGGATCTATTATGGGAATTACCCTGACATTTTTGCCATGTAGTCTTTCAATCATTTCTTTCATTCCTGGAAATTTATTTTTATCCTCTGTAAAAATGTTGTATTCATCCATATAATCAATATCCAGATAAACTGAACCTACGGCATAAGGTCCAAATGCCTTTTGATAATTTTCTACAACTTCCTCCACCCTTTCCTCTGGATAGTATGAATATTTAGATATCTGGTGTTCTAAAGCCCATTCCGGGATATGAAACGGCTTTCCTGTAAGGTCAGTGTATTTCTGCAATACAACTTCTGGTGTTTCTCCATTCAGGACATAAAAGGAAAAGTTTTCAGATTTTACATCAATTATTATGTTCGTATAATCGGTTACTCCAAAATCAAAATTGATTTCACCTGTATAATTTATGAAGTACCCAATGGTTTCATTTATTCCAGTTTTCATGAAAAATGGTATTGATACATATAAGGGATCATATCCAAGATAATAGTTATAACTATCATAATTCCACATCTTTCCAGTTGTTCTCTTCCTTTCTACAGGAAATGCCTTTTCTCCAAGCCCCAGTATATGGTCACTCTCCAGAATAGGCACTATAATTCTTGTTCCTCCATCCTCTTCCCTTAACTGAAAAGAGGGAGAACCTTCGACCTCATTCTCCTTAAGGAATCCTGTTTCTATGAATTCCTCTCCGTTTCCAACCTGAAATTTCAATATGTCCTTCTGACCCTTAAAAATATGATACATTAAGATTGCCATGAAAAATTTGGATAATAACATTTCCAAACTATTGATGTAAAAAACTGAGACTGATAATTATATATACGTCATGGAAATAGAATATCATGTTTTCAAAAGATCCAAGTGAACTTGTTAGAAAGGAAAAGTTTGACAATGAAGAAATTAGCAGATCAATAAGACTGGCCCTTGCTGCAGAGCTTGATGCCATTAATTTTTATCTCCAGCAGTCCAGGTTAATGCCAGAAGGACCGTTTAAGAAGGTGCATGAAGATATAGCAAAGGAGGAAGTAACACATTTTGGGGAATTCCTTAGGCTGCTTCACGAATATGAACCTCAGGATTTTGACAGGATCGATGCAGGATGGAATGAGGCTTCTGGCCTTCTTGGAAGCCAGCCAGCATTCCTGAAAATGGATTCTAATAAGAGAAATATTTCCCCGGACAGTGAAAAAGAAAAAACATCGGGTGAATATCTGATGGAAGGTCTAAGAACAATAAGGTGGGACGAAAGTGGAGTGCTCCTTCCGGGAAATAAGGAAACAATTGCGCCATTTGAGAAGATATCCATGGAATTCAAGCTTGAAAAAGGAATGAAGGAAATTTACAGAAACCTCCTGATCAGGAAGCAGGAAGATGAATATAGATCAATAATAGAGAAATACATCTATGAAGATTCAAAAATTTCTCTTACAAACAGATCAACAAAGATCAGGAGCGAAAAATCAGATGCCTCTGGAATTATTTCCTCTGTTCTGAAAGCCCTTAAAATTCTATCCGATCACAATTTTGACTCTGATCTGGAGACACAAGTTTCCTTCAGTGTGTATGAGATTCTCATGACAGTGATGAATGGTAACGAAAATCTTTACAAATCAGTGCGCAGGATTCTGCATAGAATAAGGCTCAATCCAAACCTATCTGGAAAGAAGCTAATCGTTTTCAGGAAGGATATGTTCACCGTTGCGGTGAAAAAGGCTCCAGAATTGCATAAAATTTCAGAAGATGTTGATAGCATAAATTATGGTATATATGGATGGATTCTTCCACTTCTTCTTGATGAGAATGCGTCCGTATTAATTGAATTTAAATAAATGAATTAGAAGCCTGGAATGCTTCCCAATTTCAGCTTATCTCTTGAGTAATCCACATACACATTTTTGAGTTGCAAATACTCTCCTATGCCGTATTTACTACCCTCACCGGCAAGACCGGTCATTCTGAACCCGGTGTGGTATCCCTGAGATGATTCTGGTCCAGGCATATTTACGTATAGTTCTCCAAATCTTATGGCCTCGGATGCCTGGTATATCCTCTTGTTATCTTCTGTGAATAGATAGGAAGCAAGCCCGAATTGCGAATCGTTTGCCATCTTTATAGTTTCATCCCAGTCATTTACTCGATGAATTCCTAGCACGGGACCGAATATCTCATCCTGAAATATTGATGACTTCTGAGGAACATTGTCTATTAGTGTTGGTTCAAAGAAGAATCCTTTGTTAAACTCTCCCTTAAGATCTGGCTTCCTTCCACCTGATAATATTTTCAGATTCTCCTTTTCCGATTCAGCTATGACATTTTCCATGTTTTTCTGTGCATCATGGTTGATAAGTGGACCCATCTGTGCTGTTTCTGGATCACCGACCTTTATACCTTTTGTCATTGAAATGAATTTCTCCTCAAATTTATCAGCTATATCCTCATGGATGTAAAGTCTCTCAGCAGCTATACATGACTGACCAGCATTCCAGAATTTAGCCCATACTAAAGTCGTAAGTGCCTTTTCCATATCTGCGTCATTCCAGACAATAAAAGGTGCTTTACCACCGAGTTCGAGCATAAGCTTTGACATATTAGCCGATGATTGCTGTATAATTCTCTGACCGGTTCCTGTTGAACCTGTAAGTGTGACCAGAGCTACCTTCTTGTGTGAAACTATGAAATCCCCTATTTCGGAACCTTTTCCAGTGACAAAGTTAAGAACTCCATCAGGAATGCCTGCTTCCTGGAATTTCCTTACTATCCATTCTGCAATTAATGGTGTGTCACTGCTTGGCTTCAGAACAACCGAATTACCTGTCATGAGGGCTGGGGCAAGCTTTCTGGCTACCATTGCTGCGGGAAAGTTCCATGGTGTGAGTGCAACTACAACTCCCCTTGGCACCTTATACTGGAATATTTTTCTAGTGCTTGAGTCGCCCTCTACAAGATCGCCGTTGATCTTTCTTTCAAATTCAGCGTAGTAATAAATCTGGTCAAGAACACCATTTACCTCTTCCTGGGCCTGTGGTCTTATCTTTCCGCATTCCCTGACCAGCAGATCTTCCAGTTCTTTCCTCTTAGCCTGTATTAGGTCTCCAGCCTTCCTGACTATTCGTCCTCTCTCCTTCGAGCCAAGATCATTCCACTTCCAGAATGTTCCTTCTGCCGCGTCTATGGCTCTACTCACATCATCTTTTGTTGCAGCTGGAAATGTATCAATTTTCATGCCTGTTGCAGGGTTCAGATCATCCAGTGTTTTTCCACTTGACGAATCTACCCACTTTCCATCGATTAAATTCTTCATAGGTAGTAATGGCTTCAATGGAATTTAGTATTTTCTATTTTTCCGCCATATGAGTTTAGTTGAATTTTCTCAATAATTTGCGTGATATTTTTTAAATAACATCCGCTTAAATGAATTAAGCTTATAATGCCTGAAGATCATGAGGAATAATGAATCATGTGGTCTGTCCTATGTGCGGATCGGAGAACATTTTCGCTGATTCCGGATTGATAACTGGAAAATACAAATGCAATGAATGTGGGTACGTTGGCTCACTCATATATGAATTTGATGACAAGGATTATGAATTATTTAAAAGACAGCTTGAAAGGAGTAAGAGCAGAGAAAAATTCCCTAAATAATCATAGGGGACCCAGATCAAGGATGTTTGCAATCTGTACCCCAAATTCACCTGCAAGTTTTAATTTTTCCCTCAGATTATCAACGGTTATCTTGTCCTTGTCCGCCCTTTCCTTTATCTGATTTATATAGCTCTTCAGTGCATCTTTCTTAATCTCAATTATCTTTACAGCAAGTTTCCTGAATGATCCTGTTGATAGTATATCAATCCCATCTTCCACAAGCCTGATTAACTTAGTCTTGTTTGATTCTATCTCCTTCAGTGTACCATATATTCTGTCAAGTGGTACCTGGATCTTGTCGATTTCCAGCATATTGTTGAGGGCAGGAATACTTGTTACATCAACTGTCTGGTTGTCATCCTTATATTCTATGGAAAGGAATGAGTTTTCATTTCCTCTTGACATAACAAATGTGACTTTAGCATTACTGTCAGGATCTGCAAATTCAACAAACAGGTTTCCCTTGTTTATGCTTGCAGAGACCATGTAAAATTTATCAATCTTTTCGTAGTCAATCTGAGCTTCCTTTCCTGCCCAGTTGCTTGCAGAGTTTATTGGTATCTTGACCCCTTTTTCCAGAAAACCAAAGCGCAGAGATTCCTTGAATAAATCTGAACTTCTTGAATTAAGTGAGAAATCGTATTCAATTGCACTCTCTGCTGTATATCTCACTGCAGCATCATAAACGCCATCAATCCATTTTACGAAGATATTCGCATCTATGATTTTCAGAAAATCCATGGAAAGAAATGCCTGTATATTCTTTATAGAATTAGTCCTCGAGGCAGACATTGACCCTTCAAGATCATTTATTTTGTTCTTATAATCATCATTAAGTTTCCTCTTGAATTTCTCAAGTGATACACCAACTAAACTCTGTATTTCCTTCTCTGTATCATCAAACAGACCGGAAACAGTTGTTGACTTGAAATCGCCAAGTAATTTTTCAAGTGAAACCATTAAATTGTCCACTTCAGCAATGCTCTGGGGCTGTTTAGATTTTAATGCGTCCTGAAGACTCTTGTGATTTTCATATTCGTTTTTACTTATTATTGCATCAAGTAAATACTGATAAAATGCTTTGAACATTAAATCAGAATTTTGCTGCTGGTTTGACTCCATTAAATCCCTAGTCAGTAATTACTTCAATGGTTTAAGACTTTATGGAAAACCTGATTACAAGGGTCTGTCAGACATTGTTATGCTCACATATAATGCATGCTTTTGTTTATTAAACAATATGAAGCAATGTTTTTATGGAAAGTTTATTAATGGAATTTCATAAGGAGATATCATATGGAATCTAATAAGAAAGAGGAATTACTCAATCCTCTAATAGATTCACTTGAAGTAAACATAAAGGGACTGATAATATTAAGCGATAATGAGAAAGATATTTCCAGAGCTGACGTTATCAGGAAACTTGAAAATTCTAAGGAAGAGGAAGTAAGGGAATTTCTTAATCTCATAAAGGAAGAGCGCAAAGGAACAGATGTTAACATTTTACTGGCCACATTGGGTGAATTCCTGCTCTCATCATTCCTGTTTGTAATGGGTATACTTTTTGTCATCCCAACTTTTTTTGGAGGAAATGCATCTGGTTATCTGTTAAACTATTACGGAAATGCTCTACACAGTATATCAGAAACAAGTGGACTGCCATCTCTGACCATTGTTATAAATTTTCTTGTAGCAGTGGTCCTGCTTCTGGCTTCTTTTAACACGCTTAAAACTGCCAGGATGAACATCAGATTCCTGTTCAGGTAAACGCAAATGGATAGAAGAACAGTACGAGAAATCTATTTGGGAAGGCTCATAATAACAGTTTTAAGTCTCGCTGTTTTTTTATTCTCCATACTTTTCTTCGTTAGTAACAAATCAGTTTTACTTAATTTTAACAATATGACAATAAATAAATCTCTTCTGATCGTTTCCATAATGGCAATGATATTTTTTAGCCTGTATCTCACAGTATCATTTCCAAAATCACTTAGAATTAAATTCTCCAGACCCAGAATCAGAGGAAAGCCAAACCCCGTTTATGGTTTTTTTATAATTCTTTCCATAGGGATAGGTTCTACTCTAGGTTCACCTTTATTTATACTCATACCAGAAAATGCACTGCAATACGGCATAATATCAACGGTATCTCTTCTTGTTGCCGCCATTACTTCCCTTTTTATGGCCAAGGTTTACTTTGATGTCTATGAGTTTCACAAAAACAATGGTAGAGATATTGTCGGAGGACCTGCATTTGTAAGGGAGGCCTATGGAGTTTCATCTGTCAGATACTTCATTAGCAGAATTTCTATGTGGGTAGCGAACTCAGCCCTATCAGCCTACTGTGTGATCATCTTTTTTGACCTTCTATTGATCGTTATACCAGATAGTTCCATTGGTGGGTCGCTAATCTCAATGGTTATGGTATATGCCATTCTTGGGTTATTTGTTGTGTGGTTCATAATAAATGCATTCTTCGAGGAAAGATTTCTAAGATCTATAGGTAAGGTTCAGCTAATTATGATGATCGTTATGGCTGTTATACTAGTTGCAGAAGAAACTGTAATTTTAAGAACACCCGCACACCTTTCGACTCATCTATTTTTTTCCTTTACAGGAAACTGGATAGAAGATATACTTATAGATACGGGATACCTGTTTATTCTCTTCTTCGGGTTTCAGGAAATCATGGCATTTCAGAGGAATATTACGGATAAAAGCACTATAAAAATACCAGGTATTAAAAAGACCATAGTGATGGATAAGGATCATGTTATAAAATGGTCAATGATTTTTACCATAATTGTCTCTTCTTCCATTAATATCATTTATTCCATTGCAGTCCTTTTGACGCAATCCAGGGGCACAGGAATAGAGAAAAGCTCGATTCCTGCATTTCTTATTGCGCAGATGACAGGGGGTGAATCATGGTTTTTATTGATGATTATCGCATTCATCATTGCCACCCTGACAACCTTTGTACCTGCATTTCTGGCCGCATCACGACATCTTAAATCCCTTGGTGAGGACAGAATATTTCCATACAGTTTAACAAAATACTCGTGGCTATTTACACTTGTGTTCATCATCCTTCTGGTTGCATCTGGTGAATCTTTTCTCCTGAGCATTACAGATTTCATGGTTCTTATAAGTCTTGGTTTCATAACAATTTCCGGTACACACTACAGGAATGAACTTGGAAATGTGAAAGGATTGCTTTTTCCAGTTATGGTAGGTATACTGACATTTACCTTTGGTGCGTTTAATTATTTTGTTGATCCTGTCGTTGTATTATTTTCAATTCTGATCATTTCTGTTGCGTATCTTGTCCATAATCTCATTAATATGGATTCTGTGGCCCTTAAGTTATTTACTGGTTCTATGCTGGTTATGATCTTATTGACTGATATGTTCATAAATATTGAGGTGACTGGAACTAGTGGAATTCATTTTTTCTTCCTGAAAGAAGGGTTAAAGAATACCTTTGATGAATTCTTATTGCTTATGTTTTCGCTTGTAATATTAAGTATAGTGGATTTCATGTTGGAGTGGAGGCTAAGTCGAAAAATGAACCTACTTGACATTCTGCAGTAATAGAATAAAATTATATCATATACCTATCAGGATGGTACTAGCGTATAGAAGAAAGCTGCAGGTAATGGAGGTATAAAAACGATCATCATCAGGAGACTTATCTGTAAGGTCATTGATACATATATTGACTTACTTACAGCATATAATCCAATGTAAATAAGACCGATTGCGAATGAATCCAGTATGAATAGAGGGAAGTACAGACCAGGAAATCCCGGTAATGAGTTGATTAGAACAACAAAATAATATGCTTCATAAAATAGGGCAGATATTAGAATTGATGTACCACGTTTGAAGTACAAACTCATTGTCTCTATTCCAACAAGAGCAAATATGGATTGCTCAAAAAATGATGGATAATATAATGATTCCATTAGATAGGTTACCTCAGTTGTTCCAAGATTCATTACCAGAACAATGTAAGCCCACACGAATATCGCGGAAATAATAAGTATTATCCATTTTATGGAAATCAAGCCCTTGAGGATTTTTTTTCCATTTAATCCGTAAAGTGCAAGGAAAGTGATTGAGAAAACTGGCTCTATAAGGATGATATAAAAGAAGAATTTTCCAAAATTACTAAACCTATATGTAAAGAAATTTAGAATAACAGATAAAGTAAGGATGGAAATACCAAAAATAAAAGTACCTTTCCGTTCCATATTGATCTATTTCAATATAGTAAAAGTAGATATTATGATTAAGATCAAAGCTATGGTAAGATATCCATTTGTATATGAAAAAAGTTTCCTGTACTCCTTTGCTTCTCCTTTTCTCCTGAAATAATAATATGATGGTATCAAAATCCACAGAGCAAGTGGTACAGACGCTATTCCATAAATGAGATTCAGGCCAATTCTTGAATAGACAAATGGAATGATAGTCACTATCGCAAGGAAGATAGAATTTATTAGTATGTATTTTCTGGTGATGGCAATTCCCTTAACAGCTGGAAGCATTGGAATATTTGCAGATGAATAATCATCCTTATATTTTATAGCCAGGGACCAGAAATGAGTTGGTGTCCATACGAACACAAGAACTGCGATAAAAATTGCTGCAGGTGTTACCGTTCCTGATATTGCAGCAGAGCCGGCAAGTGCTGGAAAACTTCCTGCTATACCTCCAAATACAATATTAAGATCTGTCCTTCTCTTTAGTACCACAGTATAAAGGAAAGCGTAACTTAGAAATCCTGCTATTATGTAAATTACTGAAACGTAGTTTAGGTATGAGAATCCAACTATCATTGACGCTGCGAAGAGAACTATCAGAAGAATAATCATCTTTGATTTGTTCCTGTAAACAACCTTTCTTCTTTTTGAAACCCTCTCCATTTTTGAGTCTATATCTGTGTCATATATGTTGTTGAAGACGCCAGATGCCATAGATGCCAGTGATCCTGAAACAAGCAGAGGTATTAGAAAAATAGTATCCTTCAATGATTCTGTGTACGTAAAAAATCCTGCAATCGCAACAAGGTCGATGAGAAATGTGATCTCTAGCTTAAAAATATTATTAAAAAAAGAAAAGTTCCATTTCTGTTCCAACTAAAACACCGGCAGGTCTCTTGCTTCTAAATTAATAAAAGCCTTCACCGTGTTGTGAAGGTTGAAAGTATTCAATAGGTTTAACTGAGATTCTGAAGGGTTTTCATTACTCTTGTGTGCATTGTGACCCGCTATTGGCTGAGAAACAATGGATGTTGCTGCTGTTCCGCTTGCAGTTCCATTTACCTGTATTCTAGCAAGCATTGTTGTTTGATGTACTTCACACCAGTAGGTGTAATTTCCTGGTTGGAAAAATATATAAGATTTAGAAACTGAATGCCCTGGAATCTGTGTTAACTCTCCGGTTGTTACTAGAGTTAGACCCGTCGCTGCATTTTCGTATGCAGTCAGTACGGTGCCTGGAACATATTTCTTATCCTTATTTATTGTGAATGTGTGTGGTAGATTGTCCTCCTCTATAATTGTAAAGCAGATCTTGTAGTCAAGGGGAAAATATAAAGTTGGGTTTATCGGACCATGAGAATAGTTCCATCCACTTGCATCTGCATAAATTGTTTGATCTATTGTTCCCTTCACCTTAAGTCCAGCCGGGTCTATCAGCCCCCCTCCAGAGGAAGTTGGTGCAGATAGAACAAATGTCAATGATAATCCGACCAGTAGAATTATAACAATCCCATATACTACTCCTAATTTTCCTTTATTCAAATTATTCACCTCCTACTGCCGATGGATTTCCAAGTGGTTCTGGCTCCTTATCCGGCGATGGCTCTTCATCATTGTATGTATCTTCGAATGCGTTGTTTGTCGTTGTGCTTGGCTCATCCAGCGTGGACTTAATGAGATTTGCAAGGAAGAACAGCTGACCTATTCCGATAATTACTCCACCTGCGATGGCAATATCCTGATAAACCTGGAATCTTGCAAAGTAGCCGGATACGTATCTAGGCATTCCTAGAAAACCTCCTATAGTCCATCCCATTGACATTATAAACGATCCAATTGCAGTTAATGCCATGTGCCAGGTTGCCAGGCGCTGATCGTACTTCCTACCTCTGGTTATTGTTGGCCACAACATATACACTGAAGCAAAGAGGATTCCAGTGGTTATTCCCATGAATATGAAATGGAAGTGACCTGTTACCCAGTAAGTTCCGTGTACCTGTATATTAACCACTAGCATTGATTGCATTACACCTGTTATTCCTCCAATGATAAAATCAAATATTCCGTTGACCACGAATAACATTGGTGTTGAAAGCCTTATTTTGTCCGCTGTCCACAGGGAAGCTATGTAATTGAATATGGTAATTGCTGACGGAATAACTACAAGGAATGAAGCTGTTGAGAAGAATAATCCCCACTGAAGACCAAATCCTGAATTTAGAAGATGATGCCCCCATACGAGTTCAGATAATGGCATCAGTAAGGCAAGACCAATAACACCAGAGGTATAACTGTATATCTTTTTTCCCGTGAACTTTGGTATAATTTCGTAAATCAATCCAAATTCTGGAAGAATTGCAATATAAACAATCGGATGTCCCCATATCCAGAATAGTTCTGCAAATGATAGTGGAGAGCTTGCTCCTGCTACACCTGTGAAGAATATAGGATTGAAGAAATCATAGAAGAGCATTACTAAAGCTGACATTAGAAAAGGTGCCGACGCAAGGAACATTAATAGTGTGAATAGAACGCTCCAGGCAAATAGTGGCATTTTTGTAAGTGGTACGTTGTCTCCACGATCCATTATGATCATTCTTATCACAACTATCGCAGCAATTGTTATGCCGATGAATATCATTTCCAGACCTATAACAGCCAGCCAGTTGTAAGCTCCAGCTCCGTAAGGGTTCAACTGAAGAGCAAGTGGAGGGTAAAAATACCATCTTGTGGATGTTCTTGATAAAAGTATGAATACACCTCCGAGAAGATATATCCAGAATGCAGTGGATGAAATTGACCCATATTTATCAGCCTTTACCTTTAGGAAAGAAGGCAGCAAATAATAGGCTATTCCCATTGCCCCCCCAAGTGCCCACATGTATATCATAAGTATTGAGTGTTCTGTTGTCAGAACGTCATAAAGCACTTCTCTTCCTGCAAAAAGGGTTGGATTTGGCTCAACCAGACTTACTCTCATCAGTAGCCCAAAAGATCCTGCAATGAAGAAGAATACAATTGCGCTCATGATATATCTCATTCCAATGCTCTTTGAGTCATTCAGAATAAAATTGTTTGGTGATAGGAAACCCCCCTTCCTTTTATTTTCTCTAAGATATGACCCATAGTCGTAATAATTATTTTCGTTTGCTGCAACATCCGCCTCTGTTTTTGCATTCAGGTACTTGTAATACATGAAGAAAAGAATTGCAAAACCTATTGAGAGTATTAAGGAAAGTTCAACAAGAAGTGTAGTTGATGACATTACTTAACCACCGTCAAATATCCTCTCATGAGGTAATGATCATATCCACAGTACTCCACACATTCGAATATAAATACACCCGTATGAACTGGTGTGAATGTTATTGTATTGTTTTGACCAGGTACTGCATAAATCTGGATGTCGAACTGAGCTATGTAAAGATCGTGTATAACTGCAAAATGATGAGAACCTTTCGAAGAACTCACAATTAAGGTATATGTTGTATTAACATGTATTGTCAATGAATCAGTACAGGTATGCGTCCCAGTGGCGTTTTCCTTTGTAAAGACCCATGCCCACTGCTCTCCTGTTACATCAATAATATGATTATTAGGATTTATGTTCGTGTGAGGCGTTTCCTTAGTGGCTATTGAGAAAGCAGGTAAGCCTGTGGTATAAATATTTAAGCCTGCCGCTGCCCCTAGCACAACCAATACACCTATAAGCCATAAAGCTTCAATTTTCATTTTCTTATTCATCTAAAATCCTCCCACTGATGACTCCTATCTCCTTTCTTAAATACTGGATAAAACAGTAAAAGACTTGTAAAGACTCCAGAAGCTATTCCTGCTCCATAGAAAGGAGAGGCATAAGTTGCCTCGATCTGCCCTTGCGTCGTAGCTTCGTAACCTGTCAGGAATATTGTTAACAGGATACTACTCACAATTCCAACAATTATAGAAATAATGAGGAAAATAGTTACAACATTTGCCCCTTTGCTCATAAGTCACCAATTATTAATTTTTATTAATAGTTTATGTTTCGCTTCAGAATTTTTCAACCAGTTTTATTTTAAGAAAAAGCTCTATTTTTCTTGCTGTTTTTATATCTGGTTTAAGACTCCCTCTTTCAATTGCAGCAATAGATGTCCTTTTTTCCTTTATTTTGGCGGCAAATTCATCCTGTGTCATACCAGTTTTTTCCCTTGTTTCTCTTATCAGGACAGCGAAGTCTGGAACTATTTCAAGTTCATCAATATCAGCCTCTTTAGTGGTCTTTTTCCTTGGTTTTTGCTGTGGAATGAAAACAGGTTTGGCACTTATATTTGATTGGCTGTGGGTGGAAACGCTTTTGATAACTGGTTTATTTCTGTAATTCTCAAGTGGAGTTCCGAATTTCTCACAGTCACTGCATACAGCCATCACCGCGCCATCAATTTTTACTTTCTTAAGGTGATCAGTCTTTTTACCACATAATTCACATTCCATCTCTATTCACTACCTCAATTTGTCATTTTCATTATGTTTATTTACTTTTTTCCTTTTCTGGCATGTTTTATAGGACCGCACTACTTCAAATAAATCCATGACCCAGAGAGACAAGAAAGGTAACTGAGAAAGCAAGCTCAATTATGTATATGTAAAAGTTCCATTTTAGGATACTGTATCCCGGTAGTGGGGGAACTGGCAATGAAGAAAAGACCGCAACCATTAAGCTTGAACCACTAATTATAATAAATATTTCACTCAGAGTACCAGAGCTAATGAATGAGAAGGCTGATAGAAGGGCTCCAAGGACAATATTCATAAGGGGAGAACTAAGAGCTATTTTTCCCTCAATTTCGTTGTTGACTGAACCTATGATCCTGGTGCACCCTGGGAGTGATATAATAAAACCAAATATGGAAGTAACTAGGGCAAATATAATGCCTGAGGTAAACAGAGTAAAATTTACCCTATATCCATACCTTTCAGAAAAAAAACTCATGCTGCCATAGCTTAGTCCTATTGCAATTAATGAGGAAAGGAATCCAACAGGAAGCAGCAGAAACAGGAATTTTTCTGGGGAGTAACCTGATATTATACGTCTATAGGCAATGCTGAGAGCTAAACCAAGTACAATGAATGAAATCAAGAAATCTTCTTTCGCGGAATGATGCTGCCTGATGTTGAAATTCAGGATGTCCATTAAGCAAACCCACCATCAAGACTCTGCACCGCTGCCTTGAGTTTCAATGCCCCCCTTATTCCAAGATTGAATTTTACGCTATATACAAATGGATTGGAATAGGGCATAGAAGCAGCCTGCTGTAATAATTTTATTGTAAGTGGGTCCTTTGGAACCTGACGAACCTTGAAGTGATAATACGAGTCATCAACGTAATCCTTGATCATCTTAACCAGTTCTATATCTTTTGAACCATTACCAAGAAAGAAAATTGGTAATGTTAATTCTTCAACTGTAGTTATTCCGGTCTTTTTGTAAATGTTCTTCATTATTCTACATGATTCCTGCTCGAGATATTCCATATCAATACCCTCAAAATTCGAGGGTGCATTCAGAAATTCATATATTTCATCAATCATGTTCACCTTTATCTTTGTATACATAACTGCTTCCCTTTTGTCTAGAAACTTATTATGCTTTATACAGGCCTTCATCAATCTTTCAGAAAGAATAATTATTTCTGCCCTGTTTTCTGTGTTCTTCAAAATGTTCATTAGATCGGTGAACTTTTCCTGGGTAATCGTTTTCTGATGCTCTCGCGATAGTAGATTTTCAGCTATATCAAAATTTTTTGTATTGATTAGAGTGAGTGCCACTGTTTCCGTTGAGTCTGCGTTTAATAGATCAGGGAACATTTCATAGAGCTTTAATACGTCTTTGTAAAGACCATTGTTAAAATTTATTCTTTCCATTCTAGCAAGAACTTCAATTTTATCTGTTCTTTGAGTGTTCAATTTCAGGTACTGGAAACAATCAGTATTTGCCTCCTCAAATTTACCGGCCTCCGCTAGCTTTTCCATTAGAACCGTTATTATCCTTACATCTGCAGGGTTATTCCTGAAAAGCATGCGCAGTATTTCCAGACTATCGTTGCTTTTCTGTTCAGATATCATTCTCGAGGATATATCAAGTCCAAGACTTGTATTGCTTGTCTTCTTGAGAAGAGAGATCAATTGATTTTTAATTATCCTGTTTTCCCAGTATTTATCAACTATATTCTCCAGAACAGCCTCCATTGGTTCATCGATTTTTCCAATACCCTTAATGGTGTTTGCAAGTTTTTCGACGTTTCCAGATGCCTCATATAGTTTTAGAGTGAATGCTGACTTATTTTTTAGTTTTTCAATAAAAATTTCGGCTTCCTTGAATTTACCCTGTTCTAATAATGATTCTACAAGTCCACCAGTAGTTTCCTCCCTAAATTCTTCCTGAAGGCTCTTTCTAAAGAAATGTTCTGCTGACACAGGGTCCTTATTTACGAGGTAATAATCTCCAAGCATCGAATTTATTCCTGCAGGTAATTTTAGAGCTGCATACTCGTTTATAACACTATCCAGTTCTTCCTTGCTTCCGAAATCTTTCAAATCGATGATATAATTGATTTTATCCTGTTCCTCGCTCGTTCTCATTTTGCAGATTTTACTATCGAGGTTGATTATATCCAGCGTGTTATTCTCCCTCTTTCTGAACTTTCTGAGCACCCTCAATGCCTGCAGATTTTCAGTTCCAGAGAACTCTAGTAGATCGATAAAATTTAGTAATTTTGTCTCATCTATCTTTGATAATCTGTCGTATATTGATGCCCATGGAACGTGAAGTCCACCTCCACTGTTGACTATTTCTTCAGTTTCTCTTATGACACTCTCAGCATCCATATCTTCAAGCCTCACCTGTAACAATAAAGCCCGGAAAGGGCTGGCCGAAAGTTGATTGTATGCAGATTCAAGTTTGCCTATCTTTCCCTTGGTCAGTTTTGCGTTATCCTCAGCCAGCATTGAATAAAAAGTAGTATATGGATCCTGATCCTTTATGACATTGAGAAGTATCGAGGATGCCTTATCATATTTCTTTTCCATTAATAAAATATTGAGTCGTGGATAATTGTAAATATTAATATCCTGATCAGGATTTATTCCATGTTGAGAAAGTATAAGATTTATTTTTGATTCAGCTTCTTCATACCTTATTGTGTCAAGATGCTTCCATAGTTCATTTAACCAAATAATATTGTTAAGAACTTCTCCTTCTATGAACCCCTGAATTGCAGCAACATCCTTCTCTTTAATTGTGTTACCGTAGACATAATCTCTTATAATTTCTAGATAAGACCTCATCTGAGAAGATAATCTGCCACTAATTGCGGAATAGCTTGACCATCTTTCGTTAGTTCTCATTGAGCCCAGTAAAGCACTATGAATTTTGTCGTTTACGTACTGAAAATCTATTAGAGATAGCGAATCAATGGCTTCGCTTATTCTTCCAGTTTCAATATTTGAGAGTAATATAAATAACAGTATTTCCTGATTGTTTCTGTCTATGTTTTGTATATTGCTTATTTCCAGTATTTTATTCCACAATTTTTTGTTTTCAAGTTCCCTTAGTACTGTTACGATAAATGCAGAATCTTCAGGCGATTCTTTTATATATTTTATACATTTTTGGAAATATTCATTATCCTTACCTTCCTGTTTCGATATCTCTGCATCAAGCTTAAGCCCCAACCTGGAGTTTAAGGTTTCTCCTGTTGCCCTTGTAAGTATGTTTTTTGCCTTTTTGGAGTTACCTTCAAAGAGGTACAGCTGGGCTATGTAAAGTATGGATTTTTGTGAAAAATCCTGATTTGAGCCAAGAGATTCAATATAATCCAGTGCCTCTCTGTAATTTTTCATTTTCACACATGCTTCTACGAACGATTCTTCCAGCTGTTTTGTTGATCTTAAAAGGCTTTTTCTCTTTGCCAGGAATGAAACTATTAACTCCCATTCGCCTAACTTTCTCATTGCTTCAACATATAACTCTATGGCTTCCTGATTATTCTGAGATACTGAGATTACCCTTTGTAGTATTTCCATGGCCTTTTGGTATTCACCAACTTTAATGAAAAGAGAAGAAAGCCGGATAAGAGAACCTTCTTCTTTGAAATTATCTATATCTACCGTTTTCAGCAGTGAAACCAGAGAGGGTGTTTCCAGATTTAAATCGAGAGCTTCTAGATAATCGAGTATATATTCAGTATTTGTAGGATCTGCGATGGTAATAAGTTTTAGAAATTTCAAAAGTTCTCTCTTTCCATGACTCGTCCTGTAATTTTTTGTGATTTCCTTATTTATAACATATGAATTATTATCTATGTACTTTCTGAAAAGATTTTCGTCAAAAATACCATTAGCAGAAAGTAGAAGTGCAGCGTAATCCCAAAGGTTTGTAAGAGATGCTAACTCATTTACATTATCTATAATATCCTGAGAATTAAATAATTTTATATTTGATTTTAGATATTCCTTAGCTAGATCTGTGTTCTTCTCATTTACCAGCGCTTTGGTGTAAAAGGATTGGATAATTTCGCTATCCTTGTTTGCAAGATAAAAATATTTGTATATCTTAGATTCCCAAACATGCATATTTACCCAAAGTTCCCTAACGACAGTGTCAATTTTTGCCTTAATCTCAGCGTCATTTTGAATAAGAAGTATATAATCAGGAACCTGCAGGACCTTTGTCAGTTTAGTCAATTGTTCCTGTCTTTCGGCTACATCTTTCGAGTCCAGAAATCTGTCAATTATCTTGTTTAGATTTCTTTTCGAATCATCGCTTTCCAACATACTCTGTCTATTATACCATATCCATATAATAATTTAATGAGTTTGTTATCTTCTCATCGATGTAGATGTTATATTTTTATTCATTTTTCTTTCTGGTCATACATTTTTGAATTTTTTCATTAAATTTAGATTTTTCTTTTGTAATGTGTAGTGATTTATGGACGCATTAAAGATAAGTGTCTTTCAGTTGCACATAGTCCTCTGCGTTTGTATGGGCCATTTTTCTATATTCGTTAGAATTAGACCTTATTTTTCCTGGAATTCCTGCAACCATACTATTTTCAGGGATTTTTGTGTTTTCAAGTATTACTGCCCCCGCTGCAATAACTGTACCATCCCCAATCACACTTCCATTCATTATTATCGCGCCCATTCCTATAAGACAATTATTCCCAATTGTGCATCCATGCACTACAGCGTTATGTCCTATTGAAACATATTGACCAATATTTACATCGTATCCTGGATCGCAGTGTATTGTGACACTATCCTGAACGTTTGAGAAATCTCCGATCGTTATGGAACCCAAATCTCCCCTTATTGATGCAAAATCAAAAACAGAACAGTTATTTCCTATTCTCACTCTTCCCCTAATTGAACACATATTTGAAATGAATGTGTTTTTACCTATTGTTACATCGTTCATATTAATAGAATAGATCGAAATATAACTTATTTCCTATGATTTATTTAGAGAACTTGATGTAAGATTAATAAATAAGTAAACGATTAGGAGGAAAAGTGAAATCATATGGCGAGAATGCATACAAGAAAGAAGGGAAAATCCGGTTCAAAAAATTCTTTTTACGGTGCAAACCACAATTGGGTGCAGCAAAGTCCAAAGGAATTAGAAGAGATTATAATACAGCTAAGAAAAGATGGTCTAACAGCTTCTCAGATAGGGATTAAGTTACGAGATTCATATGGAATACCAAGAGTAAAGGCAGTGATGCATTCCAAAATGGGCGATATACTTGGAAAAAATAATTTAAAGAGCGATGTGCCCGAAGATTTAATGAGTTTGATTAATACATATAAAAGAGTTTCTGCCCATATGTTGCTAAATAAACGTGACCTAAACAATGGAAGGAAAAGGGCACTGATCATGTCAAAAATGTTGAGACTTGTTAGATATTATAAGGAGAATGGCTATCTAAAACAGGAATGGGAACTTAACAAGGTTCTTCAATAAGCATGATCACTGATTTAATTGGCAAGGAATTTTCGGAATCCCTGGAAAAGGGAAAAAGTTTTTTTTTAAAATACGACTATGTAAGGGTTCTTGCCCACTACGATGGGGATGGGACAAGTGCCAGTATAATATTAACAAAGTTGCTGTTAAGAAATAGTAAGAAATTTCATCTTGGTTTTATCAAGGATTTATCCTCTGAAGGTTTTTCTAAAAGAATAATGGAGGAACCAAATTTGCCAACCATAGTGGTTGATGCAGGATCCGATCAGTTAAAATTTCTAAAGGGAGATACTGCCGAAATACTGGTTCTCGACCATCACTTTTACAGTGGAGGTTCTAAAAAAGAGCTAAATATAAATGCAAGAGATTTTGGAATTGATGGGACTAGAGAAGCATGCGGGGCCACAATGGCATTTGTTTTTGCTCTCTTTATAAGTGAGGAAAATGCTGATCTTTTACCATTCATGGTATCAGGGGCTATAGCCGATAAACAGGACTTGGGGAGTTTTAGAGGACTTAATAAAACACTTATAGAGAAATATGGAAAAAATGTAGAGAAAAAACATGTGCTGAACCTGGACGGTGAATCTATACTTGATGCGCTTGTATATTCCGTTGACCCTTTTATAAAAAATATTTCAGGATCACTTGAAGGCACAAGAAAAGTGCTTGAAAAATTATCCATAAATCCAGAGACAAAACCAGAGGATTTGACAAGAGAGGACACATTAAAACTTGGAAGTTATCTCGGATACGTTCTTTCATTTCAGGGTGCCCATTCTGAAGCTATGTCTTATCTAGAGAAGGATGAAATGTATTTCAATAATGGTTTTTCAGCTTCATTACTTGCAAAAATAATAGATGCAAACTCCAAAAATGGTGATAACAATATTCCAATTGAATTTTTTATGGGAAATAATTCGCTCAAAAACGAAATGATTTCAAACAAGAGAAAATATGAAACGAGGCTAATAGACTACATAACAAGATCATACAAATCCATTACAAAGGAAAAGAACTTACAGTTCTTTTATGCCCCGGGATCTGAGATGGCTGGAGCCATATCCGGACAGCTTATGCTGTATCTTCTTGACCAGGATAAACCTGTAATAGGTTTTAACGTAGGTGATGACAGTACACTTATTTCATCAAGAGGAAATAGAAGAATGGTTGAAAGGGGACTTAATCTATCTAAGGTAATGAAGGAATGTACAGAAAAGGTAGGTGGCTCTGGAGGAGGACACGATATCGCCGCCGGTGGATCCATTCCAAGAGGGATGGAAAGACAGTTCATAGAAATAGCTGATGAAATGATAGGAAAACAGTTAAACCCTAACAAAAATGAATAAAATAAATTGCTATTGACCAAAAAGTAACTGTTATTAGGAATACAAAAACTTTTTAATGTTTCAATTGATTTGATTACTGAATGGCAAGGTTGGGAATTTACACCCTTGATTTCAGGTTCTATTATAGGGTGCTTCATCTTTTAAAAGAATGGAATGTGCCTTTTGTTTCCATAGAAAAACCTAATGATATACCTTCAGATGTGCCGGTTGTGCTGAGTTCTGTTGATGATATTGATATTCAATTTGAACAAATAAGAGATAACGATGCAATGAGAGCTATAAGACGCGCAATACCATATCTACTGGATAAGAAATTATTTAATGAGATATTCATAGGAATTGATCCCGGGCCAAAGCCAGGTGTGGCTGTGCTGGCAGATAGAGTTTTAATCGAAGCTTTTGAACTTGGAGATGTTTTTTCTGTGGCTGAAAATATAGAAAATATAATAATGGGATATAACACCCACTTTATGTCCATAAGGATAGGAAATGGTGATAAACCAAACAGAGAGAGGATTATCCAGGAACTGAAAAATGTAGATGTGCCAATTGATATTGTTGATGAAGGTGGTACGAGTATGCCTCATAAAACTCATGATAACGTAATCTCTGCTGCAAGGATAGCGAATATAGAGAATTTTAACAAAGAAAAGGTTCAAAGAATAAAGAAAAGTAAAAGAAGAACACAAATAGAAAGAGAATTTGTAACAATTAAAGCTTTTTTATGATTATTTTTTAGCAATCTTTTTTGGTTTATCTTTTCTATTCTTCCATTTGGGTTGCTTTGTACCCCTTCCTCTGCCTGAAGAGAGAACAAGAAAAACCATGAATATGATTACTATTCCTGAAATATAATATATCCAGCTATAGTTTGGTGGAGATCCATAGAAGAATTTTGATGAGTAAGAAACAGAAACACCATTTTTATAAGAGGCAGCATTGAGAACCTTCACTTCAAGTGTATTTACCTTGCCATAGTCCAGAACGTTGGAACTGACAGTTATATTTAGCTTTTCTTTTGAATAGGGAGTAAGCTTACTGATTGTGTCTGTTTTGAATGTTGCTCCGTTTATTACAAAACTGATAGTAACGTTATAATAAGGAATGTAGTTAGAATTATATACCTCTGCATACAATCTCACAGGAGCATAGACATTTACGTGGAATTCGGATGTATAATTGACTGGGGTGCCATAAAATGAAGCGGTCAGATAGATTGATCCATATATTGTCTGGTTATCTGCCTCAGGAGCTGTGATATTAAATTCGAAATATCCACTTTTCGAACTCTCATGTGTTGAGTTGAGTGGAGACATTCCTTTATCATAATTTGCTCCAAGATATAACGTGGCTGTGTAATTGGAATAGCCTGAAGTTGCATTTACAAACATTGTAAAATGTTGTCCCTCATAAACTGCAGAAATTGGTGATAATACCGCTGAGAATCCGTTAGTTGAAGTATATATTTTGTCTTGTTTAGCAGAAATTCTTTGATAAGAACCATTGTTTTGGTGTGAAATTGTTGAATTTTGTGAAAGAAATGTTGATGGAACAGCTGTGACTATCAGTGTAAATGCTATTAAGATTATGATTAGTAATTTCTTATTCATTTTCTCTTTCTCCCCCTTATAGCAACTCCTGCTATCCCACCAATTACAGCTATAGCAATTATAATTATTCCATACTCAACGGTCACAAAGGGATCACCAGTATAGTTAGATATAATACCAGGGCCTTTTGAATACACAGTTATTCCAGGTGCATCTGGAGAAGTGTAATGAATATTGACATATCTAACAACATTGGTATTTGTTAGATTTGCATTAATGGTGATATCAAAGGAAGGTGACGGAACTTTTCCTGGCTTAAAAACTACATTTATTACCTTAGTTTGTGAGTAATTCAATGCTATGTAACTAATAGTCTTCCCATTGTACTGGAAGCTAACATTCCATGAATCATGAACCAACGTTTGTATGCTGGTTGAATTCATTGAAAGGGATATGTTATCCGCGGTATTCCCCGTATTTATAAGTTTGTATGATAATACTGATGTTCCGTTATTATAACCAGGGGCAGTGTAAATCTGCTGTATTTCAAAGTTTGCATATTTAGTTATGTTAACCTTAACGAAATCCTGCGATTGACCCCCAGAGTATTTAATTTCTATAGGTACTCTGTTGATTCCATCTGGAACCATTGCAGTATTGTTCAACACTAACTGCAATTTTACTGAACCATTGATAGGCAAATTGTTTATTGTAGTTTTATTGAATTTCATAGCCCAGGAACTGCTCCCAGAGGAAAGTGTTATATTCTCCATCGAGTTTAAGTGATTTTTCAAAGTTATATAATATGTCACGGTGTTATATTCTGATGTTTTACTTATGGTATTTTGTGATACAGTTATATTTCCAATCAAAACCTTGCTCAGCATCAGATTAATGTCTTTCGTTGTGTTTGTAAATACAGACTTTGAAGTTTGGTATAGATAAGAGGTACTATAACCGTTCACTGTAACATTGCGTGAGATATAAGATGAGAAGGAATAATTTTCTGATGGTAAGATCAGAGGATATCCGTTCGATGTTACTCTGAATAGTTCCTTATTAAGTGTTACATTTACTGTCGTTGCCTTTTCTACTCCACTTACATAGGTGAAAAGCGATATAAAATGAGCATTTGATGCAGTTACAGTAATATTCTCTCTGTTAATAAATGGATTCACCGTAATAATTCCGGTTCCAGCCATCATGTACTGTGATGAATATGTGTAATACGTGTAATTCCCATTTTGAAGGTCTACTGAGAAATTCCCTTTGTTGCTTGTGGTAGTCTTATCAACAAGGGATCCATTTCTGTAAATATTTACGAAAAAGCCTGAGTTAGAACCACTCGAAACGCTTAGTTTACCCATAACATCTGTACTGAATGTTTCATTCTTTATACTGAGGGTCAGTGAAGTTGGTGCATTAAGTTGAATGTTTTTGTTTCCAGTTAGCACATATTCGCCACTATTAGTTATTAGATGGGATGTCAAATTAACATTATAGCTACCTGCTGGTAATAAATTCTTCAGTCCAGGCATCACAATTTTTTCACCATTGAAGATCAGAGTAAGACTCACTTTTCCATTTAAATTGTTTAGAATGCTCAGGTTGTACGATTGCATCAATGTTGCGGAGATCGAAGTATTTTGTGTGATATCTACCTCCTGTATGGAACTTTTCATACTTCTAGAAATGGAGTAAACAGTGTAGTTACCAGGCAATATTTCAGTCGGATTGGTAATTAATTTACCGCTCTTTCCGTAGATATATGCAGTGTTTACATTTACTATGGATAATGAGACTTCAGGTTTAAATGAAATGTTAAGACTCTCATTTATAGCGCCAACAGTAAAGGAATTTGTGTAGTTAAATACAAACATATTGCCACCATTAACTTTGAATACGTAACTCCCTGATGGCAGTGTTAGTTTTGCTGTACCATTAATTATCTGGGATGTTTGTGATGTTGTGCCTCCTATATTTATTTCACCGTTTAATGGGGAGGAACTCATTACTGGCTTGAAGTTTAAGGTCACTGATTTTAGGTTGACGTTTAGAGCTATGGCTACACTTGGAGTTAACTTGTATGAACTGGCAAAATATCCATCGCCGTATACTTTTAGTTCAAAGTTGCTTAATGAAGAGGTCTGCGTGTAGATTGAAGCATATCCTCCAGAAACATTTGCTGCTTCGAATGGCTGCTTGGCAAGTTTAAAGATGCTTATTCCCGAGTTTAGTGCTGATAAAGAGTTAAACGATGCAGATATTGCAGGGTTAAAAATCTCAACTTTTTCAACCGTAGCGTTTTGTGGTGACAAATAAATATTCTGGCTTACTGATATTGGCTCTACAATCGAAGCGTAGTAATTCTTTCCTGCTCTACTCAAAGTCTCATATATTCCATAATTATTTTCTGCAGGAAGAATGAATGTGACATTTTTCAGTGTAGTACCTTCGTACTGAAGAACATTGTTACCATAAATAACTCCTATAGATCCTGAATATTTAGAGAGATTTAGGTTATTGTTTATTATTGATGTTGCGTAACCTTTTGCGAATGATATTTTAATGACAGTTGTTTCGTTTATATTATATGATCCGAATGCCACATAATTTCCACTTGTTTTATAAATTGTATAATATCCTGGCGATACCATACCTCTAAATTCATTGGAACCTATATTGGTGAGATTAGTATAAGTACTCAAATCACCATTTTCAAGCAATGATAGATTGCCATTTACAATTGGACCTTTTAGTAATACCGTGAGATTTACTCCTAATTGAAGATTTAACGTTATGCTCTTTGTAGTATTCAATGATGTGAAAGATACATCGTTGATTCCAGAAACCAAATTTCCAAGGCTTGCATTAATCCTATACGTGCCTGAATCTAATGCTACATATGCTTCTCCTGAACTATTGGTCAACAATTTTTTATTTCCTACCATTACAGCAGCATACGAAACGGGCTTGCCTCCAGATTGTACATTAATATTAAGCCTATTTTCGTATACGAGGAGATTTTTTGATGTACTTGATCCATTGGATATGGAGATAGTGTTTACATTTTTATATACAGAGTTGTTTGAAATTACGCTAACATTGTAAGTTCCTATGGGAATGTTAACAAATTTGTAATTTCCATTTACTATTGGAGCGAGAAACACCTGTCCAGACGTAGAATTACTTATTTTGACCTTTCCGCTATTAATCTTTGTTGAAGTATACCCAGACGATTTAGGTTTTTCAATTGTAACACTACCTGAAGCTGAGGTGGGCGCCGTTACAATGTTCTTTTGAATGTAGTAATTAGGCAGTCCCGTCGTTTCATTTATTCCAATAACTTTTCTTTCCGCCATTGCTCTGCTTATCACTACCTTTTTGGCTGTTAAAAAGTTTTGTCCCTCCAAGAATTCCTTATTTAATGCACCGTAAGAATAAATTAATGTATCATTTCCGGGAAGAACGGTAATGTTATAGAATCCGTTCTTGTTAGTCAGAACTGTGCTATGCGGTATGTTATATTGATCATATTCAGTTACCCTTATTCCAGGAAGTGGTATTCCACTGGGAGTTTTAACCTGACCTTCAACTATAGCTCCTGGGAAGTATCTCAGAATTGGATCAGATGACTGGATAATGGAAGATAATCCAGGGAATATAAACGCCGTTCCCTTTCCAGAATGCTCAAGAGAATATGCTTTTTGAAGCGAAATTATGGAGAAGTCATTTGGATGACTCGAATAATTAGTATATGGATTGTAAGGCACTCCTTCATAGCATATTTCAAAATTACTCATGTTAAATGCTGGTTCCATTGTGTACCGGCTACTACCATATGAGAGACCTGGGATTCCATTGGTTTGACCGACAGCAGATGGTGGAAGACCGACCAGTGCTTTGTATATGGTGGTGTTGTAAAATGCTGGTGTATAACCCAGCTCATATGATGTGACAGTTGCAGTTACAGGCGTTTCGTTAAGAGGGAATGTCCCGTTTGTGGTAACTGCATAAATCTGATAATACTCATATGGAACAATTGCTCCAGATGAAGTAGAGTAGGCCGGTGTGTCAGTTAAATAAGCTGGTGCATAGAACGTTCCAGTATTAGTTGCAGATAATGGGAATAATGTGTGATCAACCTGTATGTATTGAATGCTCCAACCTGTTGCTTGTTGTAGTTCTTGATAGAAATTAATCAGGTTCGGAAGGCTTAGCTTTGACGCGAGTTGTCCTTTTTCAAGTGCGTAATAAGCATTTGCTGATGTTATGCTTGTATTAAACTTACCATAGATCGTTGAATTATCTGCAATCCATTGTTTATAGTTCATTGGATTTTTGTAGATATTTTGAAGTAGTGTTATTTCTGAATTGTTAAAATACTGTGACAATACGCTCTGTAAAGCAGGAGAGAATTTTCCACTTGAGTTATCCAGAGATGCCTGCATAAGCCTTGATGAGAAAAGGGCCACTATTTGAGATTCATTTGTGGAAAGTAGAATTTGACCGGCTACCTGATACGCCTGTTGAAAGTCATCAGCCACGGTTGGGTGATTTCCCTGATAAAGTTCCTGGAATCCATAATCCCACCAATTCACATAAGCTGGCTTATCTGCAAGAGAAAGGTTCGCTTGCTGCTCTGCAAGCCAGGCCATTGATAGTGATAGTGGGGAACTGCTATTTGTTATTTGGGAACCTGTTGTTCCAAAATATGCACTTTCATTAGCGAGGTATGTTGGAGGCTTTGCAAATGATGGTAGAGCTGAATAAACCTGGTGATTTACTCCAGTTGCCGAATTCACAGGGACTGCTGCTGACATTACTCCTAATCCTGAAGGTATTAATATTCCAAATACAACTATGATAACCATCACAGCCTGAAGCCATGATATGTCTCCTTTTATACCACTTCTCTTTCTAAAAGCTTTTTTAGTTCTGGTATCGTCCTTTACATTTGAAAGTTTTAGTATATCTGCAAAGTAGTATAATAATGCACCTCCCATTATGGCATATGCTGGTGACGCAGTTATGTTAAATCTGGCAGCTGTAAAACTCATATAAATGGATACTGTGGAAAAGATGATTAAAAATGCCAGAGAGTCAGTCTTTTCCTTGATGAATTTGTAGATAATGAACATGAACCCCCCTATACCTACTACAAACTGGGCTACACCAAAACCTCCAATGTATTGGCCAAGTGCTGGAGCTTGAGCCTCCGCTATAGTTGAATATAGCTTTGTTTTTATAAAATACCCTTCACCGCTTATGATTTCTGTATAGATATGAGGAGATAAGAAATACATCCCTCCGATAAAAGCTGATACAGTCAATACAAGCACAGGGATAGCAATTATCCATGGTTTTCTTCCTACTATGCCTATCAGAGCCGCAATAAAAATCATTCCTACTCCAATAAGTAGAGGTGGCACATACCATATAGCTGGGGCATTGTTTGCGGCATAATAATAATACCCACCCATGGCAAATGACAAAAATACAAATATTATACTTATGTAAAGAAGATAACCAGTGTTCCTCGAGAGAAAGAGATTTATTAATAATTGTGCCACTACATAAATGGTAATAATTGCCAGTATGTATGCATGACCCTGCCATGATAACATGAGAGCACCATAGGAAGCGCCTGCGAACAAAGCGTAAAATGTTGTCTTTTTATTTGATTTGACGTAGTTTATTATGCTGGAATAATAGTTATTTACTTTCAATAGACTTCCTTCTATTATCCTGTTCTTATTGGCATAATGAACGGCTCTTTCAAAGAAATAAATAGCAAAAAATGCGAATATAAGCTCTGGAGTATGCATTCTTCCATCAGAAAGGATACCTGAGGTCAGATTACTTGGCATAAGTGTGTATAAAACTGCACCTATCATTCCGGCTTTTTTACCAAGTATACTCTTTCCAAGCAGATAAACTGGAATTATAAGAAGAGCACCAAACACTGCATCGAATTCCATGAATGAGTAATACGCTGCGTGTAAAGCACCTCCTAATATTGGTGCGGTAATAGTTGCAACAAATGCTATCATCCAGTGGAAAAACAATGGTCTTGGATCTCCAGAGCCTATTGGATAGTTTAGGCCACTGGTGTGTAGCAGAGAAACGTGAGTTGTTAGTATGTGTATTATTATATAATAATTAAAATAGGGATCACTTCCACCAGAGAAATTCGCATATCCGTTTAAGAATGACTGTCCCCACATATAATAATTAGACAGAAACATATAGAGTGAAAACAGCAACAGGACTCCTGCGAACTCCCAATTACGGCTGAACCAGCCTTTAAATTTTTTTATAGATTCAATTTCCTGGAGTTCCATTTCTTGACTACCGAAGACGCTAATACAATTGAACTATTAAAATGTTTAAGAATATTCCACCCATTGATTTCCCTAGATATTTGAGAATTTCAGCCTTTCAATTTGAATTTGTTAATATTGAACCAAGGCTTAACTCGAGATAGACAGTTGGAAACGGGATATTAAATTTTTCAAGTAAGAAGGGATGTACTTCCCCTAGAAAATTTGATAAAGAGTTATTTTCAGAAAAGATAATATTCCCTGACCGTCCATTGATAAAATGATCATTTTTGGTTGGTCTGATTTCAGATAATCTAACATTCAAGGCCCGCAGCAGAGCATCCAGTACACCTTTAATTGTGTCGTAAGATGCTGATTTTCCACTCATTATGCATCCTAAGGAGGTTTCCTGTGTTCCGTTGTCCCTGATGCAATCACCTACCTCAAACAGTGTCTGCGGAAATGGTTGAGCCCGGTTTCTTTCAACTGCCCTTATAAGACTTGAGAGTAAGTCCTGTCTTATTCGACTGAAGTCGGAACTTTTGGGATTGTTTATTTGGAAGAACTGATCCAAATCAATTGAATCTGAAAGGACAAAATTCTTTACCTCTTGAAATCCCAGTCCTACCATTAACTCTCTTAGAACATTTGAGGCGTGGTTGATTCTATTTTCTTTTCCAATAAAGTTATTCTCTAATACTCCCTCGTGAATGTTTTCAATTCCGTAACCTTTTATAAAGTCTTCTATTATATCAACCTCTCCCATTATGTCTACTCTGCCTATGGGAATGGAGCAATATCTCTCATTGTATTTAATTCCCATTTTTGCTAATGTTCTTAGCATGGTATCCTCATTAACTTTTATTCCTACTATATTTTTAATGATCTCAGATGAGATTTTGATTTTATTTAAACTTAGATTATTCTCGTAGCTTGAATATCTTTCTGGTAGGGAGATATTTATTCCCTTACTTAAGAAATACCCAGCCATTAGTCTAAATCCAAGGTCCAGTCCCTGTTGTGATGTTGCCGTTATGTCCACAAGCATTCTCTCTGTCCTGGAAGTTACTCTGGTTCTGTATGAATTGAAAAACGGTGGAACTGATATAATACCTGATTCATCAGAAACTCCTACAACTTCTTTATTATTCTGTAATAATTGATATTTTATCCCTTTTTCATGCTCTGTTAATAGTTCAGAAATCTTTCCTTTCATTCCATCATAAGTTGTTATTACTTCATTAGCGTCAACTGGACCATAAACAATTTTTCCTCTAATAGCAGATAAATCATGAGCTCCAATGGCAAATTTACTTCTACTTTTCCCAACCGACTCTGAAACACGATCGGAATACTCCAAAAAATCTTGATTTAAAATATTATGACTGTTGTCATCCTTAAGACCATCGGTCATAAAGACAACAAAATATGGTCTTGTTCTGGCTGCATGAACTGAAATATTTTCTTTTTTTAAAAATATTTTTCCATTCCTCATTTTTCCAGTTTTGTATATTTGAAAACAGTTGAAAAGAGATGCAATGGAGTAAAGGTCTGGTCTATCTGGATTCAACTCTATTTTTATATCATCTTCAACCTGAGGTTCGAAACTGAATCCAATTATTCTTGAAAATTCGTAAATGTTTTCCTTCCAATCTAAGCCGAAATATTCTTCTAATGTTTCCCGGTTTGATCTTATTACTACCATATATATCAATCCTTTTTGTTCCGTTCCAAACTTTCGCTCTCGTTACTAATTTTATTTCTGGTATATTCTTTCAACACGCTTCTAATTAGATCATCAATGGACACAGCTTCTCCTCTCTGCAATAATGAGTTTAGGTCATCTACCATTTTCCTTGTCAACTGAACTTCAACTTTTTTATTAATTCCTTCATCGTCATTTTTTTCGAGAAATTCTCTTAGTGCAATCCTGATGATCTCGGATATGCTTTCATAATTATATCTGTCTAAAAGTCTTTCCATTCTATCCATATCATCTTCTGATAATCTAATTGTTATTCTATAAGGAACTGCCATAATGAACCGCCATTAAATATGTTTCATTAAGTTTATTCAGTTTATAAATATTTGTCCTAAAAATCTCTACACACGTTGAGAATAAACGTTAACAACCTTACCTAAAAAAGCTTTATCATACCATTTTATTCAATTAAAATATTAAAAGAACTCAACTTTTAACAGTTGTTAAATCCCCTTTTTGTAGTTCTAAGAGTGAAATAAACAGAACGACTTACAGTAATATCAATAAGCAAAAAGCCCTTTAAATTTCATTATATAATAGAGATCTGATGTGATTTTATCCTAGGACATTTTATCCAAAAATATCTTTATATTGTACAGAATAAATAAAAAGATTTGACCCAATTAAACCCATTGTTAATAAAAAATAGACATATAAGCTGAACCATATTCCGATAAAGTAGTTCCCAAAACTACAAAACTCTTTTAATATTGGAATGTCTACAATAGAAATAAGGTGAAAAAAAATTGATTGCAATGGAAGAAAGGAATAAATATCCCGAAGTCAGATTTGCCAGTGACTTTGAGATAAGCAAGAATGCACCGTTCAAGACCGTCGATGAGTTTATAGGTGCCATGAGGAACCTTATCTCAGATGACATGATGCTAATAAGGGTTACAGAAAGCTTGTGCCCAATATGTGTTGATGATGAGAAATTCGACCAGATGAGAATTCCAGCCATAGTTTATGAAAATGCTGGAGAAGTAAAGTTAATAAAGGAATGCGCTGAGCATGGAATAACAAAGGAGAAATACTGGGAAGATTACGATATGTACCAGGAAGCCAAAAAATGGCAGGATCCCGGAGTTAAGATATTAAACCCACACGTTGCATACCTTGAGTCAAAAATAGTTTGTCCTACACACTGCGGACTTTGCGTAAAACATAAGTCACATACTGGACTCGGAAATGTAGTAGTTACAAACAGGTGTGACCTTTCCTGCTGGTACTGTTTCTTCTATGCAAAAGAGAATGAGCCAATTTACGAGCCATCACAGGACCAGGTCAGAATGATGCTAAGAAGGATGAGAAATGAAAAACCAGTAGGAGCTAATGCAGTTCAAATAACAGGTGGAGAACCAACAATCAGAGACGACATACTTGATGTGATCAAAATAGCCAGAGAAGAGGGGTATGAACACATACAGTTGAACACGAACAGTGTAAGAGCAGCCTTTGACCCAGATTTCCCGAAGAAGATAAGAGAAGCTGGTTCCAACGTAGTTTATACGAGTTTTGATGGACCGACCCCAAGATCAAACCCAAAGAATTTCTGGGAGATTCCGGCCGCATTACAGAATTACAAGAATGCTCCAATGGGAGTGGTTCTGGTTCCAACAGTTATAGGCGGAATAAATGATATGTACCTTGGTGATACAATCAGATTTGGTCTTTCTAACATCGATTCGGTTAGGGCAGTAAACTTCCAGCCAGTAAGTTTGGTAGGAAGAATGCCAGACAGAATGAGAGAAAAACAGAGAGTCACCATACCAGGATGCATAAAGAAGATTGAGCAACAGACTGATGGTATGATCGGAAGAGAAGACTTCTTCACAGTTCCTTCTACTACAAAGGTTTCAAACTTTGTTGAGCAGCTAAAAGGAAAGGATATGTACAAACTTTCAATACATTTTGCCTGTGGAATGGGAACTTATCTCTTCAAGGAAGGAGACAAGATTACTCCAATAACCAGATTCATAGATGTAAGAGGAATGTTCGAGTACATTGGTGAACTTGCGGATGATATAAAGGATTCATCATTCAAGACTGTTAGGAAAGTAACTTCAGCAGCAAAACTGTTAGCCAGTCTCAAGAAATTCGTGGACTATGAAAAGGCACCGAAGGATTTCAGTATAAAGGACATGGTATATAACGCATTTACTGAGGGAGATTACCACGGATTAAAGGCTTTCCACTACAAGAGTATGTTCATAGGATTCATGCACTTCATGGACCCATACACATATGATGTGGACAGAGTTGAAAGATGCGATATCCATTATGCAATGCCTGATGGAAGGGTTGTTCCATTCTGTGCTTTCAATGTTATACCTGAGCTCTACAGAGATGCAACGCAGAGAAAGTATTCAATTCCTGCTAAAACATATGAAGAGAGAACGGGAAAGAACCTGAAGAAGGAAAAGTACTTCAGGGAGTACACACTGGAAGAAAAGAAGTCTATACTAAACTTCTACGAGAAGAGCATAGGCAGGAAACTTTCACAGGATGAGATTGGACTCAATCTCAACGAAGCCATACCAGTGATATCTTCTGACAAACCAGAAGATTAATCCTATTTTTTATAATGTTTAAAATTGTTGATCACGAAGCCGATACAACTATAAGATTTTTTTACAGCAGTATTGATGAAATAGTAACGTCAATTATAAAGAGTTTTCAGGAAACGGTTTTAGGCAGATCGGAAGATTTGGAATGGGGAGAACTTGAAACTATTAATATTGCAATCGATTGTAAGTTAAGCTACAAATTTTTAGCTATCGATCTTTTTAATGAAATGATTTTTTTAATGGAAGAAAAGGACATATTTCCAGTTGAGATGAAAAAGATAAGTTTTAATGGGGACTCTAACAATCTGGAGATCATCTATGGCAAGTGCCTAAACGTTAGAAATTATAACGCTATTCCAAAAGCAGCAACAACAAACAGTGGTAAGACCTCTGACCAATTCTTTGATATAACACTTGACCTGTAAATAAAGAAAGTGGATGTTTAGGAACCAGAACTGAGCTTATACTAACTAAAGTTTTATTTTGTGAAAGTATTTACCTTAGTATGACCAATTTAGTACCGAGTAAGCTTTTTTTCACCAGAGGTGTCGGAAGAGGAGATACCATGTTAAGATCCTTTGAGGAGGCACTCAGAGATGCAGGAATAGCCCAGTTTAACATCGTCGCAGTGAGTTCCATATTCCCCCCTGGTGCTCAGATAGTAAGCAGGGAGGAAGGATTGAATTATCTGAATCCTGGACAAATCCTCTTTACTGTACTTGCAAGGAACGCTTCAAATGAAATGAACAGAATGCTTTCTTCTGCAATCGGATATGCAATTCCTACAGATAGGAGCAGATGGGGGTATCTGAGCGAACACCACAGTTTTGGGGAAACGGAAAAAAAAGCTGGCTTTTTTGCTGAGAAGTTAGCAGCTGAAATGCTTGCAAGCACCACTGGTGAACAGGATCAGCTGGTGTGGGATGGCAAGAATGAAGAGTACAGATTGAAAGATAGAATTCTACAAACTAAGAACATATGCTCAACCGCAGTGGTTTTGAAGGAGGATGAATGGACAACCACCATAGGTGCAGCAGTATTGATAGTTGAATGATCCAAATGAGTGAAGAGAAGGAATGGCAGGACAAGTGGAAGGAAAGTGGGATATTTAATTCTGAGCCTGATCATAGAAAGAAGTACCTCATAACTGTACCGTGGCCATACACAAGTGGGCCTCTTCACGTAGGTCACGGGAGAACGTACACGTTAGCAGATATTATGGGCAGATACAAGAGGCTAATGGGGTATAATGTTCTTTTTCCAATGGGTTTTCACGAAAGTGGTACTCCAATAGGTTCAATTTCAGAAAAGATTAAACGTGGAGAAGAGAAGACAATTTCCCTATATAGAAAGTATATATCAGAATATGAAAATAACGAGAGTATTAATGAGATTATAGAAAGCTTCAAGGACCCGCTGAATGTAGCTAACTACTTTGCCTCAAAAATTACAAAAGATTTCATGGCATTAGGTTATTCTATTGATTGGCGAAGATCATTCAGATCAATAGATCCGGCTTATAGCAAATTTGTTCAGTGGCAATTCAGAAAACTTGGACACCTGAATTTGCTAAAACAGGGAAGCCATCCTGTTTTATACAGTCCAGAAGATGGAAATGCAGTTGGAGAAGATGATATTGAAGACGGTGACACCAACAAGGTATCCATTGAAAAATTCTCTATGGTACTTTTCAAAAATACCACTGATGATTATTATCTGGCAGCTGCATCTCTTAGACCAGAAACCCTCTTTGCTGTTACAAACCTGTGGATCAACCCTGATTCTAAATATATGAAAATAAGAATCAATGATAAGATAATAGTTGTTTCAGAATATGCTTCAAAAAAGGTTCTATTACAGTTCGAAGATTCAGAGGTAATTGGAGAAGTTACTACTGTTGAGTTACTGAAGGGGTCTTATACTGTTCCTTTTGCAGAAAATATAGTGAACGTTTACTCAAACCATGGAATCAATCCTGAGCAGGCTACCGGTGTAGTGTATAGTGTTCCCGGCCATTCCGTTATGGACCTGAGCTTTATCCACAGCCTTGGCCTTGATATTCAAGCTATTCATATAATATCGGCCAAGTCTGGATTGTCAAAAGCTTCAGATTATTTGAAGAAATTTGATGATCCAGCAGTAGCGAATACAGAGATTTACAGGGACGAATTTTATGATGGAACTATGGTCAATAATTTACCATTTATTGGAGGTAAAAGCGTAAAAGATGCAAGAGATGTAATGAACTCGAAGCTTTTTGAAAAAGGTATTGGGTTTTTGTTTTATGAACCTTCAAGGCCGGCAAAGACCAGGGATGGAAAGCCAGTAATTGTCTCCATAATGCACGACCAGTGGTTCATAGATTATTCCGATGAGGTTTGGAAAAAACATACTGTGGAAAATGTTTCAAGAATGGAGTTTTTTCCCGAGTTTTACAGGAAAAACATGTTTGACGTCATCGATTGGATCGAAGAAAGGGCATGTGCCAGGAAAAGAGGGCTTGGAACACCTCTTCCCCAGGATCCTTCATGGGTTATTGAATCTCTATCTGATTCAACAATCTACCCTGCGTTCTATACATTTTCTCATCTAATAGATGGAAATGTAACAAAAGAAATAGATGATGAATTCTTTGATTATGTAATGAATGATCAGGAAGAAAGAATTCCAGAGAAGCTTGGAGATTTATCTGAAAAGGCGAAAGAGGAGTTTCAATACTGGTATGGCGTTGATCAGAGGATTACCTCAGCTTCACATATGTCCAACCATCTTGTATTCTATCTCATGAATCACAGGGCGATACTTGGAGACCGCTACCAGCCTGGAGGAATTTCAATCATAGGAATGGTTATATCCAATGGTGCTAAGATTTCAAAAAGTAAAGGGAATGCTGTTTCCCTTCTTGACGTGGTTAAGCAGTACGGGGCAGATCTTTTCAGATTGTATGTGGCACTTGTTGCCGAGGTGGATTCGGTGCTTGACTGGAACGAGGCTGAAATAGAAAATATACGAGGAGTGTATGAAACTATCAGGAACACACTTAATATGCAAGGAAACAACTCAAAAAAGGATAAGTATACTGAAATCTTTAAAATTAAATTCAAGCACCATCTTAGAAATTACTATGAGAAAATGGATAAATTCCAGATAAGAGGGGCCTATGTGGAAATGGTCTACGAAGTTCTGAGAGAGATGAATCAGCTTGGAAGTCTGGGAATGGATATAGGCACTGCTGTTCACGAGGTCAGAAAGGAATGGGTTCAGGTATTATCATGTGTCGTTCCCCACATGGCTGAATCCATATGGAGTCAATTTGAGGGGAGTGGTTTTGTTTCAAATAGTGAAATGTCCATAGAGGCCATTTCAGATAATGAAATGAAAAGTGAAAGAAACTTTGACTATACTACATCTCTTGCTGACGATATAAGATCAATTCAGTCGGTCACAAAAATTAAACCTTCGGAAATTAAAATAACAGTATGCAATGAGAAGATAAAAGAAGAAACAATGAAAATAATAAATGGAGATCTCAATGTGTCTATGAAATCAATTATTGGAAACGTGAAGAAATATCGTGGGAAACTCAACATGGATGTTAATGAAATGACTGCAATTTCAGAATTCAAAAGTATACTGGAAAAAATTTTTTCCACAGATGTAATCATAGAGGAGTATGACGGAGATGGCAAAGGCAAGGTTCCATTACCGGGAAGACCAATAATCGAATTAACGGGTGATAGAGTTGGATGAAATAGATTTTAGGGTTGAAAGTGCCAGAAAGCTTGGAAATGATTCTGAACTTGTTCTGCACGGTGGAGGAAATGCGAGTGTGAAGGTACTGGAGACAGATCATGCAGGAAGAATTATAAAAATTCTCCGGGTAAAGGGCAGTGGTTCTGACATGGCTACCATTGACAGAAGAGGTTTCACTGGTGTCAGGATGGAGGATTTGTTGCATGCACGAACGATTGAAGAAATGAGCGATGAAGAGATGATGAGTTATCTAAGGAAGAGCATGATAAATTCCTCTGAACCTTCTCCATCCGTTGAAACTTTTCT